>CAYYGH010000045.1:0-23056 GCA_964471405.1 uncultured Sphingomonadales bacterium | reverse complement strand
CGCTGAAGGAAGCAACGGTCACGCCGGCGAAGGAGGAGAAAGGAAGTTATGTCACCGGCTGAGTGCACCGTGGCCGGCAGCGAATGACGAAAGAAGGGGCGTGCCTGCCGGGACAGCCGTTCCGGCACACACCCATTCCATAACGGTCATAACCAAACGGCCACAACACACGCGTTCCATAACGGCCACAAGCAAAAGACCCCAAGCAGCAGCAGACAGGAAGGACAAAGCCATGGCCACTCTTGTCCTTGGCGTTGTCGGCGGCAGCCTGGGCGGACCGCTGGGTGCGCTCATCGGTGCCCAGCTCGGCAACCGGCTTGACCGGCGCCTGCTCGGCATCCGCCCCGCCCGCCCCCGGCTCGACCGGAACCGGCTGATCCTGGATTCCGAATACGGCGCCCCGATCCCGCTGGTCTACGGCCGGGCGCGGGTGGCCGGTCATGTCATCTGGGCGAGCGGGATCGACGAGCGCCGCCATGACCGCCCCCGCGGCGGCAAGGGCGGGGGTGGCGGCGGCGGCCGGAACACGAAATTCTCCTACTTCGTTTCGCTGGCCGTGGCGGTCAGCGCCCGCCCCATCCTGCGGATCGAGCGCATCTGGGCGGACGGCAAGCTGCTGCGGGATCAGAACGGCCAGCCGCTCGTCCCCTTCACGATGACGGTCTACCCGGGCAGCGCCGAGCAGATGCCCGATCCCACGATCCAGGCGCAGGAGGGGGCGGGCGACACGCCGCCGATGCGGGATCTGGCCTATGTGGTGATCGAGGATCTGCCGCTGTCCGAATTCGGCAACCGGATTCCCAATCTCTCCTTCGAGGTGGTGGCGGAAGACGATCTCGATCTGGCGCTGCTGCTGCGGGATCTGGCCGGACGCGCCGGCGTGTCCGCCACCACCTCGCCGGCTCTTGCCCGCCCGCTGGCCGGTCTGGTCATCGCGGCCGAGCTGCCGGCGCGCGGGGCGCTGGAGGCGGTGCTGGAGAGCTTCGACCTGCTGGTGCGCGAACAGGCCGGTCAGCTGCATTTTCTCGCCCCGGAGGATGCCGGCACGCTCACGCCCGATGCCGAGCTGTTCGGCGCCGCATCCGGCGGGAGTCGGCCTTCCGCCCCCGTCAGCCGCGACCGCCAGGACCGTTCGCGCCTGCCCGTCGGCATCGATCTCGCCTTTCTCGACCCTGCGCGGGACTATCAGCGGGCGATCGAACGCGCCCGCCGCCGCCAGGCCGTGGGCCGGCGCATCGAGACGGTGGACTCGCCCTTCGTGCTCGATGCCGCCGTGGCCCGTGCCGAGGCGCACCGGCTGCTGGTCGCCCGGGAGCGCCAGGCCGAGCGCATCGTCACCGGCCTGCCGCTTGCCGATGCCCTGGCCGTCGAGATCGGCGACCGCGTGCGCCTGCCGGACGGCGGCGAGATGCTGGTTATGGGGCTTGAGGCCCGCGCCGGCCGGCTGATGCTGGAAGGCGTGCCCGTGATCCTGCCCGCGGCCGCCCTTGCGCCGCCGCCGGGCTCGCCGCCCTTTCCCCCCGTGCTGCTGCCGGCACCGGGCCCCACCCGTGCCCATCTTCTGGACTTCCCCGGCTTTCTGCGCGAGGAGGACGAGCCGCTGCTGCCGGTGGCCCTGGGCGGCCCCTCCGCCGGCTGGCGCAGCGGCAGTCTGCTGGCCTCGCGCGATGGCGGGGAAAGCTTCGATGTCGTCGCGGACACGGATGCGCCCGCGGTGATCGGGGATGTCGAGCAGCCGCCGGGTGCGGGTCCCACCACCGTCTGGGACGAGGCCAACAGCCTTGTGGTGCGCCTGCTCAGGCCCGAGATGAGTCTCGAATCCCGCAGCGAACTGGCCGTGCTCAACGGCGGCAATCTCGCCATGGTGGGCGGCGAGCTCATCCAGTTCCGCGATGCCGTCCTGCAGGCCGACGGCAGCTACCGGCTCTCGGGCCTGCTGCGCGGGCGCCAGGGCACGGAGCATGCGGTCGCCGGCCATGTCGCCGGCGAGCCCTTCGTGCTGGTTGACGGCGGCGGGCTGGCCGATGCGCGGGTTCCGCTGGCCTTTGCCGGCAAGTCCGTCCTGATCAAGCCGGTCTCCAGCGTGGATGATCCGGATGCCATCGCGCCTGCGACGATGACGGTGGCGCTCAATGCCCTCAAGCCCCTGTCCCCGGCGCATCTGCGGGCGGTGCGGCTGGCGGGCGGTGATGTCCGGATCAGCTGGATCCGCCGCACGCGCCGCAACGGCGAATGGCTGGACGGCGCCGATGTGCCCCTGGGCGAGGAATGCGCCTGCTATGAGGTGGAGGTAGTGGGATCGGCCGGCGAGGTCCTGCGCAGCTTGAGCGCCGGCCAGGAGGCCGTCACCTATGCCGCCGCCGATCAGCAGACCGATTTCGGTGCCCTGCCCGCCAGTCTCACCATCCGCGTCTATCAGCTGAGCGCGAAGGTCGGCCGCGGCTGGCCGGCCGAGGCCACCCTTGCGCTCTGATACCGTCGCCCAATCCCGTCCTGCGACAAGAAAAGGAGGCCACGATGACGACGACCCCCCGCCTGCTGCTGCCCCACATCCTGACCAATCAGGCGCAAAAGGAGATCACCCACAACGAGGCACTCAACCGCATCGACGCCCTGCTGCTGCCGGCAGTGGAAAGCATGGACATCCTCTCACCGCCCGCCGCGCCGGCCGAAGGGGCGCTTTACGTCGTCCCGGCGGGCGCAACCGACGGCTTTGCCGGCCAGGACGGCAATTTCGCCCATTTCATCGCCGGCGCCTGGCAGTTCTTCGCCCCGCCGGAGGGCGCTCAGGTCTTCGTGAAGGACCGCGGCGTGCCGGCGCTGTATCGCAATGGCGGCTGGACGATCGGAGACCTGCAGGCGGACCGGCTCGTCATCGCCGGCAGCCAGGTCGTCGGCGCACGGCAGGCTGCCATCGCCGATCCTGCGGGCGGCACCACCGTCGACAGCGAGGCGCGCCAGGCGATCACCGCCATTCTCGGCGCCCTGCGGGCCCATGGCCTGATCGCTTCCTGAAAGGCCGGAACGCGCCTCCCGCTTCGGGCCTTTCCCCTTCTTCCCCCCTTCCTTCCTCCTCTTCCCCCTCTTTCCCCTCTTTCCCTCTCCCTCCTCCTTCTCCTCCCTTCTTTCCTGGGCGCAGGCCCTGCCCGCTGCCTCGGGCGATCCACTGCGGTCCGCCCCGCTTCCTGTCCCGTGCCGGTAGAGGATCAGCCCCCTTCGGCCGCATGCGGCAGGGGTGAAGAGACGGGCTCGCGCGCCGGGCGGCCGATATGGAAGCCCTGCAGGAAGTCCGCCCCCAGCGTGCGCAGAAGGCGCGCGGTCTTCTCGTCTTCCACGCCTTCCGCAATCACCAGCACGCCGGCCTGCCTGGCCGCGTCGATCATGTTGGCGACCAGGTTCCAGGTTGCGCTTTCGCCCGCCATCTGGCTGATCAGCCCCTGGTCCAGCTTGATGTAGTCGGGCTTCAGTCCGATCATGGTCACGAGGTTGTTGAAGCCGCTGCCGAAGTCGTCCAGCGCGATGCGGTAGCCGGCCCAGCGGCAGAACTGGATGACGCGCTGGAGCGCCTCCATGTCCACGATCTTTTCGCTTTCGACGATCTCGAAGACGACGCGCTCCGGCCTGATCCCCGCCTGTTCGACGCGGTCCAGCACGGCTTCGAATTCCTTGTCGTGGTGCGAGACCGTCTGCGGCAGCACATTGACGAAGACGCGCTCCTGGATGCCGAAGGCCTCCGCCGTGTCGATGGCGGAAAGAAAGCCGCAATAGTCCAGCTGCCGCCTGAGCTCGGCATCGGCATTGTCGAACAGCTCCAATGGCGGGATCGGATCCCCGTTGGTCTTCAGGCCCCGCAGCAGGAATTCATAGCCGTGGATCCGTCCGTCCTGCGCGTTGACGATCGGCTGCATGACGCTGAAATAGCGTTTGTCGGCGATGAGTCGCTCGATCCATTTCGTCGAATGCCGGCGGATGAAGCTGTCCGCACTCTCCAGATGCAGGAAATCTTCAAGCTTCGGCGACTCGCCGTTGACGACGAGAGCCTTCACCCGCTGGCGTTCATGGCTGGTCAGATAGCGGGAAAGCGATGTCGCAAAGGCCTCGAAGTCGTGGACGATGACGCCCAGGACACTCGCCGCCTCGGTCGCAAAGCAGGTAAAGCCCTTGCGTTCGAGTTTCCGTGCGAATGACACCGCCCGCTCGGACGACGGCATCCAGAGCAGCGCCCGATTCATGTGCCCCCATCCCGTCTTGTCAGTGCCCTGTCCGTGGCCCATCGTCCTTCCGGCCCGTTTCCCACCTCAAGGATCCTTGTGCTGTCATCGTCTTCTGGCAGATCCTGCCGGTGGCAATCGCCACCGCCCGCAACCGATGCGCGCCATGGCCCTCGCCGATGCTAGGGGCCAAGCGGTGAAGAAAAGGTTAGCACTGCTCGTTTTTCCAAAGGCAGGCCAGGGCCGCATAGCGCTGCGTGATCCGGGATCTGTCCGTCTCCTGATCATGCAGCAGCATCAGCAGCAGGCGGGCCTTCTGGGCATTGAGGCGGCCGGCGGGGATGAGCCCCCGGGCGATGAGATCGCTTTCGCTTCCCGGATAACCGTAGCTGGCCTTGAGCACGCACCCGAAGGGCACGCGCGAGGCCAGAACGAGCGGCCTGCGGGCCGCAAAGGCGGCCAGAGGCTCAACCCAGGTTTCGGGCACATGCCCGCCCCCGAAGGCCCGCAGCACCGCCGCGTCCGCATCCTCAAGCATGGCGCATGCCCGGCGAGGGTCGGCATCGAGCAGCGCCTCCAGAATCGGGACATGCGCCAGCGCGCGCGGCTCGGCAAAGCGGGTGGGATCGAAGGCCGGGGCCGCCGGCTCGGGCGGAGGCGACAGCCACTGCGCCCGCCCCTCGCGCATGATCCCGACGGCCGCACCCTGATGCGCGGCGAAGGCATCCACGAAATGGGTGTGTGCCTTGGTCACGTCGGCGGCGGCGAAGATGCGCTCGGCCATCACCACCAGCACGCCATGGGCGCGGGCGTTCTCATCGGCCGCAAGCTGGATGGCGGCCACGAGATTGGCCGGCCCGTCCGCCCCGGCTGCGCTCGCCGGGCGCATGGCGCCGGTCACCACCACGGGAACCGGCGGCGTGCCGAGGAAGAGCGACAGCAGAAAGGCCGCCTCCTCCAAGGTATCCGTGCCCTGGGTGACGACGATGCCCGCAATCCCCTCTTCGGCCGCCTTGCGGATGCGGAGCGCAAGCCGGGCGATGTCCGCCACCGACAGATTGGCGCTCGGCCGATTGGCCATGGTCTCGCCGCTCACCGTGAGCCGGGCGGGAAGGAAGCCGCGCACGGCCTCGATGAGCGCCTCGGCACCGAGCCGGGGCACCACCGCGGCCGCCGGCGATCCGTCGCCGGTCATGGCGATCGTCCCGCCCAGCGTGATGACCAGAATCCGGCCCGCCATGCCTGGCTCCTTCGCAGGAAGCGGCGGCCTCGGCCGGCCCTCAGGCGGCCTTCAGCTCCGCATCCACCGGCGTGTACGGCAGCCCCAGAGCCTCGGCCACCGCCGGGTGGGTCACATGGCCGCGGTGGATGTTGAGGCCGGCCTTCAGATGCGGATCCTCCGCCAGCGCGCGGCGATAGCCCTTGTCGGCCAGCGCGATCACGAAGGGCAGTGTCGCGTTGTTGAGGGCGAGCGTCGAGGTCCGCGCCACCGCGCCCGGCATGTTCGCTACGCAGTAGTGGACGACGCCCTCTTCCACGAAAGTCGGATCCGCATGGGTGGTCGGGCGCGAGGTCTCGAAGCAGCCGCCCTGATCGATCGCGACATCCACCAGCACCGAGCCCCGCTTCATCTGCCGCACCATCTCGCGGGTGACGAGCTTCGGCGCCGCGGCACCCGGCACGAGCACCGCCCCGATGACGAGATCGGCCGAGAGCACATGTTCCTCGATCGCGCTGGTCGTCGAGAACACCGTGGTCAGCTTCGCGCCGAACTGGAAGTCCAGCTCCTGCAGGCGCCGCAGGGACTTGTCGAGCACGAAGACCCGCGCCTCCAGCCCCATCGCCATGCGCGCGGCATTGGTGCCCACCACGCCGCCGCCGATCACCACCACTTTGGCCGGCGGCACGCCCGGCACACCGCCGAGCAGCATGCCGCGGCCGCCCTGTTCCATCTCCAGGCAATGCGCGCCAGCCTGGATCGACATCCGGCCGGCGACTTCCGACATGGGAGCCAGCAGCGGCAGGCCGCCGCGCTCATCGGTCACCGTCTCATAGGCGATGGCCACCACGTCCTTCTCGATCAACCCCCTGGCCTGGGCGGGATCGGCGGCCAGATGCAGATAGGTGAAGAGCACCTGGCCGGGCCGCATCATGGCGATCTCCTGCGGCTGCGGCTCCTTCACCTTCACGATCATCTCGGCCTCGGCGAAGACGGCCGCCGCATCGGGGGCGATCGTGGCACCGGCGGCCTCGTAGTGTTCGTCATCCATGCCGATGGCGAATCCCGCATCGTGCTCGACGATGACGCGGTGGCCGTGCTGGACGAGCTCGCGCACCGAGCTCGGCGTCAGCCCCACGCGGTATTCATGCGTCTTGATCTCCCTGGGCACTCCGATGATCATGCCTGTCACATCCTCCCGTGCTGACGGGGCGCCTGTCCTGTGCGCCCGTGATCATGTTTTCATGTGATGGATCCGCCATCCGGCCCGGTCATTCCCTCCCTCAAGGAGCGATTCCGGTTGACCCGAAGCCGCCGGCACCGCGTGCCGTCTGCGGCAGCTCGCTGCAGGCCACGAGCTGCACCTGCGCCAGCGCGGCGATCACCATCTGCGCGATTCGCATGCCGCGTTCAACCAAAAAGGGCCGGTCGCCGAAATTGGCGAGAATCACCTTCACCTCGCCGCGATAGTCCGCATCGATGGTCCCGGGCGTATTGAGCACCGTGATCCCGTATCGGGCGGCGAGCCCCGAGCGCGGCCGCACCTGCGCCTCGAAGCCCGCAGGCAGCGCGATCGCAATCCCGGTGGGCACCAGAGCGAAGCGCCCCGGCGCGATGGTGACCGGCTCGTCCACCGCCGCATGCAGATCGAAGCCGGCGGCAAGCGCGCTGGCCTGTGCCGGCAGCGGCAGGTCCTCGGCATGCGGCAGGCGCTTGACCGCCACCGTCACCGCTCCTTCCCGCTCATCCGGCAAGCCGTCCCGCATTCTCGCATCTCCTCCCGACCCGCCCGGTCAGCTCCTTCCGGAAGAAGCCAGATGGGCGGCGATTTCCTTGGCCAGACGCTGCGCCACCTCGGCCTTGTCCATCCTGGGCCAGGCCTCGGGCGCATCGTCTTCGCGAATCAGCCAGACGCGGTTCGTGGCCGCGCCCATCACCGCGCCGTCCGAGACGTCATTGGCGACAATCCAGTCCGCCCCCTTGCGCCGCCGCTTTTCGACGGCATGCCGGATGACGTCTTCCGTCTCGGCCGCAAAGCCGATGACGAGCCGCGGCCGCCCGTCCTCCGGCAGGGCGGCGAGCGAGGCCAGAATGTCCGGATTTTCGGCAAGTTCCAGCCTGGGCAGCCCGTCCCGGCTCTTCTTGATCTTCTCGGCCGCGGGGCTCGTCACCCGCCAGTCCGCCACGGCAGCGACACAGACCGCCACATCGACGGGCAGCGCATCCCGCACTGCCTCCCACATCTCCTGCGCGCTCTCGACATCCACCCGCCTGACATCGGCCGGCGTTGCGAGATTCGTCGGCCCGCTGACGAGCGTCACATCCGCACCCAGCGCCGCCAGCGCCCCGGCGATGTGGTAGCCCTGCAGACCCGAGGAGCGGTTCGAGATGAAGCGCACGGGATCGATGGGCTCCACGGTGGGCCCCGCCGTCACCAGCGCGCGGATCCCCGCCAGCGGCCGCGGGCCGGCATCGAGGATGCGCTCGATGGCTGCGAGAATGTCGGGCACCTCGGCCATCCGTCCCGGCCCCGTCTCGCCGCAGGCCAGATCACCCGCTCCGGGCCCCACGACATGGATGCCGTCGGCCTTCAGCTGATCGAGATTGCGCCGGGTGGCGGGCTTTTTCCACATCTCCACATTCATCGCCGGCGCGATCAGCACCGGTGCGGTGGTGGCCAGCAGGATGGTGCTCGCCAGATCATTGGCGTGTCCATGCGCCATCTTGGCCATGAGATCGGCGGTCGCCGGTGCCACCACGATCACGTCCGCCTCGCGCGCAAGGCGGATGTGCCCCATCTCCGCTTCCTCAGTCAGCGAGAAGAGATCCTGGTAACAGGGCTCGCCCGTCAGACTTGCGACGGACAGCGGCGTGATGAACTGGGCGCCGGCGGCCGTCAGCACGCCGCGCACGCGGGCGCCGCGGTCCTTGAGGCGCCGGATCAGCTCAAGCGACTTGTAGGCGGCGATGCCGCCGCCGATGATCACCAGAACCTGCCGCCCCGCCAGTGCCACGCCGCGCTCCTTCTTCCTGCCTGCCCTCTTCCCGTCGTCCTGCGCGGCCCGGATGCCGCCGGACCCGGCCTTCCCCCCTCCCGCCATAGCGTGCCGGGCTGCGAAAGAAAAGCCGCCCCGCACGCGCCCTTGCGGCCCAGACCGCCCCTGCCGGGGTCGGCCGAGCTAGTCCTCCTCCTGCCTGCCGGAGGCTCGCGCATCGCGGGAGACCTTCTGCGTTTCCAGCTGCTCGGCAAGCGCGCTCAGCAGATCCGGCAGGCGGGCCAAGGCCTCCCACAGGGCGCGCAGGCGATCGGCCAGCTGCACCTCGGGTGCCAGCTCCTCGCGTACGAAGGCGGTGATCACGGGTCGCGAGAGCGACCACATGTTGGCCTCGGGGTCCAGATGCATGGCCAGCCCCTCCACCATCACCATCGAGCGCTGGAGCAGCAGCAGCTGCGGCTGGGTGGGCATGCCGAACCGCTCGGTGGTGGCGAACAGTTGCGCGAGCAGCCGTCCGGCGGGGATTTCGCGCACCGGCCGGTCGAAGATGGGTTCCGCAATGGCCCGCATGGCCTGGGCGAAGCGGCCGATGTCCTGATCCTTCGGCACATAGCCGGCCGAAAAATGCCAGCGTGCGATGCGATACCAGTCCCGCTGCTGGAAGCCGTAGAGGATTTCGGCAAGATAGCGCCGGCTGCCCGCATCGAGCCGGCCCATGATTCCGAAATCGAGGGCAACGATCACGCCGTCCGCCCGCACGAGGAAATTGCCCTGATGGAGGTCGGCATGGAAAAAGCCGTCGCGCAGGGCCTGGAGGAGAAAGGCGGATACCAGCACGCGGGCCAGCGCCCTGCCGTCATGACCGGCCGCCGCCAGGGCCGCCCTGTCGGTCAGCGGCACGCCGTCCACCCATTCCATGGTCAGCACGCGCCGGCTGGTGCGCTGCCAGTCGATGCCGGGAACCGCATAGCCGGCAAGCCCCGCCATGTTCTCCTTCAGCTCTGCGGCCGCGGCGGCTTCCATGGTCAGGTCCAGCTCGTCGGCGATGGTGCGCGCCACCGTCTCGACCACCTCGCGCGGCCGCAGCCGGCGACTGGCCGGCAGATGGCGTTCCAGATAGCGGGCGGCCACCCGGAAGGCGGCCAGGTCCCGGGCGAAGGCCTCCTCGATTCCCGGCCGCAGCACCTTGACAGCCCAGGCGCGCCCGTCGCGGTCTTCGGCGCGGTGCACCTGGGCGATGGAGGCGGCCGCCACCGGTTCCGCGGCAAAGGAGGCGAACAGCTCCGTGATCGGGCGTCCCAGTTCCTGCTCCACCACCTCGGCCGCGCCGGTGAAGGGGGGCATGCGGTCCTGGAGCTGGCTCAGCCGTTCGGCAAGCCGCGCACCGATGATGTCCGGCCGGGTGGCCAGCATCTGCCCGAGCTTCACATAGGCCGGTCCCAGAGCCTGCAGGGCCGCCACCAGCCGCGCATCCGGATCCGGATCCAGATCCCGCTCGCGACCGGCGGCCAGCAGCAGCAGGCGCAGCAGGACCCGGCGCCCGCGCGACAGCTGTCCGCGCCTGAACAGCCAGTCGAGCGCCCGGTGGCGGGCGAGCGTGCGCAGCACCGCGACAAGCCGCAAACCCGCCGCCATGTCCTGGACCACACCCATCGCCAGCCAGCCCTCTCGCCCTCGCCTTCGCCGTCCCTCGCCTTTGCCGTCAGGTAACCCGCCAGCCTTCATGGATGGCGCAGATCCCGCCAGAGAGCAGACGATAGCGCACGCGCCCGAAGCCGGCGGCGCGGATCTCGTCCGCGAAGCTGTCGGGATCGGGGAAGCGGTCGATGCTGTCCACCAGATACTGGTAGGACTCCCGATCGCCCGCCACCAGTTCGCCAAGGCGCGGGATCACGCGATGGGCATAGAGCGCATACAGGCGATCGAGCAGCGGCACGGCCACCTTCGAAAATTCCAGACAGGCGAAATGCCCGCCGAAACGCAGCACCCGCCGGGCTTCGGCCAGCGCGGCGGCTCTCTCGCCGACATTGCGGATCCCGAATGCGATCGCATAGGCATCGAAGCGGCGGTCCGCAAAGGGCAGGCGCTCGGCGGCGGCCACCACCCAGTCCAGCCTCAGACCGCGCTGCCCGGCCCGGCGGCGTCCCTCTCCGATCATCTCCTCCGACAGATCGGCCACGACGATCCGCGCCTTGCCCCCGGCCGCCTCATGGGCGCGAAAGGCGATGTCGCCGGTGCCGCCCGCGACATCGAGGATGCGCATTCCGGGCCGGGGATCGAGCGTGTGAATGAAGCTCGTCTTCCACAGACGATGGATGCCGGCGCTCATGAGGTCATTCATGAGGTCATAGCGCCGTGCGACCGAGCGAAAGACACCGGCCACCCGCCGCCGCTTTTCCTCCGCCGGCACGACCTCATGCCCGAAATAGGAGAGGCTCTCGCGCCCGTCCGCCTGCTCAGACATCTCCTGGGGCCTTCATCCCTGCTGCTGCCTGTCGTTTTGCTTCTCATAGCGGCTTTCCCTTCCCGGCGACAGAGGCTAATCACGATCCGCCCGCAAGGCCGGAAAGCCCGAAAGGACAGGCTGGTCATGCCCGAGCTGCCCGAGGTCGAGACCATTCGCCGCGGCCTGCTGCCGGCCGTCACCGACCGGCGGATCGCCGCGGTGGCCGCGCGCGCGGTCACCCTTCACGGCCGCCCGATCGGCAGCATGAGCGGTCTGTCCGGCTGCCGCATCCGGACCATCGCCCGCCGCGGCAAGTATCTGCTGTGGCATATGGCGGATGACGGGCCCGTGCTGCTGATGCATCTCGGCATGTCGGGGCAGGTCGTCGTGGAAGGCGGGCCGGATTCCTCCGCCCCCGAGGCGGCATTGACCGCGGACCGGCACACCCATCTCGCCCTTCTGCTGGATGACGGCACGCTGCTGCGCTTTCGCGATCCGCGCCGCTTCGGCCGGCTTGCCCTGCTTGCCGACGCGCAGGCGCTCGCCCGGCACCCTGCGCTGGCGGCCCTTGGCCCGGAACCGCTGGGGGCGGATTTCACGCCCTCCTATCTTCATGAGCGTCTGCGCGCGAGTCGGGCGCGCATCAAGGCGCGGCTGATGGATCAGAGCGTGGTGGCGGGACTCGGCAACATCTATGTGCTGGAGGCCCTGCATCTGGCCGGCATCCGCCCGGCGCGGCGGGCGGACCGGATCGGCCGCAGGGCCTGCGCGCGCCTCGTCGCCGCGATCCGCAGGACGCTCGAGGAGGCGATCGCGGCCGGCGGCTCCACCTTGAAGGACTACCGGCTGGCCGACGGGTCGCTCGGCTATTTCCAGCATCGCTTTCGCGTCTACGGGCGCGCGGGCGAGCCCTGCCTTGCGCCGGGCTGTTCCGGGACCGTCAGAAAGCGGGTCGAGGCGGGCCGGACAAGCTACTACTGCCCCCGCTGCCAGCGCTAGCCCCACCGGCGGACTTGGCGGCGCCGCGCCAAGGGTCTATAAGGGCCGACCGCCGCGTCCGGATCCTTCCGCTTCTGCGGGGAATCCGCAGCGGCCGCAACGACAAGGACATTCGGGGAAACCGCCATGAGTTACGAGATGATCAAGGTCGACAAGCGCCCGCCGGTGGCGATCGTCACGCTCGACCGGCCGCAGGCCCTCAACGCCCTGTGCGACCAGCTGATGGACGAGCTGACGGACGCCTTGAGGACGCTCGATGCCGATGACGAGGTCGGCGCCATCGTGCTGACCGGCTCGAAGAAGGCCTTTGCCGCGGGTGCCGACATCAAGGAAATGGCGGACAAGTCCTTCCTGGACGTCTTCATGGAGGACTACATCACCCGCAACTGGGAAGAGCTGACCCGCGTGCGCAAGCCCACCATTGCGGCGGTGGCCGGCTATGCGCTCGGCGGCGGCTGCGAGGTCGCGATGATGTGCGACATCATCATCGCCGCCGACAATGCGAAATTCGGTCAGCCCGAGATTACCATCGGCGTCATCCCCGCCGCCGGCGGCACCCAGCGGCTCACCCGGGCGGTCGGCAAGTCGCTGGCGATGGAGATGGTGCTGACCGGGCGCCAGCTCACGGCCGAGGAGGCCTTGCAGTTCGGGCTCGTCAGCCGGGTCGTGCCGGTGGATGATCTGCTCGATGAGGCGGTGCGTGTGGCCGAGAAGATCGCCTCCTTCTCGCGTCCGGCGGTGATGATGGCGAAAGAGGCCGTCAACCGCGCCTTCGAGACGACGCTGGCCGAGGGCCTCCGGTTCGAGCGGCGGCTCTTCCATTCGCTGTTCGCCTTCGAGGACCAGAAGGAGGGCATGCACGCCTTCATCGAAAAGCGCCGGCCCCAGTTCAAGAACCGGTAGCCCGTGCCCCGCATGGGTGAATCTGGGCGCTTGACAGCCCGGTGACTGCTCGCCTAAGAGGCGCGCGGCGCGCCCCGCTGGCGGACCGGTTCCGGTCTTTCAGGGCCGGCTCCCGCAGGGCCGAAAGCGGTCGGGTCGGGGCGCATGTGGTGACCGGATGTAGACGTTCAGGATCGAGATCGGGATCGCGACAAGATGGCCAACACGCCCCAGGCAAAAAAGCGCATTCGCCGCAATGAGCGGCGGCGGCTCATCAATCATGCCCGCAAGAGCCGGATCCGCACCTTCATCAAGAAGGTCGAGCAGGCCATTGCCGCCGGCGATCGGGAGGCCGCCGTGGCCGCCTTCCGGGTGGCGGAGCCCGAAATCCGGCGCGGTGTGGCCAAGGGCGTGCTGCACAGAAACACCGCCTCGCGCAAGATCTCGCGCCTGGCATCCAGGATCGCCCGCCTGTCGGCCTGACGACCCCCACCGCGCGCAAGCATCCGCACCCGGCATCTGCTGGCAGATTCGCTGCGCCCAGCCGGCGCGGATTCTGCTCATCTCGTCATTTCCCGGCAGATGGGAGGACCCAGCGGGCGCCGCCCTTCTCCTCCGTCATGCACCGGTTCAAGCGGTGAATCCGGCAGGCAGGCAAGACGGCCTGCGGGCAGCCGGGCGGAAGCGGTTGCGGCCGGTTCAGCGCGCGCCGTAGGCCAGGACCTCCCCCCCGTTGGAGAGCAGGTAAAGACGGCCGTCCGCGACAATCGGCGGTGCGACGATCTTGCTGGCGGTGCGCAGGCCGCTCAACACCTCGCCGGTATAGGGAGAAAGCGAGAGCACGAAGCCATTGGAGGAGACCACGATCAGACGATCACCCGCCAGCACGGGGCCGGACCAGACCACCGGATTCTTGCGCTTCTTGGGATCGGCGAAACGCTCCAGCCGCGTGACCCAGCGCACGCGTCCATCGACACTTGAGAGCGCCACGACCTCGGCATCCGCCGTCACCAGAAAGATGTAGTCACCCGCCACCCAGGGCGTGCGGGTGGAGGCGACATCCTGCTCCCACAGCCGTTCTCCGGAACGCAGATCGATCGCCACCATGCGCCCGGCATGCGAGACGGCATAGACGCGCCCGCGATCGATCACCGGGAAACCGTCGATATCGGCAAGCGTTGCCAGCGGCGTCAGCCGGCCCGTGCGCGAGAGCGTATCCTGCCAGGCAAGCTGGCCATTGGCGGCTCTCAGGGCGAACAGCTCTCCCGAGGACAGGCCGAAGACGGCCGTATCCCCCGCGATCGCCGCCGTCGCCGCCCCCAGCAGCGCAGCGTCCTCCGGCAGACCGGACTGGGTCCACAGCAGATGCCCGTCGTTCAGGGAGACGGCAATGATCTGATTGTCCATGGTCAGCGCGAAGACGCGCCCTCCCGCCACTGCCGGCGATCCCCGCAGGGGCACCACTCCGCGATGCCGCCATCGCTCGGTGCCGGTGGCCGCGTCGAAGGCGACGAGCTCGCCAAAGCCCGTGGCCGCGATCACGAGATCACCGGCCGCGGCCACCCCGCCGCCGAACCCCACCTTGGCCTTCTCCTTGCGCGGCTTGAGAATGCGCCGCCAGAGCAGGCGACCGCTGCGCGCATCGGCCGCAACCAGCGTGCTGCGGCTGTCCAGCAGGAAAAGACGCCCGTCGGCCACCACCGGCGGGGTCACCTGAAGCAGCATGTCGCTCCCATGGGCCAGCCGCCGCTTCCACAGCAGCCGGACGTCGCGCGGGAAATCCACGTGATACATGGCATTCGTCACGCTTCCCCCCGCGACCGGCCAGTCGCGATTGCGCCAGGGAGGAGGCAGAATCACGCTGAACCGGGCAAGCTGCGGATCCGGCTTCAGCGCCCGCTCATAGGTGAGCACGGGAATGCGCTCGCGCGTGGTGGTATCGGCCTTGCGGGCCTTGGGCGGGGCCTCCTTGGGATGCTTTTTCTTGCCACCCGAACAGGCGGCGAGCGACCCCGTTGCCAGCCCCGCCACCAGGAGTCCCATCATCAGCCGCCTTGCGGCCCTGCCCGTCACGGATCGCACGCCACCAGCACCCTTCATTCCGTTCATGCTCTAGTTCTGCCCGTCATCCGCGGGCGCCCCGTCGTGAGAAGCCGCGTCAGGCCCGGTCTTTCCGGCCGCCGCGGAATCCGCACTCTTCTTGCCGGCCTCACCTTTCCGCTCGCCCTGGCCATCGCCGGCCGCCTCACCAAAGCGTTCGGCGATGAGTTCCTTGAGCTGGCGGGCACGCTGGGTCAGCCCCGGCGGGGCCGCAGGATCATCCAGAATGGCGTCAAGATGCGCCCGGGCGGCATCCGCATCCCCCGCCTCCAACGCCAGCACGGCAAGCAGCTCCAGAACCCCGTGATAGAAGGGATTTTCGGGCACGGCCAGACGTTCCAGAAGGCTGCCGGCTTCATCCCGCCTGCCCGCTTCCAGTCGGGCCACCGCCTCGCGCAAGCGGGCGAAATAGCGCAGACGATCGTCATCCGCCTGCCGGGCTGCCCGGCCATAGAGGGTGGCGGCCGATTCGTAATCCTCTCCGCGGGCGCGGGCGGCCGCCTCCCGCATGAGCGCCGCCAGACGATAGTCGCCGGTCTTGAGCCTGGGACCGAGCTCGGCCCAGCGATCGGCGGCCGCAAGCGGCTTCAGTTCGGCCACGGCACGGGCGGTGCGCTCAAACAGCGTGCTGTCATGATCAAGCTGGCGCTCGCGATACCAGCTCCATCCCTGCCAGGCGGCCACCACCAGCACGACCCCCACCGCAAGGGCGATTACGGCCGGTCCATAGCGCTTCCACAATTTGAGGAGCCGCTCACGCCTGAGCTCCTCATCCACTTCCCTGAGCAGCAGATCCTTTTCGTCAACCACTCTCGGCCCTCCTCCTGCTGCGCTCCGTCGGCGGCCGACCCGGCTCGCTCGCCCGGAAACGGGACCCGGGCTCTTCCCGGTCCATGACGCGCAACTATGTCGAAGATGGGGCGCTAGCACGAAACGTCCGCCACTTCCAGAGCCGAGCGGGATCGAGGTGCCGGCGCATCCACTCGACGGTTGTTCGCATTCCGCTTCGCCTGCTAGAGAGCAGCACATGAGCGAAACGAACTCACCATCAAAGACCCCCGCCGAGGGCAAAGAGCGCCGGCCGCATCTGTATCTGATCGACGGCTCGGGCTACATCTTTCGCGCCTACCACGCCCTGCCGCCGATGACCCGCTCGGACGGCACGCCGGTCAACGCCGTCTTCGGCTTCACCAGCATGCTCTTCAAGCTGCTCAAGGACCTGAAGGAGGAAGAGCGGCCGACGCATCTGGCCGTCATCTTCGACTATTCGCGCATCACCTTCCGCCAGGACCTCTACGAGCAGTACAAGGCCCAGCGGCCCGAGGCGCCGGAAGACCTCGTTCCCCAGTTTCCGCTGATCCGCAAGGCGGTGGAGGCCTTCTCGGTTCCCGCCATCGAGAAGGAGGGCTTCGAGGCCGACGACATCATCGCGACATACGTGCGCGAGGCGCTGGAACGCGGCTTCGACGTCACCATCGTCTCCTCCGACAAGGATCTCATGCAGCTGGTCGGCCCGCATGTGCGGATGCTGGACCCGATCAGGAACCGCATCATCGGGCCGAAGGAGGTGGAGGAGCGCTTCGGCGTGCCGCCGGAGAAGGTGGCGGACGTGCTGGCGCTGATGGGCGATGCCTCGGACAATGTGCCCGGCGTGCCCGGCATCGGCCCCAAGACCGCGGCCGAGCTCATCCGCCAGTATGGCGATCTCGAAAATCTCCTCGCCCATGCCGAGGAGATTCCACAGCCCAAACGCCGCCAGACCCTGATCGAGAATGCGGACAAGGCGCGGCTGTCAAAGAAGCTGGTGACACTGGATGATCATGTCCCGCTCGACGACTGGCCCCTCGATTCTCTCAAGGTGAAGGATATCGACCCGGACCGCCTGCTGCCCTTCCTTGACGAGAACGAATTCCGCTCCATCCGCGCGCGGGTGATGAGCTACCTGAATGCGGAACGACCGGCGCAGGAACGTCTCAAAGACGCCATCACGGTTTCCGATTCCCGCTACGAGGCGGTGACGACCGAAGAGCAGCTTGCCGGATGGGTGGCACGGATCCGCGCGAAGGGCCTGGTGGCCATCGATACCGAGACCACCTCGCTTGACGCCATGCGTGCGCGGCTCGTCGGCATCGCCTTGAGCGTCGAGCCGGGGCATGCCTGCTACATCCCGCTTGCCCATGACGGCGGCGCGGAAGGTGAGCTCGCGCTTGAGCAGGCGGGCGAGCGGCCGGTCCAGCTCGATGTCGAGAAGGTGCGCGCGGCGCTCGACCCGATCCTCGCGGACCCGGCCGTTCTCAAGATCGGGCAGAACATCAAGTATGACATCAATGTGCTTGTGCGCGCAGGATTTTCCGAGCCCGCGCCGATCGATGACACGATGCTCGTCTCATACGTTCTGGATGCCGGGCTGCACGGCCATGGGCTGGATGAGCTGGCGCGGCTGCATCTCGGGATCACGCCGGTCGCCTACAAGGATGTCGCAGGCCGCGGCAAGAAGCAGAAGGCCTTCTCCGAGGTCGGCATCAGCGAGGCGACGGCCTATGCCGCCGAGGATGCGGATCTCACCTTGCGCCTTCATCATCTGCTGCGGCCGCGTCTTGTCGGCGAGCATCTGCTGGCGCTCTACGAGACGATCGAGCGGCCGCTCGTGCCCGTGGTCGCGGAGATGGAGCGGCACGGCGTGCTGGTGGATGCCGAGGCCCTGCGGCGGCTGTCGCAGGAATTCGCCCGCGAGATGGCCCGGCTTGAGGAGAAGATCCACGAACTCGCCGGCCATCCCTTCAACATCGCCAGCCCCAAGCAGCTGGGCGAAGTGCTGTTCACCGAGATGGGGCTTCAAGGCGGCAAGAAGCTCAAGGGCGGCGGCTGGTCCACGAGCGCGGAGGTGCTGGAACGGCTGGCCGGCGAGGGGCACGAGCTGCCGGCCAGGGTGCTGGAATGGCGCCAGCTCCAGAAGCTGAAGGGCACCTATACGGACGCGCTGGCCGAGGCCGTCAATCCCGAGACGGGCCGCGTCCACACATCCTTTTCGCTGGCGGCCACATCCACCGGCCGGCTTGCCTCGTCCGACCCCAATCTGCAGAACATTCCCGTGCGCACGGAGCTCGGCCGGCGCATCCGCGCAGCCTTCATCGCGCCGGAAGGCTGCCGGCTGCTTTCGGCCGACTACAGCCAGATCGAGCTCAGGATCCTTGCCCATCTTGCCGACATCCCGGCCTTGAAGCAGGCCTTCGCGGACGGCCTCGACATCCATGCGATGACGGCGAGCGAGATCTTCGGCGTGCCGCTCGATGAGATCGACCGCGAGACACGCCGGCGCGCCAAGGCCATCAATTTCGGGATCATCTACGGGATTTCGGCCTTCGGGCTTGCGCGCCAGCTCGGCATCGGCCGCGAGGAGGCCGGGGAGATCATCGAAACCTATTTCCGGCGCTTTCCCGGCATCCGCGCCTATATGGAGGAGCAGAAGCGGCTGGCCCGCCATCAGGGCTATGTCACGACGCTCTTCGGCCGGCGCGTGCACACGCCGGACATCAACGCCAAGAACCCCACCTTACGGGGGTTCGCGGAGCGGGCGGCGATCAACGCGCCGATCCAGGGCACGGCCGCGGACATCATCAAGCGCGCGATGGTGCGCATGCCGAAGGCGCTGGAGGCCGCCGGTCTGCGGGACAGGGCGCGGATGCTGCTGCAGGTCCATGACGAGCTCGTCTTCGAGGTCGCGGAGGAGGCGGTTGACGAAACGGGCCGCCTCGTGCGGGAGGTGATGGAAAACGCGCCCGCCCCGCGCGTGAAGCTGTCCGTTCCCCTCGTCGTCGACGTCGGCACGGGCCGCAACTGGGACGAGGCGCATTGAGCGGCCGCGACCTCGTCCCTCGGGTCGGCAAACGGCCCTCAGAATCCAACAGCCGCCGGTTGCCGGCAGGTGCTGGTCACCAGGCCGATGTCGGATAGCGGGCGGATACCGGCATCGGGGGGATGCCGGGCATCGCCCGGTCGTCCGGCATCACCCGATCACCAGTCATCGAAGAATCGGCCGTCACCGGAGGATCGGCGCTCGTGATGGGCTGCCGGGCCGCAGTCCCATCACCGGCTGCACACCCCGCTTTCCGGTCACGCTCCCGGCCGGGCGGCGGATCTCATGGCCCCTCATAGGGCACGACGGTCTGCTCGATGGCGCCGAAGAGGCTGTTGCCCGCGTCATCCAGCATCTCGATGCGCACGGTATCGCCATAGCCCATGAAGGGCGTCTTCATCTCGCCGGTCAGAATCTTCTCGACCATGCGCTGCTCGGCGATGCAGCTGTAGCCGACCCCGCCTTCGGCGATCGGCCGGCCCGGCCCGCCGTCCGCATCGCGGTTGGAGACGGTGCCCGAGCCGATGATCGTGCCGGCCCCCAGAGGCCGCGTCTTCGCCGCATGGGCGATCAGCCGCGGGAAATTGAAGGTCATGTCGGTTCCCGCATCCGGGCAGCCGAAGAGCTGGCCGTTGAGCCAGGATCTGAGCGGCAGATGCACCTTGCCGCCGTCCCAGGCCTCGCCCAGCTCGTCGGGGGTGAGCGCCACGGCTGAGAAGGCCGACGACGGCTTCGACTGGAAGAACCCGAACCCCTTGGCCAGCTCCGCCGGGATCAGGTTCCGCAACGAGACGTCATTGACCAGCATCAGCAGCTTGATGTGGCGCCCCGCCTCCTCCACGGACACGCCCATCGGCACGTCATCGGTGATCACCGCGATCTCGGCTTCGAAGTCGACGCCCCAGGAGATGTCGGCGACCGGAATGTCCTCGCGCGGGCCGAGGAAGGAGTCGGAGCCGCCCTGATACATCAGCGGATCCTCCCAGAAGCTCGGCGGCATCTCGGCGCCGCGGGCCTTGCGCACCAGCTCCACATGGTTGACGTAGGCCGATCCGTCCGCCCACTGGTAGGCGCGCGGCAGCGGCGAGGCGCAGGCCCGCTCGTCGAAGGCCTCGCCCTCGATCTCGCCCGCGTTCAGCGCATCCGACAGCTCGGCGAGCCGGGGCGCAATCCGCTCCCAGTCATCAAGCGCGGCCTGGAGCGTCGGCGCGATGTCGCGCGCCCGGGCCATGCGCTGCAGATCGCGGCTGACCACCACGAGCTCCCCGTCGCGTCCCCGCTTCAGACTCGCCAGCTTCATGCATTCCTCCCTTGTTCACCGTCTTCTGTGCGCCATCGCAACCGTCACGCGGCCGGCTGCCGTCACTCCGCCGCCTGCTGATAGCGGCTGCGCCCGCCCCAGGACAACCAGTAGTCCGTCCATTCGATGCTTTCGGCCGCTTCCGTGATCGTGAGCGCATCCCGGGTGTCGATCATGACCGCCACCTCGTCGGTCTCCTTGCGGGCGTATTTCAGGCCCGCCTCGAAGGCCTTGGGATGGGGGCCGTGCGGGAAGCCGCAGGGATGCAGCGTCGTCATGCCGGGCTTGATGTTGTCGCGGCTGAAGAACTGGCCGCGGTGGTAGAAGATGAACTCGTCATAGTCGTCGTTCGAGTGATAGAAGGGCACCTTCAGCGCCCCCGGATCCGACTCGATCGGCCGCGGCACGAAGGTGCACACGACGAAGCGGTTGGCCACGAAGGTGGTGTGGGCCGAGGGCGGCAGGTGGTAGCGGTGGCTCATCAGCGGCCGGATGTCCCGCCAGTTGAGCTTCACCGGCGCCAGATCCCCCTTCCAGCCCACCGCATCGAGCGGATTGAAGGGATAGGTGATGGTGGACAGCTCCCCGCGCTTCTTCACGACCACCCGCCAGCGTCCGCCTTCGGCCTGCTGGGCGCGGAAGGCCTCGTCGAGATGCGGCACCTCAAGACACGCCGGATCGAAGATCGCATGCGGCCCGACGATTCCCTTCTCCGGCAGCTGGTAGGCGGAATTGGTGGCCTCCACCAGCAGCATGCGGGTGGGTGCGGCCGGCGCGATCCGCCACATCGTGCCTCGGGGCAGGACGATGTAGTCGCCCTCGCGATAGCGCATGTGGCCGAAGTCGCAGAAGAGATCGCCCTCGCCCTCATGCACGAACAGCAGCTCGTCGCCGTCGCCGTTGCGCACCAGGTGGTCCATGTCTTGCGCCGTCACCCAGAAGCGGATGCGCACATGGGCGTTCACCAGCAGGTCGGGCGCGGCGAATGGCGAGCCCATGTCGCCTTCGAGCCTGTTGAAGTCGAAGGCGTGCGGCTTCAGGGGCCCCTCGAAATCGATCCAGTCGGTCGGCGGATGGGCGTGGTAGATGTGCGTGGCCGGGCCGAAGAAGCCCTCGCGGCCCATCTCGCGCTCGAAGGTCCCTTCCGGCAGGTCGCAGTGAGCCTGGCGGGATGCCCGACCCTCTGATCTCGGAAAGCTCAACCACTTGCGCATCGCCTGTCTCCTCTCGCTTTCTCCGACCGCGGCCGAAAGGGTGCGGCGGCGGCCGGCTGCTCAGGCCTCGACCTCCTCGGGCTTCAGATAGCCGCGCCGGATCTGATCCTCCTCGATGGATTCGAACAGCGCCTTGAAGTTGCCTTCGCCGAAGCCCCTGTTGCCCTTGCGCTGGATGATCTCGAAGAAGATCGGGCCGATGACGTTCTTGGTGAAGATCTGCAGCAGGAAGCCGTCCTCCCGGCTGCCGTCGATCAGGATGCGGCGCCGGCGCAGCTCCTCCACCGATTCCTCGTGGCCGGGCACCCGCTGGTCCACCTTCTCGTAATAGGTGTCCGGCGTGAACTGGAATGCGAGGCCGATGGCGCGCAGGCGATCGACGGACGCATAGATGTCGTCCGTCAGCAGGGCGATATGCTGGATGCCCTCGCCATTGTATTCCTCGATGTACTCGTTGATCTGGCTCTTCGGGTCGTCCGACTCGTTGATCGGGATCATGATCCGCCCGTCCGGGCTTGCCAGCGCGCGGCTGACGAGGCCGGTATAGCGCCCCTCGATGTCGAAATAGCGGATCTCGCGGAAGTTGAAGAGGCGGTGATAGAAATCATACCACCTGTCCATGTTGCCGTAGCGGACATTGTGGGTGAGATGATCGATGACCTTGAGCCCCGCACCCGCATCGCTCTTGCGCTGCTGCCAGTCTTCCTCGATCTCGTATTCCGCCTGCCAGGCGGCAAGATCCGGCGTGTCGCCGTCCACGAGATAGAGCCGCGAGCCGCCGATGCCGCGGATCACCGGACGATCGATGCTGCGGTCGTCCGCCTCGTCGGCCTCCGCCCCGAGCGAGAGCGCCCGCGCATAGGCCCTGTCCGCATCGGCGACGCGAAAGCCCATGCCGCAGGCGCTCGGCCCATGGGCATGGGCGAATTCGGCGGCGAACCCCGTCCTGTCGCCATGGACCAGAAAGCGGATGTCGCCCTGGGCATGAAGCGTGATGTCGCGGGTCTTGTGCCGGCCGATGCGGGCAAATCCCATGCGCTCGAAAAGCGCGCGCAGCTCCTCGGGCCGCGGGCTTGCAAACTCCACGAAGGCGAAACCGTCCGTGCCCATCGGATTGTCCGTCGTGATCTCGGCCATCTCTCCCGTCCTTTCCCACATCTTGCTTCCGCCATCGCAAGCCGCATGCCCTCAAGGCCTTCTGCGGCCGGATGCCGGCATTTTCGTTTCACATGAAACTATCATAGCGCTTGGCCTCATTCGTTTCAAGTGTAACATTCGTCTCCGGGCAAAGCGGCCTGAAGAGCGATGGCGGCGACAAACGGAAGACAAGGAAGGGCTCTGCGGATGAGGACGAACGGACGCAAGCGGAAGAGCCGGGCCGAGCGCTCCGAGGTCGGCTCCGGCACGCTGATTCTGGAAGACTTTCTCCCCTATCGTCTGGCTACGCTCTCCAACCGGATCAGCCGGGCCATTGCGGAGCTGTATTCGACCCGCTTCGGCCTCAGCATTCCGGAATGGCGGGTGATGGCGGTGCTCGGCGAGCGACCGGAGATCTCGGCCAATGCCGTGGCCGAGCGGACGGCGATGGACAAGGTGGCCGTCTCCCGTGCGGTTCGCCGGCTGCTGAAAAAGGGGCTGATCGAACGCCATTTCGCGCCCGAGGATCGTCGGCGATCCGTGCTGGCGCTGTCCGGGCGGGGGATGGAGGTCTATCGCCAGGTCGTGCCGCTTGCCCGCCGTTTCGAAGACGAACTGCTTGCCGCCCTCACCCAGGAAGAGGCCGCGATCCTCTCCCTCCTGCTCGCCAAGCTCGAAGCACTCCCGATCGAAACC
>CAYYGH010000044.1:0-25326 GCA_964471405.1 uncultured Sphingomonadales bacterium | reverse complement strand
TTGACCGGCGAACCCAGCCGGCATGTGGTGCAATTCTCTGCGCATGAATTGTCCCTCCCTTCTCTTGGATCCGCCGATCAAGCCTGCCCCGGGCTTTGACCCGGGGTCGGCGGATGACGAAATGAGTGGGGCGGCGGATGACGAAAGGATGGAGGCGGCGGGTGACGAGGGGAGGGGATCGGCGGATGATGAATAAGAGAATGTGGGTGAGGAGGGAAGAGTGTGCTGGGAGAAAAGGGAGCGATGCGTGAGGAAATGCAGAAAACGTCAGACGAGCCGCAAAATCCGGCAAAGGGCTACCGTTTCCGGGCTGCGCCGGCATCGCGCCACAGGCGGATGAGGGCATCAAGAAGGCTGCGGCGGCATGTGGCGCGATAGGCCGTGGTGTCGGAGAGTTCCGCCAGCAGCAGCCGGTGCGCCTTCGGCAGCTCGTGATAGGGCAGCGAGGGAAAGAGATGGTGGGTCGCGTGAAAGCGCAGGCCCACCGGCGCCCACAGCGCCGAGATCGGCGTAAACCCCGGGACATTGACGGAATCCAGGAACTCCTCCACCCGGCTCATGGGCGGGCCGTCCTCGGGATTGCGGTAGGCATGGGCGGCAAGCGTGCGCAGGGAATTGGTGAAGAAGATCACCACCGCAACCAGATACCAGGTCACCCCGAAGGCCCAGGGCAGCCATCCTGCCGCCATCGCCACGAGCGCGCCGGCGCCGAAGACGAATGCCATCGCCTCCTCGATCTGCCAGTGGGGATCATCGCCCTTGCCGGGCGGCGGCCGCCGGTAGGAGAGGTCGATAGTGAGCGAGGAAAACCGCTCCCACACGATCCGCCGGATTCCGGGGCTCACCCAGCACAAGGGGGTCAGCACCACGAAACGGAGCACAAAAAGCGCCGGCAGCACCACGGACTCCAGCGGGTAGAGGATGATCTTCCAGCGTGGGCCGGCGCCGAAGGGGCGGTATTCCCCATCGGCTTTCGTGCCATAGATTCGGGCACGATGGTGGTCGCTGTGCACGCGCGTATAGGTGAAGGAGGGCACCAGCATCGGCATGCCGGCGATCACGTTCCACACCCAGCGGAAGGCCCGGAAATGGCGCTGGGGGATGTGGGCGAGCTCATGGATGAAGATGACGGCCCGGTAGAGCGCAAGCGCGGCGATGATCACCGCCACCGGATAGGCGGGCAGCTGGTAGGCATGCCGCACGGCCCAGATGAAGGCACCCCAGCCGATCGCGGCCGATGCCAGAAAGTCCGGCCAGTAGATCTCCGGCCGCGGGCCGGACAGACGCTGGACGATCCGGCGCGCCTCGTTGATGGGAAAGCCTGCGGCGAGCGCCCGCCGATCGGCAGCCGCGTCCACATCGGCTCTCGTCAGCTTGGCGCCATCGGGCATGGCCTTGCGTTCCCGTTCTCTCGACGCAGTTCTCACCCCGCAGGCTTTAGCGCCTTCACCCGCCGCCGTCGAGATCTTCCGCCGCAGGCCGCCCTCGATCAACGTGTCCGCTTGCGGCCGACCAGCGCCTCGGCATTCTGGCGTGCGGAGATGAGGGCAAGCCGGACCTCCTCCACCGAACGCCGCAGGATGACTGCGATCTCGGGAAGCGGCAGGTGCTGGCGGTCGTGCAGCAGCAGCACGCGCCGCTCGAAGGCCGGCAGCCGTTCGCGCTCGGCCGCCGACTCCAGGATGAAGGCGACATCCTCGGGCGTGATGCTGGTGGCCGGCAGCACGTCCTCGTAGCGGGTCAGGTCATCCGGCTGATACCACTCCCAGAACTCCTCATCATCGTCATAGATGGGAGGAGGCGGGACCTCGTCTTCCAGCGAGACGGCCTCCTCGACCTCCCGCACGCGCCGCCGGTGGCGGGCGATGCGCTCGGCCGTGCGGATCAGGACGCCGGAAAGCCAGGCCTTGAGCGAGAGGGAGCGCGGCTTGCGCCGCCGCCCGCGCCAGGCGACGGCGAGCGCCTCGCCGACCAGCTCCTTCGGCGTGATCCAGTCGGGATCCAGGTCGCCCAGGCTCGTGAAATAGGCGATCTCGTGACGGGCGAGCTCTTCCAGATCCGCGATGAGCGGCTCGACGAGGGCGGAAAACGCCGCCTTGTCGTCGCGCGCGACCGCCTCCCAGAAGCGGGCCTCAACGGCCGCATTCTCGCCGGTGGGAGAGCCGTGCTCCTGCGTTCTGTTCGTATCTTCGCTCATGGCCTGTTCTTTCCTGTTCCGGCGTCTTGGGCTTCAGCGCGAGCCCGGGACGGGCTCACCATTGATGGTGAGCGCGCCGTCCTCGCTGGTCGAGATCTTGACCGTATCCCCTTCCTTGACCTTGCCCTCCAGGATCATGGTCGCAAGCGGGTTCTGGATGTAGGTCTGGATCACCCGCTTTAAGGGCCGTGCGCCGTAGACCGGGTCGTAGCCGCGGTTGGCGAGCCAGGCCTTGGCCTTGTCGTCCACCTCGATGGTGATGTGACGGTCGGCCAGCAGCCTGGCCAGCCGCTTCAGCTGGATCTCGACGATGCCGGCCATGTCCTTCCTCGTCAGCCGGTTGAAGAGGATGATCTCGTCCAGCCGGTTGAGGAATTCGGGCCGGAAGGCCTTGCGCACCACCTCCATCACCTGGTCGCGCGCAGCCGAGGCCGGCGTGCCCTCGGGCAGCGAGGCCAGGATGTCGGAGCCGAGGTTGGAGGTGAGCACGATGATGGTGTTGCGGAAGTCCACCGTGTGGCCCTGGCCGTCGGTCAGCCGGCCGTCATCCAGCACCTGCAGCAGGATGTTGAATACGTCCGGATGCGCCTTCTCCACCTCGTCGAACAGGATCACCTGGTAGGGCCGGCGCCGCACCGCTTCGGTGAGCACGCCGCCCTCCTCATAGCCGACATAGCCCGGAGGCGCACCGATCAGCCGCGAGACGGCATGCTTTTCCATGAACTCCGACATGTCGATGCGCAGCATCGCGCGCTCGTCGTCGAAGAGGAATTCGGCAAGCGCCTTGCACAGCTCGGTCTTGCCGACGCCCGTGGGGCCGAGGAACAGGAAGGAGCCGATGGGCCGGTTCGGATCCTGCAGCCCCGCGCGTGCCCGGCGCACGGCGTTGGAGACGGCGCGGATCGCGTCCTCCTGGTCGACCATGCGCTCGTGCAGCTTCTCTTCCATGTGGATGAGCTTCTCGCGCTCGCCTTCAAGCATCTTCTCGACCGGGATGCCGGTCCAGCGCGAGACGATGGCCGCGACGTCCTCGGCGGTGACCTCCTCGGCCACCAGGATCTTCTCCGATTCGGCCTCGGCCTCCTTGAGCTGGCGCTCCAGCTCGGGGATGACGCTGTAGGCGAGCTCGCCGGCGCGATCGAGCCGACCTTCGCGCTGGGCGATCTCGAGCTCGGCACGCGCCCGGTCCAGCTCCTCCTTCAGCTTCTGGACGCGATGGAGCTTCTCCTTCTCCTGCTCCCAGCGCGCGGTCAGCGCCGCCGCCTTCTCCTCCAGCTCGGCCAGCTCTTTTTCAAGCTTCTCCAGCCGCTCGCGCGAGGCCGGATCATCCTCCTTCTTCAGCGCCTCGCGCTCCATCTTGAGCTGGATGATGCGGCGGTCGAGCTCGTCGAGCTCTTCCGGCTTGGAGTCGATCTGCATGCGCTTGCGCGCCGCCGCCTCGTCGATCAGGTCGATGGCCTTGTCGGGCAGGAAGCGGTCGGTGATGTAGCGGTGCGAGAGGGTGACGGCTGCCACGATCGCCGAATCCGTGATCCGCACGCCGTGGTGCAGCTCGTATTTCTCCTTGATGCCGCGCAGGATCGAGATCGCCTCCTCCACGCTCGGCTCACCGACATAGACGGGCTGGAAGCGCCGCGCCAGCGCTGCGTCCTTTTCGATGTGCTTCCTGTACTCGTCCAGCGTGGTGGCGCCGATGCAGTGCAGCTCGCCACGGGCGAGCGCGGGTTTGAGCATGTTGGAGGCGTCCATGGCACCCTCGGCCTTGCCCGCGCCGACCAGCGTATGCAGCTCGTCGATGAAGAGGATGACATCGCCTCTGGCCTTGATCTCGTTCAGCACGGCCTTCAGGCGCTCCTCGAATTCGCCGCGGAACTTCGCGCCCGCCACCAGCGCGCCGAGATCGAGTGCCAGCAGCCGCTTGCCCTTGAGCGATTCGGGGACGTCGCCGTTGACGATGCGCTGGGCGAGCCCTTCGACGATCGCCGTCTTGCCGACACCGGGCGGGCCGATCAGCACCGGATTGTTCTTGGTGCGCCGGGCCAGCACCTGGATGGTGCGGCGGATCTCCTCGTCGCGGCCGATGACGGGATCAAGCTTGCCCTGCTCGGCCGCTTCGGTGAAATCGATGGTGTATTTCTTGAGCGCCTCGTACTGTCCTTCCGCGCCGGGGCTGTCGGCGGTGCGGCCCTGACGGATCTCCGCAATCGCCTTTTCCAGCGCCACCGCATCGACGCCGGCCTGCTTGAGCACCTGGGCGGCGATGCCGTCGGTCTCGATGATGATCGCCTGCAGCAGCCGCTCGACGGTGACGAAGCTGTCGCCCGCCTTGCTGGCCAGCTTTTCCGCACGCTCGAAGACGCGGGCCAGCTCCGGCGTCAGATGCAACCCGCCCGAGCCGCCCTCGACCTTCGGCAGCTTGCGGAATTCGCGCTCGATGCCGTCGATCACGAGCTGGACATTGCCTCCTGCGCGCTCGATCAGCGAGGCGGCAAATCCGTCCTCGTCATCCATCATGGCCTTGAGCAGATGCAGCGGGCGCAGATGCTGGTGATTCTGCGCAAGTGCGATGCGCTGTGCCGCCTCTATGATGCTGCGTGCCTTTTCGGTGTATTTCTCGAAGTTCATGGTATCGTCTTCCCGCCTTTCGCCTTGTTCTTCTTGTCTTCGCCGCTTGGGCTCTTTTCCAGTTTCGTCACGGCAACAGCCGTCCAGGCCGGGGGATCACTGGCCGGGAAGGATTCGATATCCGCTTCCTCCACCGGGTCATGCTCCCTGCTTGCGGCCTCGTCTTCCGCACAAGGCGGTTTGCCGGGTGCCTGTTCGGGTTGCGTGCTCATGGTTGCCCTGCTCTTTGAACCAGGACGGACGATGCCTTCGCCCTGACGGCGTTCTCACTGCCACCAACGCTGGATATCGGCATTGGTTTCCAGGCGGGATGTGGAAAATGCGATCCCCGGCTCAATTGCCGAGCCGGGGCGGTCAGCATTCCTTCTTTTCCGACGCCAAAGGGGCGATGTCTCCTGCCGGTTGCCCCGCAAGGAGGGACGCGCTCAGTCCATTTTCCGGACGAGCATCGGCCCCAGGGGGCGGCCGCCGAAGATGTGGACGTGGAAATGCGGCACCTCCTGATGGGCATTGGCACCGTGATTGGCAAGGATGCGATAGCCGCTTTCTTCCAGACCCAGCTCGCGTGCCACACGGCCGACCGCCCGCCAGAAACCGGCGATCTCCTCGTCCGAGGCATTGGCCGCAAAATCCGCAAGCGACACATAGGCGCCCTTCGGGATCACCAGCACATGCACCGGCGCCTGCGGATTGATGTCATGAAAGGCAAGGGCGTACTCGTCCTCATAGACCGTCTTGGCGGGCAGTTCGCCTCTCAGAATCCGGGCGAAGACATTGTTCGGATCATAGGCCATGGCATGCAGCTCCCCGAAAGATGCCTTTCCACCGACACATGACGCAGGGACCGCTGGCGTTCCCTGCATCGGCGGCCCAGATTGCCCTGCCGGTTGACCATTGGCAAGCCGGTTCGGGGGGCGAGGAAGGCAGCCGTTCGTGCGCAGAAGGAAGGAGGCGGCTTTTCCCGCCTGCCGCTCTCCATTCTCCTGCCGGCACCGACCGGTCAATCCGGATGCGTGATCCGGAGAGCGGGAAATGCCGTCCGCTCGCTCTTGAAGAAGGGCCGCGGGCTCAGCCGCGCTGCTCGATCGGCACGTAATCCCGGCGGCCGGGGCCGGTGTAGAGCTGGCGCGGACGGCCGATCTTCTGGTTGGGATCCTCGATCATCTCGTTCCATTGGGCGACCCAGCCGACCGTGCGCGCGATCGCGAACAGCACCGTGAACATCGAGGTCGGGAAGCCCATGGCAGAAAGAATGATCCCGGAATAGAAGTCCACATTGGGGTAGAGCTTGCGCTCGATGAAATATTCGTCAGACAGGGCAATCCGCTCCAGCTCGCGCGCAACGTCAAACAGCGGGTTGTCGACCTTGAGCTCATCCAGCACCTCATGGGCCATCTTGCGCA
Organism: uncultured Sphingomonadales bacterium; assembly: GCA_964471405.1. Taxonomy (GTDB): domain Bacteria; phylum Pseudomonadota; class Alphaproteobacteria; order Sphingomonadales; family Rhodothalassiaceae; genus J084. The sequence continues at coordinate 19,101 of CAYYGH010000044.1, read as the reverse complement.
GCACCTTCGCGCGCGGATCGTAGTTCTTGTAGACCCGGTGCCCGAAGCCCATCAGCCGGAAGGGATCATTCTTGTCCTTGGCACGCGCGATGTATTCGGGAATGCGGTCGGGGGTGCCGATTTCCATGAGCATGTTGAGCGCCGCTTCATTCGCCCCGCCATGGGCCGGTCCCCACAGCGACGCACAGCCGGCTGCGATGCAGGCGAAGGGATTGGCGCCGGATGAACCGGCCAGCCGGACGGTGGAGGTGGAGGCGTTCTGCTCATGATCGGCATGGAGAATGAAGATCATGTCCATGGCCCGCTCGAGCACCGGGTTCACCTCATAGGGCTCGCAGGGGACGGCGAACATCATGTGCAGGAAATTGGCAGAATAGGAGAGGTCGTTGCGCGGGTAGATGAAGGGTTGGCCGATGGAATATTTGTAGGCCATGGCCGCAATGGTCGGCATCTTTGCGATCAGCCGGTAGCTGGCAATGAGCCGCTGATGCGGGTCCGTGATGTCGATGCTGTCATGATAGAAGGCGGCCAGCGCGCCGACGACTCCCACCATCACCGCCATGGGGTGGGCATCGCGACGGAAGCCCCGGTAGAAGAAGGATATCTGCTCGTGCACCATGGTGTGGTAGGTGACATCGTGCACGAACTGCGCCTTCTGCTTGGCGGTGGGCAGCTCGCCGAACAGCAGAAGATAGGCGACTTCCATGAAGTCGCTCCGTTCGGCCAGCTGCTCGATGGGGTATCCGCGATAAAGCAGCTCGCCCTTCTCACCATCGATGAAGGTGATCTTGGATTCGCAGCTGGCCGTAGCCGTAAAGCCGGGATCATAGGTGAACATGCCGCTCTGTTTGTAGAGCGAGCGGATGTCGATCACGCTGGGGCCCAGCGTGCCATCAAGCACGGGCAACTCGGCCTTGCGGCCGTCGGGCGTTTCCAGATGCGCAACTTTCTGCGTCCGGTTGTCCGTGCGATTGGCCATGGCTTGCTCCCTTGTTTTCCTGTCATGTGCAATCCGACCGGCGGCCTGCCTGCGGGCCGAACGGAAAGGATCATCGGCCCGATGTGACATCGGCGATGCGCGCAAGCGACTCCTCCTTGCCGAGGACCGCCAGCACCTCGAAAATGCCCGGCGATACCCGCCGTCCCGTCAGCGCGACGCGCAAAGGCTGCGCGATCGCCTTGAGACGGTGTCCCGCATCTGCGACAAATTCATTAACGACGCGTTCAAGCGTCGCCTCGTCCCAGTCGGCGGGATCGATCGCCTCGAGGACCTTGGCCAGCGCTGTCAGCAGGCTGCGCGCCTCCTCCGTCAACAGGCCGGCCGCGTCATCCGCGATCGGAATCGGTCGGGGAGTATAGAGGAAAGCGGCGCTTTCCGCCAGATCCTTCAACGTCTTGGCGCGGGCTTTCAGACCGGGCAGGGCGGCACGGACCCGGGCGCGTTCCTCCTCCGTCAGGGCGCGTCCGGCCTGGCGCTCGAAGAAGGGCATGGCGCGCCGCATCAGCTCGTCGTCATCAAGAGCCCGCAGGTAATGGGCATTGAAGGCGTCAAGCTTCTTGAAGTCGAACCGGGCCGGGCCCTTGCCGATGTCTTCAAGCGCAAAAATCCGGGCCGCTTCCTCCGTGGAGATGATCTCGATGTCGCCGTGGCCCCAGCCCAGTCTCAGCAGGTAATTGCGCAGAGCCTCTGGCAGATAGCCCATCTCGCGGTAGGCCTCGATGCCCAGGGCGCCATGACGTTTGGACAGCTTCTTGCCGTCCGGCCCATGGATCAGCGGAATATGGGCATATTCCGGCGGCTCCCAGCCCATGGCATGGAAGATCTGGACCTGACGAAAGGCGTTGGTGAGATGGTCATCGCCCCGGATCACATGGGTGATTCCCATGTCGTGATCATCGACGACGACGGCCAGCATGTAGGTGGGAGTGCCGTCGGAGCGCAGCAGGACCATGTCGTCAAGCTCCGCATTGGCGACCCGCACCGTGCCCTGGACGCGATCCTCGATGACGGTCTCGCCCTCGCGCGGAGCCTTCAGGCGGATGACGTAGGGGCGATCGGCCGGGTAGTCGGCCTCCTCGGCATCCCGCCACGGGCTTTCGAAGCGCCAGGGGCGGCCCTCACGCCGGGCCGCCTCGCGGGCGGCGGCCAGCTCCTCCTGTGAGACGAAGCATTTGTAGGCCATGCCCTTCTCAAGCAGCTGGTAGGCCACCTCCCGGTGACGCTCCGCCCGGGCGAATTGCGAGACGGGTTCGCCGTCCCAGGGGATGCCGAGCCAGGAAAGACCCTCAATGATGGCGGCAATCGCCTCGGGCGTGGATCGCTTGCGATCCGTGTCCTCGATCCGGAGCAGGAACCGCCCACCATGGCGGCGGGCGAAGAGGTAGTTGAACAGTGCCGTACGCGCGCCACCAATATGAAGAAAGCCGGTGGGAGAGGGGGCAAACCGCGTCACCACCGGTCTCGTCGTCTTCTGGGCGGACTTGTCGCTTGCCATCCTGTCATATTCCCGAAATTTGCCAGCGTGGGCGGGCTTTTCCCCCGAAGTCGTCCCTTTCGTCAAGGCCCGGCCGGCAGCACGCCCCCCCCGGCCGTCCTTTTCTCGTCAGACGGAACTGCCGGTCATGCCGCAGCCGACCGGCGCCCGTCGGCAAGGGGCTGACCAAGCCGCCCTCTCGCGCAAGGTCGCAGCACAGCAGACGCCGATCGGGAAGCAATGCTCCCTTTTCGGCCGGGCGACAGGTCTTGCAGAGGGGGCTGCGACGGGAATGCAGACCGCCTGTGACGAGGGGTGATGAGCGCCTTGCCGCCCCCTCCTTGCCTTTCCATCAAGAAAGGGAGGATGCCGGCGACTGCCTGGAAAATGGCCGGTGGCGGCCGACGATCCGCCAAGGGATGCCCCCCCTTTCCCGCCGAGCCCCGACGGGGAAGGATGGGTGCATCCCCTGGCAGCGGGATGTCTACTTGTTCCGCTTGCCCAGCCCGATCTTCTTGGCGAGGGAGCGCCGCTGCTCGGCATAATTGGGGGCGACCATGGGATAATCTGCCGGCAGATTCCAGCGGCGACGATATTCTTCGGGGGTCATGTTGTGATGGGTCTTCAGATGCCTTTTCAGCATCTTCAGCTTCTGGCCATCCTCCAGGCAGACGATGTAGTCCGGCGCTACCGAGCGTTTGATGGGGACCGCCGGCTCGGGACGCTTTTCCTCGGCATCTGCGCTGCTGATGCTTTCAAGCGTGCGATAGACACGCTCGATCAATGTTGTCACTTCCCCCACCGGCACGGAATTGTGTGACAGATGGGAGGCAACGATATCCGCCGTCAACGCCAGCAGATCGGCCTTTGCAATCTTTTCGGACTCGCTCATGGTCGCGTGCACCTTTTCCCTATCCTCGACCCTTGAATGGCTCACGCCCGCCGGAACAGGCTGAGGCTGGCGAGCCATCCTGCCTTGCCCTGACAGCGCGCGGTCCTTTGCGCAAGGGACGGCTGTCTGCTACATCCAGCGTGCCCGAGTGACTGGTTTCATCACCCTTCAAAGCCCGCTTTTCACTCCCTTTGCCTGCCGCCTGAACCGGCGGACAGGGCATCTTCTTCCCGCAGGACAAAGCGCAACGCAGGAACCCTCCGGCAAGAGATGCCATGGTCAGCATATAACACAAAAAACTGTTCGTAAAGTTTATCTATGTAATCTCTTGCCCCAAAAATAAAGGGGGTCAACTCTCCTTGGTGCTGTTAACCATATCGCCTGCGAGAGAAAGACTCATCAGAATCGCATCCTTGAAGCTTTCATTAGAAAGTCGATAGTAGCGTGGCCTCCTGCCGATGACGACAAAAGCTTTCTTCTCGTAAAATTGCCGGGCGGGGGTATTGTTTTCTGCAACTTCGAGAAAAATGATACCGGCTCCCTGCGCGCGACAAATTGCCGCCATTTCATCGAGCAAAAAGCTGCCGAGTCCTTTGCGCGAAAATGCCGGGTGCACGGCGATCGACAGGAGCTCGACTTGTTCTGCGACCACCTGCCAGATGCAGTAAGCCCGACAATTGCCTGCACCATCTTCGATCAGCAGGCCCTGCGTGCAGGAAAGGCGCAGCAGTCTCTGCCAGATGGCAGTGCTGCCGGTGACCTTGCCCGCAGGCATGGCCATCCGTTCCAGCGCCGCCACGCTGGCTGCGTCACCGGCGCTCACCGGCCGGCACCGCCAGCCGGCAGGCAAGGGGGATGAAGCCATCGGCGCTGGCGGGAGGGGGCGAGAAGGAGGGCAGGGTGTCATGGTCGCCTTGCCGGTCCGATCTGCACGGGACGCAGATAAAGCGGCTGCAATGGGCGCTCTGTGGGATCTGCCGCCCACAGCAGTCGCGCGGCCGCATCAAGCCGCGCTGCGACAGGCACGGCAAGCGCCGCCGGCGGTGGTATTTCGCCTTCTTCCCCCTCCGCGGCCCGGACCAGGGGGCAATCACGGGCAAGGGTCGAAAGCTCCCGGCCCTCCACCCAGGAGACCTTCCGCTCGGCTTCCCGGGGGATGAGGGGCCATGCTTCGATCCGGCGCGCGGCATACCGGCCACGACCGACCGGCAGGGCCACGACGAAGGGAGGCTTCATGCCTTCATCGCGGGCCGCCTGGGCCAGCGCCTCCAGCCCGCCGATGCCCAAGGCCGGCCGCTGCAGGGCCAGAGCCAATCCCGATGCCGCCGCCAGGCCGGCCCGGATGCCCGTGTAGCTGCCCGGGCCCGCAATGGCTGCAATCCGCGTTATCGCCGAGGGAGCAAGATCATGCCGTGCCAATGCCTCCGCGAGGGCGGGGAACAACCGTTCGGCCTGCTGCATGGGGGCGTCCTCCTCATGCCGAAACACCACCTCGCCCGGCCCTTCATACAGGCCAAAGGCAAGCAGGCGCCCCGTGGTGTCGACAATCAGCAGCATTTGCGCCCTTTCATGTCTGGAAGGCGGCCGACCGGAAATGCATGCGCAGGTCAGAGGATGGTGCAGGCTTCCTCGAAAGCAAGGCGCGGGGAGCGCGGGAAGAGATTGCGCTCGCTGCCATATCCGAGGCAGCAGAGAAAATTGACCTTGACCCGGCCGTCGGGAAAGAAGGTGCGATTGACCCCTTCCGGATCAAAGCCGCTCATCGGCCCGCAATCGAGTCCGAGCGCCCGCGCGGCCATGATCAGATAGGCCCCCTGGAGCGTGCTGTTGCGAAAGGCCGTTTCCTCGGCCAGTTCAGGCGATGAGGTAAACCAGCTGCGGGCATCCGGATTGTGGGGAAACAGCCGGGGCAGCAGCTCGTAGAAACGGGTATCATAGCCGATGATCGCCACCACCGGCGCCGTCATCGCCTTTTCCACATTGCCCGACATCAAATGGGGCTTCAGGCGCTCCTTGGCCTCCCGGCTCTTGAGGAAAAGAAAGCGGGCCGGCTGGCAGTTGGCGCTTGTCGGCCCCCATTTGAGGAGGTCATAGAGCCGGTGTAAGGTCTCATCATCCACCGGACGGTCCTGCCAGGCGTTATAGGACCGGGCCGTGCGAAACAGGGTATCAAGAGCACTCTCGTCCAATGGCTTGCCCACGGTTCATCTCCCTGTCTGTTGCCTGCTGCCGTTTCTCATGGGGTCCGCTGCTGCGCCTGTTGCTTATAGGCCGGCGGTCTGCGGTGCGCAAAGCCCGGGGATGGATGGGCGGGCTGGGAGTGGCGGCATGGGTGGTGGCGGGCATGCAGAGCATGCCGGCTGCGGCCCTGGATCAGCCCTGTCCCTATGGCGAGGCGGGCACGAGCCAGGAAGCGGTGATCCTGCTTTACCACCGTTTCGGGGAGGATGACGTGCCGAGCACCAACATCCGCCTTGCGCAGTTTGCCGAACATCTTCGGCTGCTGCGCGAAGGCGGGTATCGGGTGCTGGATCTTGAGCAGATGATCCGGGCCTGGATTGCAGGCTGCCCCCTGCCGGCAAGATCGGTTGCGATTACGGTCGATGACGGCTACCGCTCCTTTGCCCGCCATGGCTGGCCGATGCTCAAGGCGGCAGGCTTTCCGGTGACGGTCTTCATCTCGACGGATGCGGCCGATCAGGGCGGCCGGCGCATGATGACCTGGCAGGAGATCCGGGAACTGGTGCGCGAAGGGGTCAAAATCGGCCATCACGGGGCGGCCCATCTGCACATGATCGAGGCAGGCACGGCGGCGGCCCGGGCCGATATCCTTCGCGCCAGCGCCCGCTTTCGCGCGAAGCTGGGCTTTGTGCCAAAGCTGTTCGCCTACCCTTATGGCGAATATGATCCGGAGCTGGCGGCCGTCGTTCGCGGGCAGGGGTTTCTGGCAGCATTGGCACAGTTTTCCTCCGTGCTGGGGCCGGGGGAGCGACGCTACTGGCTGCCCCGCTTCGCGCTCAATGAACATTACGGGGCACCTGAGCGGGTGCGGCTGGTGCTGTCCGCCCATGCCTTTCCCGTGGCCGGGGTGACACCGGAAGATCCGGTCGTGGCTCCCCGGAGCAATCCGCCGCAGTTGCGCGTTCTCTTCAGTCGTCCCCTTCCCGGCCTGGCGCGCCTTGGCTGCTATGCCAGTCACGAAGGTGCCATAGCCGTGACCGTGCTGGAAGGCGGACGGGGCTTTTCGGCGCGCCCGCATCTGCCGATGCCGCCGGGACGCCAGCGCATCAACTGCACCCTTCCGCATCCCGGAGGCGGATGGTACTGGTTCGGCCGCTTCTTCTACGTTCCCGGCGGCAGGCTGGACTGATGCGAAGCCCGTCGGTCAGGAAGGCGGCCGGGATCACCGCAGGTCGTCGATGACTTCCAGGAGGGCATCGAGACAGCTGCGCGCGAGATGCTTGCAGCGTTCCGGATTCCAGCCGAACTGCGGATCCGGCGCATTGGCATTGTCCTTGAACGGCATCTCCAGCGTCATTGCCAGACAGCCGAACGTCTCTGCCACGTAGTCCGTGCATTTGCGCAGATCCGAGGTGCCCGGCTCGTCCACGGGATAGCCGTGTTCGGTCTGAAAATCCGGATTGATGCGGGCCAACGCCCCCTTGTAGCGGGCAAGCAGGTCCAGCTGTTTTTCCGTAACCGAAGGCACGCCCTCAAACCCGGCGATGAAATTGTAGGGCAGGGCCTCGTCACCATGGACATCGAGGTGAAAATCGACTCCCAGCCGGTGCATGTGCTTGCGCACCCAGAAGACCTCGGGCGAGGTCTCGGGATCCGGATTCGACCAGGCGCGATTGAGATTGACACCGGCCGCATTGGTGCGCAGATGGCCGCGGCGGGAGCCATCGGGATTCATGTTGGGCACGATGTAAAAGCGCGCCCGGGCCTTCAGCTCCCGCGCGACCGGATCATCGGGATCGAGCAGCCGCTGGAGCGCTCCCTCCATCCACCATTCCGCCATGGTCTCGCCAGGATGCTGGCGGGCGATCAACCAGATCTTGAGCGGTTCCCGCCCGGTTCCAAGGCCGCCGATTTCGATCATGTCGATATCCTGGCCGTCGATCGTCTGGCCCAGTGAGCGCACGCGCACCTCCGGGCTCATGTTGGCGCTGGCGATGAGCTCGGCATGCCGCGCCATCGGATAGGGGGCGAAATAGGCGACCCAGGAGACGTCATGCTCGGGGCGGAAATGCATGGTGAGCGTGCCCGCGTCAGGATCATACTCCGTGGGCACACGGTACCAGCGCTCCCGATCATGGGATACGCAGGCCCGATACCCCTTCCAGCCGTCAGGATAGGCGGCACCCGCCGCATTCTCGATGGTGATGCGCACGTTTGTCTTCTGCGCGCCCGTCAGACGGAAATAGAACCATTGGTAGAAATCGGAATTGTTGTCCTTGCGGATCCGCACCCGGATGTCGCCGGGACTTGCCGCCTTGACGACCTCGATATTGCCGCCGTCGAAGCTGGACGTAATGTCGATCATCGCTCCCCTCCTTGTCTGGACCTGATAGTCGGCTGCTCCGGCCGGTTGCGGGTCCGGTTCGTGGATCCGAAAAAGGCCGGTGCAGCTGCTCTCGTCCGTTTCTTGTTGCCGGAATTTCCGGATATTTCAAGCAGCAGGACAGTTCACCCCTCAGGGGGCCAGAGGACGGTGCGGGTGACGCCGTTGGCGCCGGGAAAGTCGGCAAACAGCGCATCCAGCATCGCATCGAAGACGGCATCAAGCGGCTCGTCGGTGCCGTTCAGGAGCACGCGGCCCTCCCAGAAGACATGGCCGTCCTGCGCCCGGACGAGAGCAACCGACACGCGATGATCCCAAAGCTTGACCTGCCGGCCGGTTTCCACCGGCACGCCGACATGACCGCCCACGCCCACATGCCGGCCCACATGGCCCACACCGATACCAATTCCGATCCGCGGGCCCCGGCGCTGCTCCTGTCTGGGAGTGCTGACATAATCCAGCCGGGCATGGATTGCTGCGGGCCCGCCCCCTGCCGGCCGGAGGCCGAGACGGGCAAGCCGCTGGCCGAGCCTGTCGCCAAAATCGGTAAAGCGGGGATCATCGGCCAACGCAGGACGGGCGGGGATGACGTCTGCCGTCCGATTGGCGAGCGGTTCAAGCGATTCAAAGGCAGGGTCATGAAAATGTGTGACCGACAGGGGCAACCGCCCGTTCGCGCAGGCGGCAACAAGAACGAGCAGGGCCAGGATCGGTGGAATGCGGCGGCTTGCGGGCATGCGACCTTTTCGGATGCAGCTGTCCTGTCCTTGCAGACGGCACGGCTCCAGCATAGCTCGCCCCGGCGGATTTGTCAGCAACCGGCATCGCAGGAGGAACGGCGAGGAAGCAGGGAGCCGTCCCGTGCGGTGCTTGCAACGAGACAAGGGAATGGCTATGGAAAGGGCGTCTGCCCGCGGTGGGCCATGCGGGTGTAGTTCAATGGTAGAACGCAAGCTTCCCAAGCTTGAGACGGGGGTTCGATTCCCCTCACCCGCTCCAGTATTTCCGCTCTTTCGTCTTCCCCTTCCTGCCGGGTGCGCGCAATCCTTGCCCGGGAGCACGCCATTCCCGTGTCGAGAAGAGATCGATGGAAAGAGAGGACGGGGATGCGTGCGAGGGGGCGGGACCTCTTGCGGACCGGCCCGGTTTTCGCCATGAAGCGGGCGGATGAAGGCCGACAGGTGATGAGAGGAACACGCCGGTCGATGCTGAGGGCGGGTCCTCGGCTCATGACCGGGCAGGGGAATACGACGGATTTCGATGACAGGGACAGAACCCACACATTCGCCCGTGCTTGCCATCGTGCTGGCGGCGGGTGAGGGCACACGCATGAAAAGCCCCCGGCCGAAAGTGCTGCATGAGGTCGGGCATCGTCCTCTCGTGCTGCATGTGCTGGACCGTCTGGCCCGCCTGTCGCCTCCGCCGGCGGAAACCGTGGTTGTTCTGGGGGCAGGGCGCGACGAGGTGGAGCCGGTTGTTGCGGGGCATCCGCTGCGGCCCCGGGTCGTGGAGCAGAAAAGCCGGCGCGGGACGGGGGATGCCGTACGCGTGGCCATGGATGCGGTGCGCCTTTCGGAAGGAATCGCGCTCGTTCTGTGTGGAGATGTGCCGCTGATCGATCCCGGTGATATCGCCCGCCTGATCGCTGCCGTGATGGAAGAGGGGCCGGCAATCGCCGTGCTCGGCTTTCGGCCCGAGGATCCGACCGGCTATGGCCGTCTGGTCACGGATGCACAAGGGAAACTGGTGCGGATCGTCGAGGAGGGCGAGGCCAATGCGGCCGAACGCCGCATCGGGCTGGTCAATTCCGGTGTGATCGCCTGCCGTGTCGACTTCCTGCGTGTCGCCCTGCCACAGCTTGCCGCCAATAATGCCAAGGGCGAACTGTATCTGACCGATCTGGTGGCCCTGGCGGTCGCGGCCGGCCGGCCGGCCCTGGCCATCGAGGCCCGGGATCCGGAGGGCCTTCGTGGCGTGAATTCCCAGGCGGATCTGGCGGCGGTCGAAGCGCTCTTTCAGGGGCGCCAGCGCGCTGCGGCAATGGCCGGTGGCGTGACGCTGATAGCGCCGGAAAGCGTTCATTTCGCTTTCGATACGAAATTGGCGCCCGGGACCGTGGTGGCACCTTTCGTGGTCTTTGGTCCCGGTGTGGTGGTGCACGGGCCGGCACGGATCGAGGCCTTTTCGCATCTGGCGGGGGTGGAGATCATGGAAGGAGCGGTCATCGGTCCTTTCGCCCGGCTTCGGCCGGGCAGCCGGATCGGACCGGCTGCGCGTGTCGGCAATTTCGTCGAAGTGAAGGCCGCCACATTGGGAGAAGGCGCCAAAGCCAATCACTTGAGCTACATCGGTGATGCGGAGGTGGGTGCCAGGGCCAATATCGGAGCCGGCACGATTACCTGCAATTATGATGGCTTTGCCAAGCATCGCACGGTGATTGGTGCCGATGCCTTCATCGGCTCCAACACGGCGCTGGTGGCACCGGTCGTCATCGGCGCGGGAGCGATCGTGGGAGCCGGCAGTGCCATCACCCGCGACGTGCCTGCGGACGCTCTGGGTCTGACCCGCGCGCCGCAAGAGGTGCGCGAGGGAGCGGCCGCCCGGATCCGCTCCCGCAAGGCGGGAGCCGGCAAGAACCGGGTCAGGGAGAGCTGAGCGGATGGGCGGCTGCCCGGTCCGGGCCATGGCTTGAAGAACGGCAAGGGGCAAAGAGCACGGAAGATGTGTGGGATTGTCGGAATTGTCGGCAGGCGGCCGGTGGCAGAGCGTCTGCTCAAGGCACTCGAGAGGCTGGAATACCGCGGTTATGACAGCGCCGGGATCGCCGTGCTGGATTCGCAGGGGCGTCTTCGGCGGCTGCGGCGCGAGGGCAAGCTGGCCGCATTGGTCGCCGCCCATGGGGCCGAACCGATCGACGGCATGATCGGCATCGGTCACACCCGCTGGGCGACGCACGGGGCTCCGTGTGAGCGGAATGCGCATCCCCATCTCGCCGGCCCGGTCGCACTCGTTCACAACGGTATCATCGAAAACTATCGGGCGCTGCGTGACGAGCTGGTATCGGCCGGTGCGGTCCTGGAAAGCGATACCGATACCGAGGTGCTCGCCCATCTTCTCGCCCGCGCACGTGCCGAGGGGTTGGGGCCGAGGGAAGCCGTGCAGGCGCTGCTGCAGCGGATCACGGGCGCCTTCGCGCTGGCGATTCTGTTCGCGGACGCCCCGGATCGGCTCTATGCGGCCCGACAGGGCAGTCCACTTGCGGTCGGCGTGAGCGGTGAGGAGGGGTTCCTCGGCTCCGATGCACTGGCCCTGGCCGGTCTTGCCGAGCGCGTGGCCTTTCTCGAAGAAGGCGACTGGGCCGAACTCGTCGCCGGTGGGGTGACGATTTTCGATGCGGCCGGCAGGGTCGTGGACCGGCCATTTCACCGCCTCGACATGGGGCCGCAGGTGGCCGCAAAGGGCAACTATCGCCATTACATGCTCAAGGAAATTCATGAGCAGCCAACCGCCGTGGCCGAAACATTGGGGCCGTATCTGGATCCCGGCGCCTCCACCGTGCGATTGCCGGGAGATGTGGATGCGCGCAGCTTGCGGCGGCTGCATATCATTGCCTGCGGCACCAGCTTTTATGCCGGTCTTGCGGCCCGTTACTGGATTGAGCGGCTGGCACGGATGCCGGTGGAGGTCGATATTGCCAGCGAGTTCCGCTATCGCGATCCCGTACTGGAGGAGGGCGAGGCGGCACTGTTCATCTCGCAATCCGGTGAGACGGCGGACACGCTGGCCGCTCTTCGGCTCGCCCGCCGGGCAGGTCTCAAGACGATCGCAATCGTCAATGTGCCGCATTCAACGATCGCGCGCGAAGCGGATGTCGTGCTGCCCACCCATGCCGGGCCCGAGATCGGCGTAGCCAGTACCAAGGCCTTTACGGCGCAGCTGGCGGTATTGGCCGCCCTGGCCATTGGCTGGGCGCGGGCGCGGGCCGCCATCACGCAGGAGGAGGAACATGACCTTGTGGAGACGCTTGCCGCCGCTCCTTCGCTGCTGGCGGCCGCTCTCCATGCCGATGGCGCCATGGAGGCCATGGCCCATGAGCTGATGCATGCTTCCGATGTGCTCTATCTGGGGCGCGATCAGCTTTATCCGATTGCGCTGGAAGGGGCGCTCAAGCTGAAGGAGATTTCCTACATCCATGCCGAAGGTTATGCGGCCGGGGAAATGAAGCATGGTCCGATCGCGCTGATTGACGAATCGGTTCCCGTCGTTGTGCTGGCGGATTCGGGCAAACTGTTTGACAAGGTGGCGGCCAATGTGGAGGAGGTGCAGGCCCGTGGTGGGCGGGTATTCCTGATCGGTGCGGGTGAGCGGGCCGCCGGCCTTGCCGAGCATGTGGCACATGCCCATCTGCTGCCTGAGCACAAGTCGCTGCTGGCTCCTCTTGCCTTTGCAGTTCCCGTTCAGTTGCTGGCCTATCACACCGCGGTCCTGAAGGGCACGGATGTGGATCAGCCCCGCAATCTCGCCAAGTCCGTGACGGTCGAATGAGTTGAGCAACGAAAACCGCCATGGAGAACAAGAAGACTGCACATAAGCCGACCGCAATTCGCCCCGTGGTGCTTTCAGGCGGCAGCGGGACGCGGTTGTGGCCTCTGTCCCGTCGGGCGCGGCCGAAGCAGTTCGTGCCGCTGCTGGGCAGGAAGAGCCTTTTTGCCGAGACTCTTGCTCGTGTTTCGGCAAGCCCCTTTCGTCCGCCTCTCGTGATAGCCAGCGCCCACCATCACGACATTCTGACCGAGGAGCTGGGCGAAAGCGGCACACCGGCCGCCCTGCTGCTTGAGCCGGCCGGCCGCAACACGGCGGCCGCCGTGGCGGCTGCGGCGCTGTGGGCAATAAGGCGGGGGGAGAAGGATGATGTGCTCGCCCTCCTGCCGGCGGACCATCATGTGGGCGATCCTGCCGCCTTCCGGGATGCGCTGCTGGCGGCCGGCCGCCTGGCCAAGTCCGAGGACATGATTGTCACCCTCGGCATCCGGCCGGACCGTCCGGCTACCGGTTACGGCTACATCGAAGCCGGACGCCCCTTGGCGGAAACGGGGTTTCATCTGCGACGCTTTCACGAAAAGCCGGATGCCGAGACGGCCGCCCGCTATCTGGCGACGGGCGGCTTCTACTGGAATGCGGGGATCTTTGTCGCCCGTGCCGGGACGCTGGAAGCGGCGTTTGCCGCCCATGCGCCGGCAATCTGGGAGGCGGTCGACCGCGCTCTGGCGGCCGCTCCGGTTTGCGAGGGTGAGCCCATCGTTCTGCCGGCGGATCCGTGGGCCCGGGTTCCGGCGATCTCCTTCGATTATGCGGTCATGGAGAAGACGGAAGCAGCCGCCGTGATTCCGGTGGACTGTGGCTGGTCGGACGTGGGCTCCTTTGATGCGCTGTTTGCCCTGGCCGAGAAGGATGGTGCGGGCAACGCCTCGCTTGGCGCGGTCACGGCGATCGGGGCACGGGACTGTCTGGTCATTTCACAGGGACCGCGGGTTGCACTCCATGGCGTGGAGGACCTTGTCGTCATTGCGCACGCGGATGCGGTGCTCGTTCTGCCCAGGGAGGCGGCCCAGTCCGTGCGGGAGATCGTGGCACGGCTTGAGCAGGAGGATCCCGAACGCCTTTAGTGCCCCCTCGATGCGAGGCGGCAGGAGATGCCATCGCTCCTGATCTCGGCAGCGCCGTCGGCTCAGTAGAACATGTCGGACAGCTGTTCGAGAATGCGCCGGGGGTCGGAGGCGAAGATCCGCTCATACAGCCGCTCATTGAGCTGCAGGCGCTGACCGCTGTCCCGCAGGAGATTGGTGAGCCGGGTGGTGACCGTCTCGCGTGGGGCGGGAAAGGGCCAGAAGCCATCGAGCGGCATGCGAATGAAGAACCCTTTGTCAAGATTGCCGCTTCGGCCGAACTCGCGACTGGAGCGTGAGGAGCTCGCAAGCCATGCTCCGATTTCGAGCCCATTGGTCAACCGCCGGGTCAATTCCAGACGCAAGCCGGTATCGCGCGCAAGATAGCGGTTGAGGCTCAGATCGATCGTCAGGCCGCCCTCCATGGCATACAGCGCGCCGAGACTGCCCGTCACGGTGCTGTAGTCCTGGAAGGACAGCTTCTGGCCGAAGCCGCGTTTCTTCACCCAGAAAAGCTCGCCGTAGGCTGCCCAGCGGGAAAGCGGGTGATGCCATGTGGTCTCAATCCCGAAACCGCCATACATCGGTTCGAAGAGGCCGGCGGAAAGTCGGCTGGTGACACCCGGCGCCCAATTCCAGTCGGCGCTGGCGACAAAAGAGGCGATGGCATTGTGCCCCTGTCGGGAATAGCTGGCGATATCCGATCGCACGGCGGGCAGATTGCGATCCGTGGGCGCCGTGAGCTTGTCCAGATTGCCGATGAGGAAGCGGCGGATCGCCCCCTCAAGGCGCAGGCGACCGGCGAGAGTGAGCCGGGCGACGAGATCAAGATACAGGTCGCCGCGAATCAGGCCATCCTGGTCGCGGCCGACTCCCGCCCGCCAGGAGGGAAGGATCCCCCAGGCCAGCCGCGGGCCGGAAGTGCCAGGCGGCCGATAGTCCGGGCTGGGGACCGCCTTGCCGAGGGGACCGGCCGTGCGCGTCGGGAGCCAGGCGGCATGGGTGGCGACTTCCGCGGGACTGCCCCGCGCAGCCAGAGCCTGGACGACGTCACGGCGCAAGACCTCCACGCGCCACGCCTCGCCGCCCCCGGCGCGAGTGGCCACCTCGAACCAGGAAACGGAGGGCGGGGCCGTTGCCGCCATCGCCCGCAGGCTTCGCCCCAACAGGCGAGCCGGCCGCGCCGGCGGGCCGCTGCGCACCCACAGGATCCAGCGCCGGGCTTTCACCGTCAGTCCGACCGGCTCGATGCCCGAATCCTCCAGCTGGCTGAACAGCTGATGCACTCTCGTCTGCTCCGTGTGAGCCGCCAGATCGGCTGCGGAAAGAGCGGCGATTCGGCGCACGCCCAAGGCTCTGCCGACAAGCGGGGACGGGATGTCCGCAGGAATATCCCGGGCTTCCGACGCCGGCTTCCTGCCATCCTGCCAGAGGGCAAGAGTGCCATCATGGCCGATACCGAGCGCCTCGATGCCCTCGGCATCAAGCGTGGCGAGCGCAGCCCGTGCCAGCCACCGTGCGCGCCGGTCGGGTGTGACGGGAATGGTGGCAGTGCCCGGCGTGTTGGTGATCCGAAGAGTCTGGACATCCGGCGGCAGGGCGAGAGCCAGGAAAGCCGCCTCGTCAGCCTGTCCGCCCGCCAGCTCCGCCTTTCGTCCACGCAGGCGCAGGGTGCGGATACCCTTTCGTGCAAGCAGACCAGCGGCCTGTTCCGCACTGGTCATGCGCAAAAAGACGCGTGCAGCTCCAATCGGTTCGTCTTCGCGGCGGATCAGAAGCCGTCGGATAGCCGATGGAAGCCGGGCGAACAGTCCCTCGGCGAGTGCCGGCCAGTCCTTCTCGGCCAAGGCGGCATCCCGCCTGAGCACGACAGTCGCCTCCAGACCGTCCAGGGAAAGCAGGACCGGATCCAGCGCCCGCGTCTGCAAATAGAGGCGTATGGTCTCTTCGGCATCGGAAAAAGTTCGGGACGAGGAGGGGGACGAGGGATCCTCCCGGGGCCCGGAGCTGGACGAGGAAGCGAGGGGATAGGGGTCAAGGGCAGGAGATTCGAACAATCGTTGGAATTTTGTGGCATCGAAGCGCAAGCTGGCGCGCGCAGTGACATAGCGGCCGCCCATCAACCCCAGGCCCAGATCGATCCAGGGAAGCGGCCGGTAGCGCAATGCCACATCCAGCGGCAGGCGTTCGTTCAGCTGTGCTCCCAGCCCGAAAGGCTCGCGGGTCAGGTCACGGCCGCTGTATTCGGCAAGCAGACTCAAGCCCTTGATCGGCGTGAACCATTCCACGCCACCAAAAAGGGCCACATCCCGCCCCTGGAAATAGCTGTCGAAATTCAGGCCGCCCGGAGCAGGGTCCGGATTGCGGCGATTGTAGCGGTTGGAGAAGAGAGCGAAAGGATTGCCGAAGTGGCGTCGGCTGCCAAGATAGCCGAAGCCGAGGCCGGCGGTGAAATCGAGGTCGCCGATCCGTTTGGTGAGCACGAAATACTCGCCGCCAAAGGCTGCCCGGCCGAAGATGTCCTGAAGGCCGATGGCGAATGCCGGCCGGAGGCGGCCCTCCTCCCACAGGCGGACCTTCAGGTCGAAGGAACGATCGGCAAGCGACGGGTGGCCGGAGCCGGACAGGAAATGCCGGAAAAAGGAGCCTTGCGCCAGCGGCAGCACGGTTCCGTCGGGAAGGACATTGGTGATCTCATCGCGGCGGTAGACGACTTCCAACCAGTCAAAAGGATTAAGGCGCAGATACAGGCGGCGGTATGGCGCCCGCGCCACCACGCCGAATTCCACAAGTCCCGCCGGTGCAAAGCGGGCGCTTGGCATGGCCACAAGTCCTGTCACGCCGAAGCTGGTGGGACCAGCCTGTTCATCGGCCGAGGGTGGCCGCGGCGCCGTTTCGGGACGGGAAGCGGAGGTGTCTTGAGCCCATGCCGCCGGCAGGGAAGCCATCCCCAGGGCAAGTGCTGCACCTATCCCGCAGATATGCGCCGCCAGTCGGGAGGAGGAAGGCGGCGAGCATGCCCTTTCCCGGGATCCATGACCAGGGGGGCGGGTTCCAGTCCCTGCCAGCCGGGCCGGCGTCATGACACGGCCATTCCCCGCATCAGCGTCTGGAGATCACGGCGATCGAGGCGGCCGAGACGGCCAGCTGGCTCAAGACCTGCGTGATGTCGCGCACGAGGTCGAGTGTCTTCAAAGGATCGACATCCTTGGGCACGACGATGGTCGTTCCCGGCGGCACCGTCACCGATTCCCGCAGCCAGGAGGAGACACGCACGGGTTGGGCCACCCCGTTGGGGTAGACGACGAAGACGCGGCTTTTGTCAGCCGTCAACTGGAAGCCGCCTGCCTCGTCGATATAGTCTTCCACCGTCTTGTCCGGGGAGAACTGCAGGGCACCGGGATTGAGAACATCGCCGATCACCAGCACGAAATTGGGGCGTTTGGGGATGTAGAGCGTATCTCCGGCCTCCAGTACCGTATCGAGTTCCGGATGGGCTCGCAGAACGGCCGGATCCGCCTCGATCACGACGCGGCCTGCAGCCTCCACGGTCGCGAAACTGCGGGCAAGCTGCGCGGCGGCCGTCAGGGCTTCGCCGCGGGTATCCCGTTTCAGAGCAGCCAAGGCCAGGGCGTTATTGAGCTCTCTTGCCGTCCGGCGGAAGCCTTCCTGCTGCTCCTGCTTGACACGCTCGCGCGTAAAGACGGCTCCGAAGGGATAGGCCTCCGGTGTCAGGCCGCCGGCCCGTTCGAGGACAGAAAGGAGAGTTTCGCCCTTCTCGATCGTATACACGCCGGGATAGCGCACCTCTCCGGCAATCAGCACGGTGCCGGGTTCGGCATCGACCTGCCGGGCCGAAAACCGGACGATATCGCCTGCCCGCAGGATGATGTCCGCCATCGGCTTGTCGTGGAGATCCACATATCGCCGCTCCACGCCGCGGGCCAGGCGCGCTTTTTGCGGGGTGAGATTCGTGATCTCGATCCGGGTGATGTCCGCGCTGCGGGAAAGTCCGCCGGCGGCGGCCACGAGATCCCGCAGACTGGCCGATTCCGCGAACGGATAAAGCCCAGGCCGGCGCACGGCACCAATCGCCACCGTCCCATATTCCAGGGCAAGCGGCAGCAGGTCGGGATGGGCATCATAGAAGGCATTGCAGGATTCAGGCGCATGAGCGGCCTGTCGCAATTCCCTTTCGCTGACCACCTCATCAGCGGCCGTTTCCGCAGCTGCCGCCAGCTCCTCGGATCGGATCTGGTCCCTTTTGTTGCCGGATGTGATCTGGCGGTCTTCCCGAGTCACGAACACGGAGCGCAGAATATTCGCAAAGCGCTCATTATCCGCCTGACGGACGCGCTGGGCAAGGAGATTGAGAGCCGCGCAGCGTCTGGGGGCTGCGTCCTTCGGCGACAGCACAGATGCCCGCACTATCGGGCTGGCAAGATAGGAGATATCGTCCATGCCGAAGACGAAGAGCCGGTCGCGATCCTTGAGCGCGACATCCGACACGCCGGCCAGAATGGGGGTCAGATCGATCGGGCGATAAAGGCGCTGGCGGGTTGCCGGATCTTCGGTCTCGAGCACGGCGAATGGCAGATAGGGGCGCGGCCCCAGAGCCTCACCATTCTGGATCAGAGCTCCAATCGAAGATGCGGCGGCCAGCGCGCGCTCTCCCGGCTGGCGGACATGGCCGAAAAGCGCAACATGGCCCACCTTGAGCGCCCGTTCGGGGCGCAGGATGTAGATGTCACTGGGCGAGACGGTCGCGTCTGGCGTGACGCGAGCGACATGCTGCCGGCCTTCGGCATCCAGACGATAGCGCTGAATCAGATTGCCGCGGGCGCGCAGAGGGCCGCCGGCAAGATCAAGGACCGCCGACACGGTCATGGCCTGATCCGACGCTTTCAGCTCATAGATGCCCGGACGTTTGACATCGCCCGAGACCGCCACCGTCGGCCCGATGACGGGCACGAAGATCCGGTCTCCATCCCGGACTCTGAGATCGGCCTTGCGGCCTTCAAGCACATCGTAAAGATCGACCGTGTGGCGGCTGCCGTCGCGGGAAAGAATGGTCACACGACGCAGACTGCCTGTCTTGGCGATGCCGCCTGCCGTGCCGAGCACGCCGATCAGATCGGTGAGGCTGGGGACATGGTAAAGCCCCGGTGCGCCAACCTCGCCGACCACCGTCACATTGATCACCCGCAGCTCGCCGACCGAGACATAGGCCTCGGTTCCAAGGAGCGTTTTCGCCACCTGTTCGCGCAGAGCCTTGCGAAATTCACCCAGCGGGAGCCCCGCCGCCCGGATGGGGGGCAGATCGGGAATGAGCACATTGCCTTCGCGATCGATCGCGGTCGTGACCAGACGGTTGGTGGAGCCGACAAGGGCGATCACGAGTTCGTCCCCGATGCCCAGCACATAGCTGTCCGGCAGGCGGCCCAACATCGGCTGAGGCGGGGAGACGCGGGTAAAGAGATCATAGCCGAACTGACGCAGGGCAGA
>CAYYGH010000043.1:0-26280 GCA_964471405.1 uncultured Sphingomonadales bacterium | reverse complement strand
ACCGCCTCTCGCTCACCCCCGACCCCTCATACCAGGCCACCACCTCATTTGTGCCGGGACCCGAGCCGGGAGCCGTGCCCGCGCTCTCCTCTCCGGCCTCTCTCCAAAATTGTGCATCGCACAATCCTTCTTTCCCGCTGGCTGCCCGAGGGGTGGCGGCATTCCTTTCGCTGCGCGCCATGCGCAATATTTGATGTAATGATCGGGGCGCAGTGCCATAAAAGAAAATTTTTTGTCCGATCCGGCATTTTGTGCGTTGCATTATCTTCTGATGCGATGCATAATGGACATCGCCTCCAACGGAGGCCATCCTCCCCAAGGATCCCGAACTCGGCCGGGTGCCTCAGTGGTCACCCGGCCTTCTTTTTCCCACCCCATGCCCAAGGTCACAAGACCCGCCGGCAACCTCTGTCCCTGTCGCCCGTTCCTTTCCTGTGCCGACGCCCCTATTGCCCGCCTGGCGAGACCCGGCCGGCGCAGGGACCTCGCCCGGAAAATCCGCCCGGAAGGATCCGCCCTTCCCGGCCCGCTCCCCGTTTCCGAGCCCTTCGCCGGTCCTGCCGGGCCTTTTGCGCGCGGTCATGAGCGGGGATGCGCCCTGCACCCGCTTTTCAGCCCTCCTCTTGCGGCCCGTCCGCCCCGGGCCCGGAGAGGACGGGAGGCGGCTGCTGCGATTCACCGGCTCCGCGCAGGGCCCGCGGCTCGATCTCAAGGGGCGGCAACTCCGGAAGGGTCTTGTTGCCATCGCTTACGCCCCATTCGACAAACCGACGCGCCGACACCAGCACCCGCGACTCCAGCGAACCGACGAAGCGATTGTAGTGCTTGACGCTGTTGGCCAGAGCGCCACCCAGCTTGTCCGCATGCTCGGCCATGACGAGGATGCGGTCGTGGAGTTCGCGGCCGAGCTCGGTCACACGCCGGGCGTTGTCCTCGATCTGCTGCTGGCGCCAGCCCCAGGCGACCGCCTTCAGCAGGGCGAGAAGCGTGGTGGGTGTCGTGATCAGCACACGTCGGGCGATGGCGTCATCCAGCAGCGCCGGATCCCGCTCGATGGCGGCGATGAAGAAGTTGTCGCCGGGGATGAACATGGCGACGAAGTCCGGCGACTGCTCCTCGATCGCCTTCCAGTAGGCCTTGGAGCCGAGCTGCTCCATGTGCTGGCGGACGGCGCGGGCGTGCCGGCGCATCAGCTCCTCGCGCTCGTTCTCATCCTCGGTCTCCAGCGCTTCGAGATAGTGCGAAAGCGCCGTCTTGGCATCGATCACGACCGACCCACCGCCGGGAAGCCGCACGACGACATCGGGAATGAGGCGTCCTCCGCCCTCCGTCTGGCCGCTGGCCGTCTGCTCGCGGAAGTCGATATGCTCCTGCATGCCGGCCAGTTCCAGAACGTTCCTGAGCTGCTGCTCGCCCCAGCGGCCGCGCACCTTGGGCTGGGCACGAAGCGCGAAGGCAAGCCGCTGGGTCTCGGCCCGCACCTTCTCCTGTGCCTCGACCACGGCCTTGAGCTCCTGTCTGAGGGCGCCATACTCCTGCTGACGGGCCTTCTGGAGAGCATCGAGATGCTCCTTCATCGGCCGGATCAGGGCCTCAAGGGCCTGCCTGTACTTGTCGAGATGCGCACCGGTCTGCGAGCTGTGCTTGCCGAACACCTCGTTGGCAAGCTTCAGGAAGGCGTCCTGGTTGGCCTTGAAGGCCTCGTCCGCCAGCAGCTTGAACTTCTGCTCCAGTTCCCCGCGCAGGCGGGTGAGAGTTTCCCGCTCTTCCCGTATCGCCTTTTCGCGCTCGGCGAAACGGGCCTGCTCGGCCCCGAGTCGGGCCTGAAGCGTGGACAGGCGCTCATCCCGCTCGGCCAGGGCCGCCTTGAGCTCATCCCGCTCGGCCTGCCAATCGGCCTGCTGGCGGGCCAGTGCCGCCGCTTCGGCACGGGCCCGGGCCAGTTTCAGTCCAAAGGCCACCGCCAACAGCCCACCCGCAACCCCGACCGCCAGCGCGGCAACAGCAAGCATCGTGATCAGACCGTCGGCCATGGCCGGCCCTCTTTCCGCCCGTCCGCGCCGGCCCGCCAGGATTACGGCAGGGCAAGACAGACGTATTTCGTCTCGACGAACTCCATGATTCCCTCATGCCCGCCTTCGCGGCCGATGCCGGACTGCTTGACTCCGCCAAAGGGCGCGACTTCGGTGGAAATCAGGCCGGTATTGACACCGACGATGCCCGTCTCAAGCGCCTCGGCGACCCGGAAGACCCGACCCACGTCGCGGCTGTAGAAGTAGGCCGCCAGCCCATAGGGCGTGTCATTGGCAAGGCGGACCACCTCCTCCTCATCGCGGAAGCGGAAGAGCGGGGCGACCGGCCCGAAGGTCTCCTCCCGGAAGCAGAGCATCTCGGGTGTCGCATCCGCGATCACCGTCGGCTCGAAGAAAGTGCGCCCCAGTGCATGGGGGCGGCCGCCCGTCAGCAGCCGGGCGCCCTTGGCGAGCGCATCGGCGACATGGCGTTTGACCTTCTCCAGAGCCTGCTCATTGATGAGCGGCCCCTGGACGACCCCCTCTTCCGTCCCGGCGCCGACTTTCAGGGCCTTCACCCGCTCCGCGAAGGCCTCGGCGAAGCGCTCATAGATCCCCTCCTGGACGAAGATCCGGTTGGCACAGACGCAGGTCTGGCCCGTGTTGCGATACTTGGAGGCGAGCACGCCTTCGACCGCCGCCTCCAGATCCGCATCGTCGAAGACGATGAAAGCCGCGTTGCCGCCCAGCTCCAGATGCACCTTCTTCACCGTGTCGGCGCTGGCCCGCATCAGGAGCTTGCCGACCTCGGTGGAGCCGGTGAAGCTGATCATGCGCACGGTCTCGGACTCGAGCATCGGACGGGCGACGACCTCGGGCTCACCGGTGACGATGTTGAGAACGCCGGCCGGAATACCGGCCTCGAGCGCGAGCTGACCCAGAGCGAGCGCCGTAAACGGCGTATCCTCCGCAGGCTTTGCGACCACCGCGCACCCCGCCGCGATCGCCGGCGCCGCCTTGCGTGTGAGCATGGCGGCCGGGAAGTTCCAAGGCGTGATGGCTCCCACCACGCCGATCGGCTGGCGCAGAACCAGAATGCGCTGATCCGGCTTGGGCGCGGGAATGGTCTCGCCATAGACGCGCTTGGCCTCTTCCGCGAACCACTCGACGAAACTCGCCGCATAGACCACCTCGCCCCTGGCTTCTGCGAGCGGTTTGCCCTGCTCGCTCGTCATCAAAAGCGCGAGGTCATCCGCATGGGCCATGATCGCCTCATACCAGGCACGAAGCCGCGCCGAGCGGTCCTTGGCGGTCAGGGCGGCCCATGATCGCTGGGCTTGGGCGGCAACCGCAATCGCCTTCTCCACCTGCGCCGGGGAAAGTTTCGGGACCGTGCCGATCACCGCCCCGGTTGCGGGGTTGATAACCTCCAGCACACCCCCGTCTTCCGCCTCCACCCACTGATCGCCGATGAGTGCCCGTTCGCGCAGAAGATCCGCCCGTTTCAGTCCAATAGCCGTCTTCAGCATGGTTCTGCCTGCCTTTCCCTGTCTTGTACAGAACGCCCCGCTTGTCAGCCGGCGGCTCCTGCCGCCTGCGGCGCATCGCTCGCAGCAGCAGCCAGCTCGCGGATGCGTTTGAGCATCGCATTCAGACCGTTTGCCCGCATCGGGCTGAGATGCTGTTCCAGATCGAGTTCGGCGAGAATGGCCTTGGCGTCGGTTGCCAGTATCTCCGCAGGATGGCGGCCGGAGAAGATCAGCAGCATCAGCGCCACCAGCCCCTTGACCAGATGCGCATCCGAATCCCCGCGAAAGACGAGCCGGCCATCGTCCAACCGTTCGGGCACCAGCCAGACCTTGGAGGTGCAGCCCTTCACCCGGAAGGCATCCGTGTAGGCATCCGGAGGCAGGGAAGGAAGCTTGCGTCCCAGCTCGATCAGATAGGCGAAGCGGTCCTCCCAGGAATCGAGGAGGGCAAAGGTCTCGCGCACGTCATCGAGCGTCGTATCGTCACGCAGGGGATGAAATGCGTCGTCCATCGGCACCGTTTCCACATGCCCGCCCGGTCATCCGTCTCGCGGTTTCCCGGCCGGATCCTTTCGACCTCCTGATTGTGGATGTGGCGCGTTGCTTCGTCTCTGTCAACAAAGGCAGGATGGCACGAAGCGGCCGGACCGCAAGACAGGGATCGATCATGGGCGAAAAGACCGCACGGGCGAGTGCAGACACCACGCAGGCGGACGCAACGGGCATTCCCGGCAAGAACAGGTCGGCCTCTCCCTACCCGCCAGCCGGGGCGGCCTGGGGAATCGTGGCGCTGCTGTTTCTGATCTACACGCTTTCCTTCATAGACCGGCAGATCCTGGCACTGCTGGTAGAGCCCATCAAACGCGATCTTCAGGCCAGCGATGTTGCCTTCTCGCTGCTCTCGGGCTTTGCCTTCGCCCTGTTCTATACCGTTTTCGGCCTGCCCTTCGCCCGTTACGCCGACCGCGGTTCCCGCACGGGCCTGATCGCTTTCGGGGTTGCCCTGTGGTCGCTGGCCACCGCGGCCTGCGGGCTGGCACGCGGTTTTTGGGGACTGTTCGGCGCGCGGATCATGGTGGGAGTGGGTGAAGCCACACTGACGCCCGCCGCCAATTCGCTGATCGCCGACCTCTTCCCGCCGGCAAAGCTCGGGCGGGCACTTTCCGTCTATTCCCTAGGCATCCCCATCGGCTCGGCCATGGCCTTCATCCTGGGCGGGGCGGTGGTGGACTGGGTCGCCTCGCTGCCGCCCATCGACTGGCCCATCGTGGGCAAACTCCACGGCTGGCAGATTGCGTTTGTGGCGGTCGGTCTGCCGGGACTGCTCTTTGCGATCGTGATGCTCGTGCTGCCCGAACCGGCCCGGCGCGGGCGACGGCTGACGGGAGGCGCTGAAAACCTGCCTCTCAGGAAGGTCGCAGCCTACATCCTGCGCCACGCTCCGGCCTATGCGCCGCTTTTCTTCGGAGCGGCAATGCTTTCCATGCTGGGGTATGGCGCGACGCTGTGGATGATCGCCTTCTTTGCGCGTGTCCACGGCCTGGCGGCCGGCGAGGCGGGATACGTCTTCGGGCTCATCCTGCTCGTGTGCGGGACGGGGGGCATTCTGCTTGGGGGCACCCTGGCCGATCTGTGGTTCGCCCGCGGAAGGCGGGATGCCCATCTTGCCCTGCTGCTGATCGGCACCCTGCTGGGGCTGCCATTCGGCATCGCCTACCCGCTCGTTGACGGTCTTGTGCCTGCCGTTGCGCTGCTTGCGATCTCCACCCTCATCTCGAACATGCCCTGGGGGCTTGCCTATGCGGCGATCGCCACCATCACACCCAACGAGCTCAGAGGCCAGATGGCGGCCCTTTATCTTTTCATCGTCAACATCATCGGACTGGGGCTGGGGCCCAGCGTGATCGCGGTGTTCACCGACTATGTCTTTGCCGACGAAGCGGCGATCGGCGCTTCCCTGGCCGCCGCCACGGCCGTGATCGCACCCATCGCCGCCATTCTCTTCGCCATTGGACGCCGCCCCTTCGCCCGCGCCGTGGCCGGCATGAAGGTCATGGAGCAGTCATAGCCGCCAGTCCTGACCCGTACCTTCAGCCTTCCAGACCCTTGAGCTCACGATCAAGGCGGAAGCGCCTGGATGTCAGATAGGCCTCCATTTCCTGGATCCGGCGGTCGACGGCAGCAAGCTTCCGCTTCAGGTCCTGGGTCGTATAGTCGGGCGCGCGCCTGACCGAGCGCCAGAATGCTTCCTCTTCGGCATCCTCATAGAGGTCTGCCGGCTTCGGCTCCAGCAGGAAACCCGCAATGAAATAGGCCGGGACCAGCGGAATGAACCAGCCGAACAGGCATCCCAGAATGAACAGGCAGCGCAGAACGCCCACCCGCACGCCCATGTAGTCCGCAAGTCCGGCCAGCACACCCATCACCTTGCCGTTTTCGGGATCACGGTAGAGGCGGCTGCGACTCTTGGGTCCGGCGTGATGGGCCCGCCGCCGCTTCCTGGACCCGTGCCGGCGCCGGCGGCGGCCATGGCTGAAGGCGCGATCGATTTCCTGTTCCGCCCGGCGGAAAGCGCGTTCCATCTGTTCCTGCGCCCGCTCCCATGCGGCGCGATCGGGATCATTGCGATCAGACCTCGTCATAGCGGCGGCTCCTCCAGTCGGGGACCTCATCATCAAGAATGCGCTCCATCACCCGCACCCGTTCTTCCAGCTTCTCGGCAAGGCGATAGAGATCGCTCAGCGTCTGCTCGTCTTCAGGCGAGAGCATCTTGCTCTTCTTCCAGGCCGTTACGTAGTGGAGCACGATCCACAGCGGCAGCACGATGAAGAAGAGGCCGACGGTGACGATCGTTCCCGGATCCGACATGATCTCCGGTCTCCTTCCAGCCGGTCATGCGCACAGAGAAGGCCTCGGCCCCTGTCCGGCATGCCCGGATATTCATTCCCCATCCTTGGAGGCATCAGCCTTCTTGGCGGCCTTCACACGCGCTTTCAAGGCTTCGAGTTCCGCATTGATCTGCTCGTCCACTTCAAGCGCCCGGAACTCCTCCTCAAGATCCGTGCCTTCGCGGCCGATCTCGAGCGCCTCGGCCTCGCTTTCAAGGCGTTCGATGCGCTGCTCGACCTTGGCGAAGCGGGCAAAGGCGTCATCGATGCGCCGGTCATAGAGATTGCGCCGGACTCTCAGCTCATTGGCAGCCGTCTTGTGGCGTGCCTCAAGGGCGGCCTTCTTGGCCCGCGCCTCCCGCAACTTGGCCTCGAGCTTGGCGATGGATTCCTGATGACGGGAAAGCGCCTCGTCGAGATGCTCCAGTTCCTCGCTCAGATGCGCCGCCATCTCCTCGACCTTCGCCTTCTCGAGCAGAGCACCGCGGGCAAGATCCTCACGATCCTTGGCAAGCGCAAGCTCAGCCTTGCGTTCCCACTCCCGCGCCAATGTCTGAAGCCTGGCCAGACGCCGGCGGATGTCCTTCTGATCGGCAATGGTGCGGGCCGCATCGGAGCGGACCTCGACCAGCGTGTCCTCCATCTCCTGGATCATCAGCCGCACCATCTTCTCCGGATCCTCGGCGCGATCCAGCAGCGCATTGATGTTGGCATTGATGATGTCGCTCAACCGCGAAAAGATGCCCATTGTTCCTGCTCCTGTTTCCGTTCCGTCACATTCTTCGCCCCATCGGGCCTCATCACTAGACCGGCATCAAGCGTGGCCGACGCTGCCGGAACTGCCGGCGCTGCCGACGCAGCGTGCTTTCCCGGCGCTGGCGCGCGCCATGGTCAATGAGAAGCAGAACGAAGGTAAGAGGGTGATCTTCGGCCGTCAGGCCGGATCGGCAATCCGATGCCTGGTCGGCTGCGAGAGTGAGAACTGTTCTGGCCATTGTCTGGCTCCCTGTTCGCTGTCGTGAACCCGGGCCGTCTGTTGCGACGCTCGCCCATCCTTGTCTTCCGTCCCACCGCAACCCGCAGGCTGCCCGGGACGATGAGAGAGGGGCAAAGGATGTGCCAGCTCTTCAGAAAAATGAAAAATTGTGCATAATCAATATGTTATGAGATAATTTGAAAATTCCGCCCCTGGAGATATATGGTGTTTTATCACATTTATAGTGACAAAATAACATTATATGGATATATCCACCACCATGGATGCCCGGCCGACCATCGTGGGAGAATCTCCGGCCCTGCTCGACCTGCTTGACCAGGCGAGCCGTTTGGCTGCGCTCGATCGACCGGTTCTGCTCATCGGCGAGCGGGGCACGGGCAAGGAGCTTATCGCGCATCGACTCCACTATCTCGGCCCGCGCTGGGATCAGCCCTTCGTCTCGCTCAATTGCGCAGCCTTGCCGGAGACGCTGATCGATGCGGAGCTTTTCGGTGTCGAGCGCGGGGCCTTTACCGGCGCCGAGCGGCGGCGGCAGGGGCGATTCGAGCGAGCCAATGGCGGCACTCTGTTTCTCGACGAGGTGGCCTGTCTGTCGGCCGCCGCCCAGGAAAAACTGCTGCGCGCAATCGAATACGGCACCATCGAGCGTCTGGGAGGCGAGGAGGAAATCCGCGTCGATGTCCGGGTCGTGGCCGCCGCCAATGTGGATCTGCCGGCGCTGGCGCGTGCAGGACGCTTTCGGGCCGATCTGCTCGATCGCCTGGCCTTCGATGTCCTGACCCTCCCGCCCCTGAGAGCCCGGCCCGAGGACATCCTGCCCCTTGCCCGCCACTTTGCGACCCAGATGGCCAAGACCTTGGGCTGGAGCCGTTTCCCCGGTTTTGCTCCGGCGGTCGAGGCGGAACTGCTGGCCCACCCCTGGCCTGGCAATGTCCGCGAGTTGAAGAATGTCGTCGAACGCGCCGTCTACCGCTGGGGGCGGGAGGATGAGCCCATAGGCTCCGTGGTATTCGACCCCTTCGCCTCGCCCTGGCGGCCGGCCGACGGTCCGCAGGAGCGGGACACGCCACCTCCACCGGAAGGCCGGGAAACCGATTCCCGGTCTGCGATCCCCCTGCCCTGCAGGCTCAAGGACGAGCTCGCCCGCATGGAACGCGAGGCAGTGCTGGCGGCCCTCAAACAGGCCCGCTATCATCAGCGCCATGCAGCCCGACTGTTGGGACTGAGCTATGAGCAGCTGCGTCACCTCCTGCGCAAGCATGGGCTTGCCGGCAGACGGGGTGCGCAATCCTTGGTGGAAGAGCAATCCTTGGTGGAAGAGAGAGATTGACGGATGATCCGCCGCCGCCGGGAAAGACGGGACATCGCCCCCCATCTGGCACCTGATCCCAGGCGGGCCCGTCGGCGTCAGCTGGAGGCACGCATGCGGGAATCCCGGGGGCTGCTCGGCCGGCTCATGCCCCGCCGGCGCATGCAGCTGCGATTCTGGATTGCCGTGGCAGCTGCCTTTGTCCTCCTGTTCGCCTATCACTATTACATGCGCTATGCAGGCGCCGGTTCGGCCGAAGGGGCGATGGTCCTGCTGGGCATGCTGCTCGCCTTCCTCGGCCTCATGGTGCTGGCACTCCTTGTCGGGATCGTCATGGCCCGCATCGCCGCACGCCGACGCAGCCGGTTTGCGACCGCTCTGCTGGACGAGCTGGCCGCCGACGAGGAGCGCAATGCACAAGAAGGGGAGGAGAGATGAGACCATTGATCGCTGCCATCGCCCTGTGTCTTGCCATTCCGGCCACAACGACCGCCTCGGCCGAGGTTGACAAGCAGCCGTCTGCCGGTGGCCTGCTGATCTACGGCGGCCCCATCTACACGGCGGATGACCATCGCCCGCAGGTCGAGGCCGTCGTGATCAGGGGCAAACGCATCGTCTTTGCGGGGAACCGAAAGGAGGCCGAGAAGCGAGCGCGCGGGATCCCCGGGCTTGTCCGGCTCGATCTGAAGGGCGCTGCGGCCTATCCGGGGTTCACGGATTCGCATGCCCATCTCTTCGGCATCGGCCTGCGCGAGATGACGCTCAATCTGGAAGGCACGGCCAGTCTCGCCGAGATGCTGGAGCGGATTCGCCGGGCGGCCGCAAGAGGTGGTCATGCCACGCTGTATGGACGCGGCTGGATCGAGACCCATTGGCCCGAGGGACGTTTTCCCACCCGCGGGGATCTGGATCCGGTAACGGGGAATCGGCCGGCCCTGTTCGTGCGTGCGGACGGGCATGCGCTGGTCGCCAACTCCGCAGCTCTCGCCGCGGCCGGCATCACGGCGAAGACGCCCGATCCGCCCGGCGGCGCGATCCTGCGGGACGAGCATGGCCGCCCTACCGGGATGCTGATCGACCGGGCGATGGATCTCGTCGCCGACCTCATGCCCGGTGAGGAGGATTTCGACCGCCGCAGCGTCTATCGTCGGGCGGATGCCGTCACCACCGCCCTTGGGTGGACGGGGGTGCACAACATGTCCGTAGCGCCCCGGGATGTCCCTCTTCTTGAGAAGATGGCCGAGGACGGCGAATTGCGGATCAGGGTCTACAACGCCGTCACCCCCGAGGGAGCCGAGGCGCTGTTTGCTCACGGACCGCGCCAGGCGGCCGATGGACGCGTGATCACCCGCGCCGTCAAGCTTTACATGGACGGGGCGTTGGGCTCGCGGGGAGCGGCGCTCCTTGCGCCCTACAGTGATGCGCCGGAAAGCACCGGCCTTCTGCAGATGACGGAAGAGGAAGCCCTCGGCTATTTCCGCAAGGGGCTGACAAGCGGCATCCAGATCGCAACCCATGCGATCGGTGATCGTGCCAATCGCTTGCTGCTCGACTGGATTGCCAAGGCAATGGCCATGGTCCCCCGCAGCCAATGGGCGCGACCGGATCCCCGCTTTCGCGATGAGCATGCCCAGATCCTGAACCCTGCGGACATTCCGCGTTTTGCGAAACTCGGCGTCATCGCCTCCATGCAGCCCAGCCATGCCATCTCGGATCTCTTTTTCGCTCCGAAGCGGCTGGGGCTCGCCCGCTTGAAAGGCGCCTACGCCTGGCGATCCCTGATCAGCTCGGGAGCAGTCATCGCGGCCGGCTCGGACGCGCCGGTCGAACGGGGCGACCCGCGGATCGAATTCTATGCCGCAGTCTACCGCCATAGCATCGACGGCTATCAGGGCGAAGGATGGCACCCTGAGGAAGCCGTCGATCGCGGCACCGCCCTCAAGATGTTTACGCTCTGGCCGGCCTATGCCTCCTTTCGCGAGGATGAGCTGGGAACCATCACGGTCGGCAAACGGGCCGATCTGACGGTGTTTTCCGGTGACATCATGACCCTGCCACCCCCGGCCATCCTGAAGGTCAAACCGCTGCTGACCATTATTGACGGCAGGATCGTCCATGATGCTCGCACCGCCAGCCCGGCCGAGGACTGATCCCTGCCCTTCGCGCGCTGAGCACCGGTCATCGATGCCCACAAGCGCCGGCGGCTGACGGGGATGAGGGGAAGGTGCGAAGGAGTGAGGATGCCTCTCTCACCCGCTTGCGGCTTCTGCGGGCCGTATGGTTGACAGCCGCCATGCGGGCTGGCTAGCGTCGGGGACGAAACGCGGCGTTTTCCGCTCCTTGGCCGGGACGGAAAGGCCGCGTGCCGTAATTTTGGGATAATACGCCCGCTTGCGCCCGGCGGCGGCCCAAGGGCAAAAGACGCAAAGATCCCGGCTGCCCCGCCATATCCGGAAGACGGAAGAAACCGACAGCCAGAGAAGGTCAAGAGGCGATGTCGTCAGCTGTCATGAATGTCTATCGGCGGTTCCCGGTAGCCTTCGTCAAAGGCGAGGGGGCCTGGCTGGTTGATGAGAACGGCCGGCGCCATCTCGATTTCTGCTCCGGCATCGCCGTCACCAATTTGGGCCATTGCCATCCGGCCCTGGTCGAGGCCCTCTGCACCCAGGCCCATCAGCTCTGGCATACGTCGAATCTCTACCGCATCCCCGCCCAGGAACGACTGGCCGCCCGGCTGGCCGAGGCTTCGGGGCTTGACTGCGTGTTCTTCACCAATTCCGGCCTCGAGGCGATGGAATGTGCAATCAAGACCGTGCGCAAGCACTTCGCGGACAGGGGCAGCCAGCGGCGCACCATCATCACGATGGAGGGCTCGTTTCATGGTCGCTCGATGGCGACCATATCGGCGTCGGGTCAGGAAAAGCTTACACGCGGGTTCGAGCCGCTGCTGCCGGGCTTCCGCCAGGTGCCACCGGAGGATATCGCCGCCCTGGAAGCCGCCATCGACGAGGAAACGGCGGGCGTGCTCATCGAGCCGGTCATGGGAGAAGGCGGCATCCGCGCCCTTTCCGACCAATATCTGCAAGCCGTGCGCGCCCTCTGCGACCGCTATGGGCTGCTGCTCGTGTTTGATGAGATCCAATGCGGAATGGGACGCACGGGACGCCTGTTCGCCTGGGAATGGGCCGGGGTACGCCCGGACGTGATGGCCCTTGCCAAGGGGCTGGGCGGCGGCTTTCCGGTCGGTGCCTGCCTTGCGAGCGCGAAGGCGGCCTCAGGCATGACACCGGGCGCCCATGGATCGACCTATGGCGGCAATCCCCTCGCCATGGCGGTTGGCCATGCCGTTCTTGACGTGTTGCTGGCACCCGACTTTCTGCCCCGGCTTCGTGAAACCGCCGCCTATCTCGATCAGGCACTTGCCCGGCTCGCACAGGAAGAAGGGGATCTCGTGGTCGAGAGGCGTGGCAAGGGGCTCATGCGCGGCCTCAAGCTGGCCTCCCTCATCCAGGCGCGTCAGTTTGCCGAACAGGCCGTTGAGGACGGGATCCTCGTGGCCCCCGCGGCGGACAATGTCATCAGACTGTTGCCTCCGCTCATCATCAGTCATGCGGAGATCGATGAAGGCATGCGGCGTCTCAAGGCGGCCCTTGCCCGGGCCCGACGAACGGCCTCAGGCACGGCATAAAGCCCCACCAAAACGCCGTTCAACAAAACACCGGATCCTCCCGGCCAATACCAGGCCGAGACAGACTGGGGACATGGCCCTCCGGATCAGGGGGCGGAGAAGACGAACCGATGCGACCGGCCCGGATGGCGCATCATTCTTCTCCTGGAAGCAATCGGCCCAGGAAAGACCAGAACATGCACGATTTTCTCGACATCCGTGATGTGGAACCGGAGCTCCTGCAGCTTATGATCAGGCTTGCCGCGCAGATGAAGGCCGCCCGCAAGGGACAGCCCCGCGGACAGCGGGATACCACGCCGGCCTTGCCGGGACACCGCCTGCTGATGCTGTTCGAGAAACCCTCCACCCGCACGCGCCTGTCCTTTGATCTGGCGATCCGCCAGCTTGGCGGCGATGCCCTGGATCTTGAAGGCGGCAAGCTGCAGCTGGGGCGCGGCGAAAGCATCGCGGATACGGGACGGGTGCTGTCCCTGTTTGGCGATGCGATCGTCTTCCGCGGTCATGACCACGCCGCGCTTTCCGCCCTGGCGCAGGCCGCCAGCGTGCCGGTAATCAATGGTCTCACCAACCACTCGCATCCCTGCCAGGCGATGGCGGACATGCTGACCATGATTGAGGAATTCGACGATCCGCGCGGACTGGCGATCGCCTATCTGGGTGATGCGAACAATGTGGCACGCTCGCTGATGGAAGTCGCCGTCGCCTTCGGCGCCCGGATCAGGATCGCGGCGCCACAGGAAATCGGCTTTGATGCGGATTTCCAGAGCTTTGCGGCCGCGCATCCTGACCAGGTGGTGCTGACCCATGATCCCGATACCGCATTGGCCGGCGCCAGAGTCGTCTACACCGATACCTGGCAGTCCATGGGGCTGGAACATGGAGCGGATGCGATCAATCATTTCCGCCCCTTCCAGGTCACCCCTGCACGCATGGCCGCGGCCGCCCCTGATGCGATCTTTCTGCACTGCCTGCCGGCCCATCGCGGTGAGGAGGTGGTTGATGCGGTCATCGACGGCCCGGCGTCACGGGTCTGGCGGCAGGCGGAAAACCGCTTGCATGCCCAGAAGGCCATTCTCATCTGGTGCATCGGTGGCGAAAAGGCGCTGGTGCGGGCTCTCGGCTCCGACTGAATGGCCGGACAAGTGAAGGAAGAGAGCGCAAGGGCGATGAGCAAACGTAAGAGCAGGCACGGGCAGGAGCAGTCGCAAGCACCGGGGCAGCAGACCGGCCGGCTCGATGTCGGCTCCGGCTCTGATGAGCGTCCTGGAAGGCGGCCCATCGTCCTGCCGGACAGAGAAGGCGGCGATGACCGGGTGCGGCCCTTCGCCCTTGAACGCGCACCGGTGCGGGGCCGGATCGTGCGCCTCGGCCCCGTTCTCGATGAGATCCTCGCCCTGCATCCCTACCCTGTGCCGCTTGCCTGCCAGCTTGGCCGGCTTGCGGCCCTGACGGCAATCCTGGGCTCCATGGTCAAGGCCCATGGGCGTGTCACCATCCAGGCACGGGGCGGCGAGGAGGCTCCCCTCGCCTACATGGTGGCCGACTGCCAGGTGGGAGAGGAAGAGCAAGCGGCAGGTCTGCGCGCCTTCGCCTCCCTGCGCCACGAGCATCCCCTCCTCGCCGAGAGCGGACAGGAAGACGATCTTTCGGCCTGGGTCGGCCAAGACGGCGACCTGGCCATCACCCTGGAGTTTGCGAAAACGGGCCGGCGCTATCAGGGGATCGTTCCGGTTGCAGGCGGTGATCTTGCCCGCGCTGCGGAGCATTACTTCGCCCAGTCCGAGCAGATCCCCACCCGCATCAGGCTGGTGGCTGATCGCCATCGGCCTTCGCGGGGGTGGCGGGCCGGTGGTCTGCTCATCCAGCACATGCCGGAATCAGGCGGCAGGGCGAAGGAGAGATCGGCGGAGGATCCGGATGCCTGGCCGCGCGTGCAGATGCTTTTTGAGACCGTCCGGCCTGACGAGCTGCTCGATCCGGCGCTCGGTGACGATGCGCTCGTCTTCCGTCTCTTCCATGAGGAAGGTGTGCGCGTGTTTGCCCCGACCACACTGGTCCATCGTTGCAGCTGTTCGCGTGAGAAGGTGCAGAGCATGCTGGCCCAGTTCTCCGCGCAGGAGCGTGAGGACATGCGCGAGGATGACGGCTGCATCACCGTCCAATGCCAGTATTGCGGCCGCCGCTACCGTTTTGCGCCGGACGAGATCACGGCCGGGTGACCTTCCGCCGGATCGCCCCCTTTCCTGATCTCTTTGCGCCTTTCAGCCGGGGCCGTAGCCACCACCACCGGGTGTTGCGATCTCAAGGCGATCGCCGGGGCCGAGGCGCCGGCCATCAGCCCCTTCCAGCTGCTCTACGCGTCCATCCCGGCGAATGACACGATTGATACCACGCAATCCCGGCCGCCCGCCGGCAAGCCCGGGCGGGCCCGCCTTGCGATGGGAGGAAAGGATGCGCGCCTCCATCTCCTCAAGGAACAGAAAGCGCCGCAACGCGCCATTGCCCCCGCGGTGGCGCCCGCTTCCGCCGGAACCGCTGCGGATGCCGAACTGCTCCACCCGCACCGGATAGCGGGCCTCCAGCACCTCCACATCGGTCAGCCGGGAATTGGTCATGTGACTCTGCACGGCATCGGCGCCATCGAAATCGGGACCTGCCCCGGTACCGCCGCAGATCGTTTCGTAATACTGATAGCGGTCATTGCCGAAGCTCAGATTGTTCATGGTGCCCTGGCTTGCAGCCTCGGCCTCCGTAGCCATGAGCAGGGCATTGGTGAGCGCCTGGCTGGTCTCGACATTGCCGGCCACCACCGCAGCACCCGCTGCCGGATCGAGGATCGAGCCGGATCGCAGACGGATCTCCACGGGAATCAGGCAGCCGTCATTCAGCGGAATATCCTCCCCCACCAGACAGCGCAGCACATAGAGAACAGCTGCCCGGCTGACGGCGCGAGGCGCGTTGAAGTTTCCGGGATGCTGATCGCTGGAACCCGAAAGATCGAAGATGGCGCGCTGCGCCTCCGGCATGACCGCAATCCGCACATCCAACACCGCCCCACAATCCATTTCGTAGCGCACATGCCCCGATCTCAGCCGGGCCAGCAGCCGGCGCACGGCGCGGGCGGCATTGTCGTGGATATGGCCCATGTAGGCATCGACCATGCTGCGGCCATGGCGATCCACCAGGGCCAGCAGTTCCTGACGGCCCCGCTCGACCGCGGCCAGCTGCGCCTTGAGATCGGCAAGATTGCGGGCAATGTCGCGGGCCGGCCAGGGCGCCTCGCGCAAGAGAGCGGCCATTTCCTCCTCAAGGAAGCACCCTTGCCGCAACAGGAACCGCGGCGGGATCACCACACCTTCCTCTTCAAGCCTGGTGGAATCGGGCGGCATGGATCCCGGTGAAATGCCGCCGATGTCGGCATGATGACCGCGCGCCGCCACGAAATAGGCGGGATCCGGATCCTCCTCCTTCAGGAAGACCGGCATCACCACCGTCACATCGGGCAGATGGGTGCCACCGGCAGCGGGATCGTTGGTGACCACGGCATCGCCCGGCCGCCAGATGCCGGCAAAGCGCCGGATCATCTCCTGAACGGTCAATCCCATCGACCCCAGATGAACCGGCATGTGCGGGGCATTGGCGACCAGCGCTCCCCGGCCATCGAAGACGGCGCAGGAAAAGTCCAGCCGCTCCTTCATGTTGACGGATGCCGCCGTGGCCTCCAGCACCGCGCCCATGCTTTCGGCGATCGCCATGAAAAAGTTGTGGAAGCGCTCGAGCATGGCCGGATCAGCCCGCTCAGCTGCCGTCGCCGCCAAGCGGTGCCCCCTGTGCCTGCAGGTCAGAAGCAGGCACCCATCTTCCATCACCTGCGCCTGCCAGCCGGGTTCGATCACGACGGTCTGGGTGTCATCCGCAACTACCGCGGCGCCTTCGATGGTCTGCCCCGCCCGCAGGTCGTCACGCCGGTAGACCGCCGCTTTCACCCATCTGCCCCGCGCATAGATCCGGCTGGCGGCGGCCGGACGACCCGATCCGCTGGGCCGCGGCAGCACAAGCGCTGGCAGCGGCTCCCGCAACCGCACCTCGCACACAAGGCCCGACATGACGATTCGGCGCCTTTCGTCCACATAGCCGAACATGCGGCGATGCAGGTCCGCAAAGGCCTGTTGGAGCGGGCGGATGCCCCCCTCTCCCGCATCAGGCCCCCGCCAGTCCACCTCGATGGTGCTGTCGGCGTCCGCATAGCGCAGATGCAGACGGTAGGAGACCTCCGCCTCAAGCCGCTCCGTCGCAAGCCCGGCCTTTGCCGCCGCCTGACGAATGTGCTCCGTCAGGGCTCGCGCTTCTTCCGCGGCCACGGCATGCAGTCTTGCAAGCCCCGCCTCATCGAGCGGCAGATCGAGCCCTTTGAGCCGCCGGCTCTCCAGGCCCGAGGCACCGATACCAAGTGCGGACAGCACACCGGCCAGAGGATGCACGAGCACGCGGCCGATCTCCAGAGCCTCGGCCACCCGACAGGCGAGCTGACCGCCGGCTCCCCCGAATGCGACAAGCACATACTCGCGGGGATCGGCCCCCTCTTCCAGCGTGATCCGCTTGATCGCCCGCGCCATGCGCTC
Organism: uncultured Sphingomonadales bacterium; assembly: GCA_964471405.1. GTDB lineage: Bacteria > Pseudomonadota > Alphaproteobacteria > Sphingomonadales > Rhodothalassiaceae > J084. The sequence goes on along the minus strand of CAYYGH010000043.1, from coordinate 9,235 downwards.
GACTGCAATATCAAGAAAGCCTTCCGCCAGATCCTCCGGGGTGAGCACCGTGGTCTGCGTTGCGGCAATCCTCTCTCTGATCTCTGCAAGACGCCGGCGGGAGGCCTCGGGGTCGAGCGGCGCGTCCGCCTGCGGCCCGAAAACATGCGGGAAGTAGGCGGGCAGCAGGCGCCCCAGCAGGAGATTGCAGTCCGTCACCGTCAACGGCCCACCCTTCCCGTAGCAGGCCGGCCCCGGCTCGGCACCGGCAGATTGCGGGCCGACTCTCAGCCGCTCTCCGTCAAAGCTGCAGATCGACCCGCCTCCGGCCGCAACCGTATCCACCGCCACCATCGGCACCCGGAAGGTAATCCCTTCCAGCTCCTTGCGATCGGAGAGGCGATGACGCCCGTCGTAGCGCGAAACATCCGTCGATGTGCCTCCCATGTCGAAGCCGATGATCCGCGAAAAGCCATGGGCACCCGCCGCTTCCACGGCGCCTACGACACCGCCCGCCGGGCCGGAGAGCACGGCATTGCGGCCACGAAAGCCGGCCGCGGCAATGCGCCCGCCGGATGACTGCATGAAGGTCAGCGGCACGCCGGCAAGATTCCTGGCAAGGCCGGCCACGTAGTCATGCAGAACCGGCGTCAGATAGGCATCCGCCACGGTGGTCTGCCCCCGGGACCAGAAGCCGGTCACGGGGGCGGCTTCATGGCTGGTCACGACTTCCGCAAAACCCATCGCCCGCGCAAGTTCGGCCGCCCTTCTTTCATGTGCGGGAAAGCGGGCACCGTGCACGAAGACGATGGCGATGCTGGTGATCCCCTGCTTCTTGAGGGCGGAAAGCCCGCGGATCAGAGCCGGTTCATCCAGCGGCGCAACGACCGTCCCGTCGGCGGCGATTCGTTCGCGAACCTCGATGACGGCAGTATACAGGGGGGCAGGGCGACAGATCTTCAGGGCGAACAGATCCGGCCTGTGGGTGCGCCCCAGCCAGATGGCATCCCGGAACCCTTCGGTCGTCACCAGAGCGGTGCGTGCCCCCTTGCGTTCAAGCAGGGCATTGGTGGCGACCGTCGTGCCAATGCGGATTTCGGCGATCTCATCGGCTGGCAGCGGCTCGCCGGCAGTCAGCCCCAGCAGCCGACGCACGCCTTCCACGGTGGCGTCCCGATAGTGTCGGGGATCGGCGGACAGCAGCTTGGCCACCCGCAACCGGCCTGCCGGGTCTACGGCCACAAGATCGGTAAAAGTGCCGCCGCGATCGACGAAAATATGCCAGCGGCCATCACCTTCAGCCATCGCCTGCCTCTTGCCGGGTCACTGTCATCTCCCGCACATGCCGGCATCGATGCGGCATTGCCGGGTGGTTTGGCAAGATGACAGGTGAAGGCGGCTGGATCAGCCCTCCTATGTGCGCCCCGCCCGGCGATCGGCCAGCCAGTCGTCCAGCGTCAGGGTATCCAGCTCCCGCAACGCAAACTGGACCCAGAAGGCCGCCAGCACCGGAATCGCCGCCCAGAACAGCAGGCTGCCTCCTTCTCCATACAGCGCAAGATAGATCTTCCAGCTGGAAGCCGTGGATATGAAGTGAATGATGAAGAGGGCAAGATAGGTCCAGAACTTGAACAGGCCGATCGCAAAGGCCAGAATCAGGACAACCTCCGCCACCCCGACCCAGGTCAAGGCGGCATGGCTGATCGTGATCCCGTAGAAATGGATGAAGACGCCGGCAGCATGCTCGGGGCGCAGGATCTTGTCCACCGCCCATACCAGCAGGAACACGCTCAGAGCCAGCCGCTGAATGAACAGGGCGCGACGGGCTGCAGTCTCGATGCGGTCATTCATGATCTTCCTCCCCTTTTCGTGCCGCATGTCCGGCTGCTATGTCTGCCCGGGGCAAACGAAGCGGGCGTGCGGCATGGATCTATGGTATGCCTTGGGCAAATCGGTGGGCAAGGCCCTTCGGCGCGGCCGGAAGGTCTATGATCATGTTCTCGAAAAGGGCGGGGAAGACCCCGCCAGCCGGGCGCTCAGAGGGGTGGAGTTCACTATTGCGGTCATCGCCCTTTCGGCCAAGATGGCCAAGGCCGACGGCGTGGTGACGGCCGACGAGGTGGAAGCCTTCCGGCGCATTTTCCGGCCGCCGCCTGAGGAAATGTCCCGGGTGGAACGGGCATACAACCGGGCGCAGACCACGACGCTGGGCTATGAGGCCTATGCCCAGCGGCTGGGCCGTCTGTTCGCGGATCGGCCCGGTTTGCTCGAAGATCTTCTCGATGCCCTCTTCTACATCGCCAAGGCCGACGGCAAGGTGGACGAAAAGGAACTCGTCTTTCTGCACAAGGTGGCCCGATCCTTCGGTTTTTCCGATGCGAAATTCGCCGCCATACGCGCCCGCAATCTAGGCGTGGTGCGCGATGATCCCTATGCGGTACTCGGCCTTGAGCCCGACACTCCCTTTCCCGCCGTCAGGCAGCGATATCTCGCTCTCGTGCGACAGTATCATCCCGATCGCCTCCAGGCCGAGGGTCTGCCGGAATCCTTTCTGCAGGTAGCCAACGAGCGCATGCGGCAGATCACGGCAGCATTCGAGATGATCGAACGGGCCGAACGGAAACGCCGATCGTGAGACGGAACAGAAAGACCGTGACCGGACCGGCGGCCACCATCCCCGCCCTCCATGCGCGTTCTTCTCCCAACCATGATGCGCGGCCGCGACAGGCCGTGATCGACATGATCGTGATCCATTACACCGGCATGCGCACGGGCGAAGAGGCCCTTGCCCGCCTCACGGATCCGCAAGCCCGTGTCTCCGCCCATTACCTGATCGAGGAAGACGGGCGCATCTTCGCCCTCGTGCCGGAGGAGCGGCGGGCCTGGCATGCCGGAGTTGCAGCCTGGGCGGGCCTCCATGACATCAACGCCCGCTCCATCGGCATCGAACTCGTCAACCCCGGTCACGAATTCGGATATCGCCCCTTTCCGGACCGCCAGATTGCCGCACTGATTGCCCTGATCCGGGACATCCGCCGCCGCTGGCCGGTGCCCGACTCCCGAATTCTCGGCCATTCCGATGTCGCCCCCTTGCGCAAGCAGGACCCGGGCGAGCTCTTTCCCTGGGATCGGCTGGCGGCAGCCGGCATCGGGCTGTGGCCGGCGAAGGGGAAATGGCGCACGCATGGCCGGGTTGCCCCCCTTTCGGCTCTTGCCGCCTTCGGCTATGGCTGGCTTGCCGAGGAAGATGCGCAAGCGACTGCGGCGGTGGTGCGCGCCTTTCAACGTCATTTTCGCCCCGAGCAAATCAATGGGCATTGGGATGAGGAATGCGGGCGCAGGCTTGCCTGGCTGCTCGCGGCAAAGGAGCAGGAAGAATGGGGAGAGCCGACTTGAAAAGAAGTGTCAGATGGAACGGCCGAGGGAACAGGCGCCTCGGGCCGCTTGCCCGCATTCTGCCCGTGATGATGCTCTGTCTGCTCCTCGTCCCTTCCGCCCGGGCGGCCATTGCCGTGTCTTCCCCCATGCAGCCTCCCCACAAAGAGACACTGGAGCCTTGGGAAAGTCCGGAATGGCAGGCGGCCGTGCGCAAGCTGGACTCCTGCCTTGCGCATCCTGCCCGGTCCTGTGCGCTTGAGGCCGCCCTGCTTGTCACCGCACGCCAGGATCTGGCCATCGACCGGGTGGACAATCTCCTTGCTCTCGCCCGCAGCTTCATTGCGATGGGAGATCGCGACCGGGCGCGTCAACTTCTTCAGGTGGCCGAGCGCACGGCGGCACAGATCGGGATTGCCATCGGCACGGAACGCAAGCTGGCCGAAATCATCCCCCTTTATGGGTTGATCGCGGACACGGAGAATGCCGAGCGCCTGCTCGCCCGCCTGACGGATGAAAACAGGCGCGCCGCCGCGATGGCAAGACTTGCCGAAAATCTTGCGCGGGCCGGCAAGGCCGAAGCCGCCCTGGCCCTGGTTGAACGCATCACCAGGCCATGGCTGGCCCTGGATGCTCTGGACCGGGTGATCCGGGTCCTGGCGCAAAGGGATGGCGGTGTTCCGGATGCGCTGATCGACCGGTTTTCCCAGCAGATTGACAGGCTTCCCCGCTATCTTCTGCGGGATCTGGCCCGGGCGCATCTGGCACTTCTGCTGGCCCGCAAGGGAGAACGGGAACGGGCCGCGGCGATTGCTGCCGAGCTTGACCGGCAGCTTACGGGGATGGGTCCTGCTGCCGACGAACTGCGGCTGGCGGCCGCGCTCACGGCGGTCGATCTGGCCCTGAAGGATGAGACGGCGCGCAATCGCCATCTGCAGATCATCCTGCGTCGCGCGCCGGGTCTGGGGCCGGACGAGGATCGCCGCCGCGCGCTGGCCGAGGCGGCCGTTGCTCTTGCCCTCGCCGGCCGGATGAACGCGGCCAGGGATCTGCTCATGGAAGGCGTGTCCGACGACTATCGCCTGCTTCTGGCCGTCGCGCAGGCGCTGCTCGATGCGGATGCTCCGGCCGATCTGCTCGCCACCATCGGCGAACATGTGGTCTCGGCCGCCTTGACCCAGTCCCTGCGTGCGGAACGGGATCGCGGACGGCTGGTCGCCATTCGTCTGTTCGTGGCGGCTCATCGCAGGGAACCGGCCCTCGAAACGGTCCGCAGGATCGAGGATGCCGGCCTGCGAGCCCGTGGGCTGGCCATGCTGGTGCCGCTTTTGGGCTGAATGCGGCGGCAGAAGCCGAAGCCGTCACTTACAGGGCATTGCCCATCTCACTGACAAAGCGGTGGGAAGCCGTCTCCAGCTGCTCGGCCAGCGCCCCCAGACCACGCGCAGCGGCCACGACCTCCTCGGCGCGCCGGCCGGTCTCCTTGGCGTTCGTTTCCACTTCGACCACATGAGTCGCCACATCGCGCGTGCCATTGGCCGCCTCATCCGTGCTCCGGGCGATCTCATTGGTAGAGGCCGACTGCTCCTCAACGGCCGCACTGATGGCGGTGGAGGTGCCATGCACCTTCTTGATCGCCTCCCGGATATCGCCGATCGCCTGCACGGATTCGCGGGTATGCTGCTGAATGGCGTCAATCCGCTTTTGAATGTCCTCGGTGGCCTTGGCGGTCTGATTGGCGAGCGCCTTGACTTCGGACGCCACCACCGCAAAGCCCTTGCCGGCATCTCCGGCGCGCGCCGCCTCGATCGTGGCGTTGAGCGCAAGCAGATTGGTCTGCCCCGCAATCTTGGAGATGAGCGTGACGATCTCGCCGATGTCATCGGCTGCCTGCGCCAGGGCATTCACCGTTTCCATCGTCTTTTCCGAACGTGCCACGGCCTCTTCGCTGAAATGGGCACTTTCGCTCACCTGACCGGCAATCTCGGAAATGGACTTGCCGAGCTCCCGGGTGGCCTCGGCCACCGTGGCGACATTCTGGGTCGCCTGCTCTGCGGCCGCGGCCACGGCGCTGGCCGCCTCGCTGGCCGAAAGCGCCCCCTGGGAGAGACCTTCCGCGATCCCCTGAAGCTCGCGACTTGCCTTGGCGACATCGGCCACGATTCCTTGCAGCTCCTCATTGAAGCGCTGGGCGAAGCGCTGGATGAACGCCCGCCGTCCCGCCTGCTCGGCCTGCGAATAGGTTTCAAGCAGGATCCCGAGATCCGCCCAGATCAGGCGCATGAGATGCTCCGTTATCCGGTTGGCCTGCTCGGCGCCGAACCGCTCGGTCAGATAGGGTGCAAGGTCCGCAATCAGCGCCTGTGAAACCGTTCCATGGCAGACGGCAACAGCCTGAGAGGGGATCTCGTGCCGATAGAAGACCTCCGCCAGCCGGTGCGCACTGGCCAGAAAGCTGTCATCCAGCTGAGCGGTTGCCACACGCGTCCAGTGATGGACCCGGGCTTCGTGCACCTCCGGCTTTTCAAGAGGACCGATAAGCTCGGGCCAGGCGCGCAGACGCTCCGCAAAATGGCTGAGAAGAGGCCCGATCCTGGCAGCGATATGATCCCGCTCGGCCCGGAGCGGAGCGAGGATTTCATTGTCAACCCCGAAGGTTTCAAGAAGCCGTGACAAATCGGACATGGCAGGTCATCTCCTGGATGGCTTTCGTGCTGGCCAGAAAACCGGCCAGATGGAAAAATCACAACACACGCGCACCATGGCCTTCCGCGAAAGGAGGCGCATCCCCCCGGGCCGGCTGGTGATGGCTGACAAGGTCTTAAGGTGACGTTAATGCTCGTCCTGTCGGGATGCGGGACAATGGCATCAGGTGAGCCCTTACCGCCCGATGCCAGGAGCTTGCCAGCACCTGACCCTTCGGGCTATCGCCTGACCCTCCGGAGGCTGATAGGCCCTCAAGCCCGTGGAGCCCTGTGAAAGCCACCTTGCCGGCGCTTCCAGTCCAGGAACGGGAATGCCTCTGAAGGCAGCAAGCGTAATGGAACCAGACAGGATGACCCAGCCCCGCAGTTTCACCGGCACGGACAGCTATGTCGCAACGGAGGACCTGATCGTTGCGGTCAATGCGGCCGTCACCCTGCGCCGGCCGCTTCTGGTCAAGGGTGAGCCGGGGACCGGCAAGACGGTGCTGGCGCATGAGGTCGCAAAAGCGCTCGATGCGCCGCTCATCGAATGGCACATCAAATCGACGACCAAGGCCCAGCAGGGCCTGTATGAATATGACGCCGTCGCCCGGCTGCGCGATTCCCAGCTGGGCGATCCCCGCGTGCACGACATCCGCAACTACATCAAGCGGGGCAAGCTGTGGGAGGCTTTCGAATCCGAAAGGACCCCGGTTCTGCTCATCGACGAGATCGACAAGGCGGACATCGAGTTCCCCAATGATCTGCTGCTGGAACTCGACCGCATGGAATTCTTCGTCTACGAGACCGGCGAGACGGTGCGCGCCCGCCATCGCCCCATCGTCATCATCACATCAAACAATGAGAAGGAGCTGCCGGACGCCTTCTTGCGGCGCTGCTTCTTCCATTACATCCGCTTCCCCGATCCCGAGACGATGGAGCGGATCGTGGCCGTGCACTTTCCCGACATCAAGCGCACACTCGTGCGGGAAGCGCTGGAGGTCTTCTATCGCCTGCGCGAGGTGCCGGGGCTGAAGAAGCGTCCCTCCACCAGCGAGCTCATCGACTGGCTGAAGCTGCTGGTTGCCGAGGACATGCCGCCGGAAGCCCTGCGCAGTGGCGGGGACAGGGATCTTCTCCCTCCCCTTTACGGCGCGCTGCTCAAGACAGAGCAGGACGTCGCCCTGCTCCAGAGACTCGCCTTTCTGGCGCGCCGTGAGGGTCGGTGAGTTCTCCCCATTTGTTCCGCGTTTCCTTCATTGCGCTTGTCAGCCGGTCCGAACAGCCGCTATCGCCTGACAGCTCATGCGGCGCGCTTGGACAGGGAGCAGGTTCATGGCCCAATCGGAAACTCCTTCGCCGACGGCAGACGAGAAGATCCCGGAGACCGTCGATCTCTTCGTGATCGGTGCCGGCTCGGGAGGTGTGCGGGCGGCTCGGATCGCCGCCGATGCCGGTGCCCGTGTGATGGTGGCAGAGGAGTATCGCGTTGGCGGCACCTGCGTCATCCGGGGCTGCATCCCCAAGAAGCTGATGGCCTATGCGGCGCATTTCGCCGAGGATTTCGAAGATGCGCAAGGCTATGGCTGGCACTTTGCCACGCCTCCCCGTTTCGACTGGACGGCGCTCAAGACGGCCGTGCAGCAGGAGGTCGACCGCCTCAACGGTCTATACATCGAAACGCTGAAGAAAGCCGGTGTGTTCATCGTCAACGAGCGCGCGCGACTGAAAGACGCCCATACCGTGGAGCTCCTGAACTCGCGCCGTCTGGTCAGGGCGGATACCATCCTGATCGCCACCGGCGGCACCCCCGTGCGCCCGCATGGTCTGCCGGGAGCCGAACATGTCATCACCTCCAACGAGATCTTTCACCTGCCCCGCTTGCCGGAGCGCCTGCTGGTGGTCGGCGGTGGCTATATCGCCGTCGAATTCGCCTCGATCATGCATGGCCTGGGATCCGCCGTCACCCTTGTCTATCGGCGGCGCCCGATCCTGCGCGGTTTCGACATGGACCTGCGCACCCGGCTTCAGGATGCGCTGGCGGCCAAAGGGATCGACATCGTGCTGGAAGACAATGTCGCCCGGCTTGACCGCAGGCCGGACGGCAGCCTCGGAGTGGTGCTGGAAAGCGGTGCGAAGCTGGTGGTGGACGAGGCCCTCTTTGCCATTGGACGACGCCCGAATACGGCCGACCTCGGGCTCGAACAGGCGGGTGTGGAATGTGCGGAAGATGGTGCCGTCATCGTTGACGACTATTCGCGCACGAATGTCGACTCCATCTGGGCGGTGGGCGATGTCACCAACCGTATCAATCTGACCCCGGTCGCCATCCGGGAGGGACATGCCTTTGCTCTCACCCGTTTCCATGATCGGCCAACCCGGGCCGATCACCGGGATGTGCCGAGTGCCGTCTTCTCGCTGCCCCCGCTTGCGACCGTGGGCATGAGCGAAGACGATGCGCTTGATGAGCTGGGCGAGGTCGATGTCTATGCGAGCAGCTTCCGCCCGCTCCGCCACACCCTGGCCGGACGCAAGGAGCGCAGTTTCGTGAAGGTCGTGGTTGATCCCGCCACGGACCGGGTGCTCGGCATGCACATGCTGGGGATGGATGCACCCGAAATCATCCAGGGCTTTGCGACCGCCATGAAGATGGGAGTAAAGAAGGCCGATCTCGATCGCACGACGGCACTCCACCCGACAAGTGCGGAAGAATTCGTCCTCCTGCGGCAGGGCCAACGTCGCCGAGCATAGCACTCCAGCGACAAGACGGACAGACGCAGCCGCGCAACATCTCCTGCCGCTCCCGCGCGAGAGACGGCTTCTTCGGCCGCCTTCCCCTGCCGGGTGAGGGGGCACCTGGAGCGCACCCCTCCCACTTGGAACCTCAAAAGGCGCACCCTCTCTCCATCGCCTTGCCCCCTTCCTCCGATCCGGTCGTCCCGATTTGAAACAATAGGCAAAAATTACCTGGCGGACGAGAGAGGGTCCGGGCAGAAATTGCCGACAGGGCAAGCTTTGCCGGTCAAAAGGAAAGAGGGGGAACAAGCTGCCTCATGTCAAAGAACGATTATCTTCCATAGCCTTACTGCATGCCCCCACAGAAGGCGGGGAAAACTGGCACGAAAATCGCCTCCTTAGACCTGCGAGGCAAAAGGTCTCGCGGCGCAAAAGGCGCAAGAGAGAGCCAGAAAGGAGAG
>CAYYGH010000042.1:12773-26627 GCA_964471405.1 uncultured Sphingomonadales bacterium | reverse complement strand
CCCGGCTGCTGCCGGGGGCTCGCTCACCCTCGATGAACGCCTCTAGCAGCCCCCGCCCTCTGCGACCGGGGCCGGCCCGTCGGCCCGACGGCCGGCGGGGAGCGGGACTGACGGGCGGGCCGCCGTGGCGGGACGGACCAGCCAGCTCCGTTTTCATCTACCGGGCGAGGACGATGCCTTCGCGGCGGGGATCGGCGCCGCCCCGATAATGGGGATGGCCGTCCTCATCATAGCGCACCGTGAAACCGTGCAGGCCCGAGACCATCTCTTCGCGGCGGACATGATGCCCCATCCCTTCCAGCGCAGGCACGAGCGCCTCCAGAGCGGTGCCCTTCTCGATGGCCAGCGTGTTCCCGCGGCCAAGCAGATTGGGCGCGGCGACCGCCTGCTCGATCGGCTGCCCCCAGTCCAGCACGCCGATGACGGTCTTGGTGACATAGCTGATGATGCGGCTGCCGCCCGGCGAGCCGATTCCCATCACGAGCCTGCCCTTGGGGTCGAAGACGAATGTCGGCGTCATGGACGAGCGGGGTTTCTTGCCGCCTTCCGGACGGTTGGCGACGGGACGCCCCTTCTCGTCACGGGGATTGAAGTCGAAATCGGTCAGCTGATTGTTGAGCAGGAAGCCGTCCACCATCACGAAACTGCCGAAGGCGATCTGGACGGTGGTGGTGAAGGTGACGGCATTTCCCTCACGGTCGATGGCCACCAGATGGCTGGTGGAGGGATGATCGGGCCCCGAGCCCACGCCGGCCTGACCGGCACCCGGTGGATGGCCCGGTGCGACGCTTTCCATCGCGCGATCCGGCCGGATGAGCTGGCGGCGTCGGGCGAGATACTGCTTGTCGATGAGACCGGGCAGCGGCACGGGATAGAATCGGGCATCCGCGGTATAGCGATCGCGGTCGGCATAGGCGAGCCGGCTGGCCTCCGCATAAAGGTGAACGGCCTTCACGCCCCACGGGCGCATCCGGGGAAGGTCGAAGCCTTCCAGAATGCCCAGAATGGCAAGCATCGTGCTGCCGCCGGAAGAGGGCGGCCCCATCGCACACAGCCGATAGATGCGGTAGCTGCCGCACAGGGGTGGCTCGGCCACCGCCTCGTAAGCCTTGAGATCCGCCAGTGTCATCCTGCCCGGTGAGAAGGGATTGTCGCGCACGGCCTTGACGATGTCGCGGGCGATCCGGCCGGTGTAGAATTCCTCTATGCCCTTTTCGGCCAGCAGGCGCAGGGTGCGGGCATAGGCCGGGTTCTTCAGAATCGTGCCGACCGGCTTGGGCTCCAGATCCTTCGTGAAGAAATAGGGGCCGGCCTCGCCCAGCTGCTCCGGCGTCGTGATGCCGCGCTTGCGGAAGAAGGCCGCATGGCGCGCCAGCAGCGCATGAAGGCGGGGACTGACGGGAAAACCTTCCTCCGCCAGCCGGATCGCCGGAGCGAACAGACGCGCCCAGCCGAGACGGCCATGACGACGATGGGCGAGCGCCAGCATCCGCATGACACCCGGCACGCCGACGGCCCGACCTCCCAGCGCCGCATCCATGAAGGCCATGGGCCTGCCGTCAGGGCCGAGAAAGAGTGTCTCGTCCACGGCCTGCGGTGCCGTCTCGCGGCCGTCGAAGGCCGTCACATGGCCGCTTTTCCGGTCATAGAAGAGCAGAAAACCGCCGCCGCCGATCCCGGATGACTGGGGCTCGACCAGCGAAAGCACCGCCTGCATTGCGATTGCGGCATCCACCGCCGTGCCCCCCTCTTCCAGGACGGCAAAGCCCGCCCTGACGGCGGCAGGATGGGCCGCAGCCGCCAGAATTTCCCGGCCCTGCGCCCATTTTGGCCCCTCTCCGGCCCGCAGCACCCCGCCTGAAAGCAGGAGCGACACCAGCCCCAGGATGACGGTCAGGCGCAGGACGGATCGGCAGCGGATGGCACGCACGATTCACTCTCCCCATAATGGTGGACGCAACATGGCTGCGCCCACTATAGCCTCGACGACCAAAAGAAAAAGAGGGCATGATGCATGCGCCCCCTGCCGGAGCGCGCCAGCCGACGGCGGCGGGGGCCGGCCAGGGAAGACGGACAGGAGGAGGCGGGATCATGGAGATCGCCATCGCCCCGGGGCCCGGTGATCTGATCACCGATGTGCCGGGTCTGGCCGTGGGTCATGCCGGAGATGAGCGGCTGCGTTCGGGCACCACGGTCCTGCTGCCGGATGAGGGGGCGCTGATGGCCGTGGATGTGCGCGGCGGGGCGCCCGGGACGCGGGAGACGGATGCGCTCGACCCCGTCAATCTCGTGGAGGTGGTGCATGCGCTCGTGCTCTCCGGCGGGTCCGTATTCGGGCTGGCGGCGGCGGACGCGGTGACCGAGGAGCTGTCGGCACGCGGCATCGGGCTGGCCATCGCTCCGCGGCCGGTGCCGGTCGTGCCCGCGGCGATTCTCTTCGATCTGGCCAATGGCGGCGACAAGAGCTGGCAGGGTGCCAACCCCTACCACCGCCTGGGCATACAGGCGCTGGCCCGTGTCTCGCACCGCGACCGTTGCGGGCGGGTGGGTGCCGGGACCGGCGCCCGGGCCGGTGACCGGGACGGCGGTTACGGCAGCGCCAGTCTGACGACGGCCGGGCCGGACCGGCTGCTGGTGGGCGCGGCCGTTGCCGTCAACAGCTTCGGTCCCCGCGATGCGGGAAGGCGGGATCATATTCCGCTGCCCAAGGCGCCGCTGCTGGGGACGAACACCACCATTGCCGTCGTGGCCACCGACATCATGCTGGACAAGACGGCGCTCAAACGCATGGCGATCATGGCGCATGACGGTCTCGCCCGTCGGATCCGTCCCATCCACACGCCTTTCGACGGGGATACCGTCTTTGCCCTGTCCACGGGGCGCCGGCCGGCACCGAATGATCTGCCGCCGGCCCTGCTGGTGACCATCCTCGGCACGCTTGCCGCCGATGCCCTGGCCCGGGCCGTGGACAAGGCCCTCGATGCGGCCTGAGGGCGAGCCGCTGCCGAGCGCGCGGGCCATGCCTGCTCCGCAATTCGATTCGAATTTTAGGGGTCATTACACGCCTTTTTAAAAGCGCTCCGGCACAGTCCTTTCCACAAAAACCGGAAAGGCGGACGGTGGGTCATGCCGGAAATGGCGATGGTTTTGCGCATAATTGTGTCGATTCTGCTGGGTATCGCCGCGCATACGGATATCCGGGCGCGGATCATCCCCAACATCATTACGGCGGCCGTCGCCACAGCCGGCCTGCTGCATGCGGGCGTGGAGGGCTTCCTGTTCTCGGCCGGCCATCTGGCGCTTGTGGGCGGTCTGTTTGCCGTGTGCGTCGGTCTGTTCGCAGCCGGTGCCATCGGCGGTGGAGACGCCAAGCTCGTCCCGGCGGTGGCCCTGGGCCTTCCGGTCGCAAGCTGGCCGGCATTTCTTTTCGTCATGGCGATCGCGGGAGGAATGGTCGCGCTCGTGATGCTGCTGCGGGAGCGGATGGGCGGCAGAAGATCGGCCGGCGCCCGGACGGGCGTGGAGACGGCAGCGCTGGCAGCCAATCCGGCCGCGGCGGAGCTGCGGGGCGGGGTGCCCTACGGCGTGGCCATCGCGGCAGGCGGACTGGTGGCGCTGTGGCTGCCGGCATGAGCGACCGGCGCGGTTGCGCAAAGGAGGAGAACGGACGATGCGATCGCAGCGCACTCTGATCTTTGCGGTTCTGGCCATCGGACTGGCTCTGGCCGCAGCCTGGTTCGTGCGCGTCGCCCTGACCGGCATGCAAGCCGGGCGAGCGGGTACCCCGCAGAAGGCGGAACCGGCGGAAATTCATGTGCTGGTGGCCCGTCGGGATCTCCCGATCGGCCGGCTGCTCGGCGAAGAGGACATCAAGGCCCAGCCCTGGCCGAAGGAGGCCGTGAGCGAGAGCTACATTCTGCTAAAGAACAGGGATGAGATCCAGGACTATTACGGCCATGTGGTGCGCACGGCGTTGCCCGCCGGCACGCCGGTGCCCAAAGGTGCGCTGGTTGCGCCGGGCGAGCGGGGATTTCTCGCGGCCGCTCTGGCGCCGGGGATGCGGGCGGTGACCCTGCCCGTCGACGCCGCAAGCGGCGTTGCCGGCTTCATCTTCCCGGGCGACCGCGTGGACGTGATCCTCAATCACCGTCTCAAGGATGCGGACGGCACCCGCCACTTCGCAAGCGAGACCGTGGCCGGAAATGTCCGTGTGCTCGCAATTGACAACCGCACGCGCATCGAGGACGGCAAGGCCAGGCCCGGGCGCACCGTCACCTTGGAGGTGACCCCCAAGATTGCCGAGCGGATCGCGCTGGTGCGCGCCATGGGCACGCTTACCCTTGCCCTGCGCAGTCTTCAGAAGACGGACGGCTCCCCGGATGTCGAGCGGCCGATCGCGCGGACCCTCAGCCACACCTGGGATGCCGATGTGAGCCGGCTCCTGCCTCCGCCCGATATCCGCAACAATGCCCCCGTGGTGCGCGTCGTGCGCGGCAGCGAGAGCGAATTCGTGGAGCTGGCCGCCAGAAGCCATGGACCCGGATCAGGGAGCTGACGATGACGCAAGGTCTCAAGACGATGGCCCGAAAGATGGGGCTGTGGGGTGCGGTCTTCCTTCTTTGGACCGGCTTCTCGCAGGGAGCGCATGCGGCCGCAAACCGGCCTGCCGCCCGGACCCTGCCGCCCGATGACCAGCAGCTCGAGCTGACGACCGGCAAGGGCGTGCTGCTGCGGCTCGCCAAGCCGGCAACCGACATCTTCGTCGCCGATCCGGCGATCGCCGATGTCCAGGTCAAATCCGCCAAGCTCGTCTATGTCCTGGGCAAGAAGCCGGGCGAGACCTCGATCTATGCCATCGCCAGGGACGATACGCCGGTTTTCGCGGCCACGGTGCGTGTGACGACGGATGTCGAGCCCCTGAAGGCTCTTTTCCGGGAGATGCTTCCCGATGCGCTGCTCGACGTCCAGTTCGTGAACGGCATGGCGTTTCTCACCGGTGTCGTGCGCACACCGGAGGATGCCGAGCGGGCCAAGCAGTATGCCAAGCGCTATCTGGGCGAGGGGGTGATCAGCCGTCTCAAGATCACCCAGCCCACGCAGATCAATCTGCGTGTGAAATTCGCCGAGGTCGGTCGGGAGACATTGAAACAGCTGGGCGTCAACTGGCAGTCGCTGTTCGATCTTGGCGGCAATACCATGATCGGGCTGGCAACGGGTCGCAATGTGCTCTCGGGGCGCAATATTGTCGGCAGCCCGCTGGGACCGCTGCCGGGTCTCATCCGCGATCCCAATGCCACGGACAGCCTGGCGATCTCGGCGCTGACCGATCACGTGGATCTCAATGCCGTGCTCGATGCGCTGGAGACCGAAGGGCTGGTGACCGTGCTCGCCGAACCCAATCTGACGGCGGTTTCCGGCGAGACGGCGAAATTCCTGGCCGGCGGGGAGTTCCCGATCCCGGTCCCGCAGTCGCTGGGACAGCTGGCGATCGAATTCCGCCAGTTCGGCGTCCAGCTCGCCTTCACGCCGATCGTGCGCGCCGACAACAAGATCACGCTCAGGGTCGCCCCGGAGGTCAGCCAGCTGTCCCAGAACGGCGCCGTCGAGATCCAGGGCATCAGGGTGCCCGCCCTTTCCACCCGGCGCGTCGAGACGACGGTGGAGCTCAGCTCCGGCCAGAGCTTCGCCATCGCCGGTCTGCTGCAGAGCGACATCTCCCAGAATCTGCGGAAGTTCCCGGGGCTTGGCGACCTCCCAATCCTGGGGCCGCTGTTCCGCTCGAACCGCTTTCTGCATCAGGAAACCGAGCTCGTCGTGGTGGTCACCCCCTATCTCGTCCGGCCGGTCGACAGCCGCAGACTCGCCCTGCCCACCGATGGCATCGAGCTGCCGAGCGACATCGGCATGTTCCTGAAGGGGCGCACCATCACCTACGCGCCGCGCCCGATGCCGGCACCGACCGGCGAACCGGAAGGCATGCCGCTCAATCAGCGTGCAGGCTTCCGCTTCTAGAGGTGGGTGCGATCCCCGGCGGGGATGGAAGGAAAGGATGGAGACGATGGGCAGAGCACGCAGGATCACCTCTCGGGAAGGAAGGGCGGCGGCCATGCGCCTCATCGCCCTGCTGCTGCCGCTCGTTCTGCTGACGGCCGGTTGCAGCCATGTCTCGAAGACCGCCACGCCCCGCATCGGTGATCGCGACATGCGCAATCGCGTGGAGCTCGTGCGGATCGTCCAGCCCGTGCGGGCCCGGGAGGCGGCCGGAGTTGACGGACCGGCCCGACGGTTCCTCGACCAGATGGGCTTCGGCTATGGCGACCGGCTGGCGATCGTGACGGGGGCGGAGTTTCCGGCGGCGGCGCGGGCGGATCTGGAACGTCTCGTGCGGGCCTATGGCGGCAGCCTGGTTGCCGCACCGCCCCTGCCGCGGACCCCGGAACCGGATGAGGCGCTGCTTGTGGTCGAGCGCTATCGGGTGACCAGTCCGGCATGCCCGCAAAGGCGGCTCAACATGAGCCACAACCACGGCAATGCGCCCGCACCGCAATTCGGCTGCGCCAATCTCATCAATCTCGGCCAGATGGTCGCCGATCCCGGCCACCTGCTCGCCGGCGCGCGGGCGGGCGCCAATGACTCCGAACGCGCCACGGCCGCGATCGAGGCCTGGCGGGCCATTCCCCCCGTCATCCTGATGCCCAGCGATACCAAGCAGCAGCAGACGCGCGGCGGGGGCGGATGAGTGCGCTTCCGTGCTGCACTCCAAGGAGTGATCGTGAAGCAAACGGAACGGGCAGAAACGATGGGAGAGCTGGTCAGAATGACGGCCCAGGCGGCACAATCGCAGGCGCGTCCATCCTTTGGCGCCTTTCTGGCTGATGAGGAGGACCGTGCCCTGCTCGGCGAAGTCCTCGGCCATTTCGGCCTGGAGCCCGAGGCCGTTGCCGCCGGCCGGATCGCCGATGCGGTGCGACGCTTTGCTCTGGCTCCGGCTCCGCGCTTTCTCATCGTGGAACTGGACGAGGATGGTGATCCGCTGGCGGATCTGGCCGCACTTGCGGAAGCGGCGGGCGGCGACATCTGGGTGCTGGCGGTCGGCACGGTCAATGATGTCGCCTACTACCGCCGTCTGCTGGCGGCCGGGGTCGTGGATTATCTCGTCAAGCCGCTCGGGCGGGAAACGCTGGCCGAGGCGATCGAACATGCGCTTGCGGCGATGGCCGAGGCGGCCGCCGGCGAGACGGAAGGCGGAGACGGCGAGCGCAAGGGGCGCCATCTCGCCGTCGTCGGTGTGCGCGGCGGAGCGGGAGCCAGTCTGATCACCGCTTCCCTTGCCCATGCGATGGCGGAACATGCCGGCCGCACGGCGCTTGTCGATCTGGACATCCATTTCGGCACTGCCGCGCTCCAGTTCGATCTGGAACCCGGGCGCGGACTTGTGGATGCGCTCTCCAACCCCGACCGCATAGACGCCCTCCTGCTCGATCGGGCCGCTCTCAAGGTGGACGAGAATCTGGCCGTCTTCTCTGCGGAAGCCCCGCTGGACTCGCCATTTGCGGCACCGGACGAGGCGGTGCTCGCGCTCCTGTCCGCCCTGGCACCGCTGTATCCGCATCTCGTTCTCGATCTGCCGGTGGACATGCTGCTCGGACCGGCAGGGCGCGAGATCCTCGCCCACCTCGACGATGTTCTGCTTGTTGCCGAGCCGACTCTTGCGCATGTGCGCGATACCATCCGGATCATCGCACATCTGGAGCAGCTGGGCGTGCGCAGCAGGGAGCAGGGTGGCGAGAATGACGGCAAGGCGCCGCGTCTGCGGTTGCTGCTCAACAAGCTGCCGGCGGGAGGGCTGATGGAGGTCCGGGTCAAGGATTTCGCGGCCTCCGTGGAGCGGCCGGTGGATGCCACCCTGCCGCTTGACCCCAAAGCGGCCGTTGCCGCCGCGCAGGAGGCCCGGCCGGTTCTCGCGGTTGCTCCGCGCTCGCCGCTCGCGCGCGCCCTGCGGCAGGCCTTCGGGGCGATTCTCGCCAGGGAAGGCAAGGCGGCTGATCGCGGCGTTCTGGGCCGCCTGTTCGGGAGGTAGGGCGAATCATGCGTGGTCGTGTCTTCTCCCACAAGGCAAGCCCCCTGCGCCGGGTCGCTCTTGCTCCCTCCCAGCGCTCCGCCGCCGTGCGGGCAACGCGGTTGGACGAGGACAAGGCGGGTCGCGAAAGGCCGCCGCAGCCAGTCGCCGTGCAGACCGGCCGGGAAAAACCGGCACCAAGCCCCGCTGATGTCGATACCCTTGCAGAAGAGCTGCTGACCGTTGCGGACAAGGCGCTGCCGCCCGATGTCCTGGCTCGCGAATCCCGGGCGGGGCTTGCCATGCGGCTTGAGACCCTGGTCAAGGCCGAGACCGCCCGCCGCGGGATCGAACCGGATCCGCTGGCGATCCGCGATATCGTGACATTCCTGCTCAACGAGCTGCTCGCCCGGGCAAAGGAAGCAGGGGCCGATCCCCTTGCTCGGGAGAAGGGGCGCCTGAGCAATGTCGAGGCGGCGAAAGAGCAGATCCTGCCGCTCGTGCTCGAACACATCGATCCCAAGGTCGCAAGCGAGCTGCCGCGCGGCGAGCTGGCCGCCCAGATCGGCGACGTCGTCGGCGAGCTGCTGGTCCAGGAGAAGATCAACCTCAATCTGAAGGAGCAGCGCGACCTCGTTACGCTGATCATCAACGACATGCTGGGCCTCGGGCCGCTCGAACCGCTCCTGGCCGACGAGTCGATCACCGACATCATGGTGAACGGGCCGCACCAGGTCTATGTCGAGCGCGGCGGCAAGCTCGAGCTCACCGATGTGCGCTTCCGCGACGAGAAGCATCTGATGAACGTCATCCAGCGGATCGTCACGGCGGTCGGGCGGCGCATCGACGAAAGCTCGCCGATCTGTGACGCGAGACTGGCCGACGGCAGCCGGGTGAACGCCATCATCCCGCCGCTTGCGATCGACGGGCCGTCGCTGTCGATCCGCAAATTCGCGAAAAAGAAGATCACGCTGGAGAAGATGGTCTCCTTCGGCTCCATCTCGCCCCGGCTGATGCAGCTTCTGAAGATCATCGGCGCCTGCCGGCTGAACGTGCTCGTCTCCGGCGGCACCGGTTCCGGCAAGACTACCATGCTGAACGCCATCTCGCGGCTCATCGATCCGGGCGAGCGGATCGTGACCATCGAGGATGCCGCCGAGCTCCAGCTCCAGCAGCCGCATGTCGTGCGCCTCGAAACCCGCCCGCCCAATCTCGAAGGCAAGGGCGAGGTGACCATGCGCGATCTCGTCAAAAACGCCCTGCGCATGCGCCCCGACCGCATCATCGTCGGCGAGATCCGCGGGGCGGAGGCGGTCGACCTGCTGCAGGCGATGAACACGGGCCATGACGGCTCCATGGGCACGATCCACGCCAACCGCCCGCGCGAGGCGCTGACCCGGCTTGAGAACATGGTGAACATGGCCGGTTTCCATCTGCCGGCCAAGGCGATCCGCGAGCAGATCGCGGCCGCCGTCGACATCATCATCCAGGTCAGCCGCATGCGCGACGGCGCGCGCCGCTGCGTCTATGTGACGGAGGTGGTGGGCATGGAAGGCGACGTCATCACCACTCAGGACCTGTTCCGCTACGAATATCACGGCGAGGACCAGAACGGCCGCCTCATCGGCGATTTCGTGCCCACCGGCGTGCGGCCGCATTTCCTGCCCCGGGCCCAGTATTTCGGGCTCGACAAGCTGCTGCTCGAAGTCATGGGAGGCGGCTCGTGAGTCCGGCCCTTGCCATCGCCGCGGCGGTCATCGCCACCCTGCTGATCGTGGCGCTTGCGGGTCTCGTGCTGCTGCCGAGCGCCGGTGAGCGGCGGCTGCGCGGTCGACTTGCGGCCTTCAAGGCGCGGTATGCGACCGGTGCCCCGGCCGCCTCGCGGCGTTCGGCGATCCTGCGCCAGCGCGAGCAGGCGAGCGTGCTGGACGAAATCGCGACCCGCTTTCTGCCGGCTCCGGCGGAGCTTGAGCGTCGTCTGCGCCGGACGGGGCGTGCGATCACCCTCGGGCGCTATCTCATGTCCATGGCCGTGGTGGGCATCCTTTCCTATCTGCTGGCCGACCTGCTCGCCGGACTGGGGGCGGGGCTTGCCCTGCCGGCGGCGGTGGCGGCGGGTCTCGGGTTGCCGCACATGGCGGTCGCGCGCATGATCCGGCGCCGGCAGGAAGCCTTTCTTGCCCAGTTTCCCGATGCCATTGACCTGATCGTGCGGGCTCTCAAATCCGGCCTGCCGCTGGCCGAGGCGCTCAAGACCGTCGCCCAGGAAATGGATGCGCCGGTCGGACCGGAATTCGCGCGCATCGTCGATTCCATCCGCCTTGGCAGAAGCTTCGAAGATGCGATGGCGGATGCCGCCCGCCGTCTGGACTTTCCGGATTTCCAGTTCTTCGTGGTGGCGCTCGCAATCCAGCGGGAGACGGGCGGCAATCTTGCCGAGACGCTGGCAAACCTGAGCGACATCCTGCGCCAGCGCCACCAGATGAAGCTCAAGGTCAAGGCGCTGTCGTCCGAAGGCCGCGCGAGCGCCTGGATCGTCGGCTCGCTGCCCTTCGTGATGTTCGCGATCATCTATGTCCTCAACCGCGATTATGCCGGGCTGTTCTTTACGGACCCGCGCGCCACCACGGCCCTTGTCGGCGGGCTGATCTGGATGGGGGTCGGCACCCTCATCATCCGACGGATGATCCATTTCGAGATCTAGGAGTGAGGGAGCAGGAGCATGCCGGAGGTCATCGCGGGTTTCAGCGCGGCCGACATCGCCAGCATCCTGGCCGCTCTGGCGGCTCTGGTCGCCTTCTGGGCGGTGTGGACGAGCGGGCTGGTGGAGGGAACCTCCCGCAAGCGTCTGAAGGCGCTCGAGGCCCGCCGTCAGCAGCTGCGCGCCGGCGTGCTGGCACCCGCCCGGCGCCGACCGATCCGGCGGACCGAACGTCAGGTGGCGCTGATGCGCCGGATCGTCGAGCGGCTGAAACTGCTGCAGTCGAAGGAGACCGAAAAGGCCGAACAAAGGCTGGTGCAGGCCGGGCTGCGCAGCCGGGACGCGCTTGTCGTCTATCTCTTCTTCAAGCTGGTGCTGCCCTTTGCGCTGGCGGCCGTCAGTCTCGTGCTCATCTACGGCTTCGGCATGATGGCGGAAAGCCCCTTGCTGCGCGCGATGATCCTCGTGGCGCTGACGCTGATCGCCTTCAAGGCGCCGGACATCTTCGTTGCCAACGCCATCCAGCGGCGCACGGACGCGATCCGCAAGAGCCTGCCGGATGCGCTGGATCTGCTGGTCATCTGTGCGGAAGCGGGGCTGACGCTGGATGCCGCGTTGAACCGCGTTCACCGTGAGCTCGGCCGGGCCGCCCCCGAGCTGGCCGAGGAGTTCTCGCTTACCGCCATCGAGCTCGGCTTCCTGCCGGACCGGCGCCAGGCGCTCATGAACCTTGCCGAGCGGGTGCCGCTGGAGAGTCTGCGTGCCGTGGTGACGGCGCTCATCCAGTCCGAGAAATACGGCACGCCGCTCGCCCAGGCGCTGCGGGTACTGGCCGGCGAGTTCCGCAAGGAGCGGCTGATGAAGGCGGAGGAGAAGGCGGCGCGGCTGCCCGCGGTGATGACGGTGCCGCTCATCCTCTTCATCCTGCCGGCGCTCTTCATCGTTCTGGTCGGCCCGGCCGCCTGCCAGATTTCGGATGAGCTCATCAACCGCCCCGGGCTCAGCGACCGGTGACGGATGATCGGTGATTGGTGAGCGGGGACCAGGTGACCGGGGGCTGCTAGAGGCGTTCATCGAGGGTGAGCGAGCCCCCGGCAGCAGCCGGGCCGGCGGCGGCCGGGCCGTAGCCCTTGAACGGGCTGCGCTGGCGCTCGATCTCCTCGGCAACCGCCCGCACCACGCCTTCCGTCAGCAGCCGGTAGCGGCGAATGGCCCCCACATGCGCCTCGATCTCAGACTGAAGAGCCGAAAGCTCCTGCTTGAGCCGGGCGCGGTGCTGCGCATGCTCGCGGGCCGTCAACCAGGCCTCGTCCTGAAGGAGCGCCTTGGCGAGAGCCTGATACTCCGCAGCCAGCCGGGCCTTCTCGGCAATCAGCGCCTCCGCCTCGCGCGGCCGGCCGGTGCGGTGGATGGCCAGCTCTTCGGCCATCACCCGCCGGATCTGTTCGGCCAGGCGCGCAAGTGTCAGGGCCGCATCCCGCCCGGCCGGGACTGTCGATGTCGCCGTCTTCATGAGTTATTCTCCCCGGCATCCGTTCCCTGACCCAGCGCGGCATTTCGGCGGTAGGCCGCAAGACCCGCCGCTGCGGCGGCATCAGGGACGCCGGTTTCGCCGCGCAGGGTTGCGATTTCGCCTTCAACCGCCTTCGCGATGCCGATGCCTCCCGCCTTGGCCAGGGCGCGGGCCAGGGCATCGACGAGAAAGTCCCGGTAGATCTCTTCCCCGGCTCCGCCACCGAACAGCGGGTCGCGACCGACGGAGGCGAACATGGGCTTGAGCATCTGCTGCAGGAACACGGCTTCGAACTGCCGGGCCGCCTCATGGGCCGTGCGGGGTTTGCCCGGCGGAGCGACGGCGGGGGGAATGGGAGGCGGCAGAGCAATGGCGGCGGTCATGTCAGACGGCTCCCTTCATGTCGGCTCACGATCGCCATGCCATCGATCCTTCAGATGATCTCGATTTCAGCCTGCAGCGCCCCGGCGGCCTTGATCGCCTGCAGGATCGAGATGATGTCCCGCGGGCCGACCCCGAGGGCGTTGAGCCCGTCCACCAGCTCCTGGAGGGTGACACCCGTCTGCAGGACGGTCATCTTGCGCCCCTCACCCGTATCGACGCTGATGTTGGTGCGCGGCACCGTCGTGGTCTGGCCACCGGAGAGCGCACCCGGCTGGGAGACCTGCGGCGTTTCCATCACCCGGATCGTGAGATTGCCCTGGGCGATGGCCACTTCGGAGATCCGCACATCCGCACCGATCACGATCACGCCCGAGCGGTCGTCGATGACCACCTTGGCCGGGAAGTCGGGTTCGACGGTGAGCTGTTCGATGCGGGTGACGAGCTCCGCAAGCGAGCCTGCGAAGCTGGGAGGCCGCAACAGCTCGATGGTGGCCGCATCCAGCATCCGGGCCGCCGGCACACCGAGGGCGGCGTTGATGGTGCGGGCGATCCGGTCTGCGGTGGTGAAGTCCGGATTGCGCAGCGCAAGCCGCACCCGCTTGAGAGAGGAGAAGTCGAACGGCACCTCGCGCTCCACGATCGCGCCGTTGGCGATGCGCCCGGATGTCGGCACGCCCTGCGTCACGCCGCCGGCCTGGCCCTGGGCCGAAAAGCCCGCCACCGTGATGGGACCCTGGGCGACCGCATAGACCTCGCCGTCCGCGCCCATGAGCGGCGTGACCAGCAGCACCCCGCCGCGCAGATCGCTGGCATCGCCCATGGCTGCGACATTGACGTCGATGCGCTGGCCCTGGCGGGCGAAGGGCGGCAGATCGGCGGTCACCATGACGGCGGCGACATTGTCGGTCTTGATGTTCTGGGCGTCGCGGGTGTTCACCCCCAGGCGCACCAGCATCGCCTCCAGGCTCTGCTCGGTGAAGGGAGCGTTGCGCAGGGTGTCACCCGTTCCGTTGAGGCCGACGACGAGGCCATAGCCGACAAGCTGGTTCTCGCGCACGCCTTCGACCATCACCAGATCCTTCAGCCGGGAGGGTGCCGCCCTGGCGGACAGACCCGCCGGCAGGAGAAGACCGCAAAGCAGGGTAAGGACGATCAGCCGCCATCCTTGCCTCAAAGACATCGCTTGCTCCATTCCTT
>CAYYGH010000042.1:0-12673 GCA_964471405.1 uncultured Sphingomonadales bacterium | reverse complement strand
GTAAGGACGATCAGCCGCCATCCTTGCCTCAAAGACATCGCTTGCTCCATTCCTTGATCCATCTTCCCTGACCTGCACCCGCTCAAGGGTCGGGATCCGCCTCGCGCACAAGACAAAGCAAGCAGCATGCCAGAGGCGGAAGACATGGCCCTTTCCCTGAGAGAAAGTCTTCCGGCCGGAAATCCGTCCGCCCGGGCCGGGTGGCGGCGGGAAGATGGTGGACACCGCCATCCTTGTGACCGGGCAATCCTTGCCCGGGCCTGATCACAGCTGCTTGGCGCCGGGCGGGCGACCATGCTAGGCGGTGCCGGGGTGATGGTGTTTCAGGATGCCGGACATGCCCGAGGGTGCGCGAAAATTCGTGTCAGCAGGCAAAGGCAGACGGCGGGCCGGCCGATGGCATCGCAGCTGGCTGGCTGCAGCCATGGCGATCGGCGGCCTGTTCTGGCTTCTTCTGTCCGCCGCGGAGGCGGCCAGCCCGCCGGCGGTGCGCGGAATCGTGATGGGCGAGACGCTGCCGCACCGCCTGAAGAAGACCGATACCTTCATCGCCCTGGCCGCACACTATGACGTCGGCTACATGGCGCTCAGGGCGGCAAATCCGGATGTGGATCCCTGGGTGCCGCCGGCGGACCGCGTGATCCGCATTCCGACGCGCCATGTAGTCCCCTTCGCTCATGGCGCGCGAATCGTGATCAACCGCGCCTTTCTGCTGCTCTTCCATTACGATGAGGGCGGGAAGCTGCAGCATGTCTTCCCCGTCTCGCTGGGACGCGAGGGACTGGCCACGCCCGTGGGCGAGATCCGCATCTCGGCGCGGGTGGCCGGCCCCAGCTGGTATCCGACAGCCGCCCACCGCCGCGAAAACCCCTCCCTGCCGCGCGTGGTGCCGCCGGGGCCCGACAATCCGCTCGGGGCGTTCGCGCTCCGGCTTGGCCATACGTCCTACCTCATCCATGGCACGAACAAGCCGCTGTCCATCGGCAGGCGGGTCAGCCGGGGCTGCATCCGCCTGGCCCCGGCCGATATCCGGGCCCTGTTCGCCACCACGCGCAAAGGCGATCTCGTGCGGATCATCGATGCGCCCATGATGGTGGGGGTGGACCCGCATGATCGCCGCATTCATGTCGAGATCGCACCCTCCGCCTATCAGCAGGCGATGCTGGATGCCGGCAAGGCGATGCCGGCCGATCCGCTTCTCGATGCGGTGGAGTTGATGCGACAGGCGCTGCCCCGCCAGCTGTGGGGAAAGATCGTCTGGGCGCAGGTCAAACGGGCCGCGCGGCGACGGGCCGGCATTCCCACACCGGTGAGCCCGCCGCTTACGCCGGCCGAGCTGCGCCTGTTCCTGAAGGCCGAGGGGCTGGCCGGTCACGCTGTGAGCGCCCTGCCGGGCGCGGCGGCACCCACAGCAAAGACGCCCGGGCGCTGAACGGCTCGGACGTCTGCGGGATCCATGCCCGCCCGCTTCCGCTCCAAATCACGCAGGACGGCCTTCCGGCCCTGCGGAGGCAGACGGTCGGTGCCGGATGGCCGCTACTTGCGCATGCGGCGGTTGAAGTTCTGCTCGGTCTGCTCGGCAATGCGCGAGGCGCGTTCGGCTGCCGCATTGGCGGTATTGGCGGCCGCTTCCGCCTGAGAGGCCGCGGACTGGGCGCTGCGGGCGGCACGCTCGGCCGCGCGCTGGGCGGCCTTGGCGGCATCGGCCGCCTGCTGGGCGGCATTGCGTGCATCGGTGAGCAGCTGGCGGTCCTGATCCGACAGCTCGGCCGTGCAGGCCCCCAGCAGCAATCCGAGCACCACCACTGCGCCGGCCGTTCTCGCGGTGCTGAGGATCTTGGTCATCATGCCCTCTCCTTACGTTTCTCGGCGATCTCTTCCGCCGCCCTGGCCTTTCACGCTGCGAGCGCAAGGGTGACGACACGGCCAGGAAGTCGTCGGCGCCGGCGACAATAGCAGCCCCTCAAGGACTTGGCCAGTCCCTGTTTGGGTCCCCCGGCCTTCAGGATTCGTGGATGATGGTCTTGCCGATCGGTGCCAGGGTGATCGGCACCAGCTTCAGGTGAACATAGGCAAAGGGCAGACCGATGATCGTGATGGCATAAAGGAGCGCCAGAGCGATATGGCCCAGCGCCAGCCACCAGCCGGCGAGCAGGAACCAGACGATATTGCCGATCATCCCGAAGGGACCGGTGCCGATGTCCGACTCGCCGGTGATCAGCTCGCGGTTCACGGCCCGGCTTCCGAAGGGCCAGAGCGCGTAAAGGCCGATGTTGAATGCCGCCCGCGCCCAGGGCAGGCCGATGATCGAGATCGCAAACAGGAGGCCGGCCAGCCACCAGCCCATCGCCATCTCGAAGCCGCCGAAGACAACCCACAGCACATTGAGGATCAGACGCAGCATCGCGCACTCTCCCTTCCCCTTTTCATGAGCGGCAGGGCCGCAGCCTTCCGAAACCGCCCGATCCGGCCTCAGCCTGAAGGAGAAAATCGCCCGTGCCAAGAGCAGCCCGGGGAATCGGGAAGATTTGCCGCTGCGTTCGTGAAGGCGGAAGACAACCCCGTTCCGTCCGCCGCATCAAGGCGGTCAGCGGCCCACCTGTCGTGCCGCGGCGCTCAGCGGTATTCGATCTTCTTGATTTCGTAGTATTTTTCACCGGACGGGGTGACAACTTCCACCTCGTCTCCCAGCCGACGGCCGATGAGCGCCCGGGCCAGTGGCGAGGTATAGGAGAGCTTGCCGGCCTTCACATCCGCCTCTTCCGTCCCGACGATCTGATAGACGACTTCGCGGTCGTCTTCATCAAGAAGCGTGACGGTCGCCCCGAACATCACCTTGTCGCCGGAAAATTCCGAAGGGTCGATGACGGTCGCCCGCGCGAGCCGGTCTTCCAGCTCCATCAGCCGGGCCTCGATCAGGCCTTGGCGCTCCTTGGCGGCATGATATTCCGCATTCTCCGACAGGTCGCCATGCGCGCGCGCTTCCTCGATCGCCTTCGCGACCGCCGGACGCTCCACATTCTTCAGGCGATGCACCTCGGCCTTCAGGGCCTCATAGCCCGAGGGCAGCATCGGAATTCGTTCCGTCATCGCGTCTTCGTCCTTCGTCTCATGCCGACAAGCGGGGATGCGCCCGATCTTCCGGCTTTTGCGCAACCCGGCCTGCCGCCATCGGCGCAGACGACCACCGCTGCTGCGGCGCCTCCTCTGCTTCGGGCGGGAGACCGGCGCCGCGGCGCGCAGATCGTCGTGATCGGAAGCGAGGCGCCCATAACGCATGCGCCCCGGCAAATCAAGCGTTTCCGAGTATAGGCCATCCGGCCGGGCAATCAAGCGGACATGGCCCGCGCATAGTCCTGAAGCGAGCGCACCTCAAGCCCGCCTTCGCGCAGCACCCTGAGCGCCGTCACGGCGGCCCGGGCCTCGGCCATGGTCGTATAGTAGGGAATGCCCTCCACAAGGGCCGTGCGCCGGATCTCGTAGGAATCGCGGATTGATTGCGCCCCTTCCGTGGTGTTGAACATAAGGTCGATCTTGCCGTCCTTCATGTAGTCCACGATATGGGGGCGCCCCTGGGCCACCTTGTTGACCACCGCCGTCGGCACGCCGTGCTCCGTCAGATATTTCGCGGTGCCGCGGGTGGCGATCAGCGCATAACCCATTTCCACGAGCTCGCGGGCGATGGCCAGGGCGGCAGGTTTGTCCGCATCTTTCACCGACAGAAAGACGAGGCCGGCCTGCGGCAGATGCACGCCGGCAGCCAGCTGGCTTTTCAGGAAGGCGCGGGCGAAATCCCGGTCGATGCCCATGACCTCGCCGGTCGATTTCATTTCGGGACCGAGCAGCACGTCCACGCCGGGGAAACGGGCGAAGGGGAAGACCGATTCCTTGACGGCCACATGGCCGAGCCGGGCCCGGTCATAGGGGCGCGGGGGCAGATTGAAGTCGCGCAGCCGGGCCCCCAGCATCACCTTGACGGCAAGCTTGGCCAGCGGCACGCCGATCGCCTTGGACACGAAGGGCACGGTGCGGCTGGCGCGGGGATTGACTTCAAGGACGAAGACCTCTCCGTCCTTGACGGCGAACTGCACGTTCATCAGCCCCTTCACGCCCAGCCGGCGCCCGAGACTGATGGTCGCCTCCTCGATTTCCGCCATCAGCCTTTCATCGAGGGAGAAGGGCGGCAGCGAGCAGGCGGAATCACCGGAGTGAATGCCGGCCTCCTCGATATGCTCCATGATGCCGGCAACGATGACGTCCTCGCCGTCGCCGATGGCATCGACGTCGATTTCCGTGGCCTCCTTCAGATAGCGGTCCACCAGGACCGGATTGTCGCCGGAGACCTGGACGGCCTCGCGCATGTAGCGCTCAAGCCCGGCCCGGTCATGGACGATCTCCATCGCCCGCCCTCCCAGCACATAGGAGGGACGCAGCAGCACCGGATAGCCGATGCGCTCGGCAACCGCCGCCGCCTCTTCCACCGAGCGCGCAATGCCGTTGGGCGGCTGCTTGAGCCCGAGCTCATGCAGCAGGGCCGCGAAGCGGTCGCGATCTTCCGCGCAGTCGATGGCATCGGGACTGGTGCCCAGGATCGGCACGCCCGCCGCTTCCAGCGTTTTTGCCAGCTTGAGCGGCGTCTGGCCGCCGAACTGCAGGATCACGCCCTCAAGCGTGCCCCGGCTGCGTTCCCGTTCGATGATCGCGAGCACATGCTCACCGGCCAGCGGCTCGAAATAGAGTCGATCGGAGGTGTCGTAATCGGTCGAGACCGTCTCCGGATTGCAGTTGATCATGATGCTCTCCACGCCTTCCTCGCTGAGGGCGAAGCTGGCATGGCAGCAGCAGTAGTCGAACTCGATTCCCTGACCGATGCGGTTCGGGCCGCCGCCCAGGATCACGACCTTCCGGCGCGTGCTCACCCGCGCCTCGTCCTCCGGCGCAAGGGGCTGGAGGGCATGGCCGTCCTTCTCGTCCAGCCTTGCGATCGGCCGCTCGACGGAGGAATAGAGATAGGGAGTGCGGGCCTCGAACTCCGCAGCACAGGTGTCCACCCGCTTGAACACGAAATCGGCCTGCGCCCTTTCGACCTTCTCGCGCACCTGCGCCGGCGGCAGGCCTGTCAGGCGGGCGAGCTGGGCGATGGAAAAGCCCAGCTGCCGCAACTGGCGGATGGCTTCCGCTTCCTCGGGCAGACCTTCCCGGCGCAGGCGCTCCTCGGCCGTGGTGATCCGCGCGATCTGCCACAGAAACCAGGGATCGATGCCGGTCGCCTGGGCGATTTCATCAACCGACACGCCGAACCGCAGGGCCTGTCCGATCTTGAGAATCCGATCCGGCCTGGGCTGTGCCAGCGCTGCAAGCAGCAGGTCCCTGTCGGGCGCAGCCGGGTCGACGCCGGCAATGGGGACCGGATCAAGCCCGTCAAGCCCGGTTTCCAGCGACCGCAGCGCCTTCTGGAGGCTTTCCGGAAAATTGCGGCCAAGCGCCATGGCCTCGCCGACGGAGCGCATGGAGGTGGTCAGCACCGGCTCCGCGCCCGGGAATTTCTCGAAGGCGAAGCGGGGAACCTTGGTGACCACATAATCGATTGTCGGCTCAAAGGAGGCGGGTGTGACGCCGGTGATGTCGTTGGTGATTTCGTCAAGGGTGTAGCCGACGGCCAGACGGGCCGCCACCTTTGCGATCGGAAAGCCGGTGGCCTTGGAGGCAAGCGCGGACGAGCGCGATACCCGCGGGTTCATCTCGATCACCACCTGCCGGCCGGTTTTCGGATCGACGGCGAACTGGACGTTCGAGCCGCCGGTCTCAACCCCGATCTCGCGCAGGATCGCAATGGAGGCATTGCGCATTTCCTGATACTCGCGATCGGTGAGGGTGAGCGCCGGGGCCACGGTGATGGAATCGCCGGTGTGCACGCCCATGGGGTCGATGTTCTCGATGGAGCAGACGATGATGCAGTTGTCCGCCCGGTCGCGCACGACCTCCATCTCGAACTCCTTCCAGCCGAGGACCGATTCCTCGACCAGAACCTCGCCCACCGGCGAGGCATCGAGTCCGGCGCGCACGATCTGCTCGAATTCCTCCCGGTTGTAGGCCACGCCACCGCCGGTGCCGCCCAAGGTGAAGGAAGGGCGGATGATGGCGGGCAGCCCCACCTCTTCGAGAGCCTCCAGCGCCTGCTCGCGGGAGGTGACTGCACGCGAACGCGGCACCTCGAGGCCGATGCGGGCCATTGCGGCGCGGAACAGTTCGCGATCCTCCGCCTTCTCGATCGCCTCGGCATTGGCGCCGATGAGCTCCACCTGGTTACGCTTCAGGACCCCCTTCTTGTGGAGGGCAAGGGCGCAGTTGAGCGCCGTCTGGCCGCCCATGGTGGGCAGAAGGGCATCGGGACGCTCGGCCTCGATGATGCGGGTGACGATCTCGGGCGTGATGGGCTCGATATAGGTGGCATCCGCCAGCTCCGGATCGGTCATGATGGTTGCCGGATTCGAATTGACGAGGATGATCCGGTAGCCTTCGGATTTGAGCGCCTTGACCGCCTGGGTTCCGGAATAGTCGAATTCGCAGGCCTGGCCGATGACGATGGGGCCGGCTCCGATGATGAGGATGCTTTCGATGTCCGTGCGCTTGGGCATCTCAGGCGCTCCTTCTGCGGGCGGCCGGGGTGGCGGGCGGCGTGTAGGGTTTTCCCCGCCAGCGGGCGACACGGGCCAGGAACTCCGCAAACAGGGGAAAGCTGTCCTGCGGGCCTGGTGAGGCCTCGGGGTGCTGCTGGACGCCCAGGATGGGCGGCTCGTCCGCCTCCAGCGCACAAAGCGTGCCGTCGAACAGCGAGACCTGCTTCAGCCGCACCCCCTTTCCGGCAAGGGATTCGGCATCCACCGTAAAGCCGTGATTCATGGAAACGATGGAGACATGATGCGTGCCGGTTTCCAGAACGGGATGATTGGCACCGTGATGGCCCTGATGCATCTTGACCGTGCGCCCGCCCAGGGCAAGCGCGAGCAGCTGGTGTCCGAGACAGATGCCGAGCAGCGGCATGCCCGCCTTGATCAGCGCGCGGATCACGGGCGCGGCATAGGCGGCCGTTGCCGCCGGATCGCCGGGACCGTTGGAGAGCACCACCGCATCAGGTGCGCGGGCGAGAATCTCTTCGGCCGTCGTCGTCGCCGGCACGACCTCGACCAGTGCTCCCGCCGAGACGAGATTGCGCAGGATGTTGCGCTTGACCCCGAAGTCGATGACGACCAGCTGCAGCGCGGCCTCCTGCCTGCGCCCGAAGCCGGCATCGGGCTGCCAGAGCGTTTCGCAGAAGCGATAGGCGCTTTTCGTCGAGACGCCGCGCGCCAGCTCCATGCCCTGAAGTCCGGGGAAGGCGCGGGCACGGGCCAGCAGAGCCGGCAGATCGAACACGCCATCGCGTCTGCAGGCGATCACGCCATTGAGCACGCCCTGGCGACGCAGATGGCGGGTAAGCCGGCGGGTGTCGATGCCCGCGATGCCGACAAGGCCGGCAGCGCGTGCCCAGTCCTTTAGGTCCTCTCTGGCGCGCCAGTTGGACGGGGCGCTTACCGGCTCGCGCACCACGAAGCCGCGGGCAGCCGGCTGGCTGCTTTCACAGTCTTCCGGATTGGTGCCGACATTGCCGATATGCGGAAAGGTGAAGACGATGATCTGCTCGGCATAGGAGGGATCGGTGAGGATTTCCTGATAGCCCGTCATCGCGGTGTTGAAGATGAGCTCGCCTTCCGCCTCGCCTTCCCGGCCGATCCCGAACCCCTCCCAGATGCTGCCGTCCTCCAGCACGAGAACGGCATCGGGCTTGTCGGAAAAGGAAGGAGGCGGGCAGAGGGAAGCTGAGGTTCTGGCGCTGGCGGGTTTGCGCGCGTCCGGCATCGTCTCTCTCGGCCCTAGATGGATGTCGGCGGCAGGAAATGACCATGCGGATATCGCATGCGCACCCACCGCCTCGACAAATTGCCGGGAACCTAGTGAAGCGCCGATCACCCGTCAAGCCGGGTTGCGCGATGATCCCTTCATTGAAAAGGCGCCCCGCCCTCGGTATCATCGCGCCCCTCACCGGCCGGTCACCTGCCGGCGAGGTCTGGCCCGGCGGCCAGCAAACCCGGACGCGACAAGGGAGGCGGCATGAGCTTGCGGCAGGAATTGCAGGATGCGCTCAAGGCGGCGATGCGCGAAAAGGATCGGCGCCGCATCTCGACATTGCGCCTCATTCTTGCGGCCATCAAGGATCGGGACATCGCGCGCCGCACGGAAGGGGACGAGCGCGATGATGATACGGTGATCCGGGAAATTCTCGCCAAGATGATTCGCCAACGCGAGGAATCAGTGCGGGCCTACGAGGAAGGCGGCCGGGTGGAACTTGCCGACCAGGAGCGCGAGGAGATCGCCATCATCCGCTCCTTTCTCCCCCCGCAGATGAGCGAAGAGGAGGTCCGCCAGGCCGTGGACGCGGTGATCGGGGAGGTCGGCGCCAGGAGCCTGAAGGACATCGGCCGATGCATGGCGGCGCTCAAGGAGCGCTATGCCGGCCGGATGGACTTCGGCCTTGCAAGCCGGCTGGTCAAGGAGCGGCTTGCGGCGGCCAAGGCCTGAGGAAAGGACGGCCGGCAGGCGGGTGAGGGCGAGAAGTCCGACACAGGCCGGATGGCACGGCCCGGCGGCCGGGGCGGGCGGGCGCTCCTTCATGGGCGGTCCGGGACGGAAACCTGAACAGGGACGGCGGTGACGGGAATGCGGTTTTC
The DNA here is from genome assembly GCA_964471405.1 of uncultured Sphingomonadales bacterium. Lineage (GTDB taxonomy): Bacteria > Pseudomonadota > Alphaproteobacteria > Sphingomonadales > Rhodothalassiaceae > J084. Next base: position 3,905 of record CAYYGH010000042.1, on the reverse strand, counting down.
CCCCTCCTTTCTCGACGAGCTGAGGAGCCGCATCTCTCTTGTCGATCTCATCGGCCGGAAGGTGGCCCTGAAGCGCGCGGGGCGGGAATGGAAGGGGCTGTGTCCCTTTCACAAGGAAAAGACACCGTCCTTTCATGTCGTCGAAGACAAGGGCTTCTATCACTGTTTCGGCTGCGGCGCGCATGGCGATGCGATCCGCTGGCTGGAGGAGACCGAAAATCTGTCCTTTGGCGAGGCGGTCCGGGATCTGGCCGCCCGGGCCGGTCTGCCGCTGCCGGCAGCGCGATCTGCGGCCGAGGACAAGGCCCGGCAGGATCGCCTCGCCAGACTGTTCGCCCTGCTTGAGCAGGCGGCTCTGCACTTCACCCGGGCGCTTGCGGGTGCGCGCGGAACCAGGGCCCGGGCGTATCTTGAAGAACGTGCCGTCACGCGTGAGACGATGGCCGATTTCCGGCTCGGCTACGCTCCCGACGGGCAGGAGGCCGATCGCCTGCTGGAGGAGCTCAGGCAGGCCGGTTATCGTGACGAGGAACTGGTGGCGGCGGGGCTTGCGGTCCTGCGGGAAGGGGAACCGGGCCGCCTCATCCCCCGCTTCCGCAATCGCCTGATCTTTCCCATTGCCGACAGCCGCGAGCGCATCATCGGTTTCGGCGGACGCACGCTGGGCGACCATCCGGCCAAATATCTCAATTCGCCGGATGGTCCTCTCTTTCACAAGGGACGCGTGCTCTACCACTATGCCCCGGCGCGGCGGGCCGCCCGTGACGGGAATCTGTTCGTGGTGGAAGGCTACATGGATGTGATCGCCCTTGCCCAGGCCGGTTTCGAGGCGGCGGTCGCGCCTCTCGGCACCGCCGTCACCGAGCGGCAGCTGACGCTCATGTGGCGGGTGGCGAATGAGCCGATCTTCTGCTTCGACGGCGATACGGCCGGCCGCGCGGCCGCCGATCGCGTGATTGCCCGGGCCCTGCCGCTTCTGGGAGCAGGGCGCTCGCTCAGATTCGTGCTCCTGCCCGAGGGGGAGGACCCCGACTCCTTCCTCCGGCATCAGGGCGCACAGGCCTTTGCCGCACTCGTGGAGCGGGCGGTTCCCCTGGTCGACATGCTCTGGGAGATCGAGATCGGCGGGGCCGATCTGTCCACCCCGGAACGCCGCCGGCAGGCGGAAGAGAATCTCATGCGCCGGGTCGCGTCCATTCCCGACAGGCGCCTGGCCCAGCTTTATCGCGACAGCTACTGGCGGCGCCTGCGGCCGGCCACGGCGGCCGGAACACGAAGCCGGATCGGGCGGCAGTCGAGCCGTTATCGCGGCAGACCCTCGCCGGCCCTGCTTGCCAGCCGGGCCGCCGCCGCGGGTGAGGAGCGTCGCCGTCTGGGCGCCCGCCTGCTCGTGATTGCTCTGGAGCTTCCCGCCCTCACGGAAGCCGAGGCCGAGGAGATCGCCACGCTCGACCTGGGAGACGAGCGGCTTGACAAGCTGCGCGACGCCATGCTTGAGGCCCTCCACGGGCAGCCCGGGCTTGACCGCGCCGGGCTGGATGCCCATCTCAAGGACCGCGGCTTCGGCCCCCTTCTTGAGACCATCCGGCGCGAGGCGGGCGTCGGGATCGGCTGGAAGGCCGGCGAGTCGCAACGGGAAGAACGAGCGCACCGCAGTTGGCAGGAGATCAAGCTGCGGGTGCGCGATCTTGTGCTCGAGTCGGAAGAGGCGGCCTTGACGAGGAAACTGGCCCAGCAGGATGCGGATGTCCGGGCCTGGGAACGCCTGAGAGCGATCAAGGCCGAGCGCCGGGAGATCGCCCGGAGCCTGAAGGCGGTCATGGACCGGGAATGGCTCGGGGAAGAATAGGCATCGCCGCCGGGGTTTCAGGGCCGGCGGGATCGAACGGGACATGGATGTGGGCCAGATGGCGAACGGGAAAAGCGGCAATCAGGCAGCCATGACCAGGACGCGCAGTGACGGGGACGCCCCGATCCTCGACATGAACAACGCCGCGGTCAAGAAGCTCATCAAGCGCGCCAAGGACCGCGGCTATATTACCATCGACGAGATCAATCAGCTGCTGCCCGAGGACGAGGTATCCTCCGAGCAGATCGAGGATGTGATGAGCATGCTCTCGGACATGGGCATCACCCTTGCCGAGCAGGAGGAGGCCGAGGACGGCGAGGCGGAGGCCGCGCAGACCGCCGGTGAGGAAAGCGGCGGCAAGGCCACCTTCGAGGTCAGTGCGCCGAAGTCGGATCTCGATCGCACCGACGATCCCGTGCGCATGTATCTGCGGGAGATGGGAGCCGTCGAGCTGCTCTCGCGCGAGGGCGAGATCGCGATCGCCAAGCGCATCGAGGCCGGCCGCAACACCATGATCGAGGGGCTGTGCGAATGCCCGCTCACCTTCCGCGCGCTCGTCCAGTGGGCGGAGGATCTCAACGAGGGGCGGATCCTGCTGCGCGACATCATCGATCTTGAGGCGACCATCGGCGGCGGCCCGGAGCAGGCGGCTGCGGCCGGTGAAGGCCAGGGCGAAGGTGCCGCCTCGCCGGAGCCGGCTGCCGGGCAGAGTGCTGCGGCCGATTCTTCCGGCGATTCTGCCGGGGCGGCCGCCGAGGGGGAAGAGGAGGACGAGGAGGACCTCCTCAACATGTCGCTCGCCGCCATGGAGGAGCACTTGAAGCCCGAGGTGCTGGCAACCTTCGACCAGATCACGAAGACCTATGCGAAGCTCGCCCGCCTTCAGGAGGCGCGGCTGAAGGCGGCGGCCGAGGGCGGGGGAGGACTGACCGCCGCCCAGGAACGGCGCTATCGCAAGCTGCGTGCCGAGCTGATCGAGCTGGTGCGTTCCGTCCAGTTCAACAATGCGCGCATCGAGGAGCTGGTCGAGAAGCTCTATGCGATGAACAAGCGGCTGATGCAGCTGAGCGGCCAGCTGCTGAGACTCGCCGAGTCCTACCGCATCCCGCGTGAGGAGTTTCTCGCCGAATACATGGGTCAGGAGCTCGAGGAAGGCTGGCTTGAGCGGCTTGCGAAGAAGAACAAGAAGTGGGCGAAGTTCGCCGAGCGCGAGGCCGAGGCGGTCGCCAACATCCGCGAGCAGATCCGCCAGATCGCATCCGAAACGGGCCTGCATGTCGGCGAATTCCGGCGCATCGTCCAGATGGTGCAGAAGGGCGAGCGCGAGGCCCGGATCGCCAAGAAGGAGATGGTGGAGGCCAATCTGCGGCTCGTGATCTCGATCGCGAAGAAGTACACGAACCGCGGTCTGCAGTTCCTCGACCTCATCCAGGAGGGCAACATCGGCCTCATGAAGGCGGTGGACAAGTTCGAGTACCGCCGCGGCTACAAGTTCTCCACCTACGCCACCTGGTGGATCCGTCAGGCGATCACCCGCTCGATCGCCGACCAGGCGCGCACCATCCGCATCCCCGTGCACATGATCGAGACCATCAACAAGATCGTGCGCACCCAGCGCCAGATCCTGCACGAGTACGGGATCGAGCCGACGCCCGAGCAGATCGCCGACCGGCTCGGCATGCCGCTGGAGAAGGTGCGCAAGGTGATGAAGATCGCAAAGGAGCCGATCAGCCTCGAAACGCCGATCGGCGACGAGGAGGACAGCCATCTCGGCGACTTCATCGAGGACAAGAACGCCGTGCTGCCGATCGAGGCGGCGATCCAGTCCAATCTGCGCGAGACGACGACCCGGGTTCTCGCCTCGCTCACCCCGCGCGAGGAACGGGTGCTGCGCATGCGCTTCGGCATCGGCATGAACAGCGATCATACGCTGGAGGAGGTCGGCCAGCAGTTCTCGGTGACGCGCGAGCGCATCCGCCAGATCGAGGCCAAGGCCCTGCGCAAGCTGAAGCATCCCTCCCGCTCGCGGCTGCTGAGAAGCTTCCTCGATACCTGA
>CAYYGH010000041.1:22820-27552 GCA_964471405.1 uncultured Sphingomonadales bacterium | reverse complement strand
GGATATATTTTAGAGTTAAAGTATCTGTCGCTTGGTGGGAAACGGTCCTGGCAGGCGCAAGGCAGGTCTGCTGCGCCATTTCGGCAAGACCATGTTTTCTGCCGGCTTGAGCGGCCACGGCCGAGCCTGGACGAGGCGGTGGGATGCCGCCCGGCCGCCAGCAATCGAGGGAGCTCTTGTCATGTCGATGACCGATGTGCGTCCGCGCAACCGGATGTTTCTCAAGGACCACTTCAAGCTCGGCATCTTTTCCGCCAACTGCTCCTCGGGCATGGCGGTCACCAAGGTGCCGGAGCGCTGGGTCAACTCCTGGGAGAACAACCTGCGGCTCGCCCAGATGTGCGATGCCGCCGGGCTCGACTTCATGCTCCCCATCGCGCGCTGGGTGGGCTATGGCGGCGAGACGGACTTCCACCACAATGTGCTGGAGACGGTGACCTGGGCGGCCGGCCTGCTCGCGGGCACCGAGCGCATCTCGGTGATCGCCACCATGCACACCGCCTTCAACCACCCGGTCGTTGTCGCCAAGCAGATCGCCACCATCGACCAGATCGGGGCGGGCCGCGCCGGCCTCAACATCGTCGCCGGCTGGAACAAGCCGGAATATGACGCCCTCGGCGTCCAGCTGCCCGACGATCACGAGACCCGCTACGAATACGCCCAGGAATGGTTCGAGATCGTCAAGAAGCTCTGGCGCGAGAAGAACCGTTTCGACTGGAACGGCAAGTACTTCCACCTCACCCAGGTCCACTCCGACCCCAAGCCCGTCAACGGCACGCCGCCCATCATCAATGCCGCGGGCTCAAAGCAGGGCCGCGTGTTCGCAACCAGGAACGCCAATTTCCTCTTCACCTCGGCGGTGGATCTGGAGCGCTCACGCCACGAGATCATCGAGCTGAAGGAACAGGCCAAACATTACGGCCGCGAGGTCGATGTGCTGACGTTTTCCTATGTCGTCTGCCGCCCCACCCAGAAGGAGGCCGAGGATTACCACCGCTACTATGTTGACGAAAACGCCGACTGGAAGGCCGTCGACAATCTGATGCATCTCCAGCTCGCCCATGCCCAGTCCTTCCCCCATGATCTGCTGATGAAGATCCGCCGGCGCTTTGCGGGCGGGCACGGCGGCGTGCCGCTTGTGGGCACGCCCGAGCAGGTCGCGGACGGGATCCTGAAGCTGCACGAGGTGGGATTCGGCGGCACGACGCTCGCCTTCGTCAACTACGTCGACGAATTCCCCTATTTCCGGGATACGGTCCTGCCACTGCTGGAGCAGGCCGGCATCCGCCTGCCCAATCGGGAGCTCGGGGCCGATGCCGCCTGAGATGACGCCGCCCGAGACCATGTCACCCGCGCGGCACCGGGCCGGCTGGTCGCGCCGTCGCCTGCTGCGTGCGGCGGCGGGAGCGGGCCTTGCCCTGCCGTATCTCGTCGCCGGACGCTGGCGGCTGCTGACACCGCGCGAGGCCCGGGCGGCGGGAGCATCCTTGCGGGTGCTCGGGCAGAAGCAGGCGCAGGCTCTGGCGGCGCTCGCCGAGACTCTGGTGCCGGGAGCGGAAGAAGCCGGCATCGTCTTCTATCTCGATGCCCAGCTCGCCGCCGATCCTGCCGACAGTCTCCTGATCCTGCGCTATCTCGACGTGCCGCCGCCCTGGGATGCCTTCTACCGCGCGGCCGCCGCGGCGATCGATCATGTCGCGGGAGAAGATGGCTTCGCGGCGCTTGCGAGCGATACGCGCGCACGCCTCGTCTCGGATCTGATGGCGGGCCGGGCGGGCGACTGGCCGCAGAATGCCCCGCCGGCCGGCTTCGTATTCTTCGTGCTGAGAGCGGATGCGATCGATGTCACCTGGGGCACGCCGGAAGGGTTCGCGCGGCTCGGCATCGACTACATCCCGCACATCCCGCCTGCACGGCCATGGTAGCGGAGAAGACGGCATGGTGGCGACATCCGCTCTCCAGTCCAGAACCGAATATCTGATCATCGGCGCCGGTGCCGCGGGCTCCTGGCTCGCGCGCCGGCTGGCCGAGGCCGGGCGCTCGGTGGTCGTGGTGGAGGCGGGACCGGCCTGGCGGCTCGACGACCTGCAGTCCTCCCAGATCTGGGCGCGGCGGCTGCGCTGGGGCGGGCCGAGCGTGAAGACGACGGGCGCCAATGCCTTCGGCTACGGCTTCAACGCCGGCTGGGGACTGGGAGGAGCCGCCCTCCATCACTACGGCACCTGGCTGCGCTTCGATCCCGAGGACTTCCGGATGCGCACGGCGACCGGCCGCGGGCGCGACTGGCCCTTTGCCTACGACGCGCTGCGGCCCTTCTACGACCGGGTGCAGGAGGAGGTCGGGATCTCCGGCGATGCGAAGGCCGAGGTCTGGCGGCCGGACGGCGCGCCCTACCCGCTGCCGCCGCTTGCCACCACGCCGCAGGGCGAGACGATCGCGCGGGGCTTTGCGGCTGTCGGCCAGCGCACGGCACCCATGCCCATGGCGATCCTGAGCCGCGAGTGGAAGGGGCGCGCGGCCTGCATCTACGACGGCTGGTGCGATGCGGGCTGCCCGATCGGTGCGCTCTACAATCCGCTCGTGCGCGACATCCCGGCCGCGCGCCGGGCCGGCGCCCGCTTCATCACGCACGCCCTCGTCACCAGCCTGCTGTGGGACGAGGCGGCCGGCCGCGTCGCCGGTGCGCTCTATCGCGAGCGCGCGGGCGGGGCGCTGAAGCGCGTGGAGGCCGATACCGTGATCCTCGCCGCCTCCGCCATCCACAACCCGGCAATCCTGCTCAACTCGGTGAGCGGCCGCTGGCCGAAGGGCATCGGCAATGAGCATGACCTCGTCGGCCGCTTCTTCATGACCCATGCCGTGCTCGGCATCTACGGCCTGATGCCGGAGGAGACCTTCCCCCATCTCGGAGTCTCCGGCGCGCAGCTTTCCGCCCGGGATGACTATGCCCGCCGGCGCAGCGACGAGCCGGAGGCCTTCGGAAGTTACCACTGGCTGATCGCGCCGGCCGCCAAGCCCAATGACCTGCTCGGCATCGCCATCGCCCGCCCCGATGTCTGGGGTGCGGCGCTCGATCCGTTCCTGAAACGCGCGAGCCGCCATTTCGCCGGCATGCTGGCGATGGCGGAGGATCCGCCGCAGGCCGACAACCGGATCACGCTTGCCGGACCGCCCGATCCCGAGCGGCCGCCCCGGCCGCACATCCGGCACGCGTTCGCGCCCGAGACGCTCGCGGTCTGGCGGCGCGCGCGGCGGATCGGGATGGGGATCATGAAGGCGGCGGGTGCGCAAGAGGTCTGGGCGAGCGGCGTCAACACGGCGCACATGATGGGCGGCACGATCATGGGCGAGGATCCGGCCGATTCCGTGACCGATCCCTGGGGCCGCGTCCACGGCACGCCCAATCTCTACATCGCCGGCACGGGGCTCTATCCGGCCGCGGGCGCGCTCAACCCCACCTTCACCCTCTACGCACTGGCCGAACGCCTTGCGGATCATCTGACGGGCGCGGATCCGTCCACCGCCGATCCCGTCTCCCATGAGGAGCCGGCCTCCCGGCCCTGACCACCGCCGGGTTATCGCCAGGTCGGATGCCCTGACCGCCAATTGCCCCGCGGCGTTCCCGGCCGCCGGTTTTCTCCTTTGGCCCTGTTCCTGCCCGGCATTTTCCCCAATCTTGCCACAAATGGGTGCGACAGATTGTCCCTGCCGTCAGACGGGACGGCGGCCACCGCCACAGCTCCGGCCGGGTTGACGAGCGGCGTCGGGCAAGCGGGCCGATCGCGCAGCCATGCCCGCAGCTGTGGCCGGAAATGGGGGTGATCAGATGAAGAGGGTGGAACGCGGAGCTGCCATCGGGCGCAGCCGCAAGCGGCGTCACGGAGGGATCACGAAAGGGGCGTTTCTGGGGACGGTTCTGGCTGCCGGCCTGGTGATGGCGGGGCCGGCCCGGGCCCAGACTTCCGACGAACAGGACAAGCCTTATCCGCCGAGCTGGTATTTCAGCGGATTTTACTGGGGATTTTTCTTCGGCCACTACAATCCCTCTTTGCACGCAAAGCAGGACGGGGCCAAACTTGCGACCAAGCCGGGAAACGGAGAAGGCGGTGCCAGTCTGGGATACGGCTGGCGCCTGGGCGAGCGCACCGTTCTTGGAATCGATGGCGAGGTGGTATTCATCAATCTGGGTGCGCAGGGCCTCATTGACGACAATGTGATCGACATCATTCTCGATGCTGCGCTGCCAGATGCGACGGTGAGCGTCGGCGTGCGCCTCGGTTACGCTGTCACCGACAGGCTTTTCGTCTATGGTCGGGCGGGATGGAGCACCTTGGCGTTTGGCACCAAAGCCAACCAGGATTTCAACGGCGTGCGTGTGAACGGTGGTGCAGAGGTGCGCATCTGGAAGGGGCTCGCTCTCCGGCTCGAACTCATTCATGACGAGTATGACCGCAAGCGCTTCGCGCAGGGCGTCTCGCTGCGCCCCAGCGCGACGAGCTTCCGGGGCGGCCTCACCTATCATTTCTGACATCGGATCTGGCGTCGGAAGGGCCGGCCCCTGCTGGTGCGGAGCGGACTCGCGCAGACATGAGACCGGCCGCGCAGGCGGGTGACGCTCTTTTTTCGTCATTCGCCGCGAAAGCGGCGAATCCAGCCACCACCGAGGACGATTGCGGCGCTTGCGAGCGTCTCCACCCTCCGCTGGACCCGCCGGTCAAGCCGGCGGGTGACG
>CAYYGH010000041.1:0-22720 GCA_964471405.1 uncultured Sphingomonadales bacterium | reverse complement strand
CGGCGGGTGACGCCCTCGATGGAGCGGGCGCTCACGAGGCGGCCTCGTCCGCCGCCTCCTCCCCGTCCTCGTCGGCATCCGCCTCGGCGATGCGGGCGACGGAAACGACCCGCTCGCCCTCACCGATCCGGAACAGGGTGACCCCCTGGGTCGCGCGGCCCATGATGCGGATGTCGGAGACGGGAATCCGGATCATCTTGCCGCGGTCGGTGACCAGCAGAAGCTGGTCGCCGTCGCGCACGAGCCGCGAGGCCACCACCGGCCCGTTGCGCGCGGAGGTGACGATGTTGACGATCCCCGAGCCGCCCCGGTGCGTCGTGCGGTACTCATAGGCCGAGCTGCGCTTGCCATAGCCGTTCTCGGTGACGGTGAGCACGAATTCCTCGGCTGCCGCCAGCTCCGCCACCCGCTCCGGCGTGAGCCCCACTGCGGCCGGGTCCGGCCGGTCCTCGCCGCTCTTCCAGGGCGCGACCTTCAGATACGCGTCGCGCTCATCCGGATCGAGGTGGAGCCCCGAGAGGATCGACAGCGAGATCACGGCATCGCCTTTCTCCAGCTTCATGCCGCGCACGCCGACCGCCGTGCGGCCCTTGAAGACGCGCACATCCGAAACCGGAAAGCGGATGCACTTGCCGCCGCGGGCGGCCAGCAGCACGTCCTGATCCTCCCGGCAGACAGCGACCCCCACGAGCTGGTCGTCGGATCCCTCCTCGAAGCGGATCGCGATCTTGCCGACGGATGGCACATTCACGAAATCCGACAGCCGGTTGCGCCGCACATAGCCGTTGCGGGTGGCGAACATCACGTGGAGCTCGTCCCAGCCCGCCTCGTCCTCGGGCAGGGCCATCAGGCTCGTGATCGTCTCGCCTTCGGCCAGCGGCAGCAGATTGACCAGCGCCTTGCCGCGGGCCTGCGGGGCGCCCAGCGGCAGCTTCCAGACCTTGAGCTTGTAGACCTGCCCGGCAGACGAGAAGAACAGGATCGGCTGGTGGGTGTTGGCGACGAAGACGCGGGTGACCACGTCCTCGTCGCGCGTCGCCATCGCGGCGCGGCCCTTGCCGCCCCGGCGCTGCTCGCGATAGGCGGCAAGCGGCGTGCGCTTGATGTAGCCGTTGTGGGTGACGGTGACCACCATGTCCTCGCGGGCGATCAGCGCCTCCTCGTCGATCTCGGCGAGCTCCTCGGTCGAGATTTCCGTGCGCCGCGCATCCGCATATTTCTCGCGCACGGCCTCAAGCTCCGCCTTCAGCACGGCGAGCAGCTTGTCGCGCGAGCCGAGGATCGCGAGATACTCGGCGATCTTCCCGGCAAGCTCTTCGAGCTCGCGGCCGATCTCCTCGCGTCCGAGCTGGGTCAGCCGGTGCAGCCTGAGCTCCAGGATCGCCTTCACCTGCGCCTCAGACAGCCGGTAGCGCCCGTCTTCGAGCGCACGGCCGCTGTGGTCATCGACGAGCTTCAGATAGGGTGCCACCACCGCGGCATCGAAGCTGCGGGCCAGCAGCGCCTCGCGGGCCTCCGCGGGCGAGGAGGCGCCGCGGATGATCGCCACCACCTCATCCAGATTGCTCACCGCGATCACGAGCCCCAGCGCCACATGCGCCCGCTCGCGCGCCTTGGCCAGTTCGAATTTCGTCCGCCGCGTAATGACTTCCTCGCGAAAGCGCAGAAATGCCTTGAGGATCTCGACGACCCCCATCTGACGCGGCCGGCCGCCGTCCAGCGCCAGCATGTTGATGCCGTAGGAGACCTGGACCGGCGTGTAGCGGTAGAGCTGGTTCAGGACAACATCGGCCACCGCATCGCGCTTGAGCTCGATCACGACCCGCACGCCGTGACGATCGGATTCATCGCGCAGATCCGCGATGCCTTCGATGCGCCTGGATTTGACGGCATCGGCGATCTTCTCGATCATCGCCGCCTTGTTGACCTGATAGGGCACCTCGGTGATCACGATCGCCTCGCGCCCGCGCACCTCCTCGATATGCGTGCGCGAGCGGATGACGATCGAGCCGCGGCCTTCCGCATAGGCCTTCAGGATCCCGGCGCGGCCCATGATGATGCCGCCGGTCGGAAAATCGGGGCCCGGCAGGCGCTCCATGACTTCGGCCAGCTCCGCATCCGGCCGGTCCACCAGCAGCAGCGCGGCATCGATCACCTCGCCGAGATTGTGGGTGGGAATGTTGGTGGCCATGCCGACGGCGATGCCGGCCGCACCATTGACGAGAAGGTTCGGGAAGCGTGCCGGCAGCACCTCCGGCTCCTGCTCGGAGCCGTCGTAGTTGGGCCGGAAATCCACCGTGTCCTTGTCGATGTCGGTGAGCAGCTCGGCGGCCACCCTGGCAAGACGCGCTTCCGTATAGCGCATGGCCGCCGGCGGGTCGCCGTCCATGGAGCCGAAATTGCCCTGGCCGTCAATAAGCGGCAGACGCATGGCGAAATCCTGGGCCATGCGCACGAGCGCATCGTAGATCGCGGCGTCCCCGTGGGGGTGATACTTACCCATCACGTCACCGACGATGCGCGCCGACTTGCGGTAGGGTTTCGACCAGTCGTAGCCGTTTTCATACATGGCGTAGAGGATGCGGCGGTGGACGGGTTTGAGCCCGTCGCGCACGTCGGGCAGCGCGCGCGCCACGATCACGCTCATCGCATAGTCGAGATAGCTGCGCTCGAGCTCGTCCTCGATCGCAACCGTCGGAATCGGCTCGCCGGCCGCAGGCGGTGTGATCTCGTTCACGGATCCTGATCCTGTCCGGTTGTCCTGGTGTTTCTCATCCCTGCGGGCAGGCCCCGGCCCCCTGGGCGGGAGCGGGCCGAAAGGCCGGTAAGGTCCCGCCTCTTCTTGCATGGATACCGACCGGCGGGCAAGCGCCCGGAAGGCATCCTGTTCCCCGTCTTCCCTGCTCCCGGCAGGCAATGACGGGCGTGCAAACGGCCTACAGCCGTGGCAGGGTCACGCCGCGCTGGCCCTGATACTTGCCGCGCCGGTCCGCATAGGAAATCTCGCAGGGCTCGTTGCCCTGGAGAAAGAGAAATTGCGCAATTCCCTCATTCGCATAGATCTTGCAGGGCAAGGGAGTGGTATTCGAGATCTCGATGGTCACATGCCCTTCCCAGCCGGGTTCGAGCGGGGTGACATTCACGATGATCCCGCAGCGCGCATAGGTGCTCTTGCCCAGGCAGATCACCAGCACGTCACGGGGAATGCGGAAATACTCCACCGTGCGCGCCAGGGCGAAGGAATTTGGCGGGATGATGCAGACATCCGCCACCCGGTCCACGAAGCTTTCCTGGGCGAAATCCTTGGGGTCGACGAGGGCGTTGTTGACATTGGTGAAGATCTTGAACTCGTTGGCCACCCGTGCGTCATAGCCATAGGAGGACAGGCCGTAGGAAATCGTGCCCTCCCGCCGCTGGCGGTCCTCGAAGGGCTCGATCATGCCATGTTCACACGCCATGCGGCGGATCCATCGGTCCGACATCACGGGCATCTTACGCGTCTCCTCCCTGCTCTTTCCGGTCTCCGGCGCGATGAGAACGGGAATCCGGGGCGGATGCGGCAAGAGGATCGAGGTCCGCTGCCTCTCCCTCCTCCTGCCGGGCCGCCAGACGGGCCCGCGCCCGCGCCTGTTCCTTGCGGCGGCGCAGATTGGCCCGCAGCTGCGCCTTCAGCCTTTCCGCCCGCATGCGATCACCCGCCGCCATCATCCATTCCCGATCATTCCCGGCTGGACATGATCATGGACACCGTGGATGTCCGCCTCCTGCTTAGCGACAGCCGAAGCCCCCGGCAAGCGCCCGCCACGATGCGCCGCCGCCAGCGATGCATGCACCCTTCCGGTCGCGTCGGCATGAGGGAGACGGGCTTGTCAGCAGCCGTCGCCTGTGGCAAAGAGCCGCTCGTTGCCCCGCCCCCGGAAGGCCCGCGGCACACCGGGCGGGGGCGGACGGCTGACGGCAGGCTGCCGTAGCTCAGGGGTAGAGCACTCCCTTGGTAAGGGAGAGGTCGTGAGTTCAAATCTCACCGGCAGCACCACTCCTCGAAGGCCACATCCATTGCCGCCATCAGGCCTATTTCCGCAAAGACGGGCCGCGTTCCCGCATCCCGCCGCAGACGGCGGAATTGGGCTCATGCGCCGTTTGCGGCGTTTCCATGGGATTCGCCCCCGCCTTGCGGATGCATTCCGATCATATCATCAGGATGTGATCGTCGAGGGCCGATCACCGGTCGCCGACAACCGATCCCCGCCAAGCGGCAGGTGGCGGAAGGTGGTGGCGGCGCTATAGGAATGGCGGGCAGGCAGCAGCGAGGAAAGGCCGCGATGTCGGATTCGTTGTCCCCCATGACGCCGATCATTGTCGGGGCCGGCATGTACACCCATCGTGCAGGCGGGGCCGAGGAGGTGCGCGCGCCCCAGGAGCTGATGGCCGAGGCCGCCCGGCGGGCCCTCGCCGATGCGGACGAACGCCTTGGCGGGATGATCGAGGATATCGCCGTCATCCGCACATTCGCCGATTCCGCACCGCAATTCGCCACGCCCTTCGGCGGCCCCGCCCACTATCCCGACGCCGTCGCCCGCCGGCTGGGACTCAAGCCGCATGCGGCCTTCTACCCCCAGCTGGGCGGGGATACGCCACAAGCCACGCTCGCCCTGCTCGCCGACCGGCTGCTGCAGGGAAGGGCCCGCGCCGCCCTGCTCATTGCAGGCGAGGCGATGGCGGGTGCGCGTCTGGCCGCAAGAGCCGGGCTGCAGCTTGACTGGCGCGAGCCTCCCGCCCCGGACGCACCGCCGCTCACCGAACCCGGCCTCCTGCGCCCCGGCATGTCGCCGCAGGAGCTGGCCCACGGGATTGCCGAACCGGCGCATGTCTATCCCCTGTTCGAATCGGCCTACGCCCAGCGCCACGGCCGGGCCATGCCGGCACAACGCGAACGGATCGGCGCCCTGTTCTCCGGATTTTCGGCCGTTGCGGCGACCCATCCCTACGCCTGGGACCAAACGGCCCATTCGGCCTCCGCCCTGATCGAGCCGGCGCCCGACAATCGCCTGATCGCCTGGCCCTATACGAAGCGGCTGTGTGCCCAGATGTATGTGGATCAGGCGGCCGCCCTGGTGCTGACCACCGTGGCCGAAGCGCAAAGGCTGGGAATCCCTGCAGATCGCTGGATCTTCCCCTGGGCGGGCGTGGAAGTCGCCGAAAAATGGACGCTGGCCGAGCGCCCGGATCTTGCTGCGGCACCGGCGGTCCGGATGGCCGGAACGGCCCTGCTGTCGGCCTGCGGGACGGACATGGATGATGTCGCCTTCATCGATCTCTACAGCTGCTTTCCGAGCGCGGTGGAGCTCGGCGCGGCCGCCCTCGGCCTTGAGTGTGCCGATCCCGCCCGACTGACCCTGACCGGCGGCCTGCCCTACTTCGGCGGCCCCGGCAACGGCTACAGTCTGTTTGCGATCGCAACACTCGTTACGCGGTTGCGGGAGGCCCGTGAACCGGCCGTCGGGCTCGTCTGGGCGAATGGCTGGTATCTGACCAAGCATGCTCTCGGTCTGTACGGCAACCGGCCCCATCCGCAGGGCTGGCGGCATCTGCCCAATGAGGAGCTGCAGGCCCGAATCGACGCCATGGCCGCACCCGCCTGGGCGGACCGGCCGGAAGGCCCGGGCGTCGTGGAAGCGGCCACCGTCATATACGACCGGGCTGGCCGGCCGGCGCGGGGTCTGCTGTATGGCCGTCTGGGGCGGGACGGCCGGGGAGCCCGCTTCATCGCCATCCTGCCGAAGGAGGATGAAGACGGCATTGCCGCCCTGCTCGGCCCCCGCCCCGTCGGTCTGCCCGTCGTGGTAGGCCGGCAGCAGGAGCACAACATCGCCCGGATCGCCATCTAGCGCCTTTCTCCCCGCGCGCCGGCGCTTGTCCTGGTCGCGGGAAAGACCGGGGATCGGGCCGATGACGGGCCGAAGGTTTCCGATGTCTACAGGAAGTTGAGGAGCGTAACCCGCGAGAGCGTCCCCACCGCCCGGAACGAGGCCTCAAGAGCGATCTGATTCTGATTGAGGCGGCTGATGGCCTCGGCCATGTCCACATCCTCCAGATCGCTGACCAATCCCTCCAGAAACACCCGCGCTTCATCCTGCTGGGCAGCCATGTCTTTCAGTCGATTGGCATTGAGACCATTGGAGACCTGAAAGTCCCGGGCGGTCTTGATCGCGGAATCGAGGGCTGCGAGCTGGGACTCGAGGAAGCTGCGCTTCGTGGCATCAAGGGGACCGTCGAGCGGCCCGCTTGCACCGGCATCGAAGTCGGCGATCGCCTTGATGACCGCCATGATCGGTCCTGCGACCTCGTCTGCCGTCAGCCCGAACTGCATGGTGATGCCTTCGGCAATGGTGGCCTGGCGCTTGTCGGAATTGTTGGCGAAGGCATCGCTGGAGCTGGCGAGCGCGACGACATCGGAAAGATTCTGCACCGTCACGGGCGGCTGATCCGTGCGGCTGCCGCCGAACAGAAACACGCCGTTGATGCGGCTGTTCAAGGCGCTCACGATGCTGGAAAGGGACTGGGAGAGCTGCGAGATCAGCCCGCGGGCGTCTTCCTGGGCGATGGCGGTGCGGATGGCATCCTGCAGGTCTTCCGCCGCGCTTGTCACGGCAGTCATCTGGACGTCGTAGAAATCGACAACCTGCTGAACGGACTTGATCGTCTTGAGAAAGGTGTTGGTCGCAGCCAGAGAACGCCGGGCGCTCAATGCGCTTTGGACATCCGGTGACAGTTCCGCGAAATTGTCGGCCCGTTTGCCGGTGGTTACCTGCTGCTGAGCCTGAAACAGCCGTTCCTGATTGCGCAGCGTATTCTGGATCAGAAGACTCTGCTGAGAGAAGCTGGCGATCCGTGTCATGGCCGGTTCCTCGCTGTTCCTTCTGCCCGTCAGAGCACCGCCAGCAGGGCATCATAAAGCTGCTGGACGGTGGACAACGCGCGTGCGGCGGCGTTGTAGCTGTTCTGAAAGACCACGAGATTGGCGAGTTCCTCATCCAGATTGACGCCTGAGACGCTGTTGCGCCGCTGCTCGATCTCGGCCTTCTGATTCTGGGTATCGTCGCGCGCCTGCTGGGCCCGATCGGCCAGCACCGCGAAATTGCCGATCACCGCCCCGTTGAAGGAGGAAAGGGTGCGCGCCTGCGCCGCCAGCTCGCCTGCGTCCGAAAAATTGATGACCTTGGTCTCGAGCGCCTGCAAGGCCAGTGCCCCCGTCTGGTCCCCCTTGAACAGGGCGGTTTCACCGGGAAGAGCCGTCAGCTTCAGGCGTGCCGTTGCCAGAAGACCGGCATCGGCCGGCACTTCCTCCACGATCCGCAGATCGGCCGCCGCATCCGCCCGGAACTGATCGCCGATGCCGAAAAACCGGGACAGCGACATACCCGTGCCGGCAAGATCCGTCGTATCGTTGACGACCGTCAAACGCGCACCCGAGGGAGCATTTGCCGTGGGCGTGACGACGAGCCTGCCCTGTGAATCCAGACTGAACTGGAAGAGGTTGCCAAGGCCGGTGGCGGGATCATTGAGAGCGGTCAGGATGTCGCCGAATGTCGTGGTGCCGCCGAAGGAGATCGTGACATCGGCCAGACTCTTGCCCAGCGAATCCTTGACGGCCAGCTCAAGCTGGCCACCCGGCTGCAGGTTGTGGGCATCGGCCGCATCCGCCCCGGTCTCATAAAGGCCGGGGGCACGCGCCGTCAGCAGATCGTTCATGCCGAAGAACTGGGCGAAGCCCCGACCGGCCCGGTCACTGGGGCGCGCATCGTCCTGGGCGATGACGACGCCATTGGCGGCATTCGTCGCCTGAAACTGCATCACGCCGTTCGTGAAGCTGAGCGTTCCCGCACCGCCCAGCCCGGCGTTGACGGCCGCCACGACACTGGCGAGCGAGGCCGTCGGGTTGGCGTCGAAATCATAGCTCGTCTTGGCCACGAGATTGCCGTTCTGATCGACGACGGCAAAATGCACCACGCCCGTGAAATGGTGGGGCGCGCTGGCATCGAGGCCGACGACATTGCCGGTCAGCGTATTGGGCGGCGGCACGGCGGTGTTTGCATTGTGGACGGCATTGATCTCGTCGGCCACGCGTGCGGCCAGCTCGCCCAGGGCGAGGGAAAGGTTGACGAGATCCTTGTCCCGCATGTCCAGGAGCCCCCGCAACGCGCCGGAGCGGATGTCTCCATCCAGCTCCCGCACGGTCCCGGTCGGCTGGCCCGTAAAGGGATTGATGCGCGAAATGGTGATGGGGGGGAACTGGGTGCCGGCCGTGACATTGCCCGGCCCCTTGTAGCTCAAGGAGGCATAGCTGGCCTTTGATACGAGCGAGACGCCGCTCGTCGTCACCACATCCACGGAGCCGTCGTCATTCTCGATGACCCGGATGTCGAGGTTCTCCGCCAGACGCGCAAGCGCCGCATCACGCTGATTCTCGGCCGGTCCCGGCTCGCCGGAAAGCACCTTCTGCTGAACGACATCGCGGTTGAGATCGAAGATCTCCTTGATCGTCTCGTTGACCTCGGGCAGGCGCGCAGTGATTTCCGCACTCGCATCACCGCGCAGCTCCTGGATGGCCGAGGCGATCCGCGACACTTCCGCCGTATAGGCGCCAAGATCCGCAAGGAACTGCTGGCGCGTCACCGCGTCGCCCGGATTGAGTGCAAGAGCGCCCAGCGATTCGAACAGCGTATTCATCCGCGCGGACAGATTGCTTTCCGAATCCGGACGCCCCAGCGCCGCCTGCAGACGGTCATGCAGCAGAGCCATCGTCCTGCTGCGCTCGGCCTGCGAGGTCGCTCCCAGAGCCGCCCGTTCGAGAAAGCGATCGACCACGCGTTCAACCGCCTGGATGTCCACACCGTTCGACTTGCCGCCGGCCAGCACCGCTTCCTGGCGCACCGCCTGACGGGCGTAGTTGGGCGTGTTGACATTGGCGATATTGTCGGAGGTGACCCGCAGGGCCTCCTGTGACACCTGAAGCCCCGTCAACGAGGTGAACATGATGCCGTTGAGCGCCATTCCCGCCGGTTCTCCTTTCCGCCCGGGATGCGATCCGCATCGGCAAGATCTGCCGAGCAGGACCGAATCCATCCGGCCGCAATCCGAACTTCACCCATGACAAGGCAAGCTGCGTGCCAGAGCCGGCCGAAGGGCATGCCGGCTGCGGCATTCCCCCGATCCTGCCGGGGCGGAAGGCGTCTTCAGGGAGCGGGCGGCCGTTCGGGCTCGCCCTCCTCCCGTTCGCCGCTCGGCACCTTGAAGACCTGGCCGGGATAGATGAGGTCGGGGTCGGCGATCTGCTCGGCGTTCTCCTGGAAGATCAGGGTATAGCGCACGCCGCGGCCGTAGAGCTTGCGGGCGATTCCCCACAAGGTGTTGCCCGGC
Organism: uncultured Sphingomonadales bacterium; assembly: GCA_964471405.1. GTDB lineage: Bacteria > Pseudomonadota > Alphaproteobacteria > Sphingomonadales > Rhodothalassiaceae > J084. Next base: position 13,300 of record CAYYGH010000041.1, on the reverse strand, counting down.
CGCACGACCACGGCCTGCTTTGCCCGGCTCGGGTCGGGTGCGGCACCGGTCGAGAACGGCTGCAGCACTCTCAGCTCCACATTGTCACTGCCCGGCAGCAGCTGATCCAGGCGGAGCACATGCTCTCCCTCCACGAGAGGCTGCGTGGCCTTGAGCTCCCAGTGTCCATTGTCGTCCACCCGCACATCGCCAAGATAGACATTGTCCAGATAGATTCGGACCACGGCCCGCGGCACCCCGCGGCCGGCGAAGACCGGGATGCGATCCTGGCCGTAGTCGATGGTATCGACGGCCAGCTGCTCGCCGATCTCGCCGGGGGCCGCCGTTCCCGGCCGCTGGAGAACGCGGCTTGCCCCCTCGCCATTCTTGGGGGTCAGCACGGCCAGGACGCCATTCTTGCGGTCGGCGGCAAATCGCTCCGGCTCGGCCCGTTTCGGGATCGAGACCACCACCACGTCATCCGACTCGACGGTCCGCTTTTCTCCTGCCCGGGCACCCGGCCGGTTGCCGGTTCCCGCCTCTGTGTCAGGCAGAACGGCCTTGAGGGAGAGTTCCGCCGTGCCCGGCAGCAGCGGCTCCTCCAGAATGAAGACCCATTCGCCGCGCGCATCCGCCGTGACCTCGCCCACCGTCTTGCCATTGACGAGAATGGCCACCTTGGCGCCCGGCGCAGCCCGGCCCGCGATCACCCCCGTGCCCCCACGGGAAATGCGCACCACGTCAAAGCTGGGCAGATCACCGGCGGCGGGCTGGCCCGCCTGCTGGCCTTGATGCTTGGAGACGGCCGGCTGCGGGGTCTGATGGAGGGCGCGATAGGTGGCCAGGCCGACGAGCGCGAGCGCCACCATCGCCAGCACCACCCAGAAACGCCACCGCTGCCAGCCCGGATGGGCAGGAGCATCCTTCGCGATCGGAAGGGGGCGGTCCATCGCCAAGATCTAGTCTACCCTCATTCGCCTCATCGCCTGCGCGGCCCTTCCGGTGCTTATGCGCCGGGCCGGCTGCCGGCGCAAGAGATCACGCGCTCCCGCCCCCATTTTCCCGGTTCGCTCAGCTCACCTCGCCGGGTCGTGCGGGAGGCCCCACCCACTCTGCCGGGCGGCATGTGAACCGGGGCTGAATGACGGCTGCATGATACCGGTCCCCTGCGGCCTGCGATCACGGGTAATCTTCTCTTCATCCGGCCGGGCGCATGCTGTAGGCCAGGAACCGGTTCCGGTCCCGGGACGGTCGGAACATGAGGCATGAGAAGGCGGAAAAAGAGGACATGACCACACAGAACCATCATGCCGGGCAGGAAGGCGGAATCACCAGCATATGCGTCTTCTGCGGGTCGCATGAAGGCCGACGACCGGTCTATCGGGCTGCCGCGGAAATGTTGGGCAGGCAGGCTGCCGCACGCGGAATCACCATCATCTATGGCGGCGGCTCCATCGGCCTGATGGGCGTGCTGGCCCGGGCGGCGCTGGCGGAAGGCGGCCGTGTGGTCGGCATCATTCCCGAGCTCCTCGACCGCCTCGAGGTGGGGCTCAAGGAGGTCACCGAATTCGTGCGCGTGCCCGACATGCACACCCGCAAGGCCGAGATGTTCCGCCGCGCGGATGCCTTCGTCGTGCTGCCGGGCGGGCTGGGCACGCTCGATGAATTCGTCGAAATGACGACCTGGGCCCAGCTCGGCATCCATGCCAAGCCGATTATTCTTGTCAATCTGGAAGGGTTCTTTACGCCGCTTGTGGCCTATCTGCGCCATGCAAGCCGGGAGGGCTTCATCGCCCCGCAGCATCTTGCCCTGTTCACCCTCGTCGATGGTATTGATGCGCTGTGGACCCTGCCCGGCTTCGGATAGGTCCCGGCCCTTTTCCGCCCTCTCTTTACACCGGCCAAGTCTTTGTGCTGAAAGTCGCGGGCCCCGCCCGCAGTCCGGGCCTGCGCGAATCAGGATGAGACAGGAAGCGAAGAGGATCCCATGGCGAAGATCAAGGTCAAGAATCCCATCGTCGAGCTCGACGGCGACGAGATGACGCGGATCATCTGGCACTGGATCAAGGAGCGGCTGATCCTCCCGTATCTCGACATCGACATCAAATACTACGACCTTTCCATCCAGAACCGCGATGCGACGGACGACCGGGTGACCGTCGAGGCCGCCGAGGCGATCAAGAAATACGGCGTCGGCGTCAAATGCGCCACCATCACGCCTGACGAGGCGCGGGTGAAGGAGTTCGGCCTGAAGAAGATGTGGCGCTCGCCCAATGGCACGATCCGCAACATCCTGGGCGGCACCGTCTTCCGCGAGCCGATCATCATCAAGAACGTCCCGCGGCTCGTGCCGCACTGGACGAAGCCGATCATCGTCGGCCGCCATGCCTTCGGCGACCAGTACAAGGCCACCGACTTCAAGGTGCCGGGCAAGGGCCGGCTGACCCTGCGCTTCGAGCCGGAGGACGGCGGCGAGGCGATCGAATACGAGGTCTACGAGTTTCCCGGCCCGGGGGTCGCGATGGGCATGTACAATCTTGACAGCTCGATCCGCGATTTCGCCCGCGCCTGCTTCAACTATGGTCTCGAGCGCGGCTATCCGGTCTATTTCTCGACCAAAAACACCATCTTGAAGGCCTATGACGGCCGCTTCAAGGACATCTTCCAGGAGGTGTTCGACAGCGAGTTCAAGGATCGCTTCGCCGAGAAGGGGCTGACCTACGAGCACCGGCTGATCGACGACATGGTGGCCTGCGCGCTCAAGTGGTCGGGCGGCTTCGTGTGGGCCTGCAAGAACTATGACGGCGATGTGCAGTCGGATGTCGTGGCCCAGGGCTTCGGCTCGCTGGGGCTGATGACCTCGGTGCTGATGACGCCGGACGGCAAGACCATCGAGGCGGAGGCCGCCCACGGCACCGTCACGCGCCACTACCGCCAGCACCAGAAGGGCGAGCCGACCTCGACCAACCCCATCGCCTCCATCTTCGCCTGGACGCGCGGGCTCAAATATCGCGGGAAGATGGACGGCACGCCCGAGGTCGAGCAGTTTGCCGAAACCCTCGAGCAGGTGGTGATCGAGACGGTGGAGGCCGGCTACATGACGAAGGATCTGGCGCTGCTCATCGGCCCGGACCAGCCGTGGCTGACCACCGAGCAGTTCTTCGCCAAGATCGAAGAGCGGCTGAAACAGCGCCTCGGCGCGGCCTGAACGGCCGGCCGTCGGGCATCGGCCATCGGTCGTCGGCGGGAAACACGGGGCGTTGCCGCTCTCATTATCGCGTCGTTCGCCGGCAGATGGGCGAACCCGGCTGGAGGTGACGGCATTCCCTCTCGCATCGTTCGCCGGCAGATGCGGCGAACCCAGCCGATGGTGGGACTCTCCGGCGGCGGGGATTGTTTCCCATCCCGCTGGACCCGCCGGTCAAGCTGGCGGGTGACGAAGAGAGATGGGGCCGGCGGGTGACGTAGAGAGAGGGTGCTGGCGGGTGACGAAGAGAGAGGGGGCCGGCGGGTGACGATGGACCCGCCCATCAGGCGTGGTGACTGGAAGAGCGCACCGGCGGTGACGGCATTCCCTCTCGCATCGTTCGCCGGCTCGACCGGCGAACCCAGTCGGCGGCGGTGCCAGCCCCGGTGCCGGGAATTGGCCCCGCTTTTGGCTGGATCCGCCGATCAAGTCGGCGGATGACGAAGAAGGGAAGGTGGATCCGCCGATCAAGTCTGCGGATGACGAGGAAGGGAGCTGGCCCCGGCGGTCGAGCCAACCGGTGCCAAAAAGACGCTGGCGGGCGACGCTCTCTTTCGTCGTCATTCGCCGCGAAAGCGGCGAATCCAGCCACCCTGCGTCGCCGTCACCGCCGCCCGGAGTTGGCCGGGCTGCTTGGTGGATCGGGTGATCAGGCCCGCGGATGACAGGGCACGGAGCCGGGCCGGCCGTCAGGTCGGCGGGGTCCGGACGGCGATGCGCGGCGGCGGTTGCGCCGGCCCGAGGATTGCCGTCATGATGATCCCGTCACCACGGCAGGCATGGCAGACGGACGCAAACCCTGGGACGGGACATGACGCAAGAGCGAATGCCGGATGCGCGCCTCGGGCGGCCGGTGGCACCGGAGCCGGCCGGGACCGGCGAGCGGATCGCCAAGCTGCTCGCGCGGGCCGGCGTCGGCTCGCGCCGCGAGGTGGAGCGCATGATCGCCGAAGGCCGTGTGGCGATCGCAGGCAAACGCGTCACCACCCCCGCGCTCAGGCTGCCGGACCTGTCCGGAGTGACCGTTGACGGCCGGCCGGCGCCACAGCCGGAGCCGCCGAGGCTCTGGCGGCTCCACAAGCCGCGCGGCGTGCTCGTGACGCGGCGCGACCCGGAGGGCCGGCGCACGCTGGCCGACCTGCTGCCGGCCGAGCTTCGGGCTCTCAAACCCGTCGGCCGTCTCGACATCAACAGCGAAGGCCTGCTGCTGCTGACCAATGACGGAGAGCTCAAGCGTCTGCTGGAGCTGCCGGCAAGCGGCCTCGCCCGCAGCTACCGCGTGCGAGTCCATGGTCCTCTTGACGAGGAGCGCCTTGCCCCCCTGCGGGCCGGACTTGTCCTCGGCAGGGAGCGCTTTCGGCCGATGATGATCGCGCATGAGCGCTCGGGCCGCAGCAACCACTGGCTTGTCGTGACACTCCGGGAAGGCCGCAATCGCGAAATCCGGCGCGCCTTCGCGGCGGTGGGGCTTGAGGTCAACAGGCTGATCCGGGTGGCATACGGCCCCGTTGCCCTCGGCAGCCTCGCCCCGGGCGAGATCGAGGAGGTCCCGCAGAAGACGCTGCTGGCCCTGCTTGAAAGCGTGCCGGGGGCGGAGCGGATCCGCACCGCCCTCCTTGATGCCCGCGGCTGGTCGCCCGAACGCTGGGCGCGGCCCCGGCCTGCAAAGCCCGGGAAGAAGGGCCGGCGCCGCCACAAGACCCGCGCTGCCGGGGAGAGCCGGTCATGAGGGTGATCGCCGGTCGCTGGCGGGGGCTGAAACTGAAGGCGCCGGCCGACGACTCTCTTCGTCCCTCAAGCGACCGGCTGCGCGAAACCCTCTTCAACATTCTTGCCCACAATCCCCGCTATCCCGCCGTGGCCGGCGCGCGCTTTGCCGACATCTTCGCCGGCACGGGCGCCGTCGGCATCGAGGCCCTCTCACGCGGGGCCGCGCATGTCACTTTCGTGGAATCGCATCCGCGCCATCTGCGGCTGCTCGAAAGCAATCTTGCCCGCCTGCGCGGACTGGAAAAGCACCAGGCGGTTTCCCTGTTGCGCAGCGATGCCCGGCAGCTTCCTCCCGCCAGAAGGCCCCATGACATTCTCTATCTTGATCCCCCCTATGGAGCCGGCCTGATTCCGCCGACATTGACGGCCCTGGCCGCCGCGGGATGGGTGACACCGGCAAGCCTCGTCATCGCCGAAACGGACGGCCGGGAAGATCTCCGCTGCCCCGATGGCTGGCAGCAGCTGGCGCATCGGCGCTGCGGCCGCGCGGCGCTTCATTTCCTGCGGTGGACCACCGGCCCCTCTTGTGACAGCCCGTCCGAGGGCGCATGAGGAGGCGGGATGCCGCCCGCTCCACCCGCCTTTCGAGGAGGCCGCCGGAAGGTGGCCGCATCGGCCGCTGCAATCGCTACTTGCGCCCGAACAACCGTTCTATTTCCTGCCAGGTCAGATGAATATGCGTGGGACGCCCGTGATTGCACTGGCCGGAAAATGGCGTGCGCTCCATCTGACGCAGCAGGGCGTTCATCTCTTCTGCGGTCAGCCGGCGTCCGGCCCTAACGCTGTAACGGCAGGCGCGATCGGCGAGTGCGGCAAGCAGCCGCTCTTCCAGAACCTCTTCGGTCCGGTCATCCGCCAGGGCATCCACGAGATCCCGCACCAGCCCCTTTATATCCAGACGACCGGCCAGCTCGGCCGGGACCGCCCGCACGGCCACGGCATCCTCCCCGAACCCCTCGATCACCAGCCCCAGGGGCTGGAGACGCCGGGCGGCCGCCACGAGCTCGGCGACCTCTTCCGGTCGCAAGGAGATGATTTCGGGCACGAGCAGCAGCTGCGGGCGGATGCCGCCGGCTGCAAGATCCGCCTTCATGCGTTCATAGACCAGCCGTTCATGAGCGGCATGCTGATCGACGATCACGATCCCCTCGGCCGTCTCGGCGATGATGTAGGTATCCCTGACCTGGGCCCTGGCCGCTCCCAGCGGAAAGCGGTGGGCGGCGGCATCGTCTTCGCCCGCCGGCCCCTCCTCTTGCGCAAGAACGGCCACCGCTTCCCGCGCCACGGCGGGCGCAGCCGGCTCCCACCGGTCTTCCGCCTCGGCGAAGACGGTCCTGTCCGCAGCCGGCGCGGTGGATGATCCCGGCACCGCCGGGGCGGATGCCGGCGCCGCTATCGTCCTGCTTCGCACCGCCGCCCGGTGACCGGCCCGGGCCAGCGCTTCCCGCAGCGTCGAGACCACGAGGCCACGGATCCGGCCGGGATCGCGAAACTGCACCTCCGCCTTGGCCGGATGCACGTTCACGTCCACCTCTTCCGGCGGCAGGGTGATTGCCAGCACGACAACGGGATGCCGATCGGCGGCCAGAAGATCGCGATAGGCCCCGCGCAGGGCGCCGAACAGCAGGCGGTCCTTCACCGCACGCCCATTCACGAAAAGATACTGCTGCTGCGCATTGCCCCGGGCGTAGGTCGGCAATCCCGCCCAACCGGCAAGCTGCACCTCGCCTCGTGTAACGGTGAAGGGAACGGCGTTTGCGATGAACTCCTCGCCCAGAATCTGCGCAATCCGATCGCCGGTGCCGATGCCCGAGACATCCTCTTCTTCCGCCGGGGCCAGCTGGAGCACGCGGCGGCCTTCGCTTTCAACCACAAAGCCCACGCCGGGGTGAGCCATCGCCAGCCGACGCAGGACGTCAAGACAGGCTGCGGTCTCGCTGCGACGGGACTTCAGGAACTTGCGGCGGGCCGGCGTGGCAAAGAACAGGTCGCGCACCTCCACCCGCGTCCCGGGATTGGCTGGGGCCGGTCTGACAGGCAGGATGCGGCCGCCTTCCACCCGGATCTCGGCCCCTTCTCCTCCCTCCTGCCGCCGGGAACGAATGGAAAGCCGCGCCACCGCCCCGATCGAAGGCAGCGCCTCGCCGCGAAAGCCGAGGCTGCTAATCCGCTGGAGATCGGCGGCATCCGCAAGCTTGGACGTGGCATGCCGCTCGACGGCAAGGGCAAGCTCCTCCGCGCTCATCCCGCAGCCGTCGTCTTCCACGAGGATGCGGGCGATGCCGCCGCCGGCAAGCGTAACCGCGATCCGACGCGCCCCGGCATCGAGGGCGTTCTCGACCAGCTCCTTGACGACGCTTGCCGGCCGCTCGACAACCTCGCCCGCCGCGATGCGGTTGATCGTCGCCTCGTCCAGCCGTCTGATGCGCGGGGCGGACATGGCCCCTCCATCACGCTCACCGGGGAGTCTGCGGCTGAGAGCGCACCCGCTCGATGGTCGACCCATCGCTCTTGAGGCTGCGTGGCGGCAGGGCCAACAGCTCGGCCACCATCGGCCCCTTGCGCACGACATGGGTCTCAAGACTGCTCACCTGCGCCCGGGCATCCGCCCGTACCGGTGCGCCGGCGCGCTCCTCCACCCGTTTGAGCAGGGCCTTTTCCCCGGCAGAAAAGGGGACCTTCTTGTCGCGATCCGGAAAGAGGGCATTCAGCACCTCTTCGGTGGGACGGATGTCGATGGGGCTGGGCTTGCCGGGCTCGGGCGGACGCAGCTGAAAATCCGGCGGCACGATGAGCGGGCGCTTTTCCACGACGACAAAGGCATCCGGCACATCCCGGCCGCCTCCGCAGCCTGAAAGCAGCGCCAGCGCCAGACCGGCCGCCATCCATCCGAAAAAGGCCCTTTTGTGCATCGCCTGCTCCCTGCCGCCTCTTCCGCCGCCCTGCTGTGGCCGGCATCCATTCAGCACTCTTCTTCCTCCCACGCCATAGGCGATTCCCGCAGCGGGCACAAGCCGGCCGGCGCCCTGACAGGCCGCGGGAGGAATGCCCCCTGCCCGCAGTCCTCAGCTTGCGGATGGATGTGGCAAAGCCGTGGCATGACGAAAACTGCGCTCCGCAATTCCGGCCGTTCCGCCATCTGCCCCCCAGCAGGCCACGGGCAACACCCGTTCCGGCGAGGCTGTCAGGCCGGATCCGCCCGCCGCCCACATGCCGCCCCTGCAGCAGGCCGGGCCCGCTGCTTCAGGGCGCGGAGGGACCATCCCCGGCAAGAGCCGCCTGCACCCGCGCAAGCTTCGGTGCAAGCGCCGCGACCGCCTGGGGCAGCGGCCGGGCGGGACCGACATGCTTCTCCAGCCAGGCGAGATGCCGGGTCATGGGCTCTCGCCAGGCGGGATCCGCGCTCTCCAGCGTCACGCCGCCGGCAGCGGCCACCGCGCGGTAGAGATGCAGCAGAGCATCGGCACCCAATCCCATCTTGCGCAGAATTTCGATGGCGGCGGCATCGATCCGCTGCTGGCGCTCCAGCCATTGTTCGGGCGTGAGCGCCGGAATCCGCTTGCGTCGCAGGGCCTCCATGGCCGTCTGCGTGCTGCGCCGGACGATCTGCTGGTTCGGATCATTCGTGCCGCCCAGGTAAAGAGCATCCGAAGGCGGGACGGCCTTGACGGTAAAGCGCTTGTGGCGGGCAAGGCCGGGCTCGCTCTCGCGCATGGCCTCCAGCCGGGCGAGCAGGGCAAGCCAGGCATCGACCCCCGGCAGAGCCCGCACGAGCCCCGCTGCGATCACGGCCTTTTTCGGCTCCGCAAAAAAGGCCACGGGCTGATCGATATCGATCCCGAGAATCAGCGCGAAGTCGATCTCGCCGCCCGCACGCCCGCTTGCGGGAGCAAGCAGGCCGATGCTCTCCTGCACCAGCTCCCGGAATGCCTTCTCGACAGGGGCAGCCGCTTCCGCCTTCTCCTGCCGGGTGGCCTGGGGCACGGGCCGATCGGCTCCCTGTGCCGCCGTGGCCGTGACAAGCAGGGCAACAGCGACGACCTGCAGACCGGCTCCGATCGTCCTTCGCACGACCCCCATCATGACGCACCCTTCAACCACGGCGGCTGTTCCGGAAAACCCGCTCTCCTCCAGCCTAGCGCCGGAAGGGGACGTCTACAAGCACGAAAGGGGCGCCGGTCCCGGCTTCAGCCCTTCATCTGCATCTTCAGCGTGCGCTCAAGCGCCTTGCCATAGGGCGGGATGGCGCCGGAGAGCTTCAGCAGATCGATCTTCGGCTGGCGCAGGATGCTGCGCGCATGCGAGAAGGTGCGGAAGCCGTCACGGCCGTGATAGACGCCCATTCCCGACGGCCCGATGCCGCCGAAGGGCAGGTCCTCGACCGCCACATGCCACATCACGTCATTGACGGTCACCCCGCCGGAGATGGTGCGCGAGAGGACCGCGTCGATCTCCTCCCGGCGTTCGCCGAAGACATAAAGCCCAAGCGGGCGCGGATGCGCGTTCACATAGGCGATGGCATCATCCAGGCTGTCGTAGCCGACGACCGGCAGCAGCGGGCCGAAGATCTCCTCCTGCATCACCGTCATCTCGTCGGTGACGCCAGTCAGGATATGAAGCGGCAGGACGTTGCTGTTGTCCTCCGGATCGAAGGATTCGCCGGCCGGGTTCACGACGCGCACGGTGGCTCCCTTCTCCTCGGCATCGCGCACATAGCCGAGCAGCCGCTCCTTGTGGCGGCGGTTGATGACGGAGGTGTAGTCCGGATTGTCCTTGATGCGCGGGTAGAGGCTGGATGCGGTCTCCTCCACCGCGGCGACGAAGGCGTCCTGCTTGTCGCGCGGCACCAGCGCATAGTCGGGAGCAAGGCAGATCTGGCCCGCATTCATCATCTTGCCGGCCACGATGCGGTAGGCCGCGCGATCCAGATCGGCCGAGGGCGTGAGAATCGCCGGCGACTTGCCGCCAAGCTCCAGGGTTACCGGCACGAGATTTTCGGCCGCCGCCCGCATCACATGGCGCGCGATTCCCGTGGCGCCGGTAAACAGCAGATGATCGAAAGCGAGCGAAGCGAAGGCCGCACCCACCTCGGGGCCGCCGGTGAACACGGCGGCCTCGGTCTCGTCGAAGTAGCGCGCGACGAGCTCGGCGATCAGCGCGCTGGTGGCCGGCGTGAATTCTGAGGGCTTGATCATGACGCGGTTGCCGGCCGCGAAGATCCCGGCCAGCGGCGCGAAGGTGAGGTTGACGGGAAAGTTCCACGGGCTGATGACGCCGACGACCCCCTTCGGCTCCCAGGACACCCAGGCCTTCGCGCCCAGCAGATTGAGCGGAAAGTCCACGCTGCGCCGCTCGGGCCGCATCCACCAGCGCAGATTCTTGCGCGCATGGGCGAGCGCCTTGACTGCCGGCAGCACGTCCGCGAACTTGCCCATGAGCGGCGGGCGGCCGCAGAAATCCTCGTTCATTGCCTCCGCCAGGGCGTCCTGATGGGTTTTCAGCAGATCGATGGTGCGCCTGAGCCTGTCGTCGCGGACCTTGCGCGGCACGGGGCGCTCGGCCTCGAAGGCCGCACGCTGGCGCCGCAGCACATCCTCCATCCGCTGACGGGGATCCGCATCCGCCGATGCGGGGGTGGACTCGTGTTGCGTCTGTTCCAGGATCGCCATCTCGCCTCTCCTCCATGGCCGCCACCTGCGGCATGACCGCCGCAAAGGCCTTTCGCCACCATGATAGCACAGCCCGGCTGGCCAGCCGGCCTGATCTTTCCGTGAGCAGCCCGCAAGCGCGATCCTCGCCGCTCACCGCTTGCGGGCAAGGGTCAGGCCATCGCCCACCGGCAGCATCACCAGATCGACGCGGCTGTCATCCTTGACCCGTTCGTTGAAGGCGCGGATGGCCACCGTATCCCGATCATCGGCGCCCGGATCGATCACGCGCCCTGACCACAGCACATTGTCAACCGCCACGATTCCGCCCGGATGCAGGAGCGCAAGCGCCTCCTCGTAATAGGTCAGATAGCCGGTCTTGTCGGCATCGATGAAGACGAAGTCGACAAGTCCCTCCAGCCCCTCGCGCCTCAGCGCCGCCAGACTCTCGGCAGCCGGCGCGATCCTCAGATCGATCTTGCGTGCGACATCGGCCTCCTCCCAGAAGGGCCGGCCGATCGCCGGGAATTCGGCCGAAATGTCGAGGGCATGGACGATTCCGTCCTCGGGCAGAGCAAGCGCAAAACCGAGCGTGGCATAGCCCGTAAACACGCCCACCTCGACCACGCGCCGCGCGTTGATCGCTTTGAGCAGCAGCTGCAGAAAGGCCACCTGCTCGGCAGACGAGCGCATCACCGAAAGCGGATGATTGTCGGTGACGGCGCGCAGGCGCCTTTGCACATCCGTCTCGCGCACACCAACAGCCAGCAGATATTCCTGCAACCTGTCGCTCAAACCCAGCGAGCGCGTGGACATGGCCTCTCTCCCATCCCGGCTAGATGATCCCGATTCTTGTCAGACAAGCGTCACATGCGCATGATAGCGGCCGGGCACGGTTCCGTCACGCAATCCGTCACCCGGCAACGCTGGAGGCAGGGAGGAGATGGCCATGCATCATGACAAGCGGCAAGGGGACAGGGGACAGCGCAGCATCCTGCGGGCCGGCCGTCTTTTCCTCCTCGCCACCGTCCTGCTCGCACTGGCGGACATTCCGGCCGCACCGGCGATGGCGGCGGAAGCGGACTCCGCAGGCGATCCCCGCCTGTCCGATCCCACCTGGGCACCGGGCCGGCAGGCGATCGCCGAGCGGCTCGCCGCCACGCCGCTCACCCGTCGGGCGCGCAATGTCATCCTGTTCATCGGTGACGGGATGGGGGTGAGCACGGTGACCGCCATGCGCATTTACGTGGGGCAGCAGAAGGGATTGCCCGGTGAGGAATATGTGCTGCCTTTCGAGCGGTTTCCCTATACTGCGCTCGTCAAGACCTACAACGTCAATGCCCAGGTTCCCGATTCGGCCGGCACCGCCAGTGCCCTTTATACGGGCATCAAGACGGACATCGGTGTGCTGGCCATCCGCTCCGGCGCCGATGGGGACTGCCGGGCGATGCAGCCCGTGCCGACCATCCTGGAGGAGCTGGAAGACCGCGGCTTTGCGACCGGGATCGTGACCACCACGCGACTCACCCACGCCACGCCTGCGGCCGCCTATGCCCATGCCCCCGATCGGGACTGGGAAGCGGATGCGGACATGCCCAAATCCGCGCGGGAGGCCGGCTGCCGGGATATCGCGGCCCAGTTCGCCGGATTTTCGCATGGCGACGGGATCGATGTGGCATTGGGCGGCGGACGCGCGAGCTTCCTGCCCGCATCACAGGGCGGCAGACGCAAGGACGGACGGGACCTGATCGCGGCCTGGAAAGCGGCCGGGAATCATCGGCAGGTCGTCACGACGGCGCGCGCGCTTGCGCAATTCGCCCCTGCGTCGGACAGCCAGCTTCTCGGCCTGTTTGCTCCCTCGCATCTCGCCTTCGACCACGACCGCCGCACCCGCAAGCTCGACCAGCCTTCGCTCGCCCGGATGACGGAAGCGGCGATCCGTCTGCTTCAGGCGCGCACGGCCGGGCGCGCGCACGGCTTCTTCCTGATGGTGGAAGGCGGCCGGATCGACCATGCCCACCATGCCGGCAACGCCTTCCGGGCGCTCGATGAGGGGCGGGCCTTTGCCGAGGCGGTCGCCCGTGCCCTTGCTCTCGTCGATCCTGCCGATACCCTCGTGCTGGTGACGGCGGATCACTCCCACACCCTCACCATCGCGGGCTATCCGCCGCGGGGCAATCCTATTCTCGGCCTGTCGCGCCGCATCCGCCCGGATGCGGACAGCCATCACCCGGTCGCACTGGCCGCGGACGGGCGGCCGTATACGACGCTCGGCTATCTCAACGGTCCTGGCGCAGGCCGCCAGCTTCCCGCCAATGCCCGGGATGCCGAGGTGCAGGATCCGGACTACCGCCAGGAAGCGGCCATCCCGCTGCGGGCGGAGACGCATTCGGGCGAAGACGTGCCGCTTTATGCCACCGGCCCCGGCGCCCGGCTCGCCCGCGGGGTGATGGAGCAGAATGCGGTCTACCACCTGATGCGCACCGCCCTCGGGCTCGGCGGCCGGTAACGGTCGCGCGCCATCCCCCGCCGATCCGGCCCTGAACGCCCGGCCCTTCCCCCTCGGCTGCCGGCCATCCTCTCCTCCCTCACCTTCTTCTTCCCTTTCCCGGCGCCTGCTCTCTTCTTCCTGTCATTCACCGGCATCTCCCGCTCC
>CAYYGH010000040.1:11928-28479 GCA_964471405.1 uncultured Sphingomonadales bacterium | reverse complement strand
CCGGGCGACTACCCGGCCGGGCTGGCGGGCGTCCTCTTCCAGCGTGAAGGCGACACGCATGCCGGGTTCGAGCCTCGTTATCCTCGCCTGGCGCACGGCGGAGACGTGAAAGAAGATGTCCTTCGGCCAGGCGGGACTGGCGATGAACCCGTAACCCCGCTTCCAGCTGAAATAGCGCACCACACCCTCGGGCATCGGCCGTCCATTCCTTTGCCGCTTCCGATCATCCGCCGGGCATCTTCATCATGGGCCGTTCGTCACCTTGGGCCATCATGAGGACTTCCTGCCCCGGCAGGCAAGCGTCCCCTGGCGGTATGCGTGAAACATCTTGAAAACCGCCGCCTTGCTCGACATCTTGCAGACGGCTCCGCTGGTGGGCGAAGACAGGGCAGGGGCAGGATCGACGACAGGGCAAGGGAGGCCGTGATGAGCGAGAAGGAGGATGTGGCCAAAGAGCCGGGCGGCCGGCAGGCCGGTGGGAAGGCGTATGTGATCTACGGGCTGGATCCGTCCTATTTCACCCAGAAGGTGCTGGGTTTCTTCCGCTACAAGGAAATCCCGCACGAATATCGCTGGAAGACGCTCACCGCCGCTCCCGAAGTGGAAAAGCGGGCGGGCACGAGGCTCATCCCCGTGGTGGTCACCCCCGAACGCGAATGGCTCTGGGATTCGACGCCGATCGCCTTCGAGATGGACCGGCGCTTTCCGGATTCCGCGCTGCTGCCCCCCATCGATACGCATCCCGTCCTCCATGTCGCCGGCCGGATTCTGGAAGACTTCTTTGACGAATGGCCCACGCGCCAGGCCGTGCACTTCCGCTGGATGATGGACACGGGCATCTACACCTCCGGCACCGAAATCGCCCTCAACCAGATCGGGCTTCCCGGCGATGCCAAGCCCGATGCGGAAGGCGAGGAGATGGTCTACAAGCTGCGCGAGATGCTCAAGTCCTGGGGCACCGATGTCTGCCGCAATGTCGGCGCGGACCGTCGCCATGCGGAAGAAATGGAGGGCGAGTTCATCCGGCTGATGCAGCTCATCGCCCAGCATGTGGAATGGGAGGACTTCCTGTTGGGGCCGCGTCCCTCCCTGCCGGATTTCGCCCTGGAAGGCGCCCTCATCGGCCATTTCCTGCGGGATCCGATTCCGGCCCGTCTGATCGAGCGTCATGCGGCCGGCGTGGCCGACTATGCGCCGCGTCTGCGCAAGACCCGCGCATCCACGGCGCCCTCCTGGCCGCAGGAGGACGTCTTCGCCGAGACCCTGGCTCCGCTGCTGCAGTATGTCGGGCTCACCTTTCACACCTTCCTGCGCGCCAACCGCAAGGCCCTGGCCGAGGAGCGCGAGTGGCTGGCCATCGATATCGGCTATGGCACGACGCGCATGAAGACCCGCAAATATGCGGAAAAGACCCGGCAGATGACCGCAAAAGCCATTGCCGCGCTGCCGGAAGAGGCGAAGGCGCGCGTCAAGGAGGCGCTGGAGCCGCTCGGCGTGCTCGACGTCTATCTTTCCTGAGAGCCCTCTTGCCTGCTCCTTGGCGAAAGCGGCCGCCAGGTGCACTTCCGGATCGGCGGCAAAGGGGGATTGTTGCGGCGCAAAAATCGGCTATGGTGGTGCCTGCGCGCATGAGACGGGTGCGCCTCAGGTCGAACCAGTGGTCGATCGGAGCCGGTGCGCGATGCGTGCGGTCCGCCCGATCGATGAAGGCGAAGAGGAAGATCACGTCATGTCCGAACATGCCCGTTCCACGCCCGCCGGCCGCTCCCGGCCGCCTGCCTGGCCGAAGATGAACTGGCAGGACCCGCTGCTGCTTGAAGACGAGCTGACGGAAGAAGAACGCCTCGTGCGCGACACCGCCCGCGCCTACGCGCAGGACAAGCTGCTGCCCCGGGTGCTGGAGGCAACGAGGAAGGAGATCTTCCACCGGGAGATCATGAACGAGATGGGCGAACTCGGCCTGCTGGGGCCGACCATCGATGGCTATGGCTGCGCCGGCGTCTCTTCGGTCGCCTACGGCCTGATCGCCCATGAGATCGAGAAGGTCGATTCGGGCTACCGCTCGGCGATGAGCGTGCAGTCCTCGCTGGTGATGTATCCGATCTGGGCCTATGGCACCGAGGAACAGCGCCAGAAATATCTGCCGAAGCTCGCCACCGGCGAGATGGTCGGCTGCTTCGGGCTGACGGAACCCGATGCCGGCTCGGATCCCGGTTCGATGAAGACGCGGGCCGAGAAGGTGGACGGCGGCTGGCGCCTCAAGGGCACCAAGATGTGGATCACCAATTCCCCGATCGCGGACATTGCGATCGTCTGGGCGAAGTGCTCCACCGACGGCCGCATCCGCGGATTCATCGTCGAGCGCGGGATGGAGGGGTTCGCCACCCCCAAGATCGAGGGCAAGATGAGCCTGCGCGCATCCATTACCGGTGAGATCGTGCTGGATGACGTCTTCGTGCCGGAGGAGAACCTCCTGCCCCATGTCGAGGGGCTGAAAGGCCCGTTCGGCTGCCTCAACAACGCGCGATTCGGAATCGCCTGGGGGGCACTGGGTGCGGCGACCGCCTGCTGGCACATTGCGCGCGAGTATACCTTGAACCGGATCATGTTCGGCAAGCCGCTGGCCGCCACCCAGCTCATCCAGAAGAAGCTCGCCGACATGCAGACCGAGATCACCATCGGCCTTGCCGCCTGTCTGCGCGCCGGGCGTCTGAAGGATGAGGGCCGGCTTGCGCCCGAGACGATCTCGCTTCTGAAGCGCAATTCCTGCGGCAAGGCGTTGGAGATCGCCCGCATGGCCCGCGACATGCTGGGCGGCAACGGCATCATGGACGAGTATCACGTGATCCGGCACATGGTAAATCTGGAGACCGTCAATACCTACGAGGGCACGCACGACATTCATGCGCTGATCCTGGGACGCGCCCAGACCGGCCTGCAGGCCTTCAGCTGAGCGGACGGTCGGCGTGGAAGCGGATGCCGGAAAGCCCCTCAGGCTTGCGGTCGGCGAGAGCGGTGTGGCCGAGCTCGTCATCGACCGCCCCGCGCGGGGCAATTCCTTCACCACCGCGATGTGGGCGCAGCTGCCGACGCTTCTTGAAGCGGCGCAGCGGGATGGTGCGCGTGTTCTCATCCTCCGCAGCGCGCATGAGCGGATCTTCGCTTCAGGCGTGGATCTTGACGAGCTCATCGCCATGCTGGATGACGCCGCGCTGCGCCGGCGCCACTGGCGTGCGATGACGGCCGCCACCGCGGCACTGGCCGCGGCGCCCTTCGTCACCATCGCCGAGATTGCCGGTGCAGCCGCGGGAGCCGGCCTGTCGCTCGCCCTGGCCTGCGACTTGCGGCTGGCTGCACCATCCGCCCGCTTCGTCCTGCCGCCTGCGAAACTGGGGGTCATCTATCCCCGGGCGGATCTGGCCCGTCTGGTGCGCCTGGCGGGAGAAGCGGCCGCCCGCGAGCTGCTGCTGACTGCTGCGCCGCGCGATGCCGGCTGGGCGCAGGCGCACGGCCTGGTCCAGACCGTTTGTCCTGATCGGCGCGCCCTGCAGGAGGCGGCGCTGCACATGGCCCGGGACATCGCCGGGCTGTCGGCCCGCAGCCTGGCCGCCCTGAAGGAGAGCCTCGATGCGCTTGCCGGCACGGATGGCGGAATGGGGGCGGATGAAGTGGCGGCGGAAGAAGAGCGTTTTGTCCGGGCCTTCGACGAGCCGGAGGTGCGGGCCCGGATCACCGCCGCCCAGCGGCGGTCCCGGGGTGCCGGCCGCTCGGGCGACTCCGGTCGCGGGCGGAAGGGCTGACCGGATGCCGGCGGCCGGCTGGGCGCCGGTGCCTATTCGCCCGGCCGCCTGCGGGAAGGCGCAGCCCGCGGCGGGGGGCTGCCGGTTGCATCCGCTGCCCGCCCTTGCCCGACAGAGCAGGGCCAGTTGCCGGCAAGAGGGCGATGGAGGGCAATGACACGCCCGAGCACGGTCAGGCTCGCCAGCGGAATCTCCTGGGCCGCCGCCGGGGGCGCATTGTCGGCAACCAGCAGAATCCGGTGCGGCCACCGCCGGAAGAGCCGCCTGAGCGCAATGCCACCGGCCTCCAGGTCACAGAGGTAGATCCCGTCATCGTGAGGCTGGCGCTGACCGGCATCGACAAAAAGCAGGTCGCCGGCCCGGATGGCAGGGGCGAGCGCATTGTCCGCGCAAAGAAAGCCGAAGACGCTTTCCGGAAAGGCCGCTGACAGCCATTCCCCCAAGGTTGCGGGTGCCGAGGCCGGGGCAGGGCTTCCGGCCCGGCGAGACGTCTGCCGAGAGGGTCCGGGCGGGCTTCCCGGATGGCGCGCCAGCCCGTCCACCCACGCCCGCAAGGCTTCCGGTCGCCGGGGCGTGAAGATCGGCATGTCGGCCGGCTGACAGACGCATGCACCCGGAGAAAGGCCCGCGGAGGGCAGGCCGAGCTCTGCCGGTGCAACGCCCGCGATCCGGGCCAGAGCCAGCTTGTCCTCAAGCGGCAGCCGGCGGGGACTGCGACGTGTGAGATATTGCTGAAGATAGGCGTGGTTGCGCCCCAAAGCCCGGGACAGCCCGGCACAGCTCAGATCCGCCCGCGTCGCGAGCAGCGCACGCAGGCGTTGGCGAAAATTTTCCTCATCACGCTGTCCGTCCTCAGCGGCCTGCATGGGAAAAGCCTAGGAGAGTCAGGCGATTCGCACAATAGGAAAAAAACGCTTGCTAATAGGAATAATCCGATATATGTCTTGGCCAACTCACAGTAGTATAAGAAGTTAATGGCGCACCCTGAATTGGCGTGTTTCGCTTCATGTCAGTTCGGCGCCTCCCCTCCAAGGGAAGGCGAGCGGGTGTAACGAGAGGGTGGAAGGGAAACAGAGACGGACGAGCAATTTTAACCATATTGGCATACAAGGTTGTATTTTGTGCCGTAATGGCATTATATGAGTACCTCACAGTCTTGTCATGTGAGGGTCGCGCGGCGCTGGGTCGGGCCGCCATGGGTGAGAAGGCAAGAGCGAAGGCCAGGGGGGCTTCGCGTAATGAGGAGGGCAGGAATGACAGCCTATGAAACGGCCGCGCTGCTGCGCAACTGGGAGGCGGCAATCGCGGGCAGATTGCGAACACTGCTGACCGGGCCAATCCCGTCGGGGGCTCCCGGCGATCTTGCAAAGATCGGCGGCACCGATTCGGCTCACGCTCATCCCGCAAAAGAGGCCCTTGCCGGCGAGGAGCGGCCGATGCCGGCCGGCGCCCATCAGGGAGAGCGGGGGGCGGCGGTCTGCCAGGCCCCTGCGGTCATTGTAAGGGGGCAGCAGGATGAGGACGGCCTGCGGCAGGCAGCCGCTGGCGTTGCCCGGGTCCGGACGGCGGAGGCGGAAGAGACCGGCGCCATCCGGCCGATCCGCCAGCCTATTGCCGGCAGCCGGACCTTTCTTGCGGCCGAAGGCCATGGATATCGCATCTGCGTCCGGCGGCTGCGGAGCGATCCCTGCTGGTGCCGGCAGACCCCGGCGCTCAGCATCGAATGGGTGGTGGACATCCTGGGTCGGCAACCCGTCGTCCACCGCCTGGTCATGACACTGGTTCTGGGGCTGGACGGCCATCTGCCGAGCTTTGCCGGCGGCCTCACGCTCCAGAGCCGGTTTCACGGTCTGCTGGAGCGCTGTGCGAAAACGGTGTCCGATTCGGTGCGGCCTGCTTCTCACCATGCCGCCCCCGATGCCGGCGACAGCGATGACCGGCAGGAACAGCGCCTGCTGTTCAGCAGCATCGTGATCGCGGACTGACGGGGCTCCTGCCGGGATCTCCGACTTTCGCTCATCATGGGCACAAGCCTCTGGGCAAGGGCGCGCATTTGTCCTAAACAACACCGCCGATGGGGGAAGGATGCGGGCTGTGTGAAACGGCTTCGGGAACGGCCGTGGTCCATGGGAGGAAGAGAATGGCGATGCAACGACAGCGGCTGGCCGGTCGTCTTGCCAGGGCGGTTGGTGCGGCGTGCCTGGCAGGCGCCCTGAGCCTGGGGCTTTGGGGCTGTGATCGCGGTGATCACAGGAATGCGGCCGAGCAGAACGGACATGAGAGCGGGAAGCAGGCGGACGTGAAGGCACAGACCGGGAGCAAGCAGCAACAGGGGGATCCCTATCTCTGGCTGGAAGAGATTCAGGGTGAGAAGGCTCTCGCCTGGGTCCGCAAGCAGAACGAGCGCACGCTCAAGATCCTGGGCGGCGATCCCCGCTACCAACCGGCCTATGATCGCATTCTTGCCATCTACCAGTCACCGGACCGGATCGCCTATGGCCAGCTGCGGGCCGGGAATGTGGACAATTTCTGGCAGGATCGGGAGCATGTCCGGGGTCTCTGGCGGCGCACGACGCTTGCCTCCTACAAGACGGATTCGCCGCAGTGGGAGATCCTTCTCGATATCGACAAGCTGGCCGCCGAGGAGGGTGAGAACTGGGTCTGGAAGGGCGCAAGCTGTCTGCCGCCCGCCTACACCCGCTGCATGGTCTCGCTCTCGCGCGGTGGCGGTGACGCCGTGGTGGTGCGCGAGTTCGACACGAGCACCGGTCGCTTCATCACCGACGGCTTCCGGCTGCCCGAGGGCAAGCAGTGGCTGGCCTGGCTGGATGCCGACCATCTGCTGGTCGCCACACCGCATGGCGGCGGCATGAAGAACACCTCGGGTTATCCCCGCACGATCCGGATCTGGACACGGGGGGAGCCGCTGGAAAAGGCGCGCACGATCTTCACCGGGGCCGAAACGGATGCCTTCGTCTTCCCTGTCGTGGAGCATGCCGCCGACGGCAGCCGTGAGGCCTTCGTGGTCCAGGCGCCGGACTTCTTCCATCAGACGGTCTATCATGTCGGCGATGATGGGACGCTGCACAGGCTTCCCCTGCCGGATGACGTCGATTTCAAGGGGGTGTTCGACGGCCATGTCATCGTGCAGCTGCGCTCGGCCTGGGCGCCGGGCAAGACGGCCGGCCGTCTGGCGGAAGGCTCGGTGGTCTCCATACCGCTGAAGGCCCTGATCGCAGGCGACGTCTCCGGCGCGACGACCGTGATGGCCCCCAGCCGGCGGGTGACGGTGCGTGATGCCACGATCGGGCGCAACGGCGTCTATATCGCCATTCTCGACAATGTGAAGGGCCGGCTCGTGGAGGCGGTGCGCGCTCCCGGCGGCTGGCGGCTGCGGCCCGTCTCCCTGCCGGGTGACGGTACGGTTTCGGTCGTCTCGGCGGATCCCTTCACCGATGCCGTGCTGGTGAACTACGAAAGCTTCCTGAAGCCGGATACCCTGTATGTGATCGAGGAGAATGGCGAGCCCGAGGCGATCAAGGCGCTCCCGCCCCGCTTCGATGCCAGCCGGTATGCGGTGGATCAGTTTTTCGCCGAAAGCGAAGACGGCACCAAGGTCCCCTATTTCCTCATTCACCGCAAAGACATGCCGCATGATGCCACCACGCCCACGATCCTTTATGGCTATGGCGGATTCGAGATCGCGCTCACTCCCCAATACCTTTCGCCAATGGCCATTGAATGGCTGAAGGCGGGTGGCGCCTATGCGATTGCGAACATCCGCGGCGGCGGCGAGTTCGGCCCGCGCTGGCATCGGGCCGCACTCAAAGAGAATCGCCCGAAGGCCTATGCCGATTTTGCGGCGGTGGCCTATGACCTTGTGGCCCGGCGCGTCACGACCCCGAAGCGGCTGGGAATCTACGGCCGGTCCAATGGCGGCCTGCTGGTGACGGCCACGATGGTGCGCTATCCGGAACTCTTCGGTGCCGTGGCCGCCGGTGTGCCGCTGACCGACATGCTGCGCTACCACAAGCTGCTTGCCGGTGCGTCCTGGATCGGCGAGTATGGCGATCCCGACAAGCCGGAGGAGCGGGCCTTTCTTGAAACCTACTCTCCCTATCAGAACCTGAAGGAAGGAGTCCGCTATCCCCCCATTCTCTTCATCACCTCGACGCTGGATGACCGCGTCCATCCCGGTCATGCCCGCAAGATGGCCGCGCGCATGATGGCCCTGGGCCAGGAGGTGCTCTACTACGAGAATACCGAAGGCGGCCATGCGGGGGCGGCCAATCTGCCCGAGCGGGCACGCTATGACACGCTGATCCTCGTCTTCATGCTGCGCAAGCTGAAGGATCCCTTCGTGGTATCCGAATCGGCTTCCGAGCCGGATGCGGGCGGCAAGAAGAAGGAATAGCGGCTGCCCTGTGCCCTGTGCGGCGAGGAGCGCGGCCTGCCCGGCAGGCGGAATCCGGCTCCGCTTCCCGGCAGGTGCTTCCGTCGTGCCGTCCGCAAAGAGGAAAGAGAGCGGCGCACGGAAGAGAAGGACAAACGGGCCGCCGTTTTCATGCGGGCCGCGCCGCAGGCCGTTTTCGCTCCACTAGCAGCGCAGCCAGCCGACCATTTTCATGCGCTTCTGCTCGGCTTCCGGCGTTCCGGGTTCCGGGCGGCGCTCTTCCAGGAGGATCTGGCAGTTCGACAGCAGCCGACGCAGCGCCAGGGGACGGGCCGTCGAGCCGGGCAGGCCGTTCTGGCGGGAAAGGGCCTCCTGGACTGCGGCGATGATATCGTCGCGGGTCAGGATCCGGCCGCGCTCGGCCTCTGCGCGATGTCCATGGAACGTGACGGCCGCTGCGAGCGCCCACAGGCCGCCGGCCATCACCGCCACCATGGCCTTCTGCCAGCACCCGCGTGATCCACGATCAGCCATTCCTGCGTCCCTCCTTTCCTGATCAGGGACGAATGAAGCCGTTCGTCCGCCAATATGACGGAAGGGAAAGGACTCTAGCAGGTCTTTTTACAAAAGTCGTTCGGTAATTTTGTCGCTGGCGGAGCGTTCCTCGGCGTCCGTCAATGCGACGAGGCCGCGCGGGTGTCCGCCTCATCCTGCGGATCGGGGGCATGGCCGAGCGCGGCCAGGATCTCCTGGAGATGACGCGTGGTCTCCCGCGCCGAGCGGCCGAGGGCGGCCAGCACCGCATCCGCAAGCGCCAGCCCGGCCGCCTCGGCTTCCGGATAGACGGCGGTGGGTTTGAGGGCCCGGATGGCGGGCAGGTATTCCTCCATGGTGAGGCTCACATAGATCTCGATGGCCGGCTGCCGGCGCCGGGCATGATGGATGATGCGCTGAACACCCTGGGGATCGTCGAAGGTGATCACAAGCAGCCGTGCCCGGGCGATGCCGGCCGCATCCAGCACACGTGCCCGCCGGGCATCTCCATAGATCACATTGAGCCCGAGCCGCCGGGCCTCGCGAAAGCGGTCGACATCCGCCTCCAGAAGCAGGCAGGGGATCTCCAGCCGTTTGAGGACGGCTCCCACGACGCGTCCCACCCGGCCGGCGCCCGCGATCACGACATGCTCATCCAGGTCGCTCTGGCGATCAAGATCGG
The DNA here is from genome assembly GCA_964471405.1 of uncultured Sphingomonadales bacterium. Taxonomy (GTDB): domain Bacteria; phylum Pseudomonadota; class Alphaproteobacteria; order Sphingomonadales; family Rhodothalassiaceae; genus J084. The sequence continues at coordinate 19,070 of CAYYGH010000040.1, read as the reverse complement.
CAAGCGTGCGGGCAAGCGCGGAATGCTTCGATCCGCGGTAGATCCTCTGCACCAGAGAGCGACTGAGGAGAATGAGGCTCGGGGCCAGGACGAGGGAGAGCGTCAGCGCAAGCAGCAGGGGCGGTGCGATGTCCGCCGGCAGGATGCCGGCAGCGGTGGCCTGGGTGCCGATCAGCAGGGAGAATTCCCCGCCATGCGCCAGAATGAGGGCCGTGCGCAGCGTCACGTCCCGTGCCGCTCCCACTGCCGCTCCGACAATGAGCACGATCGCGGCCTTGAGAAGAACGAGCGCAAGAAGAAGGCCGATCGTGAGCAGGGGACTGGTCAGCAGCGCGCCGACATCCACCTGCATGCCGACGGTCACGAAGAAGATGCCCAGAAACAGATCCCGAAACGGCCGGATATCCTCTTCGATCTCGCCCTTGACGTCGCTTTCTCCGGCCACCATGCCGGCAAGGAAGGCACCGATCGCAGGGGAAAGCCCGGCCAGATGGGCGAGACTGGCCGCCCCGACGGCAAGCAGCAGCGCCGTCACCAGAAACAGTTCGCGCGATCGCAGGCGGGCGACCGCGATCAGAAGATGCCGAATGGGAGGGCGCAGCACATAGCCCAGCACGCCCACGAAAGCCAGTGAGAGGGCCACCTCTCCCAGGATGGCAAGGACATCTCCTCCCTCGCCGGCCGGCCCCGCGGCCGCCGCGCCGATGAAGGCCAGAAACGGCACGGTCGCCAGATCCTGGAACAGCAGAATGCCGATGGCGAAACGGGCATGATGACTGGCCAGTTCCCCCTGATCGGCCAACTGCTTGAGCACGAGCGCCGTCGATGACATCGCCACCATGCCGGCAATGGCCGCCGCACCTGCCGGCGGAACCCCGAAAATCCGGGCGATCAGACCGGCCGCCAGCCCTGTCAGCACAACTTGCAGTCCTCCTCCCAGGAAGACGGCCCGGCGTGCCGCCAGAAGGCGGGGCAGCGAGAATTCGAGTCCGATCATGAACATCAGCAGGACGACGCCGATCTCGGCGAGCTTGCGCAAGGCCTCGTCATCCTGCACGAGGCCAAGCCCGCCCGGTCCCAGCGCAAGGCCGGCAAACAGATAGGCCAGAATCGGCGGCACCCGCAGCCGCGCGGCCAGGGCCAGGAACGCCGCCATTCCGCCAAGCAGAATCAGAAGCAGGTAATCGAGCGTGTTCACGGACACGGCTGTGCGTCTTTCCTGTCCTGAAGAGGGGAGGCGGCCTGTGCGGTCCCTTCCGCCGTAAAAAGGGTTTCCAGAAAGGGACAGGATGGCGCCTCGGCGGCTTGCGCACAACGGGAAAGATGGGCAGCCAGCACCGCCGCAATGCGTTCCAGATCCCGGATCCGTTCCCGCACGAGGGCAAGATGGCGACGGGTGATGGCCTGGACATGGGCACAGTCCCTGCTCTCGCTGCCGTCGGCAAGCGCCAGCAGCGTGCGGATTTCCGCCAGCGAAAATCCCAGCTCGCGGGCGCGCGCGACAAACCGGATGCGACGCACATGCTGCGCGTCATAGATGCGGTAGCCGTTGCTTCGTCTGGGGACGCTCGGCAGCAGGCCGATCTGCTCATAATAGCGGATCGTCTCGGGATGCACGCCGGTCAGGCGGGCAAGATCCCGTCGCTGCAGGCCGCCTGCCATGGGGGCGCGGCCGGATCTCCTCTTCCCCTTCCTAGGCACCCGATTTCCCCTTCGTCCCTCTTGAGGCCATGCGATGGGCAGGCCGACCCCATCCACCGCGAGGAAGGATAGGAAAGGCTTGACCCTGTAGCTTCTACAGGGATTAGACGGAAAAGGCGACTCGAAAGTTCCCGGTCCCGGCAGCGAGATGGCCGTGTGGCGGATCGCGGTTGCCGGAAGAACGGGAGGAGGTGATACCGGGCCGGTGAGCAATCTTGAGGGGGTGGGTGAGGCGATGGGCCACGAGCAGACGGGAAAGGCGGAAACGATGACGACAGGCCAAGGCAGCGGCGGTCGGGACATGGCGGCTGCAAGCGGCTGGACGGCGCTGGTGGCGGCTCTGCTGGCCTCCAGCTGCTGCGTTCTGCCGCTCCTGCTGTTCTTTCTGGGCATTACGGGCGCCTGGATCGGGAATCTGACGGCGCTTGCCCCCTACAAGCCCGCCTTTCTGGGTTTTGCCGTCCTCATGCTGGCAATCGGCTTTTATCAGATCCATTTCCGTCGGCCGGTCTGTGCGGATGGTGATGCATGCAGCACGCCGGCCTCGCAGCGGGTGACTCGCATCGTTCTGTGGATCTCGGCCGCTCTCACTCTGCTGGCGGCGATCTGGGACTGGCTGGTTCCGCTCATCCTCGGCTGAAGGAGCGGCAAAGGGCGGCAGGAAGAGGAAGGAAGGGAAACGACGATGAGCATGATGAAACGGATCGGCAGAGGCCTGGCCGTCCTGGCCATGGCCGGCGTTCTGACCGGTCTTGGTCTCGCTGGGGCCATCGCCAAGGAACGCAGGGTCACATTCAGGATCGAGAACATGACCTGCGCCTCCTGTCCCTTCATCGTCAAGAAGGCGATGGAGGGGGTGGAGGGGGTGAAGACCGTCTCGGTCTCCTTCGAGAAAAAGGAGGCTGTCGTGGTCTATGATGACGCCCGGACCACTCCGGCCGCCATTGCCAGGGCCAGCACCGAGCACGGCTATCCGGCAACGCCCCTGCGCAAGGAAACGCCGGCGGACCGCCGCTGACGGCATCCGCTGCATCAGCCGGGACGATCGGCAGGCACATCCGGTCCACGCTCCGGAAGCGGGGGAGGGGAGCGGCCATCCCCCCATGATCTGCCGCCTGATTTCAGACAGGAAAGGACGCGGGCCATGACCCGAAACGGCAAGGATGGAGACCGGACGGCGGCTTCCGCCTCCTGCGGCTGCGGTACGGCGGGTGCAGACGTCGACCTCGTCGTCTGCGGAGCCGGATCGGCTGGGTTTTCCGCCGCGATCACGGCGGCCGAGCAGGGAGCCCGCGTCCTGCTCATCGGTGACGGGACGATCGGTGGCACCTGCGTCAACATCGGCTGTGTGCCGTCCAAGGCCTTGATCCGGGCCGCCGAAGCTCTTCACGCTGTCCGCCATGCCCGCCGCTTTGCCGGCATCCGGACCGAGGGGCGTCTTGTGGACTGGTCGGCGCTGGTGGCCCAGAAGGACGAGCTGGTCGCCGCTTTGCGCCGGAAGAAGTATGTGGATCTGCTGCCGGCCTATCCCACCATCACCTATCGCGAGGGGCGGGCGCGGCTGGTCGATGGCGGCGTGGCCATCGGCGACGAGATCGTCAGATGTCCCCGCGTCATTATCGCCACCGGCGCCCGGCCCGCCATTCCGGCCATTCCCGGCCTTGCGGAGGTGCCCTATCTGACCAGCACCACGGCTCTGTCTCTTGACCGGCTGCCGGCGCATCTCGTCGTCCTCGGCGGCGGCTACATCGGCTGCGAGCTGGCGCAGGCCTTTCGCCGGTTCGGCGCCCGGGTCACCATCGTCGACATGGCACCGATCCTGGCTGCGGCCGAGCCGGAGATCCGCAGCGTCCTGCGGAAGGCCTTCCAGGCGGAGGATATCGTGCTTCATGAGGAGACGCAGGTAGTGGCGGTCTCCGGCAGCGGCGGTCGGGTCACGCTGGATCTCGACCAGGGTGGGCACCGGTTTCAGCTGACGGCCGATGCGCTGCTGGTGGCCGCCGGCCGCCGCGCCAATACGGAGGGGCTGGGGCTGGAAGAGATGGGCATTGCCACAAGGGCGGACGGCCGGATCCGGGTGGATGCCCATATGCAGACCACGCGCCCCGGAATCTACGCGGCCGGCGATGTCACCGATCGCGACCCCTTCGTCTACATGGCGGCCCATGGCGCCCGCATTGCGGCCTTGAACGCCCTCGGCGGCAATCGCCATCGCTATGACAATCATGCGATGCCCTGGGTGGTGTTTACCGATCCGGAAATTGCGGCTGTCGGCCTGAGCGAGGAGGCGGCCCGCGCAGCCGGTCATGCGGTCGTCAGCCGGGTCCTGCCGCTCGATGAGGTGCCGCGCGCGCTGGTGGCCCGGGATACGCGCGGCGTGATCAAGCTTGTTGCCGAGGCCGACAGCGAGCGTCTGCTTGGCGCCCAGATCGCCGCTCCCCATGGGGCGGACACGATCCAGACGGCGGCTTTGGCGATCAAGACCGGCATGCGGGTTGCGGATCTGGCCGAGACGATCTTTCCCTATCTGACTCTGGTCGAGGGCCTCAAGCTTGCCGCCCAGACATTTACGAAGGATGTCGCCAAGCTCTCCTGCTGTGCCGGTTGATGAGGGGGAGAGCGACTTTTTTTAGTCTTTATCTTCATGCCGCCCGCTCTTCTCGTGGTGCCGGCGCCAGGAAGAGGCCTTGCCCGCCATCCCGGAGCATGTCATGACCGCTTCCTGAGGCGGCAGATTGTCGCAGCTGCGGCAAGGGGCGGGAGGATGCCGACCATGACGGATGGCAGGGAGCGGAAGGCGGTCGCCGCGGATCCGGCGGCCGGTGCCGGCGAGGGGAACGGGTGGCAGAGGCCGGAGAGCGGCTATGCGGCCGTGCGGGTCATGGAGCAGGTCCTCACCTACAGCGTGATCGCGCTCATCATTGCCGGCTCCCTCTTCTTCTCACAGGCGCATGATGCAGCCCTCGTGCCGGCGGCGGGGCTGCCGTTGCTTGCGCTCGTGGTTGCCCTTTTCCATACGCGCGCCCTGATGCGGCGCATGGGATACAGGCTGACGGAGGACGGCATCCAGTTCCGGACCGGCGTGCTCTGGCAGCGGGAGCTGATGATTCCCTTTTCCCGCATCCAGCATCTGGCCCGGCGGCAGGGACCGGTGGAGCGGCTGTGGGGATTGAGCAGCCTGCTGATCTATACGGCCGGAGCATCCAGTGCCGATTGCACGATTCCGGGGCTGTCGGCCGCAGGGGCGGAAGCCCTGGAACACACCATCCTTCAGCACATGCGCAACAGGGACAGGGACGGCGACGGACACCATCAGCCATGAGGCAAGGTTCGATGACGAAGCAGCGGCAGGCAGAGACGCATACGCCATCGCAGAACAACTGGCGGCGCCTCGCACCGCTGGCGGTGCTGCCGCTTGTCATCAAGGGGGCGGTGGCCCTGGTGCGTCAAGGCTGGCAGGCCTTCGCCGGCATGGCGGCGGCCGTGCATTTCACCGCCGACCCGCATGGGCTCGTGTGGCTGTGGCTTGGGCTGGGGCTGGGCCTTGTGCTGGTTGCCGGCGGCATTCTGCAGTGGTGGCACTTCCGCTATGCGCTCGACGACCGGGCAATCACGCTGTGCCGGGGCGTGTTCTCGCGCGAACGGCTGCATCTTGATTTCGCCCGGGTCCAGAATCTGCGGATGAGCGCGCCGATCTATCTGCGCCCCTTCGGACTTGTCACCCTTGCCCTTGACAGTGCCGGCAGCCAGCAGGCGGAGATCGTTCTGCCCGCCATCTCCCGCAGCCTGGCCGAGGACATCGCCCGCAGGGTTCATGCCGCCCAGCTGCCGCAGGCGGATAGACACGACGGGCAGGCGCACTCCCGGGCGACACCGGTCGCCCGCCCGGACGAGGCGGGAGGGACTTGTGCAGGCCGAGGCGCCGTTCTTGTCCATCGCACCAGCCGCGACCTCATCCGCCAGGGGCTGGCCAGCAATACCGCCTGGGTGCTCGCCGGTGTTCTTGCATCGCTGTTTGCGGGCAATCCGGACAGGGCCGGGCGCCTTCTCGTCGCCCTGCTGGAATCCCTGCTCGGCCCGCTTGCGGATCTTTCCTGGCCGGCGGTGGCCGCTCTGGTGGCGGGCGGCGTGGGAGGGCTGCTTGCCGTGATCCTGCTGCTTTCGGTTCTGGGCAGCCTTGTCCACTTTCATGGCTTTGCTCTCGTTGACGAGGGGCGGGCCTGGCGTGCGCGCCATGGCCTGCTTGAAAAGCGCGAGATCGTGGTCACGAAGACGAAACTTCAGGCTCTCTCCCTGCGGCAGACGGTCATCGGCCGGCTGCTCGGGGTCTGGGAACTGCGCTTTCACCAGGCCGGCGGCTTTCGGCAGAATCAGGCGCAGAAGGGCAGGCGGCAACAAAGGCTCATCATCCCCGCCATCCGCGAGGCGGAGCTGGGGGCCGTTCTTGCCGCGCTTGTGCCCGGCGCCTCCTGGCCGCTCCCGGCGATGAGAAGGCCGGAGCCCTTTCTCGTGGTGCATGGGATGCGCTATGCGCTTGTGCTGGCGGCCGCAGCGGGGACGGGACTGGCCGGCCTTCTGTTGCCGGCGCATGCGGCGGGGGTGGCCCTTGCCGCGGGAGCAGGGACGACGACTGCCGTCGGTGGGCTGAGCTATCTCGTGCTGCGGCGTCTGCGCCAGGCTCGTGGTCATGCCCTGGCAGCGGATCTCGTCGTGACCACCCGCGGCCTTCTGGGCCGACGGATCGTTCTCTTCCGGCCGTTCAAGACCCAATGGGTGCGCCTTCAGGCCGGACCGGCGCTGCGGCGGCGGCAGCTGGCCCATCTGACGATCGCCCTTGCCGGTCTGCGCACGGGGATCATCTATCTGCCCGCAGCCGAGGCCCATGGCCTGGCCGCCCGCCTTCTGCATCAGGCAGCCGGGGATCCCCGGCCCTGGTATTAGACGGCAAGCAGGACGCCGCGTGCGGCCGCACGGCCTCCTTCAGGAGCCGGCCCGATCGCCGTCTTCTTCCTCGGCTTCCGGTGCGGGACCGAAGGGGAAGGGCAGGGCGCGCGCTTCACCTTCCGCCTTAAGATAGTCCAGGATCTGATTGAGATAGCGTCCCATCCAGGACAGCCAGTCTCCAAGCCGCGGATTGGGGCGCCCGTTGATCAGGAGCACGAGGATCTGGACAAGACCGATCGTAAAGGCCAGGCCGAGCACGAGCCCGGCGAGCGCACCGAAAACGAACCACGCCCCCAGCCGCCAGAGCACCGGCACGATCCGCTCGGATCCGCCCATGCGTTCATAAAGCTCACGGCTGGAACGCTTGACGCGTGCGAGCACGTCTTCGGTTTCCGCCTTTGCACGGCGCCCCTTTTCCCGGGCTTCCGCCCGCAGCTTCTCCAGAGCCTCTCGGGCCTCTTCGGAGAGGTCCTCGACCTTTTCCTTGACCTCCTCGG
>CAYYGH010000040.1:0-11828 GCA_964471405.1 uncultured Sphingomonadales bacterium | reverse complement strand
CCTTTTCCTTGACCTCCTCGGCGATCTCGCCGACGGTTTCGGCAAGGTCGTCCTTCAGCCGCGCAGACTGCTTCTTGCGGGCGGTTGCCGCCGCCGGATCCGCGCCCTCACCAGCAGCGGAAGCATCGGCATCCTGGCTGCCCGTGGTGCTGCGGCCAGCCGTGCGTGCGGCCGTTTTGCGGGACTTGCCTGATGCGGCCGACCGGCGCGTCTTGCGCGTCGTGCTGCCGCTCGTGCTCTTCTTGCGCCGGCTTGCCGTCCTGGCTGTCTTGGCGGATTCGTCCGCCGCAGCAGGCCTCTCCGCCGGCGTTGCCTGATCTTGTGCTTCTTCCGTTTCTGGCCCGGATGCTGCTGCGTCCTGCTCCGCCATGGTTCGTTCCTCCGATTGCTGCTCTCGCCGGGCGCAGAAGTCCTGTGCCCGTTCGTGTGCTGATATGAGGAGCAGGAAAGAGGTTTCAAGACATCAGGAGGCGGCCGATGTCCTCCGAGGGGGCGCATCGCGCTCCTCGCGCATGTAAAGCGCAAGCGCTTCGGCCGCAGGCAGAGGCCGCGAGAAATGATATCCCTGGCCCAGACGACAGCCCAGCCGGCGCAGCAGATTCTGCTGGGCGTGGCGTTCGATCCCCTCGGCAACCAGCACGAGCCCCAGCGTGTCGGCAAGCGCAGCCAGGCCCTTGATCAGGCGCTGGCGTTCCGGTTCCTGTTCGAGATCCAGGCAGAAGCTGCGGTCGATCTTCACGAACGAGATCGGAAAACGGTGCAGATAGTTGAGGGAGGAGTAGCCGGTTCCGAAATCATCGAGGGCGATGAGGACTCCGTCCCCGTTGAGAGCCGTCAGGGTCTCGGCGGCCAGCGCGGGATCCTGGATGAGCACGCTTTCCGTGATCTCCAGCCGCACCGCGGCTCCTTCAAGGCCGTGCCGGGCAATCCGGTCGCAGACCCGTCGGGCGAAGCCGGGGTCCTGGAACTGATGTCCCGAGACATTGACGGACACCGACAGGCGCCGGGCCGAGGCGAACTTCCGCCGCCATTCGGCAAGCGTGGCACAGGCCTCATCCAGGGCCCATTCACCCAGATCATCGATGAGTCCCGCATCCTCCGCAATCGGGATGAATTCTCCGGGCGGAATGGGGCCAAGCGAGGGATGGAGCCATCGGGCCAGCGCCTCGAAGCCGATAATGCGGCTCGTGTCGAGTTCCACGATCGGCTGATAGGCGAGGGTCAGCCCCTCGCCCGTGCGCAGGGCGCGTCTTAGTGCCGCTTCCAGCTGGAGGGGCGAGAGGGGCAGAACCCGCCGCTCACGGACATAAAGCTCGATCTGGCCCCGCCCGCGCGCCTTCGCCCGATGCACGGCGACGTCCGCATCCCGCAGCAGATCGGTGGGATGACGCGAGCCCGTCGCCGTGGTGGCGATACCGATGCAGGCCGACAGATGCACCTCTTCCTCGGCGATCGAGAAGGGCGTCTCGATCAGTTCCAGAAAGCGCTCCGCCCAGCTGCGCGCGGCTGCCACGACATCGCCATGCGCCTTCAGAAGCACCGCGAATTCATCGCCATTGAGCCGCCCGATCGCCAGCGAATCGGAGGCCAGAGCGGCAAGTCGCTGCGCAATGCCGGCCAGCACACTGTCACCGCGGGCATGGCCGAAGCTTTCGTTGACCCGCTGGAAGCGGTCGAGATTGATCACCACCACCGCACATTCCGCACGCGCGGCCGTCTCTTCGCCCTCTTGCCGGACCGGCTGAAGGGCCGCTTCCAGGGCGGCCAGAAAACCGTCCCGGTCCAGAAGGCCGGTCAAGGCATCCTGACTGCGCCCGTCATGGCGGCCGCTCGCGTCCCCCTGGCGGTCATCACCCTGCCGATCCAGGAATGTGAGGAGAATGAATGCGGCGTCTTCGCCATCGATCCGGCTGCCGTGGATGAGCCAGTCTTCCACGGTCAGCAGCACGGAGGCCGGTGCGGCTTCCGGTCCCTCATGCATTCCGTTTGACAGACGCGCCCGCAAGGCCCGCAAACCCGCCGCAAGAGCGTGCCGGGCCGGCGGGTCAAGGGCACCGCGCAGACCGGCAGGGGTGGTCATGAACAGCTTGTGCGCCTCGGGGCTGGAGGCGATCACCTGCAGCGGCAGATCTCCATCCGGCAGTGCGCACAGAAGAGCCGGCACAGGCCAGCATTCGACGGCCGTACGCAGAGCCTCCAGCGAAGCGGGCAGGGCGGGAGGAGAAGGCAGAGAAGGCGGGTGCGCCGGATCAGCGCCCGCCAGAGATGATGCGCCAAGCTTCTGCAACACGATCCACCCCGCCGTTTTGCGTGGTTGCTGCGCGCGTTCCCGCCTGAGACCACAGGACTCGGGAACCGCCATTTCCCACTCCTTGTGCCTTCCCGGCTCTTAAGAAAGCTCAAACATCCTTGGTTAACGGGTGAGAAGACCGTCCTTTTTTGGCACGGACAGGTGGTGTCTTCACACCCCGCCGGCATTCCCCGGCATTCCTCGCCCGGGTCGGCCGGGACACTCCGGAAGAATAAGGGCGACACCACCAAGGGTGCCGCCCTTTCGTGTGTGCTCTTTCCGTCTCCGGCGCCCCCTTCCCGGATCGGAGCCGGCCGGAGGCAGACGGACCGGCGATCAGCTGCAGCCCGTCGTCGCCCCGCAGGTCGCGCATTTCAGGCAGGTGCCGTTGCGCACGAGGGTGAAGTTGCCGCATTCGCCGCAGGCATCGCCCTCGAAGCCCTGCATGCGGGCCAGCGTGCGGGCGTCTGCCGCGCCGGCGCCGACGACCATGTCGTGCCCGACCGCCTGCTGGAGCCCGTGGTCGGCCGTCGTCTCGTCATGGCTGCGGGCCTCGGCCGGCCGTTCGGCGCCCTGCTTCCGGCCGCCGCCCTTCAGCACATAGAGGTTGGAGCGCACATAGCCGGTGGAGGCGAGCTTTTTGAGCACCTCCTCGGCCGCCACGTCCTCCTTGCCATCTGCGTCACCCGCCGCTCCTTCGCGTGCGCCGCGGCCGAGCGTGTCGTGGCGCAGATCCTCCGGCTCGACATGGGCGAGCTCGGTGCGGCCGAGATAGGAGATCGCGAGCTCGCGGAAGATGTAGTCGAGAATGGAGGTCGCCATCTTGATGGCGTCGTTGCCTTCCACCCGGCCGTAGGGCTCGAAGCGGGTGAAGGTGAAGGCGTCCACGAACTCCTCCAGCGGCACGCCGTACTGCAGGCCGATGGAGATCGCGATGGCGAAGTTGTTCATCATCGCGCGGAAGGCGGCGCCTTCCTTGTGCATGTCGATGAAGATCTCGCCCAGCGTGCCGTCGTCGTATTCGCCGGTGCGCAGATACACCTTGTGGCCGCCGACGATGGCCTTCTGGGTGTAGCCCTTGCGCCGCTGCGGCAGCCGCCGGCGCTCGCCGCGCACGACGCGCTCGACCTCCACGACCTTTTCCACCACCCGCTCGGCGATGACGCGCGCCTTTTCGGCCTGTGGCGTCTCGTCGTCCGTGAGGATCTCCAGGTCCTCCGCGGACAGGAGCTGGGAGGCGAGCGGCTGGGAGAGCTTGGAGCCGTCGCGGTAGAGCGCGATCGCCTTCAGGCCCAGCCGCCAGGCGAGCTCGTAGGCCTTGCGGCAGTCCTCGACGGTGGCGGTATTGGGCATGTTGATGGTCTTGGAGATCGCGCCCGAGATGAAGGGCTGGGCCGCCGCCATCATGCGGATGTGCGCCTCCCAGCTCAGGAACCGCTTCCCGCGCTTGCCGCAGGGGCTCGCGCAGTCGAAGACGGGCAGATGCTCGTCTTTCAGATGCGGAGCGCCTTCGAGCGTCATCGCGCCGCACACGTAGGTGTTCGCCGCCTCGATCTCCTCCTCGCTGAAGCCGAGGTGGGAGAGGATATCAAGGGTGACATCCGCCAGCTGCTCGTCCGTGAGCCCCAGGACGGTGCGGCAGAAATCGTCACCCAGGGTCCAGCGGTTGAAGGCGAAGCGGATGTCGAAGGCCTGGGCCAGCTGCTCTTCGACTGCCTGGATCTGGGCCGTGCCGAAGCCCTTCTCCTTCAAGGTCTCGGGGTTGATGAAGGGGGCGCCTTCAAGTGTGCCATGGCCCACGGCATAGGCGATGATATCCTCGATCTCGTCCTTGGAATAGCCAAGCACTTCAAGGGCCTGCGGCACGATCCTGTTGATGATCTTGAAGTAGCCGCCACCTGCCAGCTTCTTGAACTTGACGAGCGCGTAGTCCGGCTCGATGCCGGTGGTGTCGCAGTCCATCACGAGGCCGATGGTGCCGGTGGGTGCAATCACCGAGACCTGGGCGTTGCGGAAGCCGTGCCTCTCGCCCAGCGCCAGCGCCTCGTCCCAGGCCTTTACCGCCGCTTCGAGCAGCCCCGCATCGGGGCAGTGGGCGTGATCGAGCGGCACGGGCGGGGTGTGGAGCGCCTCGTAGCCCGTCTTCTCGCCATGGGCCGCGCGCCGGTGGTTGCGGATGACGCGCAGCATGTGCTCGGCGTTCTCCGCATAGCCGGGAAAGGCGCCGAGCTCTTCGGCCATCTCGGCCGAGGTGCGGTAGGCGACACCGGTCAGCAGGGCGGTGATGGCACCGGCCAGCGCCCGGCCCTCGTCGCTGTCATAGGGCAGCCCCAGCGACATCAGCAGCCCGCCCAAGTTGGCGTAGCCGAGGCCGAGCGTGCGGAAGCGGTAGCTGAGCTCGGCGATGCGGGCGGAGGGGAACTGCGCCATCAGCACCGAAATTTCGAGCACGATGGTCCACAGCCGCACCGCATGGGCGAAATCGGCGACCCGGAAGCGGCCGTCCTCGGAGCGGAAGGCCATGAGGTTGAGCGAGGCCAGATTGCAGGCCGTGTCATCCAGGAACATGTATTCCGAGCAGGGGTTGGAGGCCCGGATCCGCCCCGAGGCCGGGCAGGTGTGCCAGTCGTTGATGGTCGTGTCGAACTGCACGCCCGGATCCGCGCAGGCCCAGGCCGCGTAAGCAACCTTCTCCCACAGCTCACCGGCGTCCACCGTGCGGGCAACGGCACCGTCTGTGCGCCGGGTGAGCTTCCAAGGCAGGCCCTTGTGCACCGCCTCCATGAAGGCGTCGGACACCCGCACGGAGTTGTTGGAGTTCTGGCCGGAGACGGTGGCATAGGCCTCGCCGTCCCAGTCCGTATCGAAGACGGGAAAATCGATGCCCGTCGCCCCCTGCCGCGCGAGCTGGATGACGCGGAAGATGTAGTTGTCTGGGATCTCGGCGCGCCGGGCGGCGATGATCTCGGCTTTCAGCGCCTCGTTCTTCTTCGGGTCGAAGGCATCCTCGCCCAGCCGGTCGCGCTGGCGGTGGCAGGCCTCCATGATGCGGTTCAAATGCCGGCTGGCAAGCCGCGAGCCGGCGACCAGCGCCGCCACCTTCTGCTCCTCGCGGACCTTCCAGTCGATGAACTCCTCGATGTCGGGATGGTCGATGTCCACGATCACCATCTTGGCCGCGCGCCGGGTGGTGCCGCCGGACTTGATGGCGCCCGCCGCGCGGTCGCCGATCTTGAGGAAGCTCATGAGTCCCGAGGAGCGGCCGCCGCCGGACAGCGGCTCGCCCTCGCCACGCAGATTGGAGAAGTTGGTGCCGGTGCCCGAGCCGTATTTGAACAGGCGCGCCTCGCGCACCCACAGGTCCATGATGCCGCCCTCGTTGACGAGGTCGTCGGCCACCGACTGGATGAAGCAGGCATGCGGCTGCGGGCGCTCATAGGCGCTGGTGGAGCGCTTCACCTCGCCCGTCGTGTGATCGACGTAGAAATGCCCCTGCGCGGGCCCGTCGATACCATAGGCCCAGTGGAGTCCGGTATTGAACCACTGGGGCGAGTTGGGCGCCGCCATCTGGTGGGCGAGCATGTAGCGCAGCTCGTCGAAGAAGGCGCGGGCATCACTCTCCGAATCGAAGTAGCCGGCCTTCCAGCCCCAGTAGGTCCAGGTGCCGGCGAGCCGGTCGAAGACCTGCTTGGCACTGGTCTCGGAGCCCGTGCGGCGGTCTTCGGGAAGCTTGGCGAGCGCCTCCTCGTCGGCCTCCCGCCGCCACAGCCAGGAGGGCACGTCCGGCTCCTCCACGGATTTGAGCGCCTGCGGCACGCCGGCCTTGCGGAAATACTTCTGGGCGATGACGTCGGTCGCCACCTGCGACCAGGACTCCGGCACCTCGACAGCGTCCATCTGGAAGACGACGGTGCCGTCTGGATTGCGGATTTCGGACTTGGCCTTCTTCCAGCGGATGCCGGCGTAGGGGCTTTCGCCCGCCTTCGTGAATCGGCGCTCGATTCGCATCGTGATCTCCCCGGTCGTCTTGTTGGTATATGGTGATTGCCTGCCCTGTTTTTGAGGGAGAATCGCCCGGCTTGCGGTCACATTTCCCACAGAGCCGGCGGGAATCATGCGCCCCCGGCCTGCCGCTGGAGACGCAGCATCTGGGGGCTCCTCCCTCGCCGGACACAAATTCTAGCCCCTTGTGCGCCGGGAGCAAGCAGATTTTAGGCTTGACAGCCCTTCCGCCGATCAGGGCCGTGCCCGCGACTCATTGGAACTCGTGATGAATGCCTGCGCATCGCCGGTTTGCGGCCAGCAGCCGGATCAGGAGGGCCTGGCTTGCTGCGGCGGCTGCGCTGTCAGGAGAACAGGAGAAAAAGGGCGCAATTCTTCGGACTCAGAAGCCGAGGTTGCGCAGCCGCAGCCGGAAGATGAAGGCCGTGCCGGGCTTGATGTCGCGGTCGAAGGTGGTGCGCTTGCGCACGGTAAAGCCAAGCTCAAGGCAGCCCGTCTCATAGCGCAGGCCGGCTTCGTATTCGACCGGCTGATTGCGGGCGAGATTTTCAATCAGCCCGCCGGTAAGCGCGAATCGTCGCGTCAGCTGCAGGGCGCCGGCAAAGCGCAGCTCTTCGCGATTGCCGCGGTCGGGAACGAGGAGGTCGCGTGCGATCTTCACATAGCCTCCGCGCAGCAGCAGCGGCCCGAGACGATTGTCCAGAAAGATCTCATGGCGCTTCGGCTTGAGGGTATGGCCGTCGAGCTGGGCATCATAGACGAGACTGGTGCCATCCGGCAGCAGCAGGCCGGCATTGGCCACCACGTCCGAGCGACGCCGCGCGATGCCGGTTCCCCGCAGGAACTGACCGGCCAGGCGGGCCAGACGATAGGATTGGCCGGCGCCGGCGCGCAGGGTCACCCCGCCGGCAGCCAGCTCGTAGGCGAGGCCATAGGTGATGCGCGGCCCGCTTTCGAACAGGTCTCGCCCCGGTGCGCGCTCAAGGGCGAAGAGATTGTCGAAACGCAGGGCGAAGCTGCGGGAGTCCTCGTCCGGAATGGCGGGCTTCGGCCCGAGTGCCGGACTGGCGGCCAGCTGAACGATCGGCTCGATCCGCTGATAGAGTCCGTTTGCGAAAGACTGCCACGGCCAGCGCCAGGTGACCGCCGCCAGAGCGATGGTGCGGGAGGCCGTGCCGTCCTGCCCGGCAAAGAGGGGATCATCGATGCGGCGGGCATCCTCCACCTCGTAGAGATCGCCTCGCGCCAGCAGATCCAGTCGCCACAGTCCCCCAAGTCCGTCGACCTGCTCGCGGGCCCAGCTCAGGCTGGCCGACTGGCGGAAACTGTCCGCACCGGCCGTGCGCAGCAGCGCGAGGCTGGAAACCGTCGCGCCAAGCCGGCCGCCGGCAATCGGCCCGGGATTGTGCCAGGAGAGCGTGATCATGGGCAGGGCGAGAGGGGTCAGCCCGGTCCGATCTTCCACATGCAGGCCCTGGAAGCCCAGCAGCTCCGCATCCACGCGCCAGCTGTCACCGCGGCCGGTGAGCCGGTAATGGCTGGCAAGCGAATCGGCATCGGCAAAGCCGTAAAGGCGGGCGAAGGTATCATCGCTGGCCGCCTGCAGGCGCAGATCCGAGCGCCAGTGGGGACCATGCTGCAGGCGGGCGCGCGCCAGGACATACCCCCGTCCGGCAGCCGGTCGCGTGGTGAACAGATCCGCCCCCGGCCGCTGCGAACGCGTGAATGCCCCTTCCAGCGAGATCGCCGCGCGGGCAAGCCGCTGCCGGTAGCGCAGCGCCAGCGTCGGCGCCTCGCGGGTGGCGATGAGGGGGGTGAGCGTGAGATCCGCATCCTTCCCCAATGGCAGATAGTAGGGCAGCTTGAAGACGACGCCAAGCTCGTCGCGGCTGAAGACATCGGGAGCCAGAAAGCCGCGGGCACGCTTGACCGTGGGGTCCGGCACCGAAAGATAGGGCACCCAGGCGATCGGCACGCCCTTGATCTCAAGCGTGGCCGAGCGGAAGACGATCCGGTGCCGGCGCCGGTCATGGGTTACGGACAGGGCTTTCAGCCGCCAAAGCGGGTTTTTGCGGGGACGGGCATCGCAGACGGGGCAGGGGCTGTAGACGGCCTTCTCGAAGGTGCTGTCGCCATTGCTGTCGCGGACCACCTTCCGGGCCGCGACCCGTGCTCCGTCGCGAAAGATCAGCCGGGCGGCTTCCACCACGCCCGCCTTGAGGTCGGCTTCCAGCGTGCTGCGGGCGACCTCGAGGCGGTTGCCATCCGGATCCAGGATGACCACATGGCCGTCTGCCGTCACGCGCCCCGTCGCTTCCTCATAGCGCAGGTGATCGGCCCGCAGCACATAGCCGCTCCGGCGCAACTCCACATGGCCATAGGCATCGATCACCCGTCGTTCGGTATCGACGCGCAGCTCGTCGGCCGTGAAATGCACCGGGGCTTCGCTCTGGCCGCTCCCGGCGGGGAGGGCCGCCTGCCGGGCCTGTGCCCGTGAGGAAGGCACCATCAGCACGAGGCCGCCTGCCAGCAGGAGCAAGGCCAGCACCCCGGCAGGATGGCGCAAGGGGCGGGAAGTTCTGGAAGCTGTCCTCCGGCTGCCGGACTCGGTGATCAAGATCGATGGTCCTTCCCGTGCGCGCTCCCATCGCTTGCCTGAGGGCGGATCCTCTGCCGCCTAGCCGAAACATGCGGGGCGGACAAGGTCCGTCCCCTGCCGGAAGGGGCATTCCCGAAAACGCCGGCGCTCTCCAAACCTCTTGGCAGAGATGAGGGCAGGGGGCTAAGACGGACGGGTGCACGGGACGGCGTTCCCCGATTCATCATCCATCATGCACGGGCCAAGACGGGAGGATCATGCTCATGGACACGCGTTTCGTTTCGGATCTGGCCGGCGCCGATGACGCCATCGTGGTCACGACGGCGGGTGTGGCCCCTCTTCGGGGTGCGGCGGCTGCGCTCGACGAACAGACGGACGGCGCCCTTTCGCGGGCGGTGGCGGCCAGCCGCTTCAAGGGACGCAAGGGGGAGCGGCTGGAGGTGGTCGCTCCCGCCGGCCTTGCGGCGAACCGCATTCTTCTTCTGGGCACGGCCGACAAGGAGGGCAAAGCAGCCCGGCTCGACCGCCCGGCTGCGATGGCCCTTGGCGGAGCGGCCGCGGCCGCCCTGCTGACGTCGGGCTCCAGAACCGTGCGTTTCGCCACCGAGGGGATCGAGAGCCCCCTTTCCCCTGCCGAGCTGGCGGCCGAGATCGCGGCCGGCTTCACCCTGCGCGCCTGGCGGTTCGACAAGTATCGCACCAAGGAGCCGGCCGAAAAGAAGCCTTCCGTCAGCCTCCTCGAGGTGGCGACTGCCGATACGGAAGGAGCAGCCCGGGCCTGGGATGACATATCCCGGGTGCTCGACGGCGTGCGGCTGACCCGCGAGCTGGTGGCCGAGGCGCCCAATGTGCTCTATCCGGAAACCTTCGCCGCCCGGATTCGCGAGCTTGAAAAGGAGGGGCTTGTCGTCGAAATCCTCGATGAGGACGAGATGCGCAAGCTCGGCATGAACGCGCTTCTGGGCGTGGGGCAGGGCAGCGTGCATGCGCCCCGGCTGGGCGTGATGATCTGGCGCGGCGGCCGGCAGGATGAAGCCCCGATCGCCTTTGTGGGCAAGGGGGTCACCTTCGATTCGGGCGGTATCAGTCTCAAGCCCTCCGAAGGCATGGACCAGATGAAATGGGACATGGGCGGGGCCGGGATCGTTGTCGGCACCATGCTGGCGCTCGCCCGCCGCAAGGCGCCGGTGAATGCCGTCGGTGTCGTGGGACTGGTGGAAAATCTGCCCTCCGGCAGCGCCCAGAGGCCGGGTGATGTGGTGACCTCGCTTTCCGGCCAGACGATCGAGATCCTGAACACGGATGCCGAGGGCCGGCTCGTCCTGGCCGATGCCCTCTGGTATACCCAGGACCGCTTCAAGCCCCGGGTGATGATTGATCTGGCGACCCTTACAGGGGCGATGATCATCGCGCTGGGCCATGAATATGCCGGCTATTTCACGGAGGATGACGACATCGCCTCCGGCCTTGAGACCGCCGGGCGCGAAAGCGGCGACAAGGTCTGGCGCATGCCGCTGCACGAGAACTACGACAAGCTGATCGATACGCCGACGGCGGACGTGAAGAACATCGGGCCTGGACGCGAGGCCGGATCGATTACCGCCGCCCAGTTCCTCAAGCGCTTCACGAACGGCGTGCCCTGGGCGCATGTCGATGTCGCGGGCGTCGTCTGGGCGGAGAAGGACGGCCCGACCTGGGAGAAGGGCGCCACCGGCTGGGGCGTGCGGCTGCTCGACTTCTTCGTGCGGGAACAGGAGAAGCGGTGACGGCATCCCACCCGGATACGGAGGGCGGGCAGGACCGCTCTTCAGGAACGGAGCCCGAAGAAAAAAGGCCGGAGCAGGCGGGGGATTCCTCCGCCTGCCCGGGTCCTGCGGCCGGCGGCTCTTCTTCCTGCGATGCGGCTGGCAGGCAGCAGGAGGAGAGGGTGGTCGAGGAGATCGGGTTCTTCCATCTGACGCGCTCTCCGCTTGAGCGGGCCTTGCCGCGGTTGCTGACGCAGCTGCTTGAGCGGGGGGATCGGGTTTTTCTCAAATGTGCGGATGCGGAAATGGCGGAGACGCTGGACCGTTTCCTGTGGACGTTCGATCCGGACGCCTTTCTCCCGCACGGCCGTGTGGGTGAGGGGCGGGAGGCCGATCAGCCTTTGCTCATCGGCTGGGAGGACGACCCGCCAGCCAATGGCGCCGAAGTGGCGGTCGTCATCGCACCGGCGGACCTGCCTGCCGGGGCCGCGGCCCGGCACTTTCGCCGGATAGCCTATCTCTTCGATGGGGATGAGGCGGCGGTGGCCAGAGCACGCGCCACCTATCGGGCAGCAGCCGGAATTGCCCGTCTGCGCAAGTACTGGCGCCAGAACCCAAAGGGAGGATGGGAACTGGCCCATACGGACGACAGGACGTCCCGGCCGGGGAATCCGGAATCAGCCGCTGAAGACGGATCCGGCAAAACCGCCCCCGGCACCTGATCGCTGAAGGCCCATCATTGAAGAGCGCGCATCACGGCGACGAAGCCCTGAACGCCGGTCGCCGGGACGCAGGAGCCTCCAGCACACCCGATCGCCGAGCCCGGGCAGAAGGAACGATCGCGCAAGCCCGCTTCCTGAGGCCGGGTGGAGTGATGACCGCTTCCGGGATCGGGGCACGCCGTTTGATCTCCCGGACTCGGCGCGGCGCCATCCGCCTTCCTGGTGCGCACCAGGCGGCCTTGTCGGCACGCGCCTCGGCCTGCCGGGGCCGGGAATGAGCGACGGGTCCAGCTTTTCCCTTGTCATCCAATCCCTTGCCCTCAGATGCTCCGCCCTTCCGCCGCTCCTCATGGCCGTTGCCCCTCTCTTCATCACTCACCGGCCTCTTTGGATGCGTCCGCCTGCCGGGGGGCTGTCCTACTTTACATCATCCGCCGCTCCCTTTTCCCCTCGTCCCCGCCGCTCCCTTT
>CAYYGH010000039.1:0-29026 GCA_964471405.1 uncultured Sphingomonadales bacterium | reverse complement strand
CCATGCGCGAAGGCAGTCTGGAGGCGCCGACGCGTCATCCGATCCCGTGGCGCGAGGAGTCCTTCTATGACCCGGAGGAGATCGACCGCGAGATGCGGCGGGTCTTCGACATCTGCCACACCTGCCGGCGCTGCTTCAATCTGTGCGACGCCTTCCCGCGGCTGTTCGACATCATCGACGAATCCGAGACCGGCGAGCTCGATTCCGTCGATTCGGCGGACTTCAAGCAGGTCGTGGACGCCTGCACGCTCTGCGACATGTGCTTCATGACCAAATGCCCCTATGTGCCGCCGCATGAGTTCAACATCGACTTCCCGCATCTGATGCTGCGCTACCGGGCGGCCGAGTTCCGCCGCGGCGAGCGCCGCTTCGTGGACCGCCAGCTTGCCGAGACGGACCGCAACGGCCGGCTCGCCATGGCGCTGCCCGGGCTCGTCAACTGGGCGACCCGGCGCGACAATCGCCTCACGCGCCCGGTGATGGAGAAGCTGGCCCATATCGACGCCCGTGCCGAGGTGCCGCCCTTCGAGGCGCCGCCCATGGAGCGCGAGGCGGCGGCGCATCCCGTGGACGTGAACCGCGAGGCCCCCGCCTTCGGCAAGCGCCGGGCCGTGCTCTATGCCACCTGCTTCGGCAACTGGAACGACCACCGCGCGGTGCGCGCGGCCCGCGCCGTGCTGGCGCTGAACGGCGTGGAAACCCGGGTGCTGCATCCGGCCTGCTGCGGCATGCCGAAGCTCGAGAACGGCGACATCGCGGGCGTCGCGGCCCAGGCCGAAGCCGTCAAGCGCGCGCTGCTGCCGCTTGCGGAGGAGGGCTGGGACGTGGTCGCGGCCGTGCCGTCCTGCGCGCTGATGCTCAAATTCGAATGGCCGCTCATCCTGCCGGAAGACGAGGGCGTCAAGCGGTTGGCCGAGGCCACCTTCGACATCGCCGAATATGTCGTGGACATCCACAAGCGCCATGGTCTCGTCGACGGTCGCAAGCCGGTCGCGGGCGGGATCGCCGTGCATCTGGCCTGTCATGCGCGCGCCCAGAACATGGGGGCGAAGGCCGTCGAGATGCTGCGGCTCATCCCCGAGGCCGAGATCACGATCGTCGAGCGCTGCTCCGGCCACGGCGGCAAATGGGGCATGATGGCCGAGCATTTCGCCACCGCCTGCAAGGTCGGCCGGCCGGCGGCGCGGCGCCAGGCCGAAAGCGGCGCGGCCCATCGCTGCTCGGAATGCCCGCTGGCCGGGATCCATCTGGAGCAGCTGATCCGTGATGAGGAAGGCGGCGAGCGGCTGCGCCAGCCGCATCCGGTCGAGATTCTGGCCGAAAGCTACGGGCTTGCGGTCGCCTGAGGGCCGCGGGCGCGAAGATCGAAGGAGGGTTCGCAGACATGCCGAAACAGGCCCGCACGCTCACCCGCGAGGACGTGATCCCGATCGAGGACTATGCGAAGATCCGGGCCGACAAGCGGCGCGAGATGATCGAGACCAAGCGCCGCCGGCGCTTCCACGTCGGCCCCTATGCGACGGTGATCTTCGAGAACTGGGACACGATGTGGTACCAGGTGCACGAGATGCTGATCACCGAACGCGGCGGCGAGGAGCAGATCGCCGACGAGCTGGCGGCCTATGCGCCGCTGGTGCCCGACGGCCGCGAGCTCGTCGCCACCGTGATGTTCGAGATCGAGGACAGGGAGCGGCGCGAGCGGATCCTCTCGCGCCTCGGCGGCGTGGAGCGGACGATGCACATCCGCTTCGGCGACGTGGACATCCCCGGCGAGCCGGAGCACGACGTCGAGCGCTCGACGCCGGATGGCCGCGCGTCATCCGTGCATTTCCTCCATTTCCGCATGACGCCCGAGCAGGTGAAGGCCTTCAAGGCCTGGACCGGCCCCGTGATCTTCGCCATCGACCACCCCAACTACCGCCACATGGCCGTCATCCCGCCCGAGGTGGTCGAAGAGGTGAAGGGGGATGTTTCTTAGGAATTCTCTGGAAATTCTAATTTAAAATGTTCAACGGACTCCCATAACGACGCAATTTCCTTAAAGTCATTTAATGTTAATGTCTCTAATTCAAGACTTATTTCACCACCTGGTGTATCACGATTTTCGATTCTTTTCATCAGAGAATTTATTTGCATTATTACTTTAAATGTCCTGAAAGATGTAACTTCATTTCTATGATCATCAACAATTTTATAGATGTGTTCCCGATTTCGTTTCTTGTTAAGGTTAGAAATTTCTTCGATAAACGATTTTCCATGATGCAACAGCAAAAAGGATAGGAGTGCGTGTTGTCGCCCCGATTTGTAGCCTTCCGCTGGCCCCCCAATAATTCCCCGAACGATCGACGGATTCTCAACATCATTCTTTGCATCTATGAAATAAAATACGATCGAGGATGAATATAATCTCTGCAGATCTCGTAACGATAAATTATATGCGCGATGTATTTGGGAAAATGTTTCCATCATCGTAAGCGTGGCCTGATTTGCAGTGTTAAATTTCGAGTTTCTTTCTGGATTTATAATTCCGGTTTTTCCGTAATAATTTGGTATATCTATCTTCTTAAATCGAATATACAAGTCGTAAAATTTTTTCAAATAATCCATGCTTTCTACGTCGATCTTATGTCCATATGTTGAAGAGATAATTTTTCCAAGATTTGCCATATCAGCAGTAATAACTGAACATACGGAGTCCGTTTGAAACACATGTTTCACGAGCTCCAGAATCTTCAGGGCGAAGTCCGGGCGGCAGCGGTCGAGCTCGTCGATCACGACGATCAGGTAGGGCTCGACAGCCGTTGATTTCTCATTTGCGCCCTCTGATTTGCTGTCCGGGAGTGGCGCAGCGGCCGCCTCGGACAGCGCCTTCCGGAACGCCTCGAGGTGGCTTTCCAGTGTGAAGGCGGCGTCGACGCGAGCGGCGAGGCTGCGCTCGTACGTTTCCCGGGCCGTTTCTTCGCTTTCCTCCAGCACCGCGGCGGCGACACCGCCGGTGAAAAGCCCCGCCAATCCCTTGAGCGTTCCGAAGCCGAGTGCGATTGCGAGATTGGCTGCCTGCTTTCTGAAGGCCTCCCAGATTTTGGGCTTCTGCTCCTTGAGACCGGCCTTTTCGAACTCCTCTTTGAACTTCCGCAAGATCGCGCCGACGAGGGCGGCGAAGGCGTCTTCGTGGTAGTCGTGCCGGAAGGCGTCGAAATAGACGACGCGGGCGCCGGCGTTGCGCATCATCACGGCCCACTGCTTGATGAAGACCGTCTTGCCGGTGCCCCAGCGGCCATCGAGCAGGATCGTGAACGGCAGCTCCACGCCTTCGACGATGTCCTTCAGCCCCTTCGCGAAGTCCTTGAGGCCGAAGATGTCGAGCGCGGGATCGAAGGGATCGCCGTTTTCCTTGATGTCCGCCCAGTCGATCTCCGGCAACTTCAGCGGCAGCCGGCCGCGGCGCGTCGTCTGCTCGGCCATCGATCCCTCCTCCCCCATGTCTGCGGCTGCCTCCTGCCGGCCCCTGCCGCAAAGGCGATAGCTGTATGGATAAGATACAGCATTTACCGGAGCGCGTAAAGCGGAGCATCCTTCACCGATGATTCCGTGCTCCCGGCTGACGGGAGGCACCTCCATTCACGTCCGACGTCACCCCCCGACATTTTCCCTTCTCGTCATCCGCCGTCCCTCCCCTTCTCGTCATCCGCCGACTTGATCGGCGGATCCAGCGGGAAGCGGTGAGAGCATCCAGCTCTCGGGTTTCTTCTCCTTGTGGATCCAGCAGGAAGTGAAGAGATCGTCCGGCGCCGGAGCCGTCCTACCCGCCAGCTGGGTTCGCCGGTCAAGCCGGCGAACGACGCAAAAAGGGGAGCGTCACCCCCTCCTGGTGCATCTGTCCAACCGTCAGCTGCGGCTGTGCGGCGTGAATCGCCGGCCGCCAGCGTTCTTTTTTCTCGTCATCCGCCGGCCAAGACCGGCGGATCCAGCGGAAGGGGAAGAGAGCATCTGGTGCCGGGGATGCCATGCCCAACGGGTCCGGCGGCAAGGGGGCAATCACCAGCACCCGAGACCGTCCCTCATGCCTGCTGGATTCGCCGCCTGAAGCGGCGAATGACGCGGAAGGGGAACACGTCGCTGAGGAGCCAGCGGCTTTGTGGTGGATGCTCCGCCGCTTTCGCGGCGAATGACGAGGGGAGGGAAGGGGGCACCGGGTGGATTCATCGGGCAAAGCAGGGGATGAGAGGGAGGGGAGACAAAGCAGGGGGATGGCAGGAAGCGGAGATCCTGCCTGCCGGATTCGGCGCATCTGCCGGCAGAGGGCGAGAGGGAGGGGCCGTGAAGAGCGGGAAAGAAAATGGGGCCGGCTCTTGCATTCTCCATCCCGTTCCATTAGGGAGCCCGCATCCCGCACGCGGGTGACAGGCCGGCGCGCGCCCTTACGTCTTCCAAGGGCATGCATCCGGCCCGCCGGTGCCGTCCGGGTGATCCGGACGGTTCAGTGCCCGCGCAAGGTTGGAACCGGTAAAGGAGACAACGGACATGGCGTTGCCGCAGATCAGTCTGCGCCAGCTGCTGGAGGCTGGCGTTCATTTCGGTCACCAGACCCATCGCTGGAATCCCAAGATGGCTCCCTACATCTACGGGGAGCGGGACGGGGTTCACATCATCGATCTCACGAAAACGGTGCCGCTGCTCTATCGTGCTCTGGGGGCGATTCGCGACATCGTTGCAGGTGGCGGGCGCGTGCTGTTCGTCGGCACAAAGCGCCAGGCCCAGGAGATCATCGCCGATGCCGCCAAGCGTACGGGGCAGTACTATGTGAACCACCGCTGGCTGGGCGGCATGCTGACGAACTGGCAGACGGTCTCGCGCTCCATCAAGCGCCTCAAGGAGCTGGACGAGATCCTGGAAAAGGGCACCGAAGGCTTCACCAAGAAGGAGCTCCTGCAGCTGACCCGCCAGCGCGAGAAGCTGGAACGCGCGCTGGGCGGCATCCGGGACATGGGCGGCCTGCCGGACGTGCTCTTCGTGATCGATACCAACCGCGAGAAGATCGCGGTGGCCGAGGCCAACAAGCTCGGCATTCCGGTGGTCGCCGTGCTGGATACCAATTCCGACCCCGACGGGATCGACTATCCGATCCCCGGCAATGACGACGCGACCCGCGCCATCAAGCTCTACTGCGATCTGGTGGCGATCGCGATCCTTGACGGCATTTCCGAGCAGATGAAGGCGGCCGGGGCGGATGTCGGCGCGGCGGCGGAGCCGGCACCCGAGCCGGCGCTGGCTGCCGAAACGGCCGGGGCGGACGAGAGCGGTGAGGCGTCCGGGCCGGCTTCCGGAAGCGCGGAAGGCAAGGAGGCTGCCGGCGAGCCGGACGGGAGTGACAGCAAATCCGGACAGGCCGCTGCAGCCGCTCCGGCGCAGGAGGCTGCCAAGGCCGAATAGAGGACTTTCTGCGCCGCCATGCCGGTGGCGCGGCGAGACGGGCGTGCGGCCCGGTCGATACCATGGCCGGTGGCGGCGGGAGCCGATGCGCTCTGCATGGAATGCGAGGGAGACAGGAGATGGCGAACATCACGGCTGCGATGGTCAAGGCTCTGCGCGAGAAGACGGGCGCAGGCATGATGGACTGCAAGAAGGCGCTGACCGAGACCGGCGGCGACATGGAAGCGGCGGTTGACTGGCTGCGCAAGAAGGGCCTGTCGGCGGCGGCCAAGAAGTCCGGTCGCACTGCGGCCGAAGGTCTGGTGGCGGCCGTCGTGGACGGCAACCGCGGTGCTCTGGTGGAGGTCAATGCGGAAACGGACTTCGTTGCGCGCAACGAGCAGTTCCAGGGCTTCGTGCGGGAGGTGGCGCAGCTCGCGCTTGAAGCCAGGGGTGATCTTGAGGCGCTCAAGGCTGCGGCCTTTCCCGGCACGGGACGCAGCGTCGCCGACGAGCTGACCCATCTGATCGCGACCATCGGCGAGAACATGGTGCTGCGCCGGGCCGGCTATCTGGAGGTCGAGCCGGGGATCGTCGGCGCCTATGTCCATGGTGCGGTGGCGCCGGGCCTGGGCAAGATCGGCGTGCTGGTGGCCCTGGAGAGCGCAGGGGATGCGGAAAAGCTCCAGGCTCTGGCCAAGCATCTGGCCATGCATGTGGCCGCGATGGCGCCTCAGGCGGTGGATGCCGAGGGGCTGGATCCGGCCGTCATCGAACGCGAGCGCAATGTGCTCATCGAGCAGGCGCGGGCCTCGGGCAAGCCGGAGCACATCATCGAGAAGATGGTCGAAGGGCGCATGCGCAAGTTCTACCAGGAGGTCGTGCTGCTTGAGCAGGTCTCGGTCGTGGACGGTGAAAAGCGTGTGCGCGAGGTGATCAAGGCGGCGGAGAAGGATCTCGGCCAGCCCATCCGGATCGCGGGCTTCCTGCGCTTCCAGCTTGGCGAGGGCATCGAGAAGGAGCAGGGCGACTTCGCCGCCGAGGTTGCGGCTGCGGCCGGCCTTTCCTGAACGCGGCTTGCGCGGCACTCCTGCCGGTCTCTCCTCAGAAGGCCCGGCCCGCCGAGAGGGAACGTCCGGCCGTCTGCGCCGGCATGCGCGGGAATGCCTGTCGGTTGACGGGCCGGTCCATCGCTGACAGAAAGGACCGGGAAATGGCGCATCGGCTGCGGGCGCCGGCGTGGCGGCGGCAAGCGAGGATCGGGTGGTAAGGGCGATGAGCGATCCGGCCTATCGACGTGTCCTGCTCAAACTCTCCGGCGAAGCGCTGATGGGAGACAAGGGCTATGGCATCGATCCCGATACCCTGCAGCGGATCGCCGAAGAGATTGCCCAGGCGCTCAAGCTTGGCATCGAGCTGTGTCTGGTGGTGGGTGGCGGCAACATCTTTCGGGGCATGAAGGCCGCCGAATCGGGGCTGGACCGCGCCTCGGCGGACTACATGGGCATGCTGGCGACCGTCATGAATGCCCTTGCGATCCAGAGCGCTCTGGAGCGCACGGGCATCCATACGCGCGTCCAAAGCGCGATTCCGATGTCGCAGATCTGTGAGCCCTACATCCGCCGCCGCGCCATTCGCCACATGGAAAAGGGGCGGGTGGTGATTTTTGCGGCCGGTACCGGCAATCCCTTCTTTACCACGGACACGGCGGCGGCCCTGCGGGCGGCCGAGATGGGCTGTGACGTGCTGGTAAAGGCGACGCAGGTGGACGGCGTCTATTCCGCCGACCCCAAGATCGATCCCGATGCCCGCCGTTTCGACCGGCTTTCCTACATGGAAGTGCTGCGGGCGGATCTGAAGGTCATGGACGCCTCCGCCATATCCCTTTGTCGGGAAAATCGCATTCCGATCCTCGTCTTTTCCATCCGTGAAAAGGGTGCCCTGCCGGCCGTTCTCGCCGGAAGAGGACGCGCCACCCTGATTTCCGACGAGGCATCGGATGAATGCCGGGAAATGGCAGCGGGAGGGTGAGCATGAGCGGTTATGACAGGAAGGATGTTGAGCGCCGCATGAAGGGGGCGCTTGAGACGCTCAAGCACGAGTTTGCGGGACTGCGAACCGGACGGGCCAATCCGGCTCTGCTGGAGCCTGTGGTCGTCGAGGTCTACGGAACGCAGATGCCGCTCAATCAGCTGGCGACGATCGGGGTGCCGGAGCCGCGCATGCTCTCGGTCCAGGTATGGGACAAGAGCAATGTCGCCGCCGTGGACAAGGCGATTCGCAATGCGGGGCTCGGCCTCAACCCCATCGTTGAAGGCAATCTGCTGCGCATTCCCATTCCGCCGCTCAACGAGGAGCGCCGCCGCGAAATGACCAAGATTGCGGCCAAGTATGCCGAAACCGCCCGGGTGGCGGTGCGCAATGTGCGGCGTGACGCGATCGAGCACATCCGGCGGATGGAACGCGAAGAGCACATGAGCGAAGACGAGGCCCGGCGCCTGATGGACGAGGTCCAGAAGATGACCGATCACTGGATCGCCGAGATCGATGCGGCGCTCAAGGCCAAAGAAGAAGAAATCATGCAGGTTTGATGTCGGGTGCGGAGACGAGTGCGGCAGCGCAGCCGGGTGGTCCGGGAGGCGATGTTCCCCGCCATGTTGCGATCATCATGGACGGCAATGGCCGCTGGGCCCGACGTCGGGGGCTGCCGCGTGCGGCCGGCCATCGCGCCGGTGCCGAGGCGGTGCGGGGAGCGGTGAGAGCAGCCGCCGAGCTGGGTGTCGAGGCGCTCACCCTTTACGCCTTCTCCTCCGAAAACTGGAAGCGTCCTGCTGATGAGGTGCGGGACCTGATGGGGCTGCTGCGGCTGTATCTGCGCCGCGAGATGCGGGCTCTGCACCAGCAGAATGTGCGCATCCGCTTCATCGGCGAGCATGACGGCCTCGGTGCGGACATCCGGGCGCTCATGGAGGAGGCGTGCAGGCTGACGGCCGCCAATACCGGCCTCAATCTCGTGCTTGCGATCAACTACGGTGCCCGGCGGGAGATCGTCACAGCCGCCCGCAAACTGGCCGAGGCGGTTGCACAGGGCAGGCTGATGCCGGAGGAGATTACGGAGGAGCGTTTCGCCGCCGCCCTTTCCCTGCCGGATCTGCCGGATCCCGATCTCGTCATCCGCACCTCCGGCGAACAGCGCCTGTCGAATTTCCTGCTCTGGCAGGCGGCCTATGCGGAGCTGCTGTTTCTCGACATTCTCTGGCCGGATTTTACGGAAGACAGTTTCCGGGCCGCCGTGGCAGAATATGCCCGACGCGAGCGCCGCTTTGGCGGCCGCTGAACGGGGCGGAGCCGGGCATGGGGAGGACGGCATAACGGCGATGGCACGATTCGCGGAGCTGCGCGCACGCATTCTTTCGGCACTCGTTCTGCTGCCGCCGGTGATTGCCGCCGTCTGGCTGGGAGGGATATGGTTCCTGCTGCTCGTTGCCGCCGCGGCCGCCGTGGCAGGCTGGGAATTCGGCGGCCTGCTGCGGCTTGAGAAGGGGCGCCGCCTCCTCATGGCCGCATTCACCGGCCTGATGGCCTTTGCGCTGTGGGTGTCGGGAGCCGAGCGGAGCTATCCGGAGCTGATCACCTTCGTGCTGGCCCCTCCGCTCGCACTCGGGATCCTGGCCAGGCTGTGGCGGCTGGTCCGGGTCGCCTGGGGATGTGCCGGGTTTGCCTGGATCTGGCTGGGACTGGGCAGCGCCGTCTGGCTGCGCGGTCAGGAGCAGGGGCTTGCATGGGTCTTCTGGCTGCTGGCCGTCGTCTGGGCCACGGACATCGCCGCCTATTTCGTCGGCCGGGCCTTTGGCGGGCCACGGCTTGCACCCCGGATCAGCCCGGGCAAGACCTGGTCGGGGCTGATCGGCGGCGTGATCGGAGCTGCCGCCATCGGATGGCTTCTTGCGCCGGTGCTGTTCGATACCGCTCATGCAGGGCATGCGCTGGCGGCGGCCGGGCTCGCTGTTGCCGCCCAGCTCGGCGATCTGTTCGAGAGTGCGCTCAAAAGACATTTCGCGGTCAAGGATTCCAGTCGGCTGATACCGGGACATGGTGGCCTTCTTGATCGCATTGACGGTCTGCTGCTGGCTGCCCCCCTGCTTGCCATGGGCTTGACCTTCATGGGGTGAGAAGGGCAGGAAACCCCGCATATCCGGCTGACCGGGCGCCTTGGAGGAGAGAACAGAAAGATGCGGGATCTCGACACGGCCGAATTGCCGAAACGGGTGACCATTCTGGGCTCGACCGGCAGTGTCGGCACCAGCACCTTGAAGCTGATCGCGGCCGCACCGGACCGTTTTGCCGTCGAGGCGCTCACGGCCAATCGCAATCTGGATCGTCTGGTGGAACAGGTGGCCCGTTTCCGGCCGCGGTTCGTGGCCGTGGCGGATGCCCGCCGTGCAGATGAGGCACGTTCGCGAATCGCCGAGATCGATCCCGGGATCATCGTTGCCGGCGGGCCCGGGGCGGTGGTCGAAGCGGCGCAGCGTGAGGCGGATTTCGTAATGGGGGCGATCGTCGGTGCGGCCGGCCTGAAGCCGACATTGGCCGCAATCGAACGCGGGGCGGTCATAGGGCTCGCCAACAAGGAAACGCTCGTGTGTGCCGGCTCCATCGTCATGGAGGCCGTCCGGCGTCACGGCGCAACCCTGCTGCCGGTGGACAGCGAACACAACGCCATCTTCCAGGTCTTCGACTTTGCCCGCCCGGAGCGCGTCCAGCGGATCATCCTGACGGCATCCGGCGGCCCGTTTCGGACCCGCGATCGCGCAAGCCTGCGGGACATCACGCCCGAGGAGGCGGTGCGTCATCCCAACTGGTCGATGGGCGCGAAGATCTCCATCGACTCGGCGACGATGATGAACAAGGGCCTTGAACGAATCGAAGCCTTTCATCTCTTTCCCGTGCGCACCGACCAGATCGAGATCGTGGTGCATCCCCAGTCCGTCATCCATTCGATGGTTGAATATTGTGACGGTTCGGTTCTGGCCCAGCTCGGCACCCCCGACATGTGCACGCCGATCGCCTATGCCCTCGCCTGGCCCGACCGCATGCCCGCACCGGTCACGCGCCTTGATTTCGCCCAATTGGGACGGCTCGATTTCGAGGCGCCCGATGAGGAGCGGTTCCCGGCGCTGCGATTGGCGCGCGAGGCGCTGGAGGCCGGCGATAGCGCACCCATCGTGCTCAATGCGGCCAATGAGGTGGCCGTGGCGGCGTTTCTGGATCGCCGGATCGGCTTTCTGGAGATCACGGATCTGGTGGAGGAGGCACTTGCAAGCTTTCCCCATGGTCCCGTCCGCTCGTTGGAGGAGGTGATTGCCGTTGATGCCGAAGCCCGCCGACTGGTGACCGAGAAACTGCAGGCGCATGTGTGAAGGATAGCGAGGAGCGCGAAGCATGGAGTTGGCTTCTCCCGGTCTGCTGACGACGCTGATCAGCTTTGCCGTGGCGATTACGATCCTCGTCTTCGTTCATGAGATGGGGCATTATCTCGTGGCGCGGCGGTTCGGCGTGCGGGTCGAGGTGTTCTCGATCGGCTTCGGCCCCGAACTTGTCGGCTGGAACGACCGCCATGGCACGCGCTGGCGGGTGAGCCTGATTCCGCTTGGCGGCTATGTGCGATTCTTTGGCGATGCGGATGCGGCCTCCAGCGCCGATCGGGCGCAGCTTGCCCGCATGACGGCAGAGGAGCGCGCGGCGGCCTTTCATCTCAAACCTCTCTACCAGCGCGCCCTGATCGTGGCGGCGGGGCCGATCGTGAACATCCTGTTTGCGATTCTCATCTATGCCGGCCTGTTTGCGATCTACGGCCAGGCGGTGCGGCCTCCGGTGGTGGTGGACGTTCAGGAAGGCAGCCCCGCCCAGGCCGCCGGCCTGCAGCCGGGTGACCGGATCGTCGCTCTGGCCGGCCATGACATCCGGGACGCCACCGATCTCATCCGCCTTGTGGGGCTGTATCCGGGACAGAAGGTCTCGCTGACCGTGGAGCGGGATGGCCGGCGGCTCAGCCGCGAGGTGACGCTTGCGCGCGTCGTGCTCGAAGATCGCTTCGGCAACCGCTACGAGACGGGGCGACTGGGCGTGATGCTGCCTGCCCGGCCGACGGAGATCCGGCGTCTCGGGCCGCTCCAGGCGGTCGGCGCGGCGGTCTCCGAGACGGTCGAGATGATGCGCATGATGCTCACCGTCGTCGGGCAGGTGATCATGGGCGTGCGCAGCCTGGACGATCTGGGCGGGCCGGTGAAGATCGCGAAGGTTTCCGGCGAGCAGGCAAGCCTCGGCCTGGTTTCCTTCATCTCCTTTCTCGCCCTGATTTCGGTCAATCTCGGCCTCGTCAACCTGTTTCCCATTCCGATGCTCGACGGCGGCCATCTTTTCTTCTATGCGATCGAGGCGGTGCGCGGTTCGCCGGTGCCGCCGCGGGTTCAGGAATGGAGTTCGCTTGTCGGTCTGGGTCTGCTGCTTGCGCTCGTGCTGCTCGTGACCTGGAACGATCTCAGGACGTTGTAACGGTCGCCTCCGGTGCGGGAGGCGGCGAATGGTCCGCCAGCAGATGCCGGTGGCGACCGATAGGGATGAAGCGTGCGTGAAGGATCGCGAATGACGCGGGGTGCCGGATGGTCAGGAGCGCTGTGGCTGGTGGCCGTATTGGTCGCCCTCCTTGTAGGCGGCATGCCTGATGGCGGAGCCGCACAGACCGCAGATCGCATTACCGGCATCGCGGTTACGGGAAATCAGCGGATCGAGCCGGAGACCGTGGTGTCCTACATGGTGGTCCGGCCGGGCGATCCCTTCGATCCCAAGCGGCTTGACCAGAGCCTGAAAAGGCTGATCGCCACCGGGCTGTTCTCGGACGTCTATTTCACCCGCACGCCCGATGGCACGCTGGTGGTGCATGTGACCGAAAATCCCATCATCAACCGGATCATCTTCGAGGGCAACCGCCGGATGAAGGACGACAAGCTGCGCGACGAGGTGCAGCTCAAGCCCCGCATCGTCTTCACCCGCGCAAAGGTGCGCGCCGATGTCCAGCGCATTCTTGATCTCTATCGCCGCTCCGGACGGTTTGCGGCGGTGGTGGAACCCAAGATCGTGCAGCTGCCCCAGAACCGCGTGGATCTGATCTTCGAGATTTCCGAAGGACCGAAGTCCAAGATCCGGCAGATCAATTTCATCGGCAATCACCGCTTCTCCGACAGCGATCTGAGAGACGAGCTGGCCACCAAGCAGGCCCGCTGGTGGAAGCTGTTCACCTCGAACGACACCTACGATCCCGACCGGCAGGCCTTCGACCGCGAACAGCTCCGCCGCTTCTACTTCAACAAGGGCTATGCCGATTTCCGCGTGGTGGCCGCCGTTTCCGAACTCACGCCCGACCGGCACAATTTCATCACGACATATGTCGTTGAGGAAGGCGAAATCTACCACTTCGGCAAGATTGCCATCGAAAGTGAAATCAAGGACATAAAGCCCGAGGTCTTCAAGAGTTTTCTGCATGTTCATGAAGGCGAGATCTACAGCCTGAAAAAGATCACCGATTCGGTGGACGCCCTCACCAATATCGCGGGCGTGCTGGGCTATGCCTTCGTCAACATCCGCCCCATCCCGAAGCGCCATCGCAAGGAGCGGACGATCGACATCACCTTCAAGATCTTCAATGCGCCGCGCGTGTATGTGGAACGCATCAACATCAAGGGCAATCTGCGCACCCGCGACTATGTGATCCGGCGCGAATTCCGGCTGGTGGAGGGGGATGCCTTCAACCTCTCCAAGGTCGAGCGCTCCAAGCAGCGCATCCAGCGGCTCGGCTTCTTCCGGGAGGTGGAGATCGAACAGCTGCCCGGCTCACGCGAAGACCGGCTGGTGCTGGAAGCCAATGTCCAGGAAGAGGCGACCGGCTCGCTGTCGCTGGGTGCTGCCTTCTCGAGCTTCGAGAACTTCATATTCCAGTTCGAACTGGCCGAGCGCAACTTCCTCGGCAAGGGTCAGGACGTGCGGATCAATTTCGCCATCTCCAGCATCCAGACGAATATCGTCCTCAGCTTCACCGAGCCCTATCTGTGGGGGCGCAACATCTCGGCCGGGTTCGATCTTTTCCGCTCCAATTTCCAGATCACGCGCAATTCCAATTTCGACACCACATCCACCGGTGCGAGTCTGCGGGCCGGCCTGCCGCTGGGTGAGCTCAGCGCCCTGGCCCTGCGCTACTCCATCCGTCAGGACGACGTGAATCTGGGACTGTTCTCCTCCCGCTTCCTGCTGGACAGTCAGGGCACCACGCTGACCTCGCTTGTCGGCTACAGCCTGATCTACGACAGCCTCAATCACCCCCTGCGGCCGACACGCGGCCAGCGGGCCATCTTTTCCCAGGACTTTGCCGGTGTGGGCGGGGACAAGCGCTTCCTGCGCACCACCATCGATTATGACGGCTTCTTCCCGCTCTTCTGGGGCTTCATTGCGCATCTGGGTGCGAATGGCGCCTACATCGACGGGCTCGGGCAGCGGGTGCGGGTGTCGGACCGCTTCTTCCTGGGTGGTCCGGAACTGCGCGGTTTCGACATCGCCGGGGTCGGACCGCGGGCGGCGCGGGTTGAGGATGATGGCACGCTCACGGATCTCAACACCCCGCTGGGTGGCCGGGCCAAATATGTGGGCACGGCCGAGTTGATCTTCCCGCTGGGTGAGTCCGCGCGCGAGCTCGGCGTGCAGGTGAGCGGCTTCGTCGATGCGGGCGCCCTATGGAAGGCGGACTCCAGCGCCACCTTCGAAGGAGAGACCATTGTCGGCAACACCTTCAAGCCGCGGGTCTCAGTGGGCATCGGGGTGTCGTGGGAATCGCCGTTCGGGCCGTTCCGGATCGATCTGGCCTTCCCCTTGAAGAAACAGCCGTTCGACGATACCCAGAAGCTGCAGTTCAATGTGGGGACCAGCTTCTAGGCGACGCAGGAGACGGCACCGGCCGATGGCCGGGAGGTGACTTGGTCATCGACAGGAATGTCGGAAAGGTCTAGTAAGGCGGCGGCATATTCCGCCATGGGGCGGGAAAGGGCAAAGGAGAAAGTGATCGTGATGAAACGGATGACGAAGACGGTATTCGGCCTGCTGTTCGTGGTGGGGCTGCTTGTGGCGGCGGCTCCGGCATTCGCACAGACCAAAAGCGTGCCGGCGGCGCATATCATTCTGGTGGATTTCGACCGGGTTTCGCGGGAGTCGCTGGTCGGCAAGGACATTGCGGCCCAGATGGAATCCCATCGCGTGGATCTGGAAAAGAAGGCCCGCGCCATTCAGGACAAGCTCAAGAAGGAAGAGCAGGAGATTGCCAAGCAGCGCAATATCATCAGTCCGGAAGCCTTCCAGGAGCGGGTGCGTGCTTTCCAGCAGAAGGCGCGCCAGAAGCAGGCGGAGCTTCAGGACCTCCAGCAGCAGGCCCGTCGGGCCATGCAGCAGGCCCAGCTGGAGGTTCAGCGCGTGCTGCGGCCCATCGTCAAGGAGGTGATGGACAAGCATGGCGCCAACATGGTGCTGGACAAGGCTCTCGTCTCGCAGCATGCAGCCGGTCTTGACGTCACCACCGAGGTCATCGAGAAGCTGGACCAGGCCATGCCCAGCTTCCAGGTGCAGCTGCCCAAGATCCCTCCGGAAGCCCCGGAAAAATAGGAGCGGCCCATACGGCCGGCATGCAGAGCGGGCGCGTGTCTTTGGACTTGAGAGCCGGTCCGGAGTGCGGGGGCAACCGGCAGGACGCGTCAGACCGGCAGGAGAAGGGGAGGGGGCGCATGCACCCTCCTTTTTCTTCGCGACCAGGTGAAATCCGCATCTCATGCGCGTGACGGACGCATGAGGGCGAGAGGATGGCGGATCGTCTTGAAGAGAAAGGAAGGCGAGCGTGTCGGGTGAAGAGAGAACGGAGCTGGACACACGGGCCATTCTTGACCGCATTCCCCACCGTTATCCCTTTCTGCTGATCGATCGCGTGCGGGAGATCGTGCGGCATGAGCGGGCGGTGGGCGTGAAGAACGTCACGGCCAATGAGCCCTTCTTTCCCGGCCATTTTCCCGGGCATCCGGTGATGCCGGGCGTGCTCATCATCGAGGCCATGGCCCAGACCTGTGCCGTGCTTGTGGTCGAAAGCCTGGGCGAGGAGGCGAAGGGGCGCGTCGTCTATTTCATGTCGATTGACGGGGCCCGATTCCGTCGGCCCGTCGTTCCCGGGGATGTCCTTGAGCTTCATGTCCAGCGCGAACGGGCCCGGGGCAATGTCTGGCGCTTTGCCTGCGAGGCAATGGTGGCCGGCCGTCGGGTAGCCGAGGCGACCATCGCCGCAATGCTCATGGACGAACGCGCGGCCGTCTAACGGCTGGGCCGAAGACGGCAAGGGCCGCGATTGAACACCGGCCATTCGGCTCGGTGCTCGGTTATTCCTGATCAGCGATCGGAACGGGCGGAGGCCGTTCCGCAAGCCGGCGGATCTGCCGCATCTATCTGGCAGTGAATGACGCAGGAAAGATGCGCCGCCGGATGGATTCGTCTCATCTGCCGGCGAATGATGCGTGGGGAGGCGCGATGCCCGCCGGATTAGCTTATTCGCGAAGGCCTGAAGAATGACGGCCCGTTTCATCACCGCGCGAATTCCGGCAGCGCGATGATCACCAGGTCATATTTAGCTTGCTTATATCGATATGAGATATATAATGGAGACGAGACGACAGGACAGCGAGGGAGACGAGCCATGCGCGAATCGCTCATCCGAACCGGTCTGTTTGCAGGCGTGATTGCGGTGGCCTTGGCTGTCGTGCTCATCGGCAACGAGCCAAAGGGTATGAATCCGGCAGAGATCGATTCCGGGGACGTCCAACAGGGCGAATGGGGAACGATTGCGCCGGACGTCCAGGACTTCAAGGCGGTCGAGCTCAATGTCCCGGCCAAGATCGACTTTACCGTGGGCAAGGACTATGCGGTCTCCATTGCCGGAGACAAGGCGATTCTTGCCCGTCTGGAGGCGCGGCTGCGGGACGGCACGCTCCAGATCCGCACCAGGGACCGCCAGCGCATTCGCAATCACCGCAAGATCAAGATCACGCTTTCTGCGCCCGAGCTGTCGGCCGTGACCATCAACGGGGCGGCCGACGGGCGGATTGCGGGGCTGGCCGGCGACCGCTTTGTGCTGACAATCAATGGCGCAGGAAATCTGAAGCTGCTGGGACGATGCGACTCCTTTTCGCTCACGATCAATGGCGCGGCCGACGTGACGGCGGACAAGCTGCTCTGCCAGGCCGTGACGGCCACCATCAACGGCGCCGGTGATGCCGAGGTATATGCCAGCGAACGTCTCACCGCCGCCATCAATGGCGCCGGCAACATCACCGTTCATGGCAACCCGAAGACCGTGCACAGCAACAAGGTCGGTTTCGGACGTATTGACATCCTCTCGGATGCCAGGACGGAAGACTAGGCTCCCGCCCCCTGCAGGGCGCGGGCGGCCGGGCATGTGCCGGGGCGGAAAGTCCGGGAAAGGCGGAGCGATGGCGGACAGGAAGACTGCCCCTTCCATCATCATTCCCCTTCTTCTGGTTGCGGCCAGCCTTGTCATCGGTGTTCTGCTGCTGCAGGGCGATGACGAGATGCCGGGCTCTTTCGCCAGCTCGGCGGAAGCGGATGATGCGCCCCGCGCATCACCCCCTGAGGCAGCCCCTTCATCGTTGGGAGATCTGTCCGCGGTCCGCCGCCTGCGTATCGAGGGCATCACGAGTCTCCGGCTTTCTCTCGACACGCCGCCCCCCGCGGGCGGGCAATTGCCGGCGCTCGCGCGGACGGCGGTGCGGCTGAGTGAAGACGGAAGAGAACTGACGATCACGGGGCCAGACCGGGCCCGCCTGTTCGGGAAGAGCGAAACACCGCATCTGGCTCTGGCCCTGCCGGCGCTGGAGACGCTGGATATCGACGGCGCCAGCACCCTCCGGCTTTCCGGCCCCGTCAACGAGCTGCATGTCCTGATTGACGGGGCGGCCGATGTGACCCTTTCCGGCCCGCGATGCGGCGCCCTTGTGCTGCGTGTGGACGGGGCGGCTGTGGTGGATGCGGCAAGCCTGCCCTGTGCGCGGGTGAGCGTGGAGGTGGATGGAGCGGCGCGCGTCACCGCTTTCGCAAGTGAGAGCGCCGATGTCGGGCTTGACGGCATCGGCTCCATCACGGTTCGGGGAAATCCGCGGGACGTGCGGGTGGAAAAGGACGGGCTCGGCCGGATCCGCTTCCCGGACCGTTCCGGTTCGTGATTGAAGAGACCGGCGAATTCGCCTGCCAGCACCGGCCGGGCCGGGCGGCCTTCATGGGCGGCGATCACGGTCCTTGGCAGGATGGGGGAATCCCCGCTAACATCCCGGTTCTGTCACATGGATGGGGCATTCCTGTCTTGCGGCATGGACTGCCACGGCGGCAGTCCGGCGCTGCCGCCAGTCCGGCAAGGCGGCCATGCGCAAAGGCGGGACGGCACTGCAACGGGACGTGCGGGCAATGAGCGAGACCAAATTCTCCCTGGAAGAGGCGGCGCTGCGCTATCATCGAGAACCCGTACCGGGCAAGCTCGCCATCCGCGCAACGAAACCCCTGGCCAATCAGCTTGATCTCTCGCTCGCCTATTCGCCGGGCGTGGGAGCGGCAAGCAGGGCGATTGCCGAGGATCCGGACAGTGTGGTCGATTATACGATCCGGGGAAATCTCGTGGCCGTCGTCACCAATGGAACGGCCGTTCTCGGCCTGGGAGACATCGGCCCTCTGGCCGCCAAGCCGGTGATGGAAGGCAAGGCGGTCCTGTTCAAGAAATTCGCCAACATCAACTGCTTCGACATCGAGGTGGATGCCGACTCGGTGGATGCGTTCGTGGAGGTCGTGGCGCGGCTCGAACCCAGCTTCGGCGGCATCAATCTCGAGGACATCAAGGCGCCGGAGTGTTTCGAGATCGAAAGACGCCTGCGCGAGCGCATGCGGATCCCCGTCTTCCACGACGATCAGCACGGAACGGCCATCGTCGTCGCGGCAGCCGTTATCAACGCGCTGGAGGTCGTGGGCAAGCGGATCGAGGATGTCCATCTCGTCACGGTCGGTGCCGGCGCCGCCAGCATCGCCTGCACGGATCTGCTCATCAAGATGGGGCTCGATCCGGAAAAGGTCCTGATGCTTGACCGGGCCGGCGTCATCCATGCCGGACGCAAGGACCTCAATCCCTACAAGGCCCGCTTCGCCCGCAAGACCGACAAGCGCAGTCTGGAAGAGGCGCTGGAGGGAGCGGACATCTTCCTCGGTCTGTCCGGTCCCGGCGTATTGAAGAAGGAATGGGTTGCGCGGATGGCCGATCGGCCCATCATCCTCGCGCTGGCCAATCCGGTTCCCGAGATTCTGCCCGAGGAGGCGCTTGCCGTGCGCCCTGATGCCATCATTGCAACCGGGCGGTCGGACTACCCCAACCAGGTGAACAACGTCCTGTGCTTTCCCTTCCTCTTTCGCGGCGCGCTGGATGTGGGGGCGACCGAGATCAACGACGCCATGAAAATTGCCGCCGCCCGGGCAATTGCGGGGCTGGCGCGCAAGGAGGCTTCCGATATCGTCGTCCGGGCCTACCAGGCGGGAGAGGGGCTCAAGCTCGGCCC
Organism: uncultured Sphingomonadales bacterium; assembly: GCA_964471405.1. GTDB lineage: Bacteria > Pseudomonadota > Alphaproteobacteria > Sphingomonadales > Rhodothalassiaceae > J084. The sequence continues at coordinate 9,926 of CAYYGH010000039.1, read as the reverse complement.
CCGCTATCTGATCCCGAAGCCGTTCGATCCCCGGCTGATCACCGAGGTCGCACCCGCCGTCGCCAAGGCAGCGATGGAGACGGGTGTCGCCAAGCGGCCGATTGCCGATTTCGACGCCTATCGCCGCAAGCTGGAGACGGTCGTCTTCCGGTCGGGCACGCTGATGCAGCCGATCTTCGATGCCGCCAGACGGCATCGCAAGCGGCTGATTTTTGCGGAAGGGGAAGATCCGCGCGTCCTTCAGGCGGCCCAGATCATGGTGGACGATGGACTGGCCGAGATCACGCTGGTCGGCCGCCCCGAAGTGGTGGCCATGCGCATCGAGCGGGCCGGCCTGCGGCTGCGGCCGGGCAAGGATGTCGAGCTCGTCAATCCCCAGTCGGATGCGCGATACAAGGAATACTGGACCCTCTATCACAGCCTGATGGAACGCAAGGGCGTCTCGCCGGGAGAGGCCCGCACGGTGGTGCGCACGAACAACACCGTCATTGCGGCGCTGGCCGTGCGCCGGGGGGAGGCGGATGCGATGGTTGCCGGGCCCGTGGGCCGCTATCACACGCATCTCAAGCCCATCCTTGACGTGATCGGTCTGGAATCGGGTGCCCGGGTGGCGGCGGCGATGTCGATTCTGCTGCTCCGGCGCGGCACCTTCTTTCTGTGCGATACCTACATCAATCCGGATCCTTCGGCCGAGGAGATTGCCGAAATCGCGATGATGGCGGCCCGCGAGGTCCGGCGTTTCGGGCTGGAGCCCAAGGTGGCGCTGCTGTCGCATTCAAACTTCGGATCGGCCGATACGGAATCGGCCCGCAAGATGCGGATGGCCCTGCAGATTCTCCACCACCGCGCTCCGGAGCTGGAAGCGGAAGGCGAAATGCATGGTGATGCCGCCCTTGACGAGACGATCCGGCAGCAGGTGTTTCCGAACTCGCGCCTTAAAGGCTCGGCCAATCTGCTGGTGATGCCCAATCTCGATGCCGCCAACATTTCCTATGAACTGCTCAAGGTGCTGGGCGATGGGCAACCCGTGGGCCCGCTGCTCGTCGGCACCGCAAAGCCGGCCCATATCGTGACTCCCTCGGTCACGGCACGCGGCATTCTCAATGTCGCCGCGATTGCCGCTGTCGATGCGGCCGAGCAGATGGAACTCGCCCTGGCCGCCCGGGGTGGATGATCACGGGCCGCCGGGGGAGCAGCCTTGCTGCGCTTGTCCAGGCGGCTTGCCATGGCGGCAGGCAGGGTTTCGCCTTCCGCACAAGGCGGCCTTTCGCCTCCCACGCAAGGAGGGCTTTTCTTTCGGAAGGGAGGAAGGCTGCCGGATGCGGGCAATGCACCTCGGCCGGGAAGGAGGAGCGGGCGGGCAGGGCATCCGGATCGCTCCGGCGGAAAGAGGCGGAAGGGTTGCAGATCAGGGCAAGGCTTGCACCCGGTCCGCCCCCTGGCCTAGGCTCTCCCACTCCGCCGCCGCTTGAGGCGGAGGAAGCGGGCCGCCGCCCGGGCCGGAAGGCCCGGCACCACCCGGAGACCGGGCGGTGGAAAGCGGGCGGCGGGAGGAGAGGGCAAGGGAGGAGATCATGAACATGCTGCGCCGCTACGGCCCTTATGTGCTGACAGTGTGGATTCTCGTCGTCTTCGTATCGTCGCTGTTTTCGAAATTCTCCGGCGCTCCCGAGGCGATCTACATCTTCACGACCATCGACGAATGGGCGGCCCGGACACTGGGGCTCGATAATCTCTTTGGACCCGGTGATCTGCTGGGGCCGGTGACGATTGGAATCCTCGAGGCCCTGGCGAGCCTGCTGCTGCTGGTGGGAGCGGCCCTGACCCTTGCATCCCGCACGCGCGCGCTCGGGGCGCGGCTGCATCGTGACGGCGTGGTGCTGACCCTGGCGATCATCACGGCTGCGCTGTTCTTCCATCTGGCCACACCCCTTGGCATCGATGTCGGCGATCCGAGCCGGGGCATCCCGAAGGACGGAGGGACGTTGTTTGCGATGGCGGTATCGGTTTTTCTGTCGGCGCTGATCATGCTCTGGATGCACCACCGCGATCTCTGGCCGGAGACGGCGGCGCGCGCCGACTAGCGGATGGCCGCAGGAAGGGGCGTGCAGGCGCCGGCCTTCAGCCGCCCAGGCGATGGGGGAGCCAGAGCGCGATCTGCGGCCACAGCGTCACCAGCAGCAGCCCCAGAATCTGGAGAATGACGAAGGGGATGATGCCCCGGTAGATGTCCTGCATGCGCACGCCTGCAGGGGCCGAGCCCTTCATGTAAAACAGCGCGAATCCGAAGGGCGGGGTCAGGAAGCTCGTCTGCAGATTGACCGCCATCAGCACCGCAAACCAGGGCACCACCAGCTCCGGCCAGGGAATGTGGCCGCCGAAGTCGAGCCGCGCGATCACAGGGGCGAAGACGGGAAGGATGATCAGCGTGATCTGAATCCAGTCAAAGAAGAAACCGAGCAGGAAGACGACGGCCATCAGGGTCAGCAGCACGCCCCATGGGCCGGCTCCCAGGGCATCCACGATCTCGACGATCCGGTCATGGCCGCCAAGCAGGGCGAAAATGTAGGAAAAGGCCGTCGCGCCGACAAAAATGCCGAACAGCATGGCGGAGGTGAGCACGGTGCGCTCCAGGATCACGCCGAGCGCGCCATCCTTGAGCCCGCCCCGCACGGCGGCCAGCAGAAGCGCACCCGCAGCACCAATCCCCGAGGCTTCCGTCGGTGTCGCCACGCCGGCGATGATCGACCCCAGGACGGCCAGAATGAGCAGGACCGGCGCGACGAAACTCCCCATGAGCTGGCGCAGCATTCCCCGATCGCCCAGGGCGTCGGCGCGGGCGGCCTCCGTCATCGGAGGGGCCTCGTCCGGGCGCAGATGGGCCCGCAGCACGATATAGAGACCATAAAGCAGCGCAAGCAGCAGGCCCGGGCCGATCGCCGCCACGAACAGGGTGCCGACCGAACTGCCCAGAAGATCCGCCATCACCACCAGCATGATCGACGGCGGGATCAGGATGCCCAGCGTGCCGGAGGCGGCGATCGTGCCCGTTGCCAGCCCGGGCTCATAGCCCTGGTCCAGCATGACGGGGAGCGCCATCAGGGTCATCATCACGACGGACGCGCCGATGATCCCGGTGGTGGCCGCCATCACGACACCGAGCAGGGTCACCGCCAGGGCGAGCCCGCCGGGGAAGCGACGCAGCATCAGCTGCAGGGACTGCAGCAGGTCGCGGGCGATCCCGCTCTGCTCCATCGCCACCCCCATCAGGATGAACATCGGGATCGCCACGAGCACGAGATTGTCGACGACCTCGCCGAAGACCCGCCCGACCACCAGAAAGAAGGTGAGCGGATTTTCAATGCCAAGCGCAACGGCGATGGCCCAGAAGAGGACGGCCGTACCGCCGAGTACGAACATCACCGGCACGCCGGTGAACAGCAGAATGGTGAGCACGGCGAACATGACAAGCGGCAGCCAGGTGACCAGATCGCCAGCCATCAGATCCGCTCCTCGGTGATCATGGTGTGGGTTGCCTCGGGGCGGGCGAAATCGGTCTTCCCGGCCAGGGACGGCGGGCCGAACAGAAAGATGACGGCCTCAATGATGCGGGCCAGGGCCGCCAGACCCAGCAGCACGAAACCGAACAGCATCACGCCCTTGATGATCCAGCGGTGCGGCAGGCCCGTTGGCGAGGGGCTGGCCTCGTCCATCGAGAAGCTGAGGACGAGATAGTCCCATCCGAACCAGATCAGTGCCCCGAGGAAGGGCAGCAGCAGAAGGAGGAGGCCGGCAAGTTCGACAGCCGCCTGGGTGCGGGGCGAGAGGCGATCATGCAGCACCTCGATGCGCACATGGGCTCCGCGGGTATAGCCATAGCCCATCGCGAGCAGAAACAGCGCGCCATGCAGGTGCCACTCAAGCTCCTGCAACCGCGTGGAGCCGACGACGAACCAGCGACGCATCACGACATCGAACAGGATCACGGCCACAAGCGCCAGGGCCAGCCAGCCGGCCAGCCGGCCGACCGCCCGGGTGAGGCCTTCCAGCGCCTGCGCCAGGCGGTGGATGCGTTCCCAGCCCTGGGCCTCCTTCGCCCCGCCCATCTCTCACGGTCCTTCCCGGCTGCCCTCGCCGCCGGAAGAAGACGGAGACGATCCCGCCGGAGCCGGCGCTGTCAGCTCTTCGGGCAGATAGCCCAGCCGGCGCCAGATCCGGCTGCGGCTGCGGAAGGCATTGAGACTCTGCCAGGCGCGGGCGAAATCGGCATCCCGGGCGGCGAGCTCGGCGGCGACTTCGTCCCAGGCCCGGCGCAGCGCCTTCAGCACGGCCGGCGGCCACTGGTGGAAGACGACTCCCTTCGCCTTGAGCTTTTCGATCGCAGCCACCTGCAAGGCTTCTCCTTCCGAGAGGCTTTCGCGAATGTTGGCCGAGCAGGCGGCCTTGAGAACGGCCTTGTCGGCCGGGGGAAGGGCCTCCCACTTTTTCAGGTTGATGAGCAGTTCGAAAAAGGTGCTCTGCTGGTGCCAGCCGGGAAAGTAGTAGTGCCTGGCCGCCTGGTAGAAGCCCATGTTGAGGTCAACCGCCGGAACGGAATATTCGGTCGCATCGATGGTTCCGAGTTCGAGGGCGGGGAAGATGTCCCCGCCGGCAAGCAGCTGCACGGATGCCCCGAGCTTTTCCAGGACCTTCCCGCCCAGCCCGAAGTAGCGGATCTTCAGACCGCGGAAGTCTTCCGGACTTTTGATCTCGCGCTTGAACCAGCCGCCGGCCTCGGGTGGGGAAACGCCGCAGATCAGGCTGTGGATGCCGTGACGGTGATAGATGTCCTCGAAGATCTGCCGGCCGCCGCCATGGTCGAACCAGGCGAGATATTCCTCGGCCCGCGGGCCAAAGGGGACGGAGGCGAACAGCTGCAATGCCGGCTCGCGGCCGGCCCAGTAGCCGGGCGTGGACCAGCCCGCCTCGATCGCTCCGTAGGCGACGGCATCGAAGATCTCGAATGGCGGTGTGAGCGCGCCCGGCTCATGGAAGCGCAGGATGAAGCGGCCGCCGGAAATCTCCCGCACAAGACGCTCCACCCGCTTGCCCATGGATCCCAGGATGACGACACGGGACGGATAGGTGGACGCCATGCGCCAGCGGATCCGGGGGCGGGAAGCCGCCGCGGTGGCGGTGCTCCCGTCATCGGAGCGCATGGCCTTCCCGTCCTCGGGCTGGGAACGGGCGCAGCCGGCCAGCAGAACGCCGCCCGCCAGCATGAGCAGAACGGCACACAGACGACATGATCCCGATCGAAACCGCACGGCGCACTCTCCTCCCGGACAGGACTACGCCGGCGATATCTGCCCGATCATTGCAGCTTCTTCAAGCTCTGGGCCAGGATCACATAGAGCTTGCCCATCTCCGAAGAGAGCAGGGTAACGGTCAGGGCTCCCTGGTGATCGCGCGCCATCGCCTGTTCGAGCAGGCTCTCGAAATCACGCATGTAGCGGGCGGCAGCTGCGCGGAACTCCGGGTCGTCTGCGAATTTCTTCTCGATCCTGGCGCGCGTGCTGCGATCGGCCAGCCGCACGGTCCGCCGGAAGAAGAGCGTGCGATCGCCTGCCACATACCGTTTCCACAGATCGTCCGGCACTTCCCGGGCAAGCAGGCGATGAATGTCGATGGCAGCCGACTGGAGACTTTCAATGACGAGATTGGCCGTCTCAAGGAAGCGATCGCGGCCCTCCTGTTCGATCTGGGCGCGAATGCGCTCGGAGCGGGCGAGAAATCCTTCCGCCTTCTTGGTCAGCGCGGCCGTTGTCTGGTTGATGGCCCGGGAAAGGGCTTCGGCCTCCTGCTCGGCCGCCGCAACCGTCTCACGCATGCGGGTGAGCGCCCTGTCCACGCTTTCGGAGACCTTTTCCTCAAGCGAGGCGATCTCGGCGCCGAAAAGCGTGTTGAGACTGTCCATCGAGCGCCCGACCTCCTTCAGGCCATGCGCCACCGATTCCTGGAAGGCGGCCTTGAAGGCGCGGCTGTGTTCCAGAGCCTCGCGTTCGGCGGCGGCGGCGGTTTCGGCGATCATGCGCGCACTGTCACGAAAGCGCGCGGCAAGCTGCCCCAGCCGTTCCGCGCTGGTGCTTTCCTGGGTGGCCAGCTCCGCAGCCAGGGTCGAAAAATGCTGAGCGGTCTCCTCCAGGCGCCGGGCAGCCGCCTCCGTTTCTTCCAGGATGCGCTGGCGTTCGCCACCGAAGGCGCCTGCCGCTTCTCCCAAGGCGCCGGCTGACCGTTCGAGGGTCTTGAGCAGGGTCTGGCCTTCGCTGCGCAATTTCTCGGCCGCCTCCTCAAGGGCGCCGATGCCACTTGTCCCCGCCTCGCCGAGGGCCGCGATATGTCCCTTGAGAAGCGTTGCCTGCCGATCAAGACGGCTCGTGATCTCCTCACCCCGGCTGGCGAGGGATTCAGCCTCGCGCCCCAGCGCCTCACCCGACTCCGCAAGCCGTCTGGTGACCGCCTCGCTGGTCTCGGCCAGACGCGACTCGCTCGCCGCCATCTGACGGTCGGCGGATTCGAGCTCCCGCTGCATGTGTTCCAAAGTCTGACCCAGACTGTCGGTTCGGCGGGAGAGGGTCTCTCCCACCGCCTCCAGCGCCTGTTCGGCCGTCTTCAAGCGATCGGCAACGAGCTCCGCATCGGCCACCAGTCGCTCCTGCATTTGCGAGAGCGCCTGAATGCGGGCGCCTGCCGCCTCCTCCAGCCGGGCTGCCTGTTCATCAAGATGCTTCAGGAAGGATTCCGCCGCCTCCGTGATGCGGGATTCGGCCTCGGTTATGCCATCCCGGAAGCGGGTGAGGCGCCCCTCGATCCGGGCAAGGCCCTCTTCCGCCTCATGCAGCCAGTTCTCACGCAAGGAAGCCGCCCGCTCCTCGGCCTGGGCATGCAGCTCGCCGAGCTGCTCCTGAAACCGCTGCCGGGCGGCCTCTTCGCGCGCGAGCGCCTCCTGCCAGCCGCGTTCGACGTCATTGCGCCAGCTCTCCAGCCGGCCGAGGGCGGTCGCAAGAGACTCGCCGGCACGGGCCATGCTTTCCTCCACGCCGTGCACCAGGGCTTCCGCCCGCTGCTGGAGAGTCTCGGTCTGCCTGGCCATCGCCGCATCCTGCTCGGCCAGACGTGCGATTTGGGCGGCAACCGCTTCGACATCCTCCGCAAAGGCCTGCCGCCGGGCGGTGAAGCTTGCTTGCGCGCGGGCGAGATCGGCCTCCAGCGTGGCCGCCGTGCCGGAAATGCGCTCGGCTATGGCGGTGCTCAGCGAATCCAGCTCCTCAAGCCGGCCGGCAAGCGACCGTTCGGCTTCCTGCAGGCGCGCAGCCGCCGCCACGAGCCGGTCCTCGCTGCCTGCCACCAGATCGGCCAGCCGATGCTCCTGCTCTTCGAGGGCGGCCGAGCTGCGCGCGATGAGCGAGCGCTCCTCTTCCAGCCGCTCGGCCACGGATTGCGCCCGTTCCTCGGCCGCCGCCGCTGCCGAGAACAGCTGGTCCAGCTGCTCGGAAAAGCGGGTTTTGAGGCTCTCAAGGCGCTCACCGGTCAACTCGGCAGTGGCCTCCAGCTCCGCCAGCCCGGCCCGCAGATCCTCGCGCAACAGCAGGACGCGCCTTTCCGCATGGTCGATCGGGGCCAGTGTCGCATCAAGATTGCGGGCAATCCCCAGCCGATGCTCCAGCAGAGGATCGGTGCGCTGCACGACAAGGGCGACCAGCCAGAACAGCACAAGCGGCATCATCGCGGCCGCAAGCGCACCCGTCCAGGCCACCGGCCCGGCCGCCAGGATGGTCTCTCCCCAGGGGGAAAACAAAGCAAGCGCCGCAAGCGCCAGCACCCACAGCGCCGACAGGACGGCCGCGATCCGCAAGGGGCGTTCCAGACGGGGACCGAGATGGGCAGGCCCGTCCGCAGCTGCCGGCTGCCCCGCGGTCGCCTGGGCGGCCGTTGCGGGACCTTCAGCCCCGGTCCGGGAATCCGGGGCGGATGGCGGGGCGGCCTGCCCGCTTGCGGCGGCGGCCTCCCGCTCCTGTGAAGGGGGAGGGGACTGGTCCTGTGCAGGGGAGGGCTCTGCGGCAGGCTTTGCGGGCGCGCGCTCGGCCTTTGCCGCCTGGCGCTTGCGTTTGCGGCCTCCGGTCGGCCGGGACGATGCCTTCTGTGCCATGTCGCGATTTCCGATCCTCGCCTGGCCTTGTCCGATGCCTCTTCTTTAAGACCTTTCCCGTCATTATGCTATACCAAGCGCGATTCTGCCCGCCGGTGTCGCCGGCCGGGGCGCGGGGAGAGGAGGACGGCGTGGCGAAAAAGGATTCGGGCACCACGAGACAGGCGCGTCCCACCCCCCGCCAGCTGGCCTATCTGCGGCGGGGGTTGGATCAGCCGGGCGGAAAGCTGCCTCTTTTCGACGAAGACGGACAGCGCATCGACCCCCGCACCGTCAGAGCCTGTCTTGCTCATGGCTGGGCCGAAACCTGGACCCGCAATCCCATCAAGCCGGACTGGCTCATCTGCCGGCTGACGGAAGCCGGTCGCCGCATTGCCCGGGAGTCCGCCGGGCGCCCGCACATGACGGCCGCCGCCACCCGGGATTCATGTGCCGGGGATGGAGGCAAGGGGGGCGCCGATCGGAAAAGGATGCCGCCTTCCGACTGACGGAGCAGGACTTTATCACTGACGGAGCGGGCCCTTATGACTGACGGAGCGGAACGGAGGGCGTTCACGACTTGTTTACCACAGGCGGCCTAGATGGGCCGAAGGTGCGGGGAACGTCGCTCCATCGTCCCGAACCGGACGGCGGGGGACGAGAAGACGGAAGGCGGGTCGCAAGGCATGGCGGACTATGATTTCGAACGCCTGAGTGTGCTGGTTGTCGATGACAGCCTGTTTCTGCGCTCGCTGCTCGTCAATTCCCTGCGCATTCTCGGGGTCGGCCAGGTGCACGCCGTCGAGCACGGCGGCGAGGCGATCGAGTTCCTGCGGCGGGTGAAGACCGAGCCGATGAAGGTCGGCGTCCAGGAGGTGGATATCGTGCTGTCCAACTGGCAGATGTCGCCGGTGGACGGGATGATGCTGCTGCGCTTCATCCGCCGCCACAAGGAAAGCCCGGACCGCTTCGTGCCCTTCATCATGATCACCGCCTATTCGGAGCCGAAGCGGGTGATCGAGGCCCGCGATCTGGGCGTCACCGAGTTCATGACGAAGCCGTTCACCATCAAGTCGCTGGGCGAGAAGCTGGTGACCATCATCGAGCATCCGCGCCAGTTCGTGCATACCCGCGACTATTTCGGACCGGACAGACGGCGGCGGAAGATCCCGATCGATTTTCCGGACCGGCGCAAGCTCACAGACAAGTCCCCAGGCGTGGAGATCGTGCGTGGCTAGACTGCAACAGGGCCGGAAGGTGCCGACGATCGTGCGCTTCTACCGGTTTCGCAACCGGTTGAAGGAGAAGTGTCACGGCCTCGGCACGGGGGCCGGCGGCATTTCCGAGGAGGCCCTGGCGCGCGCCGAGGAGGCGCTGCAGCAGATGGCCGAAGACTATCCGGACTGGGTGATGGGGCTGATCGGCCAGCTTGCCGACAAGCACGGCCGCTGCGTGGATACGCCGGAAAAGCGGCACGAATTCTTCGAGGAGATCCACGCCATCGCCCACGACATGAAGGGCCAGGGCGGCACCTTCGGCTATCCGCTGATCACGGATTTCGCGGAATCCCTCTACAACTTCACGGGCTCGAAGGGCGAGATCTCCGACCGGATGGTCGAGCTGGTCAAGGCCCATATCGACGCCATGCGGGCGGTCATCCGCGGCCGCATCAAGGGCGATGGCGGCGAAATCGGCGCGGAGCTCCGCCGCTCGCTGGACGAGGCCATCGCCCAGTACAAGCAACGGCGCTAGGGGCCGG
>CAYYGH010000038.1:0-29027 GCA_964471405.1 uncultured Sphingomonadales bacterium | reverse complement strand
CTCCTGGACAGCCGCCGACCAGGCACCACAGAGCACCATGGCAAGAACCACAGCCGCCCTGCCGTCCCACCAGCGCATGGGTGCCTTTTGCGCCTCGCTGTCGGACACGCCCGTCCCCTTGCCTTGCCGCACAGGCATCTTCTCGGATCTCTCGGGCTCCTCTTAGCCAAGCATCCGCCTGCCGGCAAGGGGCGGACGCATCCCCGGCCCTTTGATCCCTCATTGGCGGCTGCGCCCCTGTGCACGAAAAACCCGAAACGGCGGCCTGCCTTGCACCTTTCAGGGATGGGAGGATCCGGAGAATCGCCCCGCCTCGATCCGGCTGTCGGGATGGAAGGAGGCGAAAGCGAAGGCGAAATCAAGGCCGTAGGCAACCGGTTCACGCCGCCCATCGGGCATCACGCGCTCAACCCTGACATCCCCCCACACATCCGACGGCCCGTCCCGTTCCTCCGCCTCCGGCGCCCGGAAGATCGAGCGCGCACCGGGCTGCCAGGTGATCACCAGGCCGTCCTTCGTTTCGATCCGGCCGGCGCGCCGAACGTAATCAAGCGCCCAGGCCCTCTCGCCGACACTGACCACCAGGCTCATCGGCGGCACGGTGCGTGGCAACCGCCGGACGGGAAACCAGGGCCGCAGACTTTTGTCATAACCCGCATAGGGCGGCCGCCTGTAGTCAAACCAGGGATAGGGCGGGGAGAGCACCTCCCCGGTCGGGTGTTCGGCCCGGAAGCGGGCAAAGCTCATGATCCGGGCCGGCAGCCGCGCAAGGTGAGCACCGGCAAAGCGCCCCACAAGCCCCCGTCCGGTAAACTGCTGCCAGAAGGTCTCGGTGGCCCGGTCATACATCACCAAGTCCGAATTGCGCAGACGCCCCGTAGTACCGAAGGTGGTAACCGTGCCATCCGGAAGCACGCGACGAAAGACAATTGCCGCGTTGCACAAGGGGCAATAGGTGACCGCCACGGGCAGGTCCGCCAGCTTGTCGTTGACGATCTCATGGCGGGCCAGAATTGCCAGCGGATAGGCCCGGGCGATGCCCTTGTGCACGAAGGCGATGACCGGGTCGCTGGCCAGGAGTTTCAGCCGTGGCCGCGTGACGGGGTCAAAACGCGGTTCATCGACCGCCCGAATCCCGTCCCGCGGCGGACCGCCGGAGACAATGGATTCAAGAGGAACCACCGCCCGGCTGAAATCCGTCTTGGGAAATTCCCGTTTGAGCTGCTCATCTGCCGCCTCTGCGGCGGCCATGCCCGCCGCTACGACCAGGATGACGGCACCGAGCAGCGATATGATCCCGCAACGCCACATGCCGGAAGCTATAGGACGCCGGCGCGGCCATGACCAATCACGAATCGCTCACGCAGAATGACAGCTGCGTGAGCATCCGGCTTCAGCCAGGCAGAAGACCGGCCAGCAGCAGGACAAGAATTGCCAGCGGCACCCAGCTTTTCAGACCCAGCCGCAACAGCCTCACAAGCACGGGCGGATCGCCGGGAAATACCGCAGCCCACGCCCGTTCCGCCATGACCCGCGCCGCAAACCAGGCAATCAGCAATGCCCCGAGCGGCAACACCAGCTTGTCGATACCGCGGGTGATCAGATCGAACCCCGTCATGCTTGCAAAAGCACCACCCAGAAAGCCGAGAGGATGCATGTCGCGCGCAAAGCTGAAGCTGGCCACGGTCACAAGCCCGAACCCCCAGGAGATCGCCGCCGCCAGCACGGTTGCGCGGATCCGGCTCATGCCGCGTTCGATCCGCCAGGCGACGAAGGGTTCGTAAAGCGCGACGGCACTCGTGAGCGCCGCCAGCAGGAGAAACAGGAAAAAGGCGCCGCCAATCACTGCCCCGCCCGGCATCGCGTGAAAGGCCATCGGCAAGGTGATGAAGATCAGGGCCGGTCCAGCTGCGGGATCAAGGCCATGGGCGAAGACGATCGGAAAGACGGCCAGCCCCGCCAGCAGGGCCACGGCCGTATCGGCCGCCGCCACGGCCAGGGACGTGCGCAAGGGAGAGGCAGCATCCGGCAGATAGGCCCCATATGTCATCATCCCTCCGATGCCGACCGAAAGCGTAAAGAACGCCTGGCCGAGCGCGGCGAGTGCCAGCGAAGCATCGAGCTTCGCCCAGTCCGCCGCAAACAGCCAGCTCAGGGCGCGTGCGGCCGCACCCTGGACAAGGGCAAATCCCACCACCACGAGGAGCAGCACCGCCATCAACGGAGCCATCACCCGCATGCTGCGCTCGATTCCGCTTCTCACGCCACCGGCCACGATCGCCACCGTGGCCAGAATGAACAGCAATTGCAGCCCCAGCATCGCGAGGGGGTCATTCTCGAGCGCGTGCTGATGCGCGAGTGCGCCTGCGGCGTCCGCAAAGGCCGCAAATCCCTGGGCCGCCTCGACGAAGAACAGGATCGTCCAGCCGCCGACCACGGAATAGAAGCTCATGATGACAAGGCTCATCCACACGCCCACCACACCCGCGCCCCGCCAGAAGCCGCTCCTGCGTCCAAACTCGGCCGCCTGCCGGGCGAGCGCATGAGGCGGGCTGGCGCGCCCCCGCCGGCCGATTGCCACCTCTGCCACCAGGATCGGAAGAGCAACGACAAGCAGAAAGAAAAGATAGAGGAGCACGAAGACCGCTCCCCCGTTCTCACCGGCCAGATAGGGAAATTTCCACACATTGCCGAGGCCGACGGCCGCTCCCACCGCCACCAGCACGAAACCGAGTGCCGATCCGAAGCGTCGCCCGCCCGGTGCGGCGGCCGGTGCGTCCCGACGTGCCAGGCCGTCGCCCTCGCTGTTGGATTCGGACATTCTCCCCTCCCTTTTTCCAGACCACGGACCCGCCATCGGCCTGCGAGCCGCCAGCCGTGTTCTTCCTCCAGGACGCGTTCTTGCCATCGCCACCTGCTTTCAGGCAAGCTCGCGCGCCGTGCCGGCAGGACATCGAGGAAATGTCCACATCCGGCTGTGATCACGAACGGAACGGGATGGTCAGTTCGGGGAGGATGAGCAAACCATGGCGGGCGTGCTGGAGCAGCTGGGAGCGGATTTTCTGGCGGGCGTGGACCGCTTCTCACGGGTCCTGAGCGATCTGGTCTTCGCGCAGGTGACCATCTTCGGCCAGCCCGTCGAGCTGATCGTGCTGTGGATGGCAGCCCCCATGCTGCTGCTGACCATCTATTTCGGCTTCGTCAATCTGCGCGGATTTCGCATCGCCTGGGACATCGTCCGCGGACGCTATCACGACAGCACGGCACCGGGCGAAGTGACCCAGTTCCAGGCCCTCGCCACGGCGCTGTCGGGAACGGTGGGTCTTGGCAACATCGCCGGTGTGGCGATCGCGATCGCCATGGGCGGCCCCGGTGCGGCCTTCTGGATGACGCTCATCGGCTTCTTCGCCATGACGCTCAAGTTCGCCGAATGCACGCTGGGCGTCAAATACCGCCGCGAGCATGCCGATGGCACGGTCTCGGGCGGGCCGATGTATTACCTCTGGTATGGTCTGCGCGCGCGTGGCTGGCCCCGGCTGGGGAAAATCCTGGGCTGGACCTATGCGCTGCTTGCCGTTCCGGCACTGCTGCAGATCGGACAGGTCAATCAGTCCTACAGCCAGCTCTCGGCGGTCACCGGCATTGATGCTCCCTGGGTCTACGGCGTCCTGCTGGCGGTGCTGGTGGCGATCGTGATCTTCGGCGGGATCACCCGCATCGCCCGTGTGACGGCCCGGCTCGTGCCGCTCATGGCCCTCATCTACATCGCGGGCGGCGTTTTCATCCTGCTCATGCATCTCGGCGAACTGCCGGCAGCAGTAATGCTGATCGTCAAGCAGGCCCTCAAGCCCGAGGCCGGCGTCGGCGCGGTGATCGGTGCCTTCGTGTGGGGCATGCGCCGGGCGGTGTATTCGACGGAGGCGGGACTGGGATCCGCCACCATCGCCCATGCGGCCGCCAAGACCCGCGAGCCGGTCTCGGAAGGCATGGTGGCCCTGATGGAACCCTTCATCGACACGGTGGTGATCTGCTCGATGACCGCACTCGTGATCGTGGTAACGGGTGCCTACCGGGTTGAGGGGCTCACCGACATTCAGATGACGTCATACGCCTTCAATTCGGTTCTGCCGCATTTCGATATCGTCCTGGCGGTTGCGGTCTTCCTGTTCGCCTATTCGACGATCATCTCCTGGGGGTATTATTCGAACAAGATCTGGACATTCGTTTTCGGATTCTCGCGCCCCAGCCAGATCGCCTTCAAGCTCGTCTTCTGCGGGGCCCTGATTCCGGGTGCGGCGCTGACCGTCACCCAAGTCTTCGACATCATGGATTCCTTCTTCTTCCTGATGGCCGTCCCCAATATCCTGGGCATCTACCTGATGGCCGGCGAAATCAAGCAGGACCTGAAAAGCTATCTCGCCCGGCTGAAGGCCGGACGCATTCCCACCCGCGCCCAGCTGGAGGCGGAGCGGATGCGCTAGCATCAAAGCCCCCTCTTCCCCGGCGCGAACGCACGCAGCCCCTGGATGCGCTCCCCAAGCACCCGCCGCGCTCATGGCAGAGCGGGGAAGCAAGACCCTCTCCTTATCCTCATGGGCCGGCAGATGGGCAAACCTGCCCGGCAGCATCTCCCATTTCGTCATTAGCCGGCGTGGCCGGCAAATCCGGCAGACAGGTGAATACCGGGCGCCGGGTGCTCCCTCTGCTTCCTGCCGGACCAACCGGTCCTGGCCGGCGGGTGAAGAGAGAGAATCGAGAGGCGATCGACCACCATCATATCTTTGACACCCCCAATATTTTGGCATCCTCGGGCCACGGATTACGGGCAGCCGCTCACCGCTGCCGCCATCCTCCGAAGACGCGGGGCAGGATCACACGGCTAATGGCCGTTCGTGCCATTGGCGGCCTCCCTCATCTCCAGGGCGCCGACATAGAAATGGAACCAGTAGAGAATGTGGCTGACCGTCGTGCCGTCCCGCGTCATGGGCAGGGCCAGGACATCGTAATGGCGATAGAAGCGGTCGGACCAGGTAACCCGCTGATCTTCCACGAAATATGGCCTCTTGTGTCGCAGCATCCAGAACCCCCGCTCGCGCGGCCCCTTGAAGTCCATCGGCCGACCGGTCAGCTCGCGCCCCGAAAGGTCCGCCGCGTCCGAGCCAAAGACGCGGACGATGAAATGCGGCGGCCCGGCAACCACCTCCACCAGCGCCACCTCCGTCAGACAGAAGCGCAGATCACGAACCGAAAAGGCGCGTCGGAAGGGCAAGGGGAGATCGCCCTTGCGGGCGCACCACAGAGCAAACAGCCGCCGCGCCTTCTCGTGAGGCAGCTCATCGGCCGTAAAATCCACCCACCCCGGGGTCCCGGCAATATCCACCTCGCGCATAGGGGTCCTCGCCTGCCCCTGTTGCCGACCCCCTCGTTATTTGTGCCGGACGTTCTCTTCCTCGCACGCGCCAAAAAGTCTATAATGAAAAGAGAAAGACGTCTACTCCTTTCTCTGTCCGGTCTTTCCGCCATCTATGGGGAAAAGTTTGGGCATTGCATGAACACCATTCAAAGAATCTCTCCAGCCTTCAGAAGGTAAAAGAAAAACGGTTGAGAAAAGGAAAGGGATGGAAAGGATGAAAACACTCACTTCCGCCGAGCTTGCTGCCTTCCTGGCCCAGACCGACAGCTGGCAGGCAGAAGACGACGGCCGGGCCATCGGCTGCCACCTCCGATTCGCGGACTTCAACGCGGCCTTCGCCTTCATGACACGAGTGGCGCTGGCCGCCGAGCGGATGGACCACCATCCCGAATGGTTCAATGTCTACAATCGCGTGCGGATCCGGCTGACCACCCATGACGCCGGTGGCGTCACGGAGCGGGACATCGCCATGGCCCGCGCGATTGACCGCTTTGCCGCAGCAAGCGGGGCAAAGCCCGTCGAAGAGAAAGTGTGATCGCCTCCGCCTCACGCCGAGCAGTCTTCCCTTGCTGCCGCCACCTCTCTATGAGGGAAAATCCGCGGGCAATCCCCATCGTCCTCTCCCGCCCGGAGGCAGGCATGTCGTCATTGCAGGATCCTTTGCATGTCTTTGATCCTCCTCTTGTGCCGGCCAGGCTTCTCAGGCGCTACAAGCGTTTTCTGGCCGATGTCGTGCTGGAGGAGGAAAGTGGCAACGAGGCGGAGACCACCGTGCACTGCCCCAACCCGGGAGCCATGACAGGCTGTGCCGATCCGGGCATGCGGGTATGGCTGGCGCCCGTCCGCAATCCCAAGGCCAGGCTCCCCTATCGCTGGGTTCTTTCCGAGACGCCGGAAGGCGTCTGCATCGGGGTGGACACGGGGCGAGCCAATCTTCTTGTGCACCGTCTGCTTCTGCGCGGACTCGTGCCGGAACTGGCCGACTATGACCGGATCACGCCCGAGGTGCGCCTTTACGAAAAGACGCGGGTGGACTTTCTGCTGGAAGATACGCACAGCAGGCAGCCGCCGCTGATGCTGGAGGTCAAGTCCGTCACCTTGCGGCGAGGCCTTGTGCTCGCCTTTCCCGATGCTTCCACCGCACGCGGCCGCCGGCATCTCGATGATCTGGCACGATTGGCGGGCGCCGGCCTGCACCGGGCCGCCGTTTTCTATCTGGCCCAGCGCGCGGACGGGGATCGGGTCGCGATCGCAGCCGACATTGATCCCGCCTATGCCGAAGCGGCCCGAAGAGCCCGGGCCGCGGGGGTGCGTTTCCTGGCCCGGCGTCTGCGGCTGACCCCCCGCGCCATCTTCGACGACGGCCCCCTTCCCTATTGTGGCGATCAGCCCTATGTTGAGCCCTGAGTAATGATGGGCCCCGAGGGGCCGAATCCATGGAGAACGGATGCGTATCGACTTGTCTTTCGGAAAGAGGAATCTGGAAGCAGGCGTCATCGGACGTCATCGTGGCATCAAGATCCACGATGCGGAGGCCTTCGCCGCCATGCGACGGGCAGGACGGCTGGCGGCTCAGGTGCTCGATTTCATCACTCCTCATGTGGTGCCGGGGGTGACCACCGAGGAACTGGATCGGCTGTGCCATGAATACATCGTGGATCACGGTGCCATTCCTGCCCCTCTCAATTACCGGGGGTTCCCGAAATCCATCTGCACATCGGTCAATCACGTGGTCTGCCACGGAATCCCGGGGCCCAAGCGTCTCAAGGAGGGCGATACGCTCAATATTGACGTCACCGTGATTCTCGACGGCTGGCATGGCGATACGAGCCGGATGTATTTCGTCGGCAAGCCCACGGTAAAGGCCCGCCGGCTGTCGGACGTGACCTATGAGGCCATGATGCGCGGGATCGCAGCCGTCCGGCCAGGCGCGCGACTGGGGGATGTCGGCCATGCGATCCAGAGCTTCGTGGAGTCCCATGGCTTTTCCGTGGTGCGGGATTTCTGTGGCCACGGCATTGGCCGCGTGTTTCACGATGCCCCCAATGTCCTGCATTATGGCCAGCCGGGGACCGGCCCCGAGCTGCTGCCTGGCATGTTCTTCACCGTAGAACCCATGGTCAATGCCGGACGCCCCGACACCAAGATCCTGGATGACGGCTGGACGGCCGTCACCCGCGATCGCTCGCTGTCAATGCAGTATGAGCATACCGTCGGCGTGACGGAGGATGGTGTCGAGATTTTCACGCTCTCGCCCAAGGGCTATACGAAGCCGCCCTATCCTGACGAGGGCAAGGACGGACAGGAGCAGCCGAAGAGCCCGTAAAACACAGGGGCTGCACGGGGGGCACCATGACAAACCGCGAAAGAAGGCAGGCCTCGCAACAACCGGCGGAACACCGCCGCTCCTTTGCGCGCCTTGCGGATGCCGCCGGCCGGGACCTGTTGTCCGCCCCTGCCACGCCGACCTCCGGGACCGTTGACGAGACGCCCTCGGACACTGCTTTGCGCAAGGGCCATCGTCGCCGGCTGCGTCACCGGTTCCTGGCCAGTCGGGGCACGGGGCTGGCCGATTACGAGCTGATCGAACTGCTGCTGTTCGGGGCGATCCCCAGACGCGATGTCAAGCCCCTGGCCAAGCGCCTCATTCAGACTTTCGGATCCTTCGAGGACGTGCTCACGGCCGAGCCGGGCCGGCTGGCCGCGGTCAAGGGCATGGGCGAGGCGGCGGTTGTCGCCCTCAAGGCGGTGGAGGCGGCCGCCCGCCGCCTGGCGCAGGCGCGGGTCATCAATCGTCCAGCCATCAGCAATTGGCAGGCCCTGCTGGACTACTGCCGAATCGCCATGGGTCATGCCCCCAAGGAGCAGTTCCGCGTCCTCTTCCTCGACCGCCGAAATGTCCTGATTGCCGACGAGGTACAACAGGAGGGGACCGTCGATCACACCCCCGTCTACCCGCGTGAGGTGATCAAGCGCGCGCTCGAACTGCATGCCAGCGCGATCATCCTGGTCCACAATCATCCAAGCGGTGACCCGACGCCCTCCCAGGCCGATATCGAGATGACCAAGGAGATCGCCGAGGCCGCGCGCCGGCTCGGGATCCGGCTGCATGACCATATCGTGGTCTCCCGCTCCGGGCATATGAGCTTCAAATCACTGGGCCTGATCTGAAGCCAGGCGAGACCGGGCCCGTGAAAATCCGTCTTCCCCGCCCGGCCGGCCCGATTTCTCCCACCCGTCCGGACCGGACTTCACAGCAGGTTCAGGTCCTGGAAAACCCTGGTGACATCATCGGCAAAGCGGCCGGACTTGGACAGAAGCGGCACATCGTCGGGCAGACCGGCAAGGGCGGGCGATCCCCGTTTTTCGCTGGTCAGCATCGCCACCGGGATGCCCCTGGTGGAGGGCATGGCCCGGATCGCGCAGGCAAAATCCACGCCTGAGAGCTCCGGCATCACATTCGAGACGATCACCAGATCCGGCCGCATCTGTCCGGCAAGCACCAGAGCATCAAGAGTGGAAAAGCAGTTGATCATCCGATAGCCGCATTCGGCAAGCTCACGGGTGACGAAATTGGTTGCGGTGCCCGGTGACATGACCAGCATGATGTCGATGTCCCGCACCTGGATGTCCTTGGGATCGAAGCTCGCCGTAGGCGGCGGCGCCCCCGGCAGGCGGGCCAGACGTGCTTCGATCTCCTGCTCATCGAGCGCAAGCCGCCCGTCAAGCGCTTCCGCCAAGCGATCCACGAACGTCTGCACATCCTCGATGGCGGCCTCGTCAAGACGCGAAAGCGGCCCCAGATAGCCTTCGAATCGGGCCGCAATCCGATGCAGAATCGGGATCTGCGCACTGGCGGCCATGCTCTTGATCGAATGCACGTGCTGACGCAGCAGGCCGACTGCCACCCCCGCATCGCTCCGGCCCGCACGAACCGCCTCCAGAAGCTCGTTGAGCTCCGTCAGGCGGTCCTCGATCCCGTCCAGGATTTCCTGAATTTCCGCCTCTTCCGAGATTGCGATACGCCCCATGCCGCGTGCATCCTTCTTTCTATTCACGTTCACCATGTCCTCTTGTCCGGAAGCCATGCCAGAAAGGGGTAAGGATTTGGTGAACGCCTGCCGCATGCCCGATGCCGGAGCCCGCCTGATGCTGCCCGGCCTTGACATCATCCGGACAAGCCCCTATCCGGGCGGCCGTTATCGGCGGTCCGGCGCAGATAGCCTATGAGGTACCGCCGCCAAGGAGGAATGAGCCATGGCAAAGCCCAACAGCATCAAGATCAAGCTGGTCAGCACGGCGGGCACCGGCTACTACTATGTGACGAAAAAGAACCCGCGCAAAATGACCGAAAAGCTCACCTTGCGCAAATACGATCCCGTCGTGCGCAAGCATGTGGAGTTCAAGGAGGCCAAGATCAAATAGCCTCACGCAAGAAGCGCGGCCTGCCCCGCGCCCAGGCAGGAAGCTGTGTGACCGGCTTCCTCTCCTTTTCCTGACAGTTCCTTGACCCCTGCTTTCTTTCCGCCGGGAAGACGAAGCGCCCGCTTTGCGTCCTGCCCGCAAGGGGGCGGACTCTGGAGCCATCACCTGCTTCTGTCTGCCGGGCAAGAGCTCAAGGCGGACTGTCCGCCTGCGTTCTTTCCTTCCCGATCAGGCTGTGAATTCTCGACCGCAAGGCTGCAAGCGGCCAAAAGAAGCGGTGGTGGCAACAATATTCAGGCCGCCTGCCGGCCATCATCGCCATCATCATCCTCGGCAAGCGGCTTGCCTCCGCCATCAGCGGCAACATCGCGCTCGACCAGACTGAGCCCCACAAAGGATCCGGCCGCCGCCGCCATTACCCCTGCGATCGTCACAAGTATCCGCAGATCGAAACTGCTGATCCTCTGCCACATGGCCCATACCAGCAGGGCCACCCCCAACCAGACGGCCAACAGCGTCATCGGCCGCCAGACCAGGGCCAGCGGAGAACCGCAGCGCCGACACTTTACCGGTGCCGGAGGAAACTTCCCGATGATTTCATGCGCCTTGGCGCGCTCCGCGCAGCGTGGACAGACCGGTAGCATATCGCCCTTCCCTGGCCATGTTGCCTGCCTCCTGCGCCCACTTGCGAAGCCCCGTCGAACGATCACGCAAAAGCGTAAAGACTTTCTTGCCCTTGAAGGGAAAATTTCAATTTTTCATCCCGAATTATGCGATGAAGTGACTGCAGATTGCAAGTCCATCCCCCAAGAAGATCGCAAGGATATTGCATTTTTGTCAAAAAGGCATGGCGCCTCACCTCGCCGGGGGAGGAATGCGGCTCTGCCCCTGGCATGCACCGGCAAGCTGCAAGAGCTTGGCCCAAAAGGGCTTGTCAGCTGCGGGCGAGGGCGCGCCACCCGATATCGGTGCGATAGAAGCCCTCCGGCCAGTCGATTTCGCGGATCGCGGCATAGGCCCGTTCCCGGGCCGCGCGGATATCGGGGCCGATCCCCGTGACATTGAGCACCCGCCCGCCAACGGCCCGCAGCATGCCGTCCGCATCCCTTTTCGTGCCCGCGTGGAAGATGACCAGATCATCACGCCCATCAAGCCGTTCCAGCCCCCGGATGATGGAGCCCTTCTCATAGGGCCCCGGATAGCCACGGGTCGCAAGCACGACGGTCAAAGCCGCCTGCTCATGCCAGCGGGGATCGGGAACGGTGTCAAGCCGCCCCTCCGCGGTGGCCAGCAGCAATGGCAGAAGGTCGTCGGCAAGCCGGGGCATCAACACCTGGCATTCCGGATCCCCGAAACGGACATTGAATTCGATGAGCTTCGGTCCTTCGGCCGTGATCATCAGCCCGGCATACAGCACACCGCGATAGGGCGTGCCGGCTGCGGCCATCGCCCGGGCGGTCGGGATCATGATTTCCGTCATCACCCGCCGGGCCATGGCGGCATCCAGAACGGGTGCCGGTGAATAGGCACCCATGCCACCGGTATTGGGTCCTTTGTCGCCATCGAAGGCGCGCTTGTGATCCTGGGCGCCGGCAAGCGGCAGGACGGTTTCCCCACAGACGAGGGCAAAGAAGCTTGCCTCTTCCCCTTCAAGATATTCCTCGATCACCACTTCCCGCCCGGCCTGGCCGAAGGCACCGGCAAACATGTCCCGCACGGCCCGTTCCGCCTCTTCCCGGGTTTCGGCAATGATGACACCCTTGCCGGCAGCCAGCCCGTCGGCCTTGACCACGATGGGTGTGGGATGATCCTGAAGATAGGCAAGCGCCGGCTCGCATTCGGCAAAGCGGCGATAGCGGGCCGTGGGAATGCCATGCGCCGCACAGAGATCCTTCGTAAAGCCCTTCGAGCCTTCAAGCCTTGCCGCCGCGGCGGAAGGGCCGAAAACCGGAATCCCCTCTCGCATAAGGTCGTCTGCCAGCCCTGCCACCAGCGGTGCCTCGGGGCCCACCACCACCAGATCCACCTTGCGATTCCGACAGAAGGCGGCAATTTCCCCATGATCCTGCACATCGAGGGCGACCAGCTCTGCCACCTCCGCGATTCCCGCATTTCCGGGAGCCGCATAGAGCGCCGTCAGCTCCGGCGACTGCGCGATCTTCCAGGCAAGAGCATGTTCCCGTCCGCCACCGCCAATGAGGAGCACCCGCATGCGCCATCTCCCCTTCACTCGCTTGATCCGTCCACCGACTGCTCCGGCATGACCGGCCGGATACCCCTGGGCAAGGCACCGGCACCTGCCGCGTCCTTCTAGCGAGCCTGAAGGCCCCTGTCACCCGGCACCCGGCACCATCAAGAAAACCGCTCGACATCCGCATCACCTTCCATTATGCAACTGCGAGTGACTTGCAAAGAAAGGCGGCCATGACCCATCCGGACGGACCAAAAGGCGGGCGGAGATCCGCTTGCGTGCAGGAACCATCCAGTCGCGGGCGGGATATGGCCGTCCCGATGCCGAGCCGGCGGCGGGTGCTGCAGCTGGTTGCCGTATCGCCCCTTCTGGCTCTGCTGCCCGGCATGGCCTTCACGCAAGAAGCGGCCCCCATCGTCTGGCGGGGTCGGCTCATGGGCGCAGAGGCGGCGCTTTCCCTTTACGCCCGTGACCGGGACCGGGCGGAAGAAAGCCTGGAAGAGGCCATCACCCTTGCCCGCAGGCTGGAAGGGCTGTTTTCGCTCTATCGCTCCGATTCGGCCCTGGTTGTGCTCAACGAAACGGGTCGGCTTCATGCCCCGCCGCGGGACTT
This sequence comes from uncultured Sphingomonadales bacterium, assembly GCA_964471405.1. Classification (GTDB taxonomy): domain Bacteria; phylum Pseudomonadota; class Alphaproteobacteria; order Sphingomonadales; family Rhodothalassiaceae; genus J084. Next base: position 16,385 of record CAYYGH010000038.1, on the reverse strand, counting down.
TCTCGCCCTGATGCAGGCGGCCGACCACTTTCACCGGCTCACGGACGGCGCCTTCAATCCGCTGGTAGGAGCCCTGTTCGATCTCTATCTTGCGCATTTTGCATCACGGCCGGGAGACGAGCGGGGACCGTCCTCCCCTGCCATTGCCAAAGGATGCAGACTGCTGACGTGGCGAAAACTGCGGTATGACCGTCGCTCCGTCCAGCTGCCCCGCGGCGCCAGGCTGACCTTCAACGGCATTGCCCAGGGCTATGTGACCGATCGCGTGGCGGCACTGCTTGCGCGCAAGGGGTGGATGCCGGCACTCGTCAATTTCGGGGAATATCGCGCGCTTGGCCGCCATCCAAGCGGGCGTCCTTTCATGCTGGGGCTCGCGGATCCGCTCCATCCGGGCCAAGTCCTGGGGCGCCTGCCCGTGAGCCGCGCGCTGGCGGCCTCCTCACCTCTGGCGGCAAGCTTCGACGAGGCCGGCCGTTTTCACCATCTTCTCGATCCTCGCACCGGCCGACCGGCCGTCCAGGCGCCGGCCGGCCTGTGGGTGGCAGCCGGGAACGCAACAACGGCCGATGCCCTCTCCACGGCGCTGTCCGTCATGACCCGGACCGAACGCCGGCGCCTCCTCGGCCGCCTGTCGGGAGTGACCGCCTGGCAGACGACCGGCGGGGGCACCCTTCAGCAACTGAAAAGCTGAGCCTGCCCGGCACCCGCGGGCGCGCGGCCGGCAGATCAGTGCCGGAGATCCTCGCCCGCCAGGGCCCGCTCGATCAGCCGGCAGGTGTTGGCGATGCCGTAGAGGGCTACGAAGCCGCCGAAGCGCGGACCCGAGGATTCGCCGAGCAGCACCTCGTAGAGCGCCCGGAACCAGTCCCGCAGATTGGTGAAGGGATGCGCCTTGCCGACCTCGTAGACGATGTTCTGGATCTCTTCGGCGGGCGTGCCTTCCGGCAGCTTGCGCAGCCGGTCCAACAGATCCTGGAGCGCGCCGCGCTCGACCTCATCGGGTGCGCGATAGCGCTTGTTGGGCTCCACGAAATCCCGGTAATAGGCGAGCGCGTAATCCATCAACCGATCGAGCTCGGTGCGCGCCTTGGGGTCCACCTCGCCGGCATACTTCTCCACGAACCCCCAGAGCATGCGCTTGTCCCGCGCATGGGCGGCCGCCACGAGATTGAGCAGCAGAGAGAACGAAATCGGCGGCACGGCCTGCGGCACGTCACCCGAATGGATGTGCCAGACCGGATTCTCCAGCCTTTTCGCCGGATCCTCCTCCTGCCAGTAGGCGGCCCGGAACCGATAATAGTCGTCCACCGTCTTGGGGATGATGTCGAAGTAGAGCCTTTTCGCCCGGCGCGGGGCCTGGAACATGAACAGCGCCAGCGATTCGGGGCTTGCGTATTTGAGCCAGTCCTCGATCGCGAGGCCATTGCCCTTGGACTTGGAGATCTTCTCGCCTTTTTCGTCGAGGAACAGCTCATAGATGAAGCCCTCCGGCGGACGCCCGCCAAGGATCCGGCAGATGCGGGAGGACAGACGCACCGAATCGATCAGGTCTTTGCCCGCCATTTCGTAATCCACGCCGAGCGCGAACCACCGCATCGCCCAGTCCACCTTCCACTGGCACTTCACATGCCCTCCGGTAACGGGAACCGTGAACAGCTCGCCGTCCTCGTCGCGGAAGGTGACGGTGCCGACCTCGACATCCCGGTCGATAAGCGGCACCTGCAGCACGCGCCCCGTCTTCGGGCTGATCGGCAGGAAGGGCGAGTAGGTGCGCCGCCGCTCCTCCCCGAGCGTGGGCAGCACGACGGCCATCACCTCGTCATAGTGGCGGAGGATGGCCCGCAATGCCGCATCGAAACGGCCCGAGCGATAGCATTCGGTGGCCGAATGGAATTCGTAATCGAAGCCGAACTGGTCGAGAAAGGCCTTCAGCCGCGCATTGTTGTGGGCCCCGAAGCTGTCATGGGTGCCGAAGGGATCGGGTACGCTGGTCAGCGGCTTGCCCAGATGCTCGGCCAGCATTTCGCGGTTCGGCACATTGTCCGGCACCTTGCGCAGCGCGTCCATGTCATCGGAAAAACAGATGAGCCGTGTGGGCCAGCCGGTCATGACGGCAAGCGCATGCCGGACCATGGTGGTGCGCACCACCTCCCCGAAGGTGCCGATGTGCGGCAGTCCGGAGGGGCCGTAGCCCGTCTCGAACAGCACGGGGGCATCCGGTGCCCGGTCGCCAAAGCGGGCGAGAAGCTTGCGGGCTTCCTCAAATGGCCAGGCCCGGGCCTGGCGCGCAAGGATTGCGAGATCGTCCGAGCTGTCTGTCATTGTCGTCATCGCCTTTGCAGTGCTCCTGCGGAGAAATTCGCTCATGCGGGATGGGCCGGAGCATCGCGCCCCGGCCCGTCGCTTCCTGGATTGGCGAAATCGCGCGAGGCGCCCCTAGATGTGGATCGCCCGTTTGTGGACGGCAAGCGCCGCCTCTTTCACCGCTTCCGGATGGGTCGGATGCGCATGGCAGGTGAGCGCAATGTCCTCCGCGCTCGCCCCGAACTCCATGGCCAGCGCGGCTTCCGCGATCATCGTGCCGGCCATGGTCGAGACGATGTGCACGCCGAGCACCCGGTCGGTCTCGGCATCGGCCAGAATCTTCACGAAGCCGTCCGTTTCCTTGTTCGTCTTGGCGCGGGAATTGGCGAGCATCGGGAACAGGCCGACGCGGTATTTCACACCGGCCGCCTTGAGCTGCTCCTCCGTCTTGCCGACCATCGCCGCCTCGGGATGGGTGTAGACGACGGCAGGGATCACGTCATGATTCACCATGCCCTGCAGCCCTGCAATATTCTCCGCCACCGCAATGCCTTCATCCTCGGCCTTGTGAGCGAGCATGGGCCCTTCCACGACATCTCCGATCGCCCAGATGCCCGGGACGGCGGTGGCAAAGTTCTCGCGGATGGGGATGCGGCCCTTCTCGTCGGTCTGAAGCCCTGCCTTCTCGAGCGCCAGACCGTCCGTATTCGGCTTGCGCCCCACCGCGACCAGCACCTTTTCGGCCTCCAGCACCTCGGCCTTGCCGCCCGAGGCCGGCTCCACCGTCACCTTCACCTTGGACTTCAGGCGTTCGACCTTCGTGACCTTGGTGGAGGTGCGGATATCGAGGCCCTGCTTCTTGAGGATGCGCGTCATCTGCTTGGAGACCTCGCCATCCATGCCCGGCAGGATCCGGTCCAGGAACTCGACGACCGTAACCTTCGCTCCCAGCCGGCTCCAGACCGAGCCCATCTCAAGCCCGATATAGCCGCCCCCGATCACGATCAGGGACTTCGGCGCCTTCGTGAGAGAAAGCGCCTCGGTGGAGGAGATCACCTGCTCGCCGTCGATCTCCACCCCCGGCAGGGTCGCGACCTTCGAGCCCGTCGCGATGACGATGTTCTTCGCCTTCACCGTCTCCTCGCCCCCCTCGTTGAGGGCGACCTTCAGCGTCTTTGCATCCACGAAGCGCGCCGTGCCCTGGATCCAGGTAACCTTGTTCTTCTTGAACAGGAACTCGATCCCCTTCGTCAGCCCCGAGACCGACTCCTCCTTCGCCTTGATCAGGGCCTTGATGTCCACCTTCACATCGCCGACGGAAATACCCCAGGCCTTGAGGTGGCCTTCCTTGATCTCGGCCAGCTTTTCGGTCGCATGCAGAAGAGCCTTGGACGGAATGCAGCCTACATTGAGGCAGGTGCCGCCAAGTGTCGCCCGCTTTTCGATGCAGGCCGTCTTCAGGCCCAGCTGGGCCGCACGGATCGCGGCAACATAGCCGCCCGGACCTGCGCCGATGATTACGACATCGAATTCCTGTGCCATCCGTCCCGCTCCTTTGATCCGTTATGGAGGCCGTGCCTGGCTGAGCAATGCCGGCCGGTGGCAGACGACCGCCTCAGGCCCCGGCCGGCCCGTCCTGCTGCGGCTCCTTAGCGTCTCGTCACAAATCGAGCAACAGCCGGCTCGGATCCTCGATTGCCTCCTTGATGCGCTTGAGGAAGGTGACCGCCTCGCGCCCGTCGATCAGACGATGGTCGTAGGTGAGCGCCAGATACATCATCGGCCGGATCACGACCTGGCCGCCCCTTGCCACCGGCCGTTCCTCGATCCGATGCATGCCCAGAATCGCCGACTGCGGCGGATTGAGAATGGGGGTCGAGAAGAGCGAACCGAAGATGCCGCCATTGGTGATGGTGAAGGTGCCGCCCTGCAGATCCTCCAATGTCAGCTTGCCGTCACGGGCCTTCTTCGCAAGCGCCGCGATGGTCTTTTCCGTCTCCGCGAAAGACAGCTTGTCCGCATCCCGCACCACGGGCACCACCAGCCCCTGGGGAGCGGCCACCGCCACGCCGATGTCGTAGTAGTTCTGATAGACGATGTCGTCACCATCGATGCGGGCATTGACGGCCGGCACCTCTTTCAGGGCCATCACCGCCGCCTTCACGAAAAACGACATGAAGCCGAGGCGGATGCCATGCTTCTTCTCGAACAGGTCACGATATTTCTGGCGTTCGGCAATGACGGCCGACATGTCGGCGTCATTGAAGGTGGTGAGCATCGCGGCCGTGTTCTGGGCCTGCTTCAGACGTTCGGCGATGCGCTTTCTCAGCCGCGACATGGGCACGCGCTCTTCACGCGGCGCGGCCTCTTCCCGCGCCTCGCCGCCGGTCTCCGGCGTGCGCGGCACCCAGTCGGGCTTCAGTCGCGCAATCCCGGAGTCGATGGCGCGCAGCACGTCTTCCTTGGTCAGCCGGCCGTCCTTGCCGGTGGCCGGAATGGAATTCGGATCCAGATGATACTGCTCGATGATGCGTCGCACGGCAGGTGACAGCGGCGGTCCGGCCTCGCCCGGGACGGGTTCCATCGCGGCTGCCTCGGCCTCCGCCCGCTCCGGGGCGGCCGGGGAAGCCGGAGAAGCGGGGGCGGAGACCGCAGAGGCCGCACTCGCCTCTGCGCCCTTCGCAATGCGGCCGATGACATCACCGGGATGGACCGTCGCCCCCTCCGGGACAAGCACCTCGGCCAGCACGCCGGAGACGGGGGCCGGCAGTTCGAGGGCTGCCTTGTCGGTCTCAAGTTCCGCTACGGTCTCACCTTCGGTGACGGCCTCACCCTGCTTCTTCAGCCAGCTTGCCAGCGTGCCTTCGGTGACCGATTCACCGGCCTGGGGCACGACGATGTCGACGAGCTCGGCCCCCGAAGCCTGCCCGCCGTCCGCGGCCTGCGCGCGCGCGGCCCCGTTCTCTGCCGGCCTTGCGGCAGGAGCGGCCTGTGCCCCCTTGCCTTCACCAATTCTGGCGATGACGGCACCAACCTTGACCGTCTCCCCTTCCGCCACGAGCGTCTCTTCGAGCACACCGGCCTCCGGCGCCGGCACCTCGACGGCGACCTTGTCGGTCTCAAGCTCGGCGATCGGTTCATCGCGTTCCACCCGCTCCCCCGGCTGCTTGAGCCAGCGCGCGAGAATCCCCTCGGTTACCGACTCGCCCAGCTGCGGCACCACCACGTCGACGCTCATTGTTCTCATCCCATCTCATTGCCTGCGCCGGATTCTTCTACCCCCGGCACGGATCAGACCGTAAAAGCCTCTCTTACCAGCGCCGCCTGCTCGGCGACATGGCGACTGTACAGACCGGTCGCGGTAGCGGCGCTGGGCTTGCGCCCTGCATAGGCGGGACCGATTCCGGGCCGCCCATCCTCGGCCAGCGCCTCCTCCAGATAGGGACGGATGAAGGCCCAGGCGCCCATGTTCTTCGGCTCCTCCTGGCACCACACCAGCCGTTCGAGTTTGCCAAACCGCTTCAGATAGGCGGCAAACGCCTCGCGCGGGAAGGGATAGAGCTGCTCGATACGCAGGAGGTAGGTATCGGAACGACCGTTCTTTTCGCGCTCGGCCAGCAGATCGTAGTAGACCTTGCCCGTGCAGCAGATGAGCCGCCGGATCTGCCCGTCCGGCTTCAGCTTCACCTTGAGGTCCAGCAGGTCGCGTTCGGCATCGTCATCCAGCAGACGATGGAACTGCGTGCCCGGCCCCATGTCCGCCAGTCGGGAGATGCATTGCGGGTGCCGCAACAGCGACTTCGGCGTAAAGACGATGAGCGGCTTGCGGAAATTGCGATGCAGCTGGCGACGCAGGATGTGGAAGTAGTTGGCGGGTGTCGTGCAATTGGCCACCTGCATGTTGTCTTCCGCACACAGCTGCAGGAAGCGCTCCGGACGCGCCGAACTGTGTTCGGGTCCCTGCCCCTCATAGCCGTGCGGCAGCAGCATCACGAGCCCGGACATCCTCAACCACTTCACTTCGCCTCCGGCCACGAACTGGTCGATGATCACCTGTGCGCCATTGGCGAAATCGCCGAACTGCGCCTCCCAGATGACAAGGGCATTCGGCTCGGCCAGGGAGAACCCGTATTCGAAGCCGAGTACCCCGTATTCCGACAGCGGGCTGTTGTGCACCTCGAACCAGCCGGGCGCATTGAGCGTGGCGAGAGGGATGTGCCGTTCTTCCGTCTTCTGGTCCACCCAGACCGCATGGCGCTGCGAGAAGGTGCCGCGCTCGCTGTCCTGCCCCGACAGCCGCACATGATAGCCGTCCTTCATGAGCGTGCCGAACGCCAGAAGCTCGGCGGTCGCCCAGTCGATCGGCCCGCCATCGGCCAGCGCCTTGGCCTTGTGCTCGATGATCCGTTTGAGGGTACGGTGAATGTTGAAGCCCTCGGGAATATGCGTGAGCGCCTCACCAACCTCGTGCAGGGTCTCAAGCGAGACCCCCGTCTCCGCCCGGCGGGCAAGGTCCGTCTTTGATGGCGTGGTCAGCCCGGCCCAGCGCCCTTCCAGCCAGTCCGCCTTGTCGGGCCGGAAATTGCGCCCGGCCTCGAACTCGGCCTCCAGCATCTCGACATATTCGCGGGTCCAGGCGTCGATTTCCTCTCTGGTGACCACGCCTTCTTCGATCAGCCGCTGGCCGTAGATTTCGACAACGGTGGGATGCTTCTTGATGGCCGCATACATGAGCGGCTGGGTGAAGGCCGGTTCATCGGCCTCGTTGTGGCCGTGGCGGCGGTAGCAGAACATGTCCACCACCACGTCCTTCTTGAAAGTCTGCCGAAATTCGGCGGCCAGCTTGCACACGAAGACCACCGCTTCCGGATCGTCGCCATTCACATGGAAGATCGGCGCCTGGACCATCTTCGCCACATCGGAAGGATACGGCGAGGAGCGGGCATGGATCGGGGAGGTCGTAAACCCGATCTGGTTGTTGACGATGAAATGCACCGTGCCGCCCGTGCGATAGCCCTTCAGACCGGAAAGCGCAAAGCATTCCGCAACGATGCCCTGGCCCGAGAAGGCCGCATCGCCGTGCAGCAGCAGCCCCATGACCTTCCCGCGCTCGCGGTCACCCCGCTGGGTCTGCTTGGCGCGGGCCCGCCCCAGAACTACGGGATCGACCGCTTCAAGATGCGAAGGATTGGGCGAGAGCGACAGATGCACCTTGCGGCCGTCGAACTCCCGGTCGGCAGAGGTGCCCAGGTGATACTTCACATCCCCAGAGCCCTCCACATCATCGGGATGCGCAGCTCCGCCATGAAATTCGTGGAAGATCGCCCGGTAGGGCTTGCGCATCAGATTGGCCAGCACATTGAGCCGGCCACGATGCGGCATGCCGATCGTCACCTCTTCCACGCCCAGCTGCGTGCCACGCTTGATCAGGCCCTCAAGTGCCGGAATCATCGATTCCGCACCCTCCAGGCCGAAGCGCTTGGTGCCCGTGTACTTGCGTCCCAGGAACCGTTCGAATTCCTGCGCCTCGATGAGCCGGCGCAGGATTGCGCGCTTGCCCTCGATGGTGAACTGGATCTCCTTGTCGCGCCCCTCGATGCGACGCTGCACCCAGGCCTTTTCGTCGGGTTCATTGATGTGCATGAACTCGACACCGATGTGCTGGCAGTAGGTGCGGTGAAGAATCTCGAGAATCTCGCGCATCGTCGCGGTCTCGAGCCCCAGCACATTGTCGATGAAGATCGGCCGGTCCATGTCGTCCGGCCCGAAGCCGTAGGTCTTGGGATCGAGCTCGGGGTGATAGCGCTTTTCCTGGAGCTTGAGCGGATCGAGATCCGCGATCAGATGGCCGCGCACGCGATAGGCGCGGATCAGCATGAGCGCCCGGATCGAATCGAGGGTGGCGGCCCGGACCTCATCCTCGCTGAGCGCCTTGACCGTCTTCTCAGGCTTTTCCTCGGGAATGAGCCGGGTGGGATCAAGGCCGGCGGTCAGATCGTCCTCTTCTTCAAGCGGCCAATTGCGCCGCGCCCAGGACGGGCCGGAAAGCGCCGCCGCCACATCCCCTTCCAGGCGCGCGAAATAGGCTCGCCAGCTGGGATCGACACTTTCCGGATCGGCACGATAGCGTCGATAGAGATCCTCGATGAAAGCGGGGCTCGCATGCGCGACCACCGCATCCGGATCGAAAGGATTGAGATCGTCCATGGCCGCTCGTCCTTCGCGTCCTGCCCGTCTGCGGCCGCTTCGATCTGGCGACTAGGCGGTCAACGTTCCCTGAAGATGCGCCACCAGCGTCCGCCCGATCATGGCCGGGGATTCCGCAATCACCGCCCCGGCTGAACGCAGCGCCTCGATCTTGCTTTCGGCCGTACCCTGGCCGCCGGAGACGATGGCTCCGGCATGCCCCATCCGCCGGCCCGGCGGGGCCGTCCGCCCGGCGATGAAGGCCACCACCGGCTTCTTGCGCTTCTCGGATTTGAGGAAGGCGGCCGCCTCCTCTTCCGCCGTGCCGCCGATCTCGCCGATCAGGATGATGCTTTCGGTTTCATCGTCGGCCAGGAACATCTCCAGCACGTCCACGAAATTGGTGCCATTGACCGGATCGCCGCCGATGCCCACACAGGTGGACTGGCCAAGGCCGGCCGCCGTCGTCTGCGCGACCGCCTCATAGGTCAATGTTCCCGAACGCGAGACGATGCCCACCGAGCCGCGGCGATGAATATGGCCCGGCATGATGCCGATCTTGCAGGCATCCGGCGTGATGACACCGGGACAGTTCGGACCGATGAGCCGCGTCTTCGAATGCTGCAGCGCGCGCTTGACCCGGACCATGTCGAGAACCGGGATCCCTTCGGTGATGGTCACCACGAGGGGGATCTCCGCATCGATCGCCTCCAGAATGGCGTCGGCGGCAAAGGGAGGCGGCACGTAGATGACGGACGCATCCGCATCGGTGGCCTCCTTTGCCTCCTTGACGGTATCGAAGACGGGCAGCCCCAGATGCGTCGTGCCGCCTTTGCCGGGAGTCACGCCGCCGACCATCTTCGTGCCATAGGCGATCGCCTGCTCGGAATGGAATGTTCCCTGCGAGCCGGTAAAGCCCTGACAGATGACCTTGGTGTTCTCGTCAACCAGAATCGCCATCGGCTCAGATCTCCCCTTTCGCGGCCTTGACCGCCTTTTCCGCCGCATCGTCCAGATCGCTGGCCGGAATGATCGCCAGCCCGGACTCGGCCAGCATCTTCTTGCCCAGCTCCACATTCGTTCCTTCAAGCCGCACCACCAGGGGCACCTGAAGATCCACCTCGCGCGCCGCCGCGATCACACCCTCCGCAATCACGTCACAGCGCATGATGCCGCCGAAGATGTTGACGAGGATCGCCTCCACATTCTCGTCGGACAGAATGATCTTGAAGGCCTCCGTGACCCGCTCGCGGGTGGCGCCGCCACCGACATCCAGGAAGTTCGCCGGCTCACCGCCCTTCAGCTTGATGATATCCATAGTCGCCATCGCAAGCCCGGCGCCATTGACCATGCAGCCGATGTTGCCATCAAGCCGGATGTAGTTGAGCCCGAACTTGGCGGCCCGCACCTCCATCGGATCTTCTTCCGACTCGTCGCGCAGATCGCGGATCTCGGGATGGCGGAAAAGGGCATTGTCATCAAAGGCCATCTTGGCATCGAGAAGGATGACCTCGCCGTCTTCCGTCTCGACCAGGGGGTTGATCTCCACCAGGCTGGCGTCAAGCGCGACAAAGGCCTCATAAAGCGCCGCGAACACCTTCATCGCCTTCTTGGCGATCTCGCCCCGCATGCCCAATCCGAAGGCGATCCGACGCTGGTAGAACGGCGCCATGCCGATGAGCGGATCGATCACCAGCTTGACGATCCTGTCCGGATGCTTGGCCGCGACCTCCTCGATCTCCATGCCCCCCTCGGAGGAGGCGATCACGGCCGGCCGGCCGCTCGCCCGATCGATCAGGATCGAGAAATAGTATTCCTTCGCGATCCGGCAGCCATCTTCCACATAGACGCGGTGGACCTCCTTGCCCTCGGGTCCCGTCTGATGGGTGACGAGCTTGTGGCCGAGAAGCGCCTTTGCCGCCTGCTCGACCTCCTCGATCGACTTGACGACCTTCACGCCCCCCGCCTTGCCACGACCGCCAGCGTGAATCTGGGCCTTGACCACCCAGACCGGACCGCCAAGCTCCTGGGCGACCTCCACCGCCTCCTGGGGGGTATAGGCCACACCGCCCTTGAGCACAGGCGCCCCGAAAGATTTCAGCAAGGACTTTGCCTGATATTCATGGATATTCATGGGCGCTCCACCTGCCTGATCGCTGTTGTTGGCAAATCTCCGCCCAGGATCTTATCGCCTGGACAAGAGACACTCAAGAAACAATAGGAATTTTTCTTTCGCCATTCTCTGCCGGAAAAGCAAGACGAGACGATCCCCATCATCCCAGATCGGGCGCAATCTTGCGCGCAGCCTCGACAAGCCCTTTCACCGCTTCCGCAGAACGCCGGAAAGCCTCTTCTTCCTCGGGCAGCAGCGCGATCTCCACGATCCGCTCCACACCGCCGGCGCCCAGCACAACCGGCACTCCTACATAAAGATCGTTAACACCGTATTGACCGTCGAGATAGGCCGCGCAGGGCAGCACGCGCTTCTTGTCCTTCAGATAGGCCTCCGCCATTTCGATGGCGGCAGTCGCCGGCGCGTAGAAGGCCGAACCGGTCTTGAGCAGCTTCACGATCTCGGCACCGCCGTCGCGGGTGCGCTGAACGATGGCGTTGATCCGCTCCTCGGTTGACCACCCCATCTTGATGAGATCAGGCACCGGAATGCCGGCGACCGTCGAATACCGCACGAGCGGGACCATGGAATCGCCATGTCCCCCCAGCACGAAGGCCGTCACGTCCTTGACCGACACCCCGAATTCCCGGGCCAGAAAATAGCGGAACCGTGCCGAATCCAGCACGCCCGCCATGCCGACGATGCGCTCGTGCGGAATGCCGGAGTAGCGCTGCAGGGCCCAAACCATGGCATCAAGCGGATTGGTGATGCAGATGACGAAGGCATTCGGAGCATGGGCACGGATCCCCTCGCCCACGCTCTTCATCACCTTCAGATTGATTCCCAGCAGATCATCGCGGCTCATGCCGGGCTTGCGCGGCACCCCGGCAGTCACGATGATGACGTCCGCACCGGCGATGTCTTTGTAATCCTGCGTGCCGACGAAGTTCCCGTCATAGCCCTCGATGGGACCGGCCTCCGCGATATCCAGCGCCTTGCCCTGGGGCAGGCCTTCCGCAATGTCGAACAGCACAACATCACCCAGCTCCTTCAAGGCCGCCAGATGGGCCAGCGTCCCGCCGATGTGGCCGGATCCGATGAGAGCAATCTTCGTGCGCGCCATGGAAGGGCTCCTTCGCTGTCAGTTGCAGACTACCCGAAGGGAACGGAAGAGACGGGAAAACCGGGCACTTTCTCCCCGTTTCCTCAGACATTGGCTCTACCGCCTTTGACCATGCGAGACAAGGGCTTCTTGCACCGCATCATGCGCTTTTCGCAATGGCACCATGACCGCGCCCGAGGTAGGCCTCCGTTTGCATCTCCATGAGCCGCGAGACCGTGCGCTGGAACGCGAACGCTCCCCGCCTGCCGATATACAGCTGATCGGGCGGGACGGCTGCCGAGCACACGAGCTTGACCCCCTGGTCATAGAAAACATCGATCATGGTCACGAATCGGTGGGCCATGTCGGCCTGGCGATCGTCCATCTGCGGAATCGCGACGACGAAGACAGTATGATAGCGGTGCGCTATGGCCAGATAGTCTGCCGCTCCATAGGGATTGGCGCACAGCCGCTTGAAGGAGAAGACGGCGACACCGCGGATCGCCTTGGGCACGAAGATGCGGCGCGTGCCCACCACGATCTCGTCGCTCGGCACCTTTGCCGGATCTTCCACCTCGCGGTCGGTGAGCTGGTAGAAGGCCCGGCGCAGCTGCTCGGTCGTGGCCGCGTTCACCGGGACAAGATAGGTCTTGAGCCCCGCAAAGCGCTTCAGGCGATAGTCGGTGGGCCCGCACATGGCGAGCACGGTGAAGTTGTCCTCGATCCAGCGAATGGTGGGCAGGAAGCGATCGCGGTTGAGGCCGTTCTCGTAAAGGGCCGAAGGGGCGCGGTTGGAGGTTGCGACAAGGCTGACCCCTCCAGCCGCCAGCGCCCTGAAAAGCTGACCCAGCACACTGGCATCGGCAATGTTGGTGACCTGGAATTCGTCAAAACACAGCAGCCGGATCTCGTCGGCCAGCTCGCGGGCGTGGGCGAGGACGGGATTGCGGCCGGCATCGGGATCAAGACCGACCCGCCTCCATCGAGCCGCATCCGCCCGCCGCCAGAAGGCAAGCCGTTCATGGACTTCGGCCATGAATTCATGAAAATGCACCCGCCGGCCGGGCAGCTGCTCTTCGGCAAGCGACTCGAAGAACAGGTCCATGAGCAGCGACTTGCCGCGGCCGACGCCACCCCACAGATACAGATGCCGCGGCGACTCATTTCCATGGGCCGCATCAGCAGAGCCTGTGCGGCTAAAAGGGACGAGCCGGCGCCGGATACGCGCAAGCAGCCCCGGATCGGCGGACGGAGAAAGCAGCCGCGCGCGCAGGGCGTCGAGTGCGCAAGCCGCCCGCTCCTGATCCGGATCGAAGACCAGCTCGCCCGCCTCCACCAGCGACCGCCATCGGGCCAGCACGCCTGTTGAAGCGGTCTCTCCCGGTGCTGCTCCGCCTGCGCCCTCTGCCGTCATGGGCCGGATCATTCCTCCTCCAGCCCCACGAGCGCCCGGGCAAACTGGCGGGCCTTGAAGGGGCGCAAGTCCTCCGCCCCCTCGCCAACACCGATCGCGTGAATGGGCAGGCCGAACCGGCGCGCGGCGGCAATCAGGACGCCTCCTTTCGCCGTGCCGTCAAGCTTGGTCATCACGAGGCCGGTCAGCTCGACGGTCTCGCCGAACAGCCGCACCTGTTCGAGCCCATTCTGGCCAACGGTGGCATCGAGCACCAGAAGGCGGGCATGCGGTGCCCCCGGCATCTGCCGGCCGAGGACCCGGACGATCTTGGCAAGCTCGGCCATCAGTTCCTCCCGGTTCTGCAGCCGGCCGGCCGTATCCACGAGCAGCACATCCGCTCCCTCCCGCCGGGCGCGGGCCAAGGCATCATGCGCAACGGCCGCGGCGTCGGCCCTGGGCGGGCCTGCAACAACCGGCACGCCAAGGCGTTCGCCCCAGGTCTGAAGCTGCTCCACCGCAGCGGCCCGGAAGGTGTCCGCAGCAGCCAGCATCACCTTCAGCCCCTGATCGCGGAAGACCTGGGCGAACTTGGCGATCGTCGTCGTCTTGCCCGAACCGTTCACGCCCGCCACCAGGATCACGTAGGGACGCGGTTCCTCAGGGATGAGGAGGGGACGGGCAACGGGCTCCAGAAGCCTCGTGATCTCCTCGGCCAGAGCCTCGCGCACCGCCCTGTCGGTCACCTCTCCGTCAAAGCGTCGGCGCCTGAGTGCCGCCACAAGCTCGGCGGCCGTCTCCACCCCGAGATCGGCCATGATCAGCAGCTCTTCCAGCTCATCCAGCGCCTGCTGATCGAGCTTGCGGCGGGCGAAGATGTCCGCAATGCCGCCGGACAGCCGCCCGGCGGTCTTCTTGAGGCCACGCTTCAAGCGCGTCCACCAGCCGCTGCCGCCTTCCGTGGCCGCTTCCTTCTGTCGATCCATCACGATGCCCGCACCTCATGCTGTGGGAAGGGATGGGGCCGGATGACGTCACGGGCGATCAGATGCCCCTCTTCAAGAGCATCGGCCAGAACCGTGACCACGGCCCCAACGGCAGTCCGAGCATTTCCTTCCGCATCCGGAATGATGACGGATGCAAATTCTTCGCTGTGGCCAAGGGCGGCGCCGTTCTCCCGACGCTCGACGAGCACGCGAAGCGGCCGCCCGATGAGAGGGCGCAAAGCAGCCTCGCGCACACGCGCCCCGATGAGCCGCAGGCGGCGCGCCCGTTCCTTGCGCAGTCTCACCGGCAGCTGCGGCATGCGGGCGGCCGGCGTGCCCTGCCGGGCGGAATAGGGAAAGACATGCAGGAAGGCAATCTCGCATTCCTCGACCAGGCGGCAGGTATTGGCGAACTGCGCCTCCGTTTCGGTCGGAAAGCCCGTGATCACATCGGCGCCGAAAAGGATGCCGGAACGCGCGGCGCGCAGGTCCGCAACCAGCCGGCGCACATCATCGCCAAGGTGACGGCGCTTCATGCGCTTGAGGATGAGATCATCGCCCGCCTGAAGCGACAGATGCACATGCGGCATCAGCCGCTCTTCCTCCGCAAAAAGGCGAATGAGATCATCATCGATTTCAGCCGGATCAAGGGAAGACAGCCGCAGTCGATCCAGCTCCGGCACATGTTCCAGAATCGCCCGCACGAGATGGGCGAGCCGCGGCCTGCCCGGCAGATCCCCGCCATAGGAGGTCAGATCCACGCCGGTGAGCACCACCTCGCGGATGCCGCGCGCGACGAGCTGCCGGATCTGATCGACCACCGCTCCCATTGGCACCGAGCGCGAGGCGCCACGCGCGAAAGGAATGATGCAGAAGGTGCAGCGATGGTCGCAACCCGTCTGGATCTCGACAAAGGCGCGCACGCGGTCGGCAAAACCGTCGATCAGATGCGGCGCCGTCTCGCGCACGGCGAAGATGTCCGCAACCTTCACCCGCGGCAGGCTGTCGGCAGCCAGCGCCTGGAAGCTTTCCGGCTGCAGCTTCTCGGCGTTGCCCAGCACATGATCGACTTCGGGCATCGCGGCAAAACCGCCCGGGTCGAGCTGCGCCGCGCAGCCGGTTACCACGACGGTCGCAGCCGGATGGGTGCGCCGGGCCCGGCGAATCGCCTGGCGGGTCTGCCGCACGGCTTCATTGGTCACTGCGCAGGAATTGACGATCACCACTTCCCGCGCAAGGCCGGCCTTGCCCGCCAGCCGCCGCATCGCCTCGGCCTCGAAGGCGTTCAGCCGGCAGCCCAGGGTGATCACCGAAACCTCGGCCATCAGGCGGGCACCTCCCCCGCTACTTCCGCGGCATCTTCCAGCAGCTCGGCCGCCAGCAGGCCGCGGGCGACCAGCGCCGTCGGCCCGGCGAGCCAGAAATGTCCCTGCGCATCCCGGGTGACGCCGAGCTGCCCGCCTGGCTGGCGCACGGCCACCATGTCACTGACGAGTCCCCGCCGATGCGCAACCGCCGCGGCTGCCACGGCCGCACTCCCGCAGCTCGGCGTCGGGCCCACGCCGCGTTCGAAGACGCGCATCCTGAGCAACCGGGCGCGGCCGCGGGCGTCCCGCTCCTCGGCGGCAACGAGCGAGATGTTGGCACCATCCACGAGCAGCGGGTCAGCCAATACCTCTTCGGCAATGCGGGCCAGCGGTGGCTCATCCACATCCAGCACGAAAAAGACGACATGGGGATTGCCGACCGAGACGGCGGCAGCAGCCGGCAGCTCGGTGAAGGCGAGCGGCAAGGGGTCGGTTTCCACGGCGCGCGCAAGCGGGATGTCCTGCCAGCCGAAGCACGCCTCGCCCATGTCAACGGCCACGTCCCCCTCCTGCGTGCGGCGGGCGACCAGCAGCCGCTCGCCCACGAGGATGGTCGCCTCGCCCGCGCCCGTCTCCTCCATCAGCAGGCGGGCGACGCAGCGGGCGGCATTCCCGCAGGCGCCGGCAGGCGAGCCATCGGCGTTGAAGATCTCCATGCGGCAGTCCGCCTCCTCCTGAGGGCGCAGGATGATGAGCTGATCGCAACCGAGCCCATGCCGGCGGTTCGCGATGCGACGCAGCTGCGCCTCATTCAGCTGCACAGGGCGTGATCCCCTCATGTCAAGGATCACGAAGTCATTGCCGAGCCCGTGCATCTTGAAGAAGGAGAGTTCCGCCATCGTCCGAAATCTTTGCCTGCCAACGCCCGCAAATGACTGCCGGCGTGCGGACACATGCGCCACCGCCGTTGCATGCGCGATATAGAAAGCCGCCC
>CAYYGH010000037.1:0-29190 GCA_964471405.1 uncultured Sphingomonadales bacterium | reverse complement strand
CGCGCCTCGTCAACCGGGTCACAATCGACTCGCCGGCAATCCTCGAGGCGGGCGATTTGCCCGGCCGGACCATCTCCACCCCTCCCGGGCAGGGAGATCTGTTCGGCTGAGCCCCCGGCCACCGCCGGCCTTCGGCCGAAGGCCGGGAGGGCCTCATGCTCCGGGCGGTGCCGCCTGTTGAGCAAAGCGGGTGTAGGGCCGCACCGCCGCAGCCAGCGCAAGCGCGGCCATCAGCCAGATCCCATTGAATGCGGCAGAGATGGCCAGACTGACAGCCGGCAGCTGCATCTGGTGTCCGAAGAGCGTCATGACGAGGCTTGACAGGGCGGTGAGGGCTGCCGTCAGCCCGAAGTTGGCCAGAAAATAGGGCACCCGGGCATGGCCCAGAGCATCGAAGGCCTGATGGATCGGCGTGCGGCCGCGGGCAGCCGTCTCCACCACTGCCAGCAGATAGGTCGCAAACAGGGGCAGATAGACCACCACGGCGAGCCCCATCATGAACAGGTTCATCTGCATCATGGAGAGTTTCACGCCGGTAAAGCCGAGTACCCCCATGACGAGCAGATAGAAGGCCGCCAGCGGAATGCCGAGAAGGAAACCCCACCCGACCATGGCGATACTGCGCCAGAGCAGCTGCAGGAAGGTGACGCCCATCCGGCTCGCGGCAAGCTGCCGGCCATGCGTCAGCACATGAGCCCAGACCGTCATGGCCAGAAGCCAGATCAGACTGAGGACAAGATTGTGTATGATCCATGGGCGCAGGAGGGGCAGCATCCGCATGCGCATGGCTTGCGGATCCTGCATCTGCCCGACCTCTTCCATCATCCGGGCGAACGGGCCGGCCAGATCGCGAAACAGCAGATACTGGGCGATCACGAGGAGCGCAATCAGCAGCAGTGCGACCTGAGCGTCGCGCTGAAGACGCGCCCATGTGTCGGCCAGCAGGCCACCCACCGTTGGTGTCCGGTTGTCGTTCATGTCGATCTCCTCCCTCAAGCCGGATGTCCCCTGCTCCCCCTTCCGCCCGTCTCCTGCGGGCGCCGGGTGCGGCCAGCATGCCGCGATTGCGTCCTGGTTGTCGAGAGGGTCGGACCACCCGGGTGCGCCGGTCCCCTCCGCGGCTCAGGCGTCATCGGGCGCATGCCCGCGCTTGGGCACCAGCACGGAGCGGATGAATTCGCACACCATCACGCCGTCCTGATTGAAGCCGCGGGTCTTGACCGTCACGATCCCCTGGTTCGGACGCGAGCGTGATTCGCGCACCTCCAGCACCTCGGATTCCGCGTAAATCGTGTCGCCCACGAAGACCGGAGCCGTCATCCGGATCTCCTTCCAGCCCAGATTGGCGATCGCCTTCTGGCTGATGTCGGAGACCGACATGCCGAGCAGCAGCGACACGGTGAAGGAAGAGACCACCAGCGGACGACCGAATTCCGTGCGCTTTGCATACTCCTTGTCGAAGTGCAGCGGATGGGTGTTCATGGTCAGCAGCGTGAACCAGGTGTTGTCGGTCTCCGTGATCGTGCGCCCCGGCCGATGTTCGTAGACGTCACCCACATGGAAGTCTTCCAGATACCGTCCGAAGGATTCGCGATAGCGCTGCGGGCCGGTCTTTTCATGCGTCTGGACCATCTGTGTCTTCCTCCTTGGCTTGCGGGAGCTTCCCCTTGACTTGACCATGCGCCCGGCCGACTGTCGCAGCCGATCGACACGCCGGGCCGGCCGATGCGGGCCCGGGCAGGCTATCGCGGATTGTGCAGCGCAGCAAGAGGAGCGGGGCATGACCACCGGCAACCGGGAGCAGCAGGAGGAGGCTCCGGCAGGACCGCTGGCGGGTCTGCGCGTTCTCGACATGACGCGCGTGCTCGCCGGGCCGTTTGCCGCCCAGATTCTGGGAGATCTCGGCGCCGATGTCATCAAGGTCGAGCATCCGGGGCGGGGTGATGACACCCGCCAGTGGGGGCCGCCCTTCTTCCGGACGGCGGACGGCGATGAGGTCGCCGCCTATTATCTGGCCGCCAACCGCAACAAGCGGGCCATTGCCATCGACTTTTCGCAGGCGGAAGGCCGGGCGCTCATCCTGCGGCTCGTGGAGAGGGCCGACGTGCTGCTCGAGAACTACAAGGTCGGCACGCTCGCCCGGCACGGGCTCGACCATGAATCGCTGGTTGCGCGCAATCCGCGGCTCATTCAGGTCTCGATCACCGGATTCGGCCAGACGGGCCCCTGGCGCAGCCGGCCCGGCTACGACTTCCTGATCCAGGCGCTTTCGGGACTCATGAGCATCACCGGCGAACCCGATCGGCCGCCGATGAAGGTGGGGGTGGCGATGGCCGATCTGCTGACCGGGCTTTATGCCGTCATCGGGACGCTGGCGGCGCTGGCGGAGCGGGAAAGAAGCGGGCGCGGCCAGCATCTTGATCTCTCCCTCTTCGAGGCCACCCTCGGCACGCTGGCCAACCAGGCGATGAACTATCTGGTCTCCGGCCGGCCGCCCGGCAGACGCGGCAATGCCCATCCCAACATCGTGCCCTATCAGGACTTCCCCACGGCCGACCGGCGGATCGTGATCTGTGTCGGCAACGACCGCCAGTTCGCGGCGCTGTGCGACGTGCTCGGACATGCTGAATGGGCCGGGGATCCGCGCTTTGCCACCAATCCCGCCCGCGTGAGACATCGGGAGATTCTGGTGGGACGAATGAGCGAGGTGCTGATGAGCCGGCCGGCCGACCACTGGCTGAAGGCGCTTGAGGAAGCCGGCATTCCGGCCGGTCCCGTCCAGACCATCGCCGAGGCCCTCTCCTGTCCGCAGGCCCGGGCCCGGGAGCTCGTCAGGACGATCACGGACCCTCGTCGCGGTTCCTTTCCCGCTCTTGCGAGTCCCCTGCGGCTGTCCCGCACGCCGGTGCGCTATCGCAGGCCGCCGCCGGCGCTGGGCGCCGATACCGACGACATCCTCGCCGAGCTGGGCCTTGAACTCCACGAAATCGCGAGATTGCGCCAGACCGGCGTGATCGCCTAGCCTGCCCTGGTGAAGAGGTCGCGGCCCTGGGCGGCCGCAGGGGCGAGGAGATCCCGGCAATGGACTTTCGCGATCAGGTCGTCTGGATCACGGGCGCATCGAGCGGGATCGGAGCCGCGCTGGCACGCGCCTTTGCCCGGCGGGGGGCAAAGCTCATCCTCTCCGCCCGCCGGCGGGAGCGGCTGGAGGCGCTGGCGGACGAGATCGCGGGCGCGGGTGCGCTTGCGCGCGAGGACATCGCCGTCCTGCCCTTCGATGTGACCGACGAGGCGGCGCTGCCCGGGATCGTCGAGCAGGCGATCGCGGCTTTCGGGCGGATCGACGTGCTCGTCAACAATGCCGGCATCAGCCAGCGTTCGCTGGCCTCGGAAACGGATTTTTCCGTCTATCGTCGGATCATGGAGGTGGATTTCTTCGCCCCCGTCCACCTCACGCTTCTCGTTCTGCCGCACATGAGGGCCCGCGGCAGGGGGCTGATCGCCGTCACCGCATCGGTTGCCGGCAAGGTCGGCGTGCAGCTGAGGACCGCGTATTGCGCGGCCAAGCATGCGGTGATGGGCTTCTATGACGCTCTGCGGGCCGAGCTTGCGGGTGAGGGCATCCGGGTCGCCACCATCGTGCCCGGCTTCATCCGCACCGAGATCGGCCGCCATGCGCTCACGGGAAGCGGCGAGGAGGTCGGCACCGACACGCCTGCGATCGCCGGCGGCATGGACCCGGACAAGGCGGCCGAGCGGATCGTCCGCGGGCTTGAGCGGGGAAGGCCCGAGATCCCCGTCGGCGAGGGCCCCGAGATGCACATCCTGTGGATCAAGCGGCTCTTCCCGCGGCTTGCCTTTGCCATCATGGCCCGCATGCGCCGCAGCTGAGCGGCTCCCCCCGGGCTCTATCCCAGCCGCCGGCGGAAGAGAAAGGCGGCGGCGATCAGATTGACGAGCGCGATCGCCCCCATCACGGCAAGTTTGGGCCAGACCGCCTCCCACGGCAGTGCCTGAAGATAGAGGCCGCGCACCAGCTCCAGAAAGTGCCGCATCGGATTGACGAGCGAGAGGCGCTCGAGAATCGCCGGAATGTTGGCAAGCGGGGTCGCAAAGCCGGAGAGGATCACCGCCGGCACGACGAACAGGAAGGCACCCAGCAGCGCCTGCTGCTGGGTCAGCGCGATGGACGAGAGCATCAGCCCGATGCCGGCCACCGCCAGCAGATAGATGATTAGGCCCAGATAGAAGTGGACGAGCGAGCCGGTAAACGGGATCTCGAACCAGAAGACGGCGACGAGAAGGATGAGCGTGCCTTCGAAGGCACCGATGATCAGCGCCGGCACCGTCTTGCCGACCATGATCTCCATCGGCCGCAAGGGGGTCACCAGCAGCTGCTCGAAGGTGCCGAGCTCGCGTTCGCGGGCGACCGAAAGCGCCGTCAGCATGATCGTGACGACGAGGGTGAGCAGGGCGGTCAGGCCCGGTACGATGAACCAGCGGCTCTCTAGATTGGGATTGAACCAGGCCCGCGCGACGATCGAGGCGGGCGGCCCGGGCAGGCCCTGACGGGCGCGCCATTCGCGGGAAAAGGCCAGCGTGATCTCCCGCGCATAGCCGAGCACCACAAGCGCCGTGTTCGACTGCCGGCCGTCGAGAATGATCTGAACCGGCGCGCTGCGGCCGCTCTTCAGACGCGCCGAGAAGTCCTGCGGGACATGCAGCACCATCTGGACGCGCTCGGCATCGATGAGCGGCGCGATCTCGGCCACCGAACGCAGGGTACGGATCCGGTCGAAACGCCCGGAGCCGGTGAAGCGGGCGACGAGCTCGCGTCCTTGCAGGCCCGCATCCTCGTTGAGGACCGCCATCGCCACATGATCGACATCGAAGCTCGCCGCATAGGAAAAGACGATCAGCTGGATGATCGGCGGGCCGATGACGACGACTCGGGTGCGCCAGTCCTTCCAGATGGCGAGCAGCTCTTTGATGATAAGACCGGCAATGCGCTGGAGGCTGGCACCCATCCAATCCTCCTCAATCCAGCCGCCGGCGCGTGCGGCGGCGCGCCATCAGGAAGAAAACGGACCCGAGCAGGAAGAGGCCCGCCGCCTGTCGCCAGAGCAGATCGGTGATGTTGCCGACGAGAAAGAGCGTCTTCACCCCCGCCAGATAGTAGCGCGCCGGAACGATATGGGTGATCGCCTGAATGGCGGGCGGCATCGAGTTGATGTCGAAGATGAAGCCGGAGAGGATGAAGGCGGGCAGGAAGCTGGTGATGATCGCGATCTGGCCGGCGACGAACTGGCTGCGGGCGGCGGTCGAGATCAGCAGCCCCATCGCCAGCGCCACCAGCATGTAAAGCGCCGAGAAGACGAGCAGCAGCACGACGCTGCCGCGCAGGGGCATGTCGAAGAGCACCACCGCGGCGACGCTGGTCACCACCATGCCGCCCATGCCGAGCACGAAATAGGGCACCAGCTTGCCGATCAGGATTTCGCTGATCCGCACCGGCGTGGCCAGCAGTGCTTCCATGGTGCCGCGTTCCCATTCGCGCGCGATGACGAGCGCCGTCAGCAGCGCTCCGATCAGCGTCATGATGATGCCGATGACGCCGGGGATCAGGAACCAGCGGCTGTAGGCTGCCGGATTGAACCACAGCCGCCCTTCCAGCGCGATCGGCGCGGCGATCCGGCGGCCCGTTTCTTCACCGTAGTGGGTAAGCCAGTCGAACCAGATGCCGTCCAGATAGCCGCGCAGGATCCGTGCCCGGTTGGCGTCCACACCGTTGACCAGCAGCTGGATCGGGGCGCCGGATGACGAATGGATGCGTTTTTCGAAATCGCTGCGCAGCACGATGACGCCGTCGAAACGGCCTTCGCGCAGGCCCTCTTCGGCCACCGCCCGGCGATGCGCCAGGGAAAGCCGGAAGTCCTTGGCATTGGCCAGACTTTGCAGGAAGCTCGTCGCCGCGCGTCCCAGCGGCGTTTCGACGACGGCGACGACGCGCACGTTCTTCGCATCGAGCGAGACGCCGTATCCGAACAGGAACAGCAGCATCACGGGCAGCACGAAGGCGATCGCCAGACTGCTCGGATCGCGCAGGATCTGCAGGCTTTCCTTGCGCAGGAGCGCGCCGAGACGCTGCCAGCGCCAGCCGGCAGGCTCGCCGGCGGCCACCTGCGCCGGGCCGGAATCGTTCAGCGCACCCATCGCGTCTCCTCCTCGCCCGCATGTTCGCGCACCAGGGCCACGAACACCTCATTGAGCGCGATCGGCGAATCGGGCGGCGCCTTCAGCTTCTTGCGGTGCTGCTCGATCAGATTGCGCGGCGAATCGAGGGCGATGGCCCGGCCGGCGTAGAGGATTGCGACACGGTCGCAGTATTCCGCCTCTTCGAGAAAATGGGTGGTGACCATGACGGTAACACCAAGACCGGCCAGCCGGTTGATCTCGCGCCAGAAGGCCCGGCGGATCATCGGATCGACGCCCGAGGTCGGCTCGTCAAGGAACAGAACGCCCGGCCGGTGCAGCAGGGCGGCGGCGAGCGACAGGCGCTGACGCAGGCCGAGCGGCAGATCGCCGGCACGCTGATCGGCATGCTCGCCAAGCGCGAAGCGTTCCATCATCTCATTGATGCGTGCTGCCCGCCGGTCCCGCGGGACGCCATAGGCGGTGGCAAAAAAGCGCAGATTCTCGAACACCGAAAGATCGCCATAGAGGGAAAACTTCTGCGCCATGTAGCCGATCCGCGCCCGCGCATCGGCGGCGGCGCGGGCCAGATCGATGCCCAGCACCCGCGCCTTCCCCTCGCTCGGCGGCAGCAGGCCGCAGAGCATCTTGAAGCTGGTCGACTTTCCCGCGCCATTGGGCCCGAGCAGGCCGAAGATCTCGCCCGCCCCGACAGTGAAGGAGAGGTCGCGCACCGCCAGAAAATCGCCGAAGCGCTTGCCGAGATGCTCGACCTCGATCACCGGTGCTCCCGGCGGCACGCCCGCCCGCCATTCCCGGGCAGCCGCTCCCTCGCCCTCCTGTGCCGGCTCATGGGCAAGAAAGGCCGGCGGGCGGCCTTCACCGCGCCGATGCAGCAGGTCGAGAAAGGCATCCTCGAAGCGCGGGTGGGCCGGGGTGATCGACTTGCTATCGACTCCCGCCGTGCGCGCCAGGCGAAGAAGACGCTCCTCGTCAGGTGGGGTGGCAAAAAGCAGATGCAGTTCCTCGCCATGCGGCATGACGTCGATGAGATCCGGTTCTGCCGCCAGCAGCCGCGCTAGACGTCGCCGCGATGCGGCCGCCGGCACGCGCATCCGGCAGGTGCGACCCTCGAGCGGTGCGGTCAGCCGCGCCGGCGGGCCGTCGGCGATCAGCTCGCCCTCGTGCAGCAGCAGGACGCGCCCGGCCATCTCCGCCTCGTCCAGATAGGCGGTGGACCACAGAACCGTGACACCGTCTTCATGCAGGCGGGCGACGAGTTCCCACAGCTCGCGCCGCGAGATCGGATCGACACCGACGCTCGGCTCGTCCAGCAGCATCAGGCGCGGCGGCTTCAGCAGAGCGGCCGCCAGTGCCAGCTTCTGCTTCATGCCGCCCGACAACCGCCCGGCCAGACGCCGGCGATAGGCCCCCAGGCCGACGAAATCGAGGAGTTCCGCAACCCGGGATTCGCGGGTCTCCGGCGGCAGGTTCTTCAGCCCGGCAAAGAGGGTCAGGTTCTCTTCGACGCTCAGCTCCTCATAGAGCCCGAAGCGCTGCGGCATGTAGGCGACCTCATGGGCGAGCGAGCGCTGATCGCCGAGCGGGTCGCGGCCGAGCACCCGGATCTCGCCCCCGCTTGCCTGCAACAGACCGGCGAGCAGGCGCAACAGCGTCGTCTTGCCGGCCGCATCCGCTCCCACCAGGGCGACGAGTTCGCCTTCCGCGATCCGCAAATCGAGGCCGCGCAAGGCATGCACCTCGCCGTCACGCAACCGGAATCGATGATGCAGATTCCGGCAGATCACCGCCGGCGGCGCGGAGCCGTCTTCCGCCGCCTCGCACAGGATCTCAGTTTCCGGCATCGCCTGTCTCGCCGCCGGCCTCAAGAAGGTGCACGGTGACCGGCTGTCCCTGCCGCAGCAGCCCTTCCGGATCCCGCACATACACCCGCAGCCGATAGACGAGGCTGACCCGCAGCTTCGGCGTCTCGACGGATTTCGGCGTAAATTCGGCAACCGGCGAAATGAAGCCGACCCAGCCTTCAAAACGCCGGCCCGGCAGGCCGTCCGCCTCGATCCAGGCCTTCTGGCCGGGATGGACGCGTGGCAGATCGGGCTCGGGAACGAAGGTCCGCACCCACAGGGGATCCTCCAGAGCAAGGGTGAGCACCGGCGCGCCCGGTCCCACCACGGCGCCGGGTTCCGCGATGCGCGTCTTGATCGTGCCCTTGGCGGGTGCGACAAGGCGCGTATAGGCAAGCCGCGTGCGCGCAAGATCGAGCGCCGCGCGGGCCGCGTCACGGGCCGCCCGGGCGGCGGCGATGTCTTCCTTGCGCGGCCCTTCGAGGGCAAGCGAGAGATCCGCTTCGGCCGCCGCGATCTCGGCTTTCAGCGAATCGACCAGCGCCTGCTGGGCATCGAGCTGCTGGCGCGAGGCGAAGTCGTTGCCGACCAGGGCGCGGGTGCGCTTCAGATCGGCGAGCGCCTGGCGCAGGCGGGCCTTGAGGGCGGCGACCCGTGCCTTCGCGCGGGCGATTTCCTGCGGGCGGCTGCCGTGTTCGAGCCGCTCGAGCGTGGCCTGCGCGCGCGCAAGCTCGGCCTCGGCCCGCGCCACCTCCGCGCGGTAGGGTGTGTCGTCGAGCCGGGCCAGCACCCGGCCCGGGGCCACGGAATCGCCTTCTTCCACCTCGATCTTCTGCAACAGACCGGGGACGTTGAAGGCGAGATCGGCTTCCCGGATGTCCACATTGCCGTACAGCACCAGCGGACCGGTCGCCTCGGCCGCCCGTTCGCGGTGCCGGTAATAGAGGCCGGCCGCAAGCAGGAGCAGGATCACCACCACCACGATCACCGGTCGTCGGCGATGGAGTCGTCCCTGCTCGGCCATGGTCGTCAGCCTTTCCGATGCCTCCCGCACGACCGGGGTTGGGAAAGGAGGCCCCTTGGCACAGGATCTTCCGTGCCGCCAGCTGCGGGCTGCCACCTGTGGTTTCTCTCTTGCACATTGCCCCGGCCTGCCACAAGCACCCAGGTGGAAATCCGGACCGCCGGCCGGGCAGAGCCGGCTGCCGGCGCTTGTGATCAGTTCCGCCAGAAGCTGGGGTCCAGCAGAACGAGCAGGGTGAACAGCTCAAGCCGGCCGAGCAGCATGGTGCCGGCCAGAATCCATTTGGCGAGATCCGGCAGATCATGGAAATTGCCGGCCGGTCCGACGATCTCGCCAAGGCCCGGTCCGACATTGCCGAGCGCGGTTGCGGCTGCGGAAAGGGCCGTGACCAGATCCAGCCCCAGCATGGTGAGCAGCACGGCGGCCACCGAAAATCCGCCCACATAGACGGCGAGAAAGGCCAGCACGCTGGCCTCCACCTCGCGATCGACGATGCGGCCGCCATATTTGACGAGCTCCATGCGATGCGGCCGCGCCAGCCGCCGCGCGTAGGATTTGACCGTCAGCCACAGGATCTGGTGGCGGTAGATCTTGATGCCGCCGGCTGTCGAGCCCGTGCAGCCGCCGATGAAGGTCAGCGCGAAGAAGACGCCGACCGCAAAGGAATGCCAGAGGGAATAGTCCTCGGTTGCATAGCCGGTGGTGGTCACGATCGAGACCACATGGAAGGCCGCCTTGCGCAGGGCCGGCCAGAAGCTTTCCCGGCCAAGCCCCATGAGCCAGAACGCCACCACGGCGGTTGCCAGCGCCAGAAACAGGAGAAAGGCCCGCACCTGCACATCGCCCGCGAACGTCCGCCACTGGCCCTTCACCGCCCGGATGTAGGCGACGAAGGGAATGCCGCCGGCCATCATGAAGACGACCGCCGCCCATTCCAGTCCCGGATTGCGGAAATAGCCGAATGAGGCGTCATGTGTGGAATAGCCGCCGGTGGACAATGTCGTCATCGCATGCACGGTGGCATCGAAAAGCGACATGCCGAGCAGGTGATAGACCAGGAAACAGGCGAACGTGAGCGCAAAATAGATGGCGACGATATAGCTGACCAGCTCCCGCGCCCGGGGCGTCACGCGCTCGGAACGCTCCGAGGATTCCGTCTGGAACAGCTGCATGCCGCCGACACCGAGAAAGGGCAGCATGATCATCGCCATCACCACGATCCCGACGCCGCCGACCCACTGCAGCAGCGCCCGCCACAGCAGAATGCCCGGCGGCAGGGATTCCAGCCCCGCCATCACCGTGGAGCCCGTCGTCGTAAGCCCCGAGACCGTCTCGAAGAAGGCGTCCGAAAAGCTCAGTCCCCCTCCATAGAACAGCAGCGGAAAGGATGCCGCCAGAGAGAGCAGCAGCCAGGCCGAGGCCGTCAGCAGAAAGCCCTGGCGGCGGGTGAGCGGAGGCATGCGTGCCGTGCGCGTGGCGAGCACCATCGCTCCGCCGAGGAAGGCCGTCACGGCCGCCGCCAGCACGAAGACCGCCCAGTCCGGATTGCGCGCTCCGAGATCGACGAGCGCCGGAAAGATCATCGCGCCGGCAAGCACCAGAAGCAGCCAGCCGCAGATGTACAGCACCGGCCTGATCGTGAGCATCGCCTCCTCCCTGTCCCCGGCCGGCGGGACGCGCCTGCGCCCGTCATGCCTCGCGCACGACCGCCGCTTCCTCCCTCCGCCCCGCATCGGGCGCATAACGCCGGCGCATCCGCGCGGCCGCGGCATCGAGATCGAAATCCGCCGGCACCAGATTGGCGCGAGCCAGAACGGCACACAAGTCCTGCGGTGTCACGAAGCGGTGGGTGCGAAAGCCGCATTCTGCCGCCGCCTCCACATTGGCCGGGCTGTCGTCGATGAACAGCGCCGTCTCGGGGCGGATGCCGAAGCGTGCGATCGCCCGCATGAAGATGACCGGATCGGGCTTGACCACGCCTTCCTCGCCCGAGACCACGATGTCCCGGAACCGGCCGAGGAAGGGAAACTGTTGCCGCGCGCGGGGGAAGGTCTCGGCCGAGTAGTTGGTGATCGCATAAAGGGGAACGCCGCGCGCATGCAGCGCCTCCAGGAGCGCCACCGACCCCCAGATGGGCCCGGCGATCGTCTCGTCCCAGCGCTCGTAATAGGCGGCGATCAGCTCCGCATAGCGGGGAAAGCGGCGCTGGCGCTCGGGAATGGTCTCGCCGTAGGAGCGTCCCCGGTCATGTTCGAGATGCCAGTCCAGCGGCACCACTTCCCTCAGAAAGAAGGCGCGCTCCTGCGCATCGGGGATCAGCTTCTCATAGAGGAAGGCCGGATCCCATCTGAGCAGCACATTGCCGATGTCGAAGACGACGGTATCGATTTCGGCCGTGGGCCGCTTCTCCTCTTCGGACATCGCGATGTCGATCCTGCTCGAGATGCCATCCCCTGCCGCCGACAGGCCGATCGCCCCGGTGCACGGGCCCGGGTTTTCGGCCATTGCCCGTCAAAGCAGGAAGAAGACGTCGACCCTTGCGCCCTGCGCTCAGCCCTGGCGGGCCTTGAAGCGGCGATTGGTCTTGTTGATCACATAGACCCGGCCGCGGCGGCGGATCACCCGACAGTCGCGGTGCCGCTTCTTGAGGGACTTCAGGCTGTTCTTGATCTTCATCTTGTGCGGTCCTCGATCTTTCCGGCAGACAGACCACCTTCCGGCACCGCATGATGCGGCCGGTTTGCGCGCGCGGGAACATAGTGGGCCCGCCTGCCCCCGTCAAGCGGGCCGTGCCGGCCTTTTTCGGACCGTTCGCGGCCCTGCGTTCCCTTCGCGACACCTCTGCCGGCGGTGCATCCCGATTGCCTTGGCGGCCCTGTGCTTCTATGAATGGACGGCATGAACACGGCACGGGCCAATATCCACGAATATACGGTCTCGGAGCTTTCCGGCGCCCTGAAGACGGCGGTGGAGGAGCGTTTCGGCCATGTCCGGGTGCGTGGTGAGCTCTCGGGCGTCAAGATCCATGGCCGTTCCGGTCATCTGTACGGGAGCCTGAAGGACGAGAAGGCCGTGCTTGACATCGTCTGCTGGCGGGGCACCGTCCAGCGGCTCGCCTTCAAGCCGGAAGACGGCCTGGAGGTCGTGGCCACCGGCCGGCTGACGACCTATGCCGCCCGCTCGAAATACCAGCTCGTGATCGAGCGGCTGGAGCCGGCCGGCGTCGGCGCGCTGATGGCGCTCCTGGAAGAGCGCAAGAAGAAGCTTGCCGCCGAAGGCCTGTTCGATGCCGCCCGCAAGCGCCCGATTCCCTTTCTGCCCGAGATCATCGGCGTCATCACCTCGCCGACGGGGGCCGTGATCCGCGACATCCTCCACCGCCTTGCCGAGCGCTTTCCGCGACGGGTGCTGTTATGGCCCGTCCTCGTGCAGGGGGAGGGCGCCGCCGAGCAGGTGGCGGCCGCCATTCGCGGCTTCAACGAAGGGGCCGAGGCCGGCCGCCTGCCGCGGCCGGACGTGCTGATCGTCGCCCGCGGCGGCGGCTCGATCGAGGATCTGTGGCCCTTCAACGAGGAGGCGGTCGTGCGCGCCGTGGCCGCCAGCCGGATTCCGGTGATCTCGGCGGTCGGGCACGAGACCGACACCACGCTCATCGATCTGGCGGCCGATCGACGGGCGCCGACTCCCACCGCCGCCGCCGAGATGGCCGTGCCGGTGCGCCGCGAGCTGCTGGAGCGGGTGGCCGGCCTCGGGCTGCGGCTGGACCGGGCGCTCTGGCGCCATGCCGAACGGGCCCGCGAGCGGCTGCGCCAGCTCTACCGCCACCTCCGCCGCCCCCAGGAACTGCTGGCCGTCCCCCGCCAGAGGCTCGACGAACTGGACGAGCGTCTGCCCCGCGCCTTGCGGACTCTCGCCCGGGCCCGCCAGTTGCGGCTGGCCGAGCTGGCCGCGCGTCTGTCCCCGCGCACTCTTGCCAGCCAGTTCGCCCGGCAGGTCGAGCGTGTGCACCATGGCGGGCGCGGGCTGGCCCATGCGCTTGCCCGGCGGATCGAGCGCGCCCGCGAAGGGCTCCACGCCCGTACGAGC
The DNA here is from genome assembly GCA_964471405.1 of uncultured Sphingomonadales bacterium. Taxonomy (GTDB): domain Bacteria; phylum Pseudomonadota; class Alphaproteobacteria; order Sphingomonadales; family Rhodothalassiaceae; genus J084. The sequence continues at coordinate 16,023 of CAYYGH010000037.1, read as the reverse complement.
CGCCTGTCCGCAGCGGCCCTGCTCCGCGAGCTGGCCCGCGCCCGAACCGAGGAAAGTCGTCTCGGCGAGGCCCTGGCAAGGGCGATGAGGGAACGCCTGCGACGTCGGGCGGAGCGCGTGGCGCAAGCCGGCCGGCTGCTGGAGACGATGAGCCACCGGGCAGTGCTCCGGCGCGGCTTCGCCCTGGTTCACGGGCCGGATGGCCGTCTCATCACACGGGCCGCCGCCTGCCGTCCCGGTCTTGCGGTGGAAACCGAGTTTCTGGACGGCCGCGTGCCCATGCGGGTCGAGGACGGGACTGCCGGCCGGCCCCGCCGCGAGCGCCGACGGACCGCCGGCCGCTCTTCAACGAAATCCCCCTCAAAGGACCGTTCCCAGCCCTCGCTCTTCCAGTACTGACATTGTCACTGCCACGAATATACTTGTGTTCCTGATCTGTTCGTGGATTTCCTCAAGTTTCGGCAAGAATTGCGATGAATATGAGATAATTTTTCCGATGTAAAGAAAATGGCAACCATTTCTGCGCAGGCTGTGCCGCGTGATGGGGGCGTGTGTACTGGAGGTGCGTCATGGCGATCAGCAAGGCATATGAACGCTGTCTTCTGGGGCTGACCACGATGGTCCGCGGCACGGGCAGCATCCAGGAACGCCTGCGGGATGCCTTTCTCCTGCATCTGCGTCATATCGATCCGGAGGAGGACCTGACCCCGGCCCTTGCCCAGCAGTTTCTGGAGCTGAAGGCGCTGGTCACCGCCAGGGAACCGGAAGCCGAAGGGGAGACGCGGGTGGAGGCGACGACGCGGGCCATGTCGGATGCCGAGGCCCAGGAAGCCGCCGATCAGTTCATCGCGTTTGCCACGAATGTGGCCGGCGAATATCATGACCGCTCGCTGGTAGAAGTGCGCCGCATGGTCTCGTGATCGCCCGGCCCGTGGCCGTTCATCCCTTCCGGCCCGCCCTCGCGGAAGACCCGGTCCACGCCGGAACGGCGGCCACGGTGGCCCTGCGCTGCCGGACTTTCTATTTTTGTTCCATCAATTATACCCGCATCCGGCGGTCCGTACATGGCGGGAAAGCGGAAGGGATTGCTTCCGCACAAGGACTAATGCTTCGGCTTCTCTGAATTACTACCCCACGTTTCTCATCACATGGAAAAATTCAGAAAAAATTCCAGATCCAGAGAATGCCATCACTGGAGATTAAAAGGAAATTCCATGTTATAGGAGCCAAATGCTGTCCACGCGGTATATCTGCAATTACATCGCAGCGGTATGGCTAATGATTCCCTCCAGTGCTGCGATCCGCTCAGACAGCTGCCTGCGCGATCCGTCCCACCATGCCCGAACAGCAAAAATCACCAGCTTTCCAGGGCGAAGCTCCGCCATATGAGCCACTGTTGCAAGCAGGCTACCCAACCCAAACATGTTTCCGAGAGCTTTCGCTTTATACTCTTGACTTCTGTATACTGCATACATGTTGACCAAGTTGTCTGTCCTGACAAATTGTATATACTGCAGACACGGGAGATTGCTTGGTCTCACTGGATCATGCCATGCACATCCGATATCAGAGCATGAAAGATTTATGTAGAAGGAACATTCTACACGGCTTTTCCACTCCTTCATACCTCTCGTCCTGCTCAGGACAAGAATCCCCCCTTTGCCATCATCAGCCGCCAGTCTCTCATAATACGACCCCCATCTATACCTTGCGAGCACCGGGCATAACCTTTCCCGTCTGCGGGCCAACGCCTCCTCAATATTTCCCCTTTGGATCATCCTCAGTACGTCCGGCCAACTCGGCCATATCGTGCGAGCAGCGACCCGCGTCTCTTTATGCAGATCTCGCGGGAGCATGGCCATACCACTCGTCAAGTCATTGGTATGTATATCAACTTTGAAAACGCGCCCATAAAATGCACGTTCCGATAATAAATGCTTTAGATTCTCAATATAGCAACTTAAAATTCTATTAGTCATCTTTCTCTCTAAATTCCAATATACCCTCTTTGAAATTCACGTCAACAATGCCCCCTTTATTATCTATTAACTTTTTCCAAATTTCATACCCCCTAATAATCGCTGATTCCCAGAGTTTTGGAGAACAAGTTTCTACCTCCAAATCTTTTGTCATTCTTTTTACAATGTTTAACAATCTAAAATCTACTTTTTCTGGAACCAGTATTTCTATGCGACATCCATTATTTCTCTGACTAAGTTGAGTCTCGTTAAAAAGCAGGATTGCGATGGCCTCTTCGATGATGCGCGCGCGAGCCCCATCCTCATTCTCATCCACCTCCTTTTTACTTTTCCTTTTTAGTCTGAGTATATGCCTCAAGACAGGAGACCAACCAAGTATAGCTGCAAATGCAATATGGATAACATCGTGAAATTTATAATTGTCTGGCACATATGCATTGTCTGTCAAGCGATCACCTATATTAACGCCATTCACTTGTAACAGCACCTCATCGGTTTCCGTAATTATAAATTTGAATTGCATTTTCTCAGGAAAGCGTTCGTATTCGCTATATTCAGCATCGCAAACTTTTCCTTTTTCCTCCGAGTAACCAGCTGTCTTTTTCATGTTGAGCCTTGCCACCTCTTCCAAATCGATATCGTTTGCTAAAGCAATAGCAGCCAAGTACCAAAGAGTATCGCCGAGCTCTTCCCGAAGCTCGGCTTTGAAGGCGTCTGTATTGCGCGAGTCCTGCTCAAAATGACGCTTGAGTGCATTTAAAATAGACCCCGCCTCGCTTACCAAGCCGGCGAGCAGATTAAGTCGCCCTGGTATGTTTCTGTTTGAAAAATGGGTTTCTTTTACATGATCGGAGAACTCACTGAATGTCAGAGGGGGCTCCCCGATAGTGGTTCTTTTCGGGGCCTCAGGCTGTGACATGGGCTTCCATCTCTTCCCCGCGGCAATTCCGGCCGGCGAATGATCTTCACCCGCAGCAACCGCCCAGTTGGTTTCTATTTACTGCAGCATGTGTCTGCAGAATCTCCCACACCCTCACAATAGAATTTAATATCAGACCAGAGCGCAGGCAATGCACAAATTTGCTCACATTTTTGGGGGCAGGCTCTCCATAATGGAATTAGCGCGGAGATCGGCAAATGTTCTGAGCCGACAGACGACCAAACTTGGCCACGAGAAACATATCAATGAAAGGTCTTACTCCCCATAGGGCCGACATGACCCTCGGCCTGCCGGTCCGTTCGACCGGCGGGAGGATCGCACCGCAGCGGCGCTAGAGCGCGCCGTGGCAGTGCTTGTACTTGCGGCCCGATCCGCAGGGGCAGGGCTCGTTGCGCCGCACCCGGCCCCAGGTGGAGGGGTTGTTGGGGTCGCGCTCGCCGGCCGTCCGGCGCGTGACCACCGTGCCGCCGGGATTGACGACGCTGGCCCCCACGAGCCCCGCTTGCGCATCCTCGAACTCGTTGCGGCCCGTGAGCGGATCGCGGTGCTCGGCATGGATCTCGCGGGGCTCTTCCAGCTCCGGCGGGCGCTGCTCGAATTCGGCATGGGCGAGCAGCTGGGTGACGGTCTCGCGCACATGCTCCAGCATCGCCTCGAACAGGGCGAAGGCCTCGGACTTGTATTCGTTCAAGGGATCGCGCTGGGCATAGGCGCGCAGCCGCACCGCCTGGCGCAGATAGTCAAGATTGGCGAGATGCTCCTTCCACTCCTGGTCGATGACCTGCAGCAGCACGCTTTTCTCGACCGCCCGCCACAGATCGGGGCCGACATGGGCGGCCTTGGCGGCCATCTTCCGCTCGGCGGCCTCCGAGATCCGCCGGATCACCTCGGAGGGATCGATGCCCTCCTCCTGCGCCCAGTCGGCAACCGGCAGCTCCAGCCCCAGCACCCGCTTCACGTCCTTCGCAAGGCCGTCCACGTCCCACTGCTCGGGGAAGGCCTTGGGCGGGATGTGGCGGGCGACGAGGGCCGCCACGGTCTCCTCGCGCATCTCGCGGATGGTGTCCGAGACGTCTTCGGCGCCCATGATCTCCTTGCGCTGGGCGAAGATCACCTTGCGCTGGTCGTTCATGACGTCGTCGAACTTCAGGAGATGCTTGCGGATCTCGAAGTTGCGCGCCTCGACCTTCTGCTGCGCCTTCTCGATGGCCTTGGTGAGCCAGGGATGCACCATCGCCTCGCCCTCCTCGATCCCGAGGCGCTGCAGCATGGCGTCCATGCGCTCGGGACCGAAGATGCGCATGAGGTCGTCCTGGAGCGAGAGGAAGAACTTCGAACGCCCCGGATCGCCCTGACGGCCCGAGCGGCCGCGCAGCTGGTTGTCGATGCGCCGCGACTCGTGGCGCTCGGTGCCGATGATGTAGAGCCCGCCGGCGGCCTTGACCTTCTCGCGCTCCTCTTCGACCTCGCGGCGGATGCGCGCGGCGATGCGCTCACGCTCGGCCGGATCGCTCACATCCTTCGTCTCGTCGGCGATGCGCATCTCGGCATTGCCGCCAAGCTGGATGTCGGTGCCGCGCCCGGCCATGTTGGTGGCGATGGTGACCGCCCCGAAGCGCCCGGCCTGGGCGACGATATGCGCCTCCTGCTCGTGATAGCGGGCGTTCAGCACGTTGTGCGGGATCTTCTCCTTCTTCAGCAGGGTCGAGAGATGCTCGGACTTCTCGATCGAGACGGTGCCCACCAGCACCGGCTGGCCGCGCTTGCGGCATTCCTTGATCTCTTCCACGATCGCCCGGTACTTCTCGTCCGCCGTGCGGTAGAACTCGTCCTGCTCATCGATGCGGATGACCGGTTTGTGGGTCGGGATCTCGACGACGTCGAGCCCGTAGACCTCCATGAACTCGGTGGCCTCGGTGGCGGCCGTGCCCGTCATGCCGGCAAGCTTCGGATACATGCGGAAGTAGTTCTGGAAGGTGATGGAGGCCAGCGTCTGGTTCTCGGGCTGGATCTCCACGCCCTCCTTGGCCTCGATCGCCTGATGCAGCCCGCCCGACCACCGCCGGCCCGGCATCATGCGCCCCGTGAACTCGTCGATGATGACGACCTTGCCGTCCTTGACGATGTAGTCGGTGTCGCGATGGAACATGTGCTGGGCACGCAGCGCCTGGTCCACGTGATGGACGATGGCCGTGTTCTCGTAGTCATAGAGATTGTCGGATTTGAGCAGGCCGTGCTCCTTCAAGAGCGCCTCGATCTTTTCCGCGCCCTCTTCGGTCAGCGTGATGGTTTTGTTCTTCTCGTCCTTCTCGAAGTCCCCCTCGCCGAGCTTGCGGACCAGGCGATCGACCTTGAGATAGAGATCCGTCTTGTCCTCGGTGGGACCCGAGATGATGAGCGGCGTGCGCGCCTCGTCGATCAGGATCGAGTCGACCTCGTCCACGATCGCATAATGGAACGGCCGCTGGACCATGTCCTCCAGCCGGTACTTCATGTTGTCGCGCAGATAGTCGAAGCCGAACTCGTTGTTGGTGCCGTAGGTGATGTCGGCGGCATAGGCCCGGCGACGCTCATCGTCATCCAGCCCGTGGACGATCACGCCGACCGAAAGCCCCAGCTTGCGGTAGATCTGGCCCATCCATTCGGCGTCGCGGCGGGCGAGATAGTCGTTGACGGTGACGATGTGCACGCCCTTGCCGGTCAGTGCATTGAGATAGGCGGGAAGGGTCGCGACCAGCGTCTTGCCCTCGCCGGTCTTCATCTCGGCGATCTTGCCCTGGTGCAGGACGATGCCGCCGATGAGCTGGACGTCATAGTGCCGCTGGCCGAGGGTGCGCTTGGCCGCCTCGCGCACGGTGGCGAAGGCCTCGGGCAGCAGGTCGTCGAGGCTTTCGCCATCGGCGAGCCGGGTGCGGAAGCGGTCGGTCTGCGCCTTGAGCTCGTCGTCGGAGAGCTTCTCGATCTCGGGCTCCAGCTCGTTGATGCGCTGGACGATCGGCTGCAGCCTCTTCAGAACCCGTTCGTTGCGCGTGCCGAAGACCTTGCGTGCCAGAGATGTCAGACCGAGCATGACGATCCAATCGAACCAGTTGCCGGGCGAGCGCCGCCGGAACGGCCCGTCGTGTCTGGCGGGAAGATCGCGCCCCCCACGAAAACCCGTTCGGGAACGCCAGACCGCAAGCCACAGGACACGAAGACCACCCTTTGCGCCCCGCCCTCTTTGCCGGACTTGGTGAACGAGATAGGAAGGGGCCGGACCCCTGTCAACGCCGCAGCGGGCCGCAGCCCGGGAAAGGACTTGCACGGCATGCCGATCTCACCACTTGCACCAGCGCGTTTTCCGATGCTTCTGCCCGTGCCCGGACTCGTCTTCACCGTCTGGGCCAGTGGCCTGCGCTACCGTGAGCGCGATGACACCGTTCTCTTCCGGCTGCCTGCCGGCAGCGTCGCCGCACAGGTGACGACGCGCTCGGCCACGGTAGCGGCGCCGATAGGCCTCTCACGCCGTCATGCGCAGGCGGCGGAGGGGCGTCTGCAGGCCCTGCTCGTGCATGCCGGCAATGCCATCGCGCTGCTCGGCCCGGCCGGCGAGGAGGCCTGCGATCACCTGGCCACGCGCCTGGCCGAGGCGTTGGGGATCCCCCGCGAGGAGACGCGGATCGCGGCTACCGGCGTCATCGGTCTGCCCTTCGATGCCGCGGCCCTGGCCGCCCGGTTCAACCGGCTCGACGACTGGCAGAGCGCCCGCTGGGAACGGCCGGCGCGCGCGATCATGACGACGGACACCTTTCCCAAGGGAGCCGGAGCGCTGGCCAGGATCGACGGCGAACCGGTGGTGGTCACGGGGATCGCCAAGGGCTCCGGCATGATCCGGCCCGACATGGCCACCATGCTCGCCTTCCTCTTCACCAATGCGCGGCTGCCGCATGCGGTCCTCGACGCGCTGCTGCGGCGTGCGGTGGACCGCTCCTTTCACCGCATCACGGTGGATGGCGACACCTCCACCAATGACATGGTGCTGCTCGCCGCCACCGGCGAGAATGCCCGCCACGGGGATGTCACGGACCCCGACGACCCGCGGCTTGCCGATTTCACCCGCGCGCTGGAGGAGGTCGCCGTCTCGCTCGCGCAGCAGATCGTGCGCGACGGCGAGGGGGCAAGCCGCTTCGTCACCATCCGAATCACGGGCGCGCGCGATGACGCCGCGGCGCGCCGGGTGGCCTTCACGATCGCCGAGTCGCCTCTGGTCAAGACGGCGATCGCCGGCGGCGATCCGAACTGGGGGCGGATTCTGGCGGCTGCCGGGCGATCCGGAGCGGTGGAAACCGGGCCGGCGCACTGGCGGCTGAGGATCGGAGATGAGCTGGTGTTCGCCGACGGCGCCCCCCATCCCGCCTATGACGAAAAGCGGGCGGCCGCCCACATGGCCGGGCGCGAGATCGTGATCACCCTCGATCTCGGCGAGGGTGAGGGCCGCTTCGAGGCGTGGACCTGCGATCTGACCGACGGCTACATCCGCATCAACGCCGACTATCGCAGCTGAAGCATCATCCACGGATTCCCCGCCCGGGCTGCCCGGAAGCATCTGCCCGGCCGGCGGCGCAAGCGGGGCAGATTCTGCCCCTGCCTTTCGCACACCTTTTCCTGAACTCCTGATCAACTGTCTGAACAGGAATGGAGAATTCATTTGGCACGATCCTTGATGGGGGCATTGCGCCCGTCATGCCGGGACGGGAGAACGCGAGACGGAGTATGTGCCAGATGACGGTTACCCGTGAAGCCTACATCGCCTTTCTGGAGCAGGTGGAAGCGGCGCTTGAAGAGGCGCTCAAGCGTGCAGATCCGCCGGTGGTGAACGGCCACAGGGCGGAGCTTGTGCGCATGCATCGGGAAGTCTCGGCAACCCGCAAGGCGCTGCTTGCGCGCCGGAATCCCGGGCCCGAGCCATTGGCGGCCTCTTCACGCTGAGGGCGGCGAAGGCGCCCGGCTCTTCCCCGGCCCGCCTTGCTTGCATCGGTCCTTCCACCTCGTTAGAGACGGGGCGGCACCGGGCCCGCTCGTCGGCCCGGCGGATGGATCCGCATGATGGCAGCAAACGGGGAAACGTGATGGTCGCCGCCAATCCGCAGGGAATCGCCGCCGAGGCGCTGCGTCAGTATATCGCCCGCATAGAGCGGCTCGAGGAGGAAAAGCAGGCCCTGCTCGCAGACATCCGCGAGGTCTACGCTGAGGCCAAGGCCCAGGGATTCGATCCGAAGATCATGCGCCAGGTCGTGCGGTTGAGAAAGAAGGATCGCGATCAGCGCGCTGAAGAGGAAGCCCTGCTCGATCTCTACCTGCGGGCGGTGGAGGGCGGCTGAGCGAAAAACGGCCGCCTCACATATCCTCCTCCCGCGGCTTCGTCCGCCCTTCCGACATCCCCTTCATCAGCAGGCGATCCGGCCTTCCCCCGCTCTCGCCCGGGCGGGAGGGGGCAGATGTCGGTCTTCTTTCTGGCGGCTGCGGAAGAAGCGGGGGTGCCCACCTCCTCCCCGCGACGTGCCGACAAGCCGGGCGGGGACAGCGATCAGCCGGGCCGCAGGCGGCGCGGTCTACAATCCGCCCATCTCGCAGATGCGGTTCCACAGATCGTCCGGGACCGGCATCACGGACAGTCGGGGCTGGCGCACCAGGGCCCATTCGGCGAAGGCCGGATCCTTCTTGATCTCGGCAAGCGGGACAGGGCGCGGCAGGTGTTCGAGCGCCCGGACATCAACGAGTCCGGACTTCGGATCCTCGGGATCGGGATAGAACGGCCGCACGATCTCGACGATCCCCATGATCCGCTTCTCCTTGCCGGAGTGATAGAAAAAGGCGGTGTCGCCGACGGCCATCTCCTTCATGTAGCCCAGCGCCTGGGCATTGCGGACGCCATCCCACTCGCTGACCTGGGCATCGACCTGGTCGGCCCAGGACCACTCCTGCGGTTCCGATTTGAGCAGCCAGTGCGCCATTGCCTTCTTCCTTCACCTTCTCTGCCTGCGGCTCCGGCGGGTGGACCGGGCGGGCCGTTCGTCCCTTCCGGCCGGGTCCCTTGGCTAGCGCAGAAATCCTCCGGAAAAAAGGGGGATGGCGGGCGCGGTCAGCTCCCGTTTGCGGGCAGCCAGGCTCCCATGACCGGCTTGACCGGCAGAATCTCGCAGCTTCTGAAGATGCCGGCACGGGCATAGGGGTCGTTTTCGGCGAACAGGCGCGCGGCCGTCTCACTGGCAGCCTCGATCAGGAATACGCTGCCGGCCGGCCCGTCGTCCTCGCCCCGGATGGGGCCCGCAAATTTGAGACGCGCTCCGCACTCACGCAGATAGGCCAGATGGCGGTCGCGGTGGGCCGGCCGCTCGCCGCTGCGGGCCGGGTCGTCACGAGCGATCACGAGAAAGAGCATGGATCCGGTCCTCCTCTTCACTGGTAAAGGGGCGGCTGAGAAGCCGGTCCACGACATCCCCGACCGCCTCTCCTCTCCCCACGAGCGCATGTACGGCCTGGGTGATCGGCATGTCGATTCCCTCCTCCTGCGCCAGCCTGGCCAGAATTTCCGCCGTCCAGACGCCTTCCGCCACCGAGCGGCGCTCGGCCAGCACGTCCTCCAGCCGGCGGCCTTCGCCGAGAGCCCGGCCCAGCGACATGTTGCGCGAGGCAACGGAGGTGCAGGTCAGCACCAGATCACCCGCCCCCGACAGACCGATCATCGTTTCCATCCGCGCGCCGCGGCTGCGCCCGAACCGGATCATCTCCTTGAGCCCACGGGCAATGAGCGCCGCGCGGGCGTTCTGGCCCAGGCCCAGCCCGTCCACGACCCCGCAGGCGATCGCGATCACGTTCTTCACCGCGCCGCCGATCTGGGCCCCGATCACGTCACCCGAGGTATAGGGGCGGAAATTCGGCTGGCCGAGAAGATGGGCCAGCCGTTCGGCCAGCCCCGGCTCGGCACTGGCGATGGTCACGGCCGCCGGCAGTCCCCTTGCGACCTCATGGGCGAAGGTCGGCCCCGAGAGCACGGCCACCGGCCGGCCGGGGGCGGTCTCGGCGGCGACGGTGCTCATCAGCTTGCCGGTGGTCCGCTCGATCCCCTTGGCGCACAGGACGAGCGGAACTCCCTCCTCTACAGCCCCGACCGCCGCGGCCAGCACCGGCCGCATGAACTGCGCCGGCGTGACCACGAGAATCGCGCAGGCCTCCTCCAGGATTGCGAAATCGGTGCCCGCCCGGATACCGGCAGGCAGCGGAATGCCGGGCAGAAAGAGGGGGTTTTCGCGCCTGGCGTTGATCGCATCGGCCACCTCGGGCTCGCGCGCCCACAGCCGCACGGCATGCCCCCTGCGGGCGGCAACGGCGGCCAGAGCCGTGCCCCAGGCGCCTGCCCCGATGATTCCGACCGTCTTCCCGCCCGACATGATATCGCTTTCCGCCATGGTCTCCCGTCACAAGGCTGGCCGATCGGAGCGGCCCGATCAAGCCTTTCGCCCCCACCGCTTCCCGGCCCGCCTCCTCGGCCGTCAGGCCTTCGGCCCCTTGCGCCCGCCGCCCAGCCGACCGGCCCGGCTTTCATCGAGGGGCCAGCGGGCACGCACCGGTGCATCCAGGCCATCCAGCCAGCCGCGGGCCAGGCGTTCGCGTCCCGCATAGGCCACCATCGCGGCATTGTCGGTACAGTAGCGCACGGGCGGCACGACGATCTCGACATCCTTCTCGCTGCCGAGCAGGCTCAGAGCCCGGCGCAGCCGCTCATTGGCGGCCACGCCGCCGGCGGCCACCAGCGTCGGGCGCGCCGGGCGCCAGCGGGAGCGGTAATGATCGATCGCCCGATCGAGACGATCGACAAGAACGTCCACGATGGCCTGCTCGAAGGAGGCGGCCAGATCGCGGCGGGTTTGCGCATCCAGCTTCTCCACCCCGCCCAGCTGCCGCAGCCGCTGCTGGAGGGCCGTCTTGAGTCCGGCGAAGCTGAAGGCGAACGCCGTGGATCCCCGCAGGGGCCGCGGCAGGTCGAAGCGATGGGGGTCGCCGCCGACCGCCGCCCGGGCGATCGCCGGACCGCCGGGATATCCGAGACCGAGCAGCCGTGCTCCCTTGTCGAACGTCTCGCCCGCCGCATCGTCGATCGTGGTGCCGAGGGCATGGTAGCGGCCGAGATCCTCGACGACGACCAGCTGGGTATGGCCGCCCGAGACCAGCAGCAGCAGATAGGGAAAGGCCACCTCGGCCACCATGCGCGCACTCAGGGCATGCGCTTCGAGATGATGTATCGCCAGGAAGGGCTTCTGCCAGCCGAAGGCGAGCGCCTTGGCGAAGGACGCGCCGACCACCAGCGCCACCTTCAGCCCCGGCCCCGTCGTTGCCGCCACCGCCGCGATCTGCTCATGGGAAAGACCGCTCTCGGCAAGCACGCGCGCGGCCAGTCCCGGCAGCAGCTCCAGATGCGCCCGCGCCGCCACCTCGGGAACGATGCCGCCATGAGGCGCATGCAGGGCGACCTGGCTTGCGACCTCCTCGGCCAGAATGCGCCCGTCTTCGCCGACGACGGCCACCGCCGTCTCGTCGCAGCTCGTCTCGATGCCGAGCACGCAGCTCATCTTCGGCTCCATTGCTTCACCCGGCGGCAGCTTTCGCCTTGACGTCCCTTCGCCTTACCGTCTAGCGCGGGGCCGAGACAAGCCATGGCCCATCTGTTCACGATCGCGACCCGTGGAAGTCCGCTGGCCCTGCGTCAGGCGGAGATGCTGCGCGCGCGGCTTGCGGCCCTTACGGGTGCGGATGTGGCCGCCTTCGCTCTGCGTATCGTCAAGACCAGCGGCGACCGCTTCCTGGCGGACAGCCTTCAGGATCTCGGCGGCAAGGGGCTGTTCACCAAGGAGATCGACGAGGCGCTTCTGGCCGGCGAGGCGGATATTGCGGTCCATTCCGCCAAGGACCTGCCGGCGGAGCTTCCCCCGGGTCTCGTGCTGGCGGCCTTCCTGCCCCGCGAAGATCCCCGCGATGCCCTGATCAGCCGCAACGGGGCCTGCCTTGCCGATCTGGCCGCCGGTGCCCGCATCGGCACGGCCTCGCTGCGCCGACGGGCCCAGATCCGGCGGCTGCGGCCGGATCTGGAACCGGTCCTGCTGCGCGGCAATGTCGGGCGCAGGCTGGCGAAATGCGAGGCCGGCGAGGTGGATGCCGTCATGCTGGCGCTGGCGGGGCTGCGGCGCCTCGGACTTGCGGAGCGCGTGAGCGAAATTCTCGATCCCGCGGCCATGCTGCCTGCCCCCGCCCAGGGCGTGATCGCCATCGTCGCCCGCGCGGACGATACGAAAGTCCGCGAGCTGCTGGTGCGCATCGATGATCCGGCGACGCGGGTGACGACATCCGCCGAACGGGCGCTCGCCGCCGGTCTGGATGCCAGCTGCCGGACTCCCATCGCCGCTCTTGCGAATCTGCGGGACGGGACCCTTTCCCTGCACGCCCGGCTGATCAGCCCGGATGGCGGGCGAATGTGGGAGGCCGTCGAGACCGGTGCCGGCACGGTCGAGGAGGCGGCGGCCCTGGGAAGCCGGCTGGCGGCGGAGCTTCGCACGCGCGCCGGTGCGGCGTTCTTTGCCGCCCTTGCGGCGCGGTGAGGAAAGAGCAGGTGATGGCGGCTGCGCGGCGGCGCCCGACATTTCTGGTCACGCGCCCGGTTGACCGGGCCCGGGCCACGGCAAGGCGGCTGCGCCGGCATGGCTTTTCGGCCGTCGTGGCTCCGGCGCTGGCCGTGGTGCCGCTGGACGACCCGCCGCCGGCCGGCTGGCGGACCTGCGCGGCCGTGATCGCGACCAGCCCGCGTGCCTTTCTGGCGCCGCTTCCTGCCGCGCTTTGCGTGCGCCCGCTGTTCGCGGTCGGCGAGCGTACCGCCGCAGCCGCCCGGCGTGCCGGATTCACCACCATCGCGGTCGGCCCCGCAGATGGCGGGGCGCTGGCGGAGCTCCTTCTTGCCGACGCGCCGCCCGGCCCTCTTCTTCATCTTGCCGGCCAACATCGCGCCCCCGCCCTCGAGCAGCGCCTGGCCGAAGCCGGCCGCGAGCTGAAAATCTGGGAGCGCTACCGGAGCATGCCCGTGCCTGCGATGCCCCCCCATGCCCGCGCCCGCCTGGCAGGCGGAGGAATTGACGGCGTTCTCTTCTATTCGGCCCGCACGGCAGCCGCCTTTCGCGCCTGGCTCGATGCCGGGCTTGTCCGGGCTCTTGCCTCCGTGCGGGCCTGGGGGCTGTCGGACCGCGCCCTCGCACCGGTGCGCGACCTGCCATGGGCGGCCTGCATCGCTGCCGACCAGCCGCGTGAGAATGCCCTTCTCATGGCGCTCGCCGCTCACTATCCTGTCGCGGGCGCAGAACAGGGAGCGTGAAGCGATGCCGGCACCGGGCGGGGATGAAGAGGAGCTGCTGGAAGCCGAGGTGATCGCGGAAGAGCGCCGCGATCGCCGGTCGTTCCGGCGCGTGCTGTTCACCATCCTTCTCCTGGCGGCCGTCCTGCTGCTGGCCTGGTGGCAGCGCGAGAGGATCGGAGGCTGGTTTGCCGGCCTTCTTGCCGACGATCACCGGCGGCCTCTGCCCGTGACGTCATCCGACACCCCGGCTGATGCCTCGAATCGGGAACGGGTGGGGATTCCGGCCGCTCCTCGGGAACAGGCCGCCCGAATCCCCCACACTCGGGATGATTCGAAAGCCCTGGCCGACCTGGAGAATCGGCTTGCCCGGCTGGAGGACCGCCAGGCCGCCCTGGCCCGACAGCTTCAGGATCTCACCCGCGACCTTGCCGCTCTCGCCCGTCGGGAGGGTGGGCGGGCGGCCGCACCGCACCCGGACTGGCTGCTGGCCGTGACGCTGGCGCGGATCGCGCTCAAGCTTGAAAGCGGCGGGGATCTGCTGGCCGAGCGGCTCGCCCTTCAGGCGCTCCTGCCCACCCTGCCCGAGACGGCCCGGGACGAGGCGACCGCCCTGCTTGCGGCAACGGCCGATCCTGCCACCGCCCTGCCCGGCCGGGCCCGGCTTCTCGCCCTTTTCGACAGGGCCGCACAGGCGCTCCGCAGCCGCGAAAGACCGGCCGATGGCGGAAGCTGGTGGCGGCGCTGGCTTGCGGCCCTGCGCCATCTCGTGCAGGTGCGTCGGCACGATCGCCCGGGGGAAGCGGCGGATGCCCGGGACTCTCTTGAAGCCGGGGCGCTGGCGCTTGCCCGGGCCCGCTTTCTGGCCGGCGATCTCGACCAGGCGGTGGATGCGCTCTCCAGTCTGGGAAGCGATGTCGATCCCCTCACCGCCCGGCTGCGCAGACAGCTGATCCAGCGCCGGGCCCTGCTGCGGGCGCTGCAGGCCCTGCTTGCGCAGCTGGAGCAGGAGGCCACATCGACACCGGCCGGCGGCCACGCGCCGGATGCCGCCGGCGGCGGCTCCGATCGGACAACCGAAGAACAGGGATGGCCATGATGGCAAGGCTGCGAGTCGTCATTTGGGTGGTTGTGGGTATCCTGGTGCTGGCTCTGGCCGTCTGGGCGGGCCAGCAGCCGGGCCGGGTGACCATCGACTGGTTCGGCTATGCCGTCGAGATGCCGGCCTGGCTGGCCGCATCGGGGATGGTCGTGATCTTCCTGCTGGGGGCGGGCCTGACCCGCCTGCTGGTCTATCTGTCCCGGGACTTTCCCCTCTCGCCCGCGCAGCGGCTGCAGCGGCGCAAGGCCCGGGCCGGGAAGAAGATCCAGGCGGCGCTGGCGGCGCTGGCCGGGGAAGAATGGGCCACGGCGCTGCGCCTGGCCGAGGATGCGCTCGCCCTTGTCGAGGATCCTTTCGCACACTGGCTGGCGGCCGAGGCGGCCTCGCGGCTCGGGGAGGGCGATCGGGCGGCCCGCCATTGGATGGCGCTTGAAGGCGATCATGCCTTTCAGATGCTGGCGCTGCGTCAACGGACCGAGGAGGCCCGCCGGAAGGGTGACTGGGAGGCGGTCAAGGCGCTGGCGGGGGCAGCCTTTGCCACGCGCCCCCAGAGTCCCTGGGCGGCCCGCCGGCTGTTCGAGGCCTTCGTGCATCTGGGCGCCTTTTCGGAGGCCGAGGCTCTGCTTGACAAGCTGGGCCGGCTGGGACTGATGGATGCGGACACCCGCCGCCGGACGCTCGCGGCTCTGGCCACGGCCCGCGCTCTGGAGCTGATGGCATCGGATCCCGACAGCTGGCCGCAGGCCCGCCAGGAACTGGAACGGGCGCTCAAGGTCGCGCCGGATTTCGCGCCGGCGGCCGCCGTCCTGCTTCGCGGACTGGGCACCCATGGCAGCGAGCGCGAGGCCCGCAAACGGGCCCGGCGCCTCCTGCGCAACCAGGCGCATCCGGCCGTGCTGAAGGAGCTCGGCGCCCTGCTTGCGTCCCATCCTCCCGCCGAGCGGCGCCGGCTGCTGGAGGAGATCCTGGCCGACCATGCCGAGGAGCCCGAGGTGCGGCTTCTGCTGGCGGAGGCGGCCCTTGCCGCCGGCGACCGGGATGCCGCCCGCACATGGCTCAAGGGGCTGCATACCGAGCAGCCGGACCGGCGCGTGATGCTGCTGAGATCCCGGCTCGCCCAGGCGGCCGGCGACGAGGAGGCGGCGCGCCACTGGCAGCAGCAGGCGCGACTGGAGGGCCGGGAGCCGGGCTGGATCTGCAGCCACTGCGGCCGGCCGACATCCGACTGGCAGCTCGTCTGCCCCGCCTGCGGAGCCATCGCCAGCCTGAAGTGGGGCTATCCCCCGCAGGAACGGGTGAGCCTTGCACCCCCGCATGAAGTGCCGCCCCTCCTGCCGGCCGGCGAATCCTGAAGGCCCTTGCGCATGCTCCTTCCTGACCTGCGCTCCCGAAAGGCCGGCTGCTATGGGACTCTTGCATTGCCGCACCGGCGCGACTATGTTCCGCGGCGGCCTTGCGCCGGGGATGGACCGTATCGGCCGGGTGCGGGCGGTGCGGGATCATTCCTGAACGGGCCGATGTAGCTCAGCTGGTAGAGCAGCGCATTCGTAATGCGCGGGTCGGGGGTTCGAGTCCCTCCATCGGCACCATCTGCCAACAAGTCATTGAAGCTGCTGATCCTGCAGGC
>CAYYGH010000036.1:0-29567 GCA_964471405.1 uncultured Sphingomonadales bacterium | reverse complement strand
TCGGGCTGTCTGCCCTGCGTGCGCTTCTCGCCCGGCCGATCGCGGCCGCGCCGCTTCCGTCTGCGGCGCCGCCGCTTCCCGGAGCGCGGTTTTTTCTCTTCCGCTGCGCTTTCCTGAACCCGACCTGATCCACCGTCACCTGCCGGGGAGGAAGGAGACGCATTCGGCTCCTGGCTGCGGGCTTCCCCGTCCCCGGCCGTCTGTTCGCTCCGGGCGGCAGGGGACCGGTCGCTGCCGGCGCCGGCAGCAGGGGAGGGCGTGCCTGCCTCGGGCCGTTGCGTGCGCTTGCGCTTGCGGCGACGGCGCCTGGCCGTTCCGTCTTCGGCAAGGGCCTCACGCGGCATTTCCCGCGTCTTGACACCCGGCAGTTCACGCTCGGGAATACGGCGGCGGATCAGCCGTTCGATGGCAGCCAGCGCGCGGGCATCCTCGGGCGTTGCGATCGTCACCGCCACCCCGTGACGCCCGGCGCGTCCGGTGCGGCCGATGCGATGAATGTAGTCCTCGGCATTCTGCGGCACGTCGAAATTGAAGACATGGCTGACCTTGGCAATATCCAGCCCGCGGGCGGCCACGTCGGAGGCGACGAGGATCGTGATCTCCCCATCACGAAAGCGCTGGAGGGTATCGAGGCGATCGGGCTGGCTCATGTCGCCATGGAGCTGGCCGACGGCATATTTGGCCCGTTTCAGGCTCAAATAGACGGTGCGGACATCCGCCTTGCGATTGCAGAAGACGATGGCGTTTTCGATCTCCTCGGTCTCCAGCAGCCGGCGCAGCGCCTTTGTCTTCTCGCGCGGCCCCACGACGACAAGCGACTGGTCGACGGTCTCCGCAGGCGAAGAGGGGGGCGCAACCTCGATCACCTTGGGATCGTCAAGGAAGCGATCGGTCAGCTTTTTGACCTCGGGCGGAAGGGTGGCCGAGAAAAAGAGCGTCTGATGACGCTGGGGCATGAGCGTCATGATCCGCTCGACCGAGGGGATGAACCCCATGTCCAGCATGCGGTCGCATTCGTCCACCACCACGATCTCGATGCCGGTGAGCAGCAGCTTGCCGCGCTCGAAGTGGTCCAGCAGGCGGCCGGGGGTGGCGATCAGGACATCCACGCCCCGCTCGAGCTTCGCTTCCTGCTCGGCAAAGGATACGCCGCCGATGAGCAGCGCCATCGAGAGCTTGTGATATTTTCCGTAGCGTTCGAAGTTTTCGGCCACCTGATGGGCGAGCTCGCGGGTCGGCTCCAGAATCAGGGACCGGGGCATGCGCGCCTTCACGCGGCCCGTTGCCAGAATGTCCAGCATCGGCCAGACAAAGGCCGCGGTCTTGCCGGTGCCGGTCTGGGCGATGCCGATGATGTCCCGCCCCTGCAGAACGGCCGGAATGGCCTGACGCTGAATGGGGGTCGGCTCCTTGTAGCCGACTTCCTCGATCGCTTTGAGCAGTTCGTCGCTCAGTCCCAGATAGGCAAACGACATGGGTGTGCGTGATTCCGTTCATCTTGCGGCGCCTCGACCACCGCGCAGAAGCCGGAGCGGCCCACTGCCTTTCGATCGTCGGCGGGAAGCGCCTGCCCGTTTCCGTCCATTCCTTCGTCTGTGTGCGCGAGCCTTCGCGGAAATTGCGCCCGTTGTCAATCTCTGCCCGGACCGCGCGTGGGGGGCGCAGAGCGCTGCAGGTCCGGAGATCGAGAGGCTTTCGGGGTCTTTTCACATGCAAGAGCCTGCGCCAGACGCAGGAAGTCCGCAACCGGGAGCTCTTCGGGGCGGGCCGTTTCCGCAATGCCGTGGCGGGCAAGAAAGGCGGCCGGTTCCGCGACCAGGGAACGCAGGGACCGGCGCAGCATCTTGCGCCGTTGGGCAAAGACGGGGCGCAGCAGACGGTCGAGATCCCGAAAGGTGAGATTCGCAACGGGCTGGCGGCGGGGCGTGATCCGGATGACGGCCGAATCGACCTTCGGTGGCGGCACGAAGGCCCGCGCAGGCACGGTCATGATCCGGCGGACCTCCGCACGCCACTGTGCCAGGATGGAAAGGGCGCCATACTGTGCCGAGCCCGGGTTGGCGACGAGCCGGTCGGCCACCTCCTTCTGGAACATCAGGGTCAGGGACAGCCAAGAAGGAGGCCAGGGGTCCTCGGCCAGCCAGCCAAGCAGCAGATGCGTGCCCACATTGTAGGGAAGGTTGGCCGCCACGCGAACGGGGCGGTTTGGAAAGAGGGTCTTGAGGTCGATTTTTCGGGCGTCCGTGATCCGGTAGGCGAACCGCTCCGGATACCGGGCCGCGATGGCGGCCAGCGCCGGCTCCGCCCGGGGGTCCCGTTCGACGGCGAAGACGAAGGGCGCGCCTTCCATCAGCAGGGCGCGGGTGAGCCCGCCCGGGCCGGGCCCCACCTCGAATACGACATCATCAGGACCGAAGGGACCGGCGGCCCGCGCGATCCGGCGCGTGAGATTGAAATCGAAGAGGAAATGCTGCCCCAGTCCCTTGCGTGCCGACAGGCCGAGTGCGGCCACCACCTCGCGCAAGGGGGGCAACCCGTCCGCCGTCATGCCGTCTGGTCCGCTCACGGGACGGTCTGCCCTCCCATGGCTGCAGGCATCCGGCTTCTGTGCTCCGCCATGGACGCCGCAAGCCGCAGGGCCGCCAGCAGACTGCCGGGATCGGCGCGATCGCTGCCCACGAGATCAAGCGCCGTGCCATGATCGGGCGAGCTGCGCACGAAGGGCAGACCCAGCGTCACATTGACGGCGCGGCTGAAATCCAGCGTCTTGATCGGGATCAGTGCCTGATCATGATACATGGCGACGATCGCATCGAAGCGCGATCGCATCGGCGCGGCAAACAGGCTGTCGGCAGGCAGGGGGCCGGTGAGGTCCATCCCTTCCTCCTCGCGCAGCCTTGCAACGACCGGGGCGATCAGCCGGATTTCCTCATCGCCCAGCATGCCCTCTTCGCCCGCATGAGGATTGAGGCCGGCAACGGCAATTCGGGGGGCAGGGACCGCAAAGTCGTGCACCAGGGCGCGATGGGTAGCGGTGATGCGCCGACGGAGCAGGGCAGGGGTGATGCGCGCCGGCACTTCGGCCAGGGGGCAGTGGATGGTCAACGGCACGACGCGCAGCGCTTCCAGCACGAACATCATGGCCACATCAGCCGGACGCAGCCCCGAAAGATGCGCAAGGAACTCGGTATGGCCGGGAAAGGAAAAACCGCCGGCGGCCAGCGTGGCCTTCTGAATGGGCAGCGTGACGATGCCGCTCACCTCGTGCCGGCGGGCCAGCGCAACGGCCGTTTCAATGGCGCTTGCCACCCAGGGAGCCAAGGCCGGATCCGGCCGCCCCGGGACGAGGCGGGCAACCAGGTCCGCTTCCGGCTCCCCGTTTCCTGACGGCCAGAAGAGCGGCAGGTGATCGGCGAAGATCTCTTCGGCCTCGCCCGGCTGGGCGATGGATTTGAAGGGGCCCTGCGGCAGGCGGGCGCGCGCCAGAGCGGGAGGCGCAATCCATACGAAGACGGGAAGCGCATGTCGGTCCCGGTCGCGCCAGAGTCGCCAGAGGAGATCGGGGCCGATGCCGGCGGGCTCGCCCATCGTGACCGCAAGTGGTGGTGCCATCCTCGGCGCTCCTTGCCCCGCCGATGTCGCCCGGCCGGCGGGCCGTCAGCGATAGTCGATGATGGCGTTGCGGCGCAGGTCCCGCAGATAGCGGCGGGCCATCATCGCAAGCTTCTGGTCTTCAAGTCGGGCGATGATCTCATCAAGAGTGGGGATATGCACCTCCGGCTTCTTCCGGGCGCAGACGAAGAACAGCCGCATGCCGTCTTCCGAGCGCACCGGCTTCGTCGGGTGGCCGACAGGCAGATCGACCAGCAGCTTGCGCAACTCCGGTGAGAGATCCCGCAGGCGCACCTTGCCGATGGATCCGTGCTCACGGGCGCCCAGTTCGGCCGCATATTCGGGGATCTTCGCGCAGTCGTTCATCTTCGGCGCGAGCGCCTCCACCCTGTCCACGATCGCGACCAGCTGCTTTTCGGTGGTATTCTTGTCCACGGGCAGGACGATCTGGGACAGCTCCACCTCGGCATCCAGAGGATCGGGTTCGAGCATCCGCCGCCGGTCATTGAGCTTGAGGATCGTGATGCCGCCGCCATGCCGAATGGGGTCGGAGACGGCACCGACATCCATCTTCGCCACCACCTTCGCCAGGACGGGAGGCAGCTGTTCGGCGGTGACCCAGCCCATATCGCCGCCGGCCGCCGCACTGGCCGACTGGGAGAACTGGCGGGCCACGGCCGCAAAATCCGCCCCCTGGCGCAATTGCGCGACAAGCCGGCGGGCGGTATCGCGCACCTGATCCTCACGGGCCGGATTGTCAACGATCAGATAGATCTCGGAGAGGTGATACTGCGGTTCGCCGGCAGAGGCCTTGATGCGGGCAAGCTCGGCCTCGGCCTCTTCGCGCGAGACGGCGGCAAACGGCCCGAGCCGACCCTCCACCAGCTGCTGCCATGCGATTTCCGGCTTCATCTGGTTGAGATAGGCCTGCTTCTCAATGCCAAGCCGGGCGAGATAGGCTTCGAATTCCTCGGGTTTGAGATGGAAGTTCGCCGCCTGACGACGGAAGGCTTCTTCGGCATCCCTGTCCGTGATCTCGATATCGAATTTCTTGGCCTCCTGCAGCTTGAGCAGATCATCCACCATGTTCCGGATGACCTGCTGCTGAAGGCGCGCGAACTGCTTTTCGTCCTTGACGCCACCGATGGAGGCCAGTGTCAGCCGCAGACGCTGGACCACATCGTAGGCGGAAATCGGCTCGTCATTCACAAGGGCGACAATGCGTTGCGGGATGCCGCCCGGCGCATTCTGGGCGCTCTGGTCGGCCTGACTCTGCGCCCGGGAGGGACAGGTTACGAGCAGCAGCCCCACAAGGCTCAGCACCAGCACGGGCAGGCGGGCTATCACGGCGCGCCCCGCTCTCGTCAGCCGGAGACGATTCTGCAAAAAACGGACTGAAAAAGTCATGAGAACCGTGCCGTTTGCGCCAGGATCAGCACCTGCCCGCCTGTCATCCACCATCGGTCGGAAACTCTCATGCCAAATGGTCCAGATTATGGCAAGGGCAGCGCTGCGACCGCCGCCGTCAACTGGCGGGGGGATTTTGGCGCTGGCGGCGATGCGATGTCTGATAGGCGATGTCGCAATGGGCCGTGCAGTAGGGAAAACCCGGCTCCACGGGTTTGCCGCAGAAGTGGAAATCCGGCTCGTTGGGATGCCCGATCGGCCATTTGCACATGCGGTCATTCAGGTCGAGCAGGCGCACGACCTGCTTTTCCCGCGTCTTCCGCCGGCGACCGGCCGTCGTCTTGCCCTTGCCGCTTCTGGACTTGACCGGCGAGGGGCGCGACTTGAGTCCCAGACGGTGCACCTTGCCGATGACCGCATTGCGCGAAATGCCGTCGCCCAGCTCCTTGGCGATCTGGCTGGCCGAGAGGCCTTTCGCCCAGAGCTTCTTGAGCAGCTCGATTTTCTCGTCAGTCCAACTCATGCCGCCTGTCCTGCCGTTTCTGTCCGATCATCGCCGCACCGCGAGCAGCCCGCAGCCTATATAGGCGCAAGCACCGGCTTGGCAAGCGAGCAGCGCGGAGGCTAGGAAGGCACAAGCTGCCCCGGACCAGTGGAGAACGGCAAATGCTGCGAGACGCTCACCAGCCTGATGCGTCCTCTCTTTCTCTCGAGATGAAGCCGCGTGCGTATGGCGCGCGCCGGATCGGACGCATCAATGCTCTCGGTCTGTGGACCCTCTACAAGAAAGAGGTCTGGCGCTTCCTCAAGGTCTGGCTCCAGACGATCGCCGCACCGGCCGCCCAGGCCCTGTTCTTCTTCATCATCTTCGCGATCGTGCTGGGCGGCTCGGGCCGGGCGAGCACAAGCGTGCCCTATCCCCAGTTTCTGGCACCGGGGCTTGTCGTGATGGCCATTCTTCAGAACGCCTTCGCGAACACCTCATCCTCTCTCATCATTGCGAAGGTCCAGGGCACCATCATCGATGTGCTGATGCCGCCCCTGTCACCGGGGGAGCTGACATTCGGATATGTGATGGGCGGCGTGACCCGCGGCATCCTGCTGGCTGTCGCCCTGCTTGCGGCCTTTGCCCTGCTGCCGATGAAGGTGATCCTGGTTCATGATGCGCTTGCGATCGTCTACTTCGCCGTGGCGGGAGCCGTCATGCTGGCATTGATCGGCATGCTGACGGGGATCTGGGCCCAGAAATTCGACCATGTGGCGACCATCACCAATTTCGTCGTGGCGCCGCTGACCCTGCTGTCAGGCACCTTCTATTCGGTGGAGCGGTTGAAGGAGAGCCTGGGGGGAGCGGCCCATGTGCTGGATGCGGTGCTTGCCGCCAATCCCTTCTTCTATGTCATTGACGGCTTCCGCTACGGTTTCATCGGCGAGGCGGACAGCCCCGTCGCTCTCGGCGCGGTGGTGGTGTTCGGCGTCGATGCCCTGCTGTGGCTGCTCACCTGGTGGCTGTTGGCCCGCGGGTGGCGACTCAAGCCCTGAAAGCGGCGCCACCGCCGTCAGTTCCGTTGCGGCGAAGCCCCGGCGGGGGCGGCAGGGTCCTTTCCGTCATCGGCATCGCGCTCCGTGACGCCGCGGACGCTGGCCGCATAGTTCTGCGCGATCCGCCATACCCGCAGCAGATTGCGCCCCAGAATCATTTCGATTTCCGGTTCCGTGTAGCCCTCCTCAAGCAGGGCCTTGACCAGATTGGGGTATTGGGAAACGTCCTTCAGGCCGATGGGAAGACTGTCCCCGACGCCATCGAAATCCGATCCCAGCCCCACATTTTCTATGCCCGCAATGCCGACGACATGGTTGATGTGACGCACCACGTCCTTGACCGTGGCGTAAGGGTAGGGGTGCTGGGCGCGATAGGCCTTGCGAAAGCGCTCATGCTCCTCGGGCGTATCGGCAACGCCCCGCTCCTTGCGCCAGGCTTCCCAGGCCGCGTTTTCGGCCTTGCTGTAGTCATTCGCCGCCTTGGTGAGGAAGGCGGAGCCGAAATTGATCATCACCACCCCGCCCCGGCGCGCGATGGCCCGGATCAGCTTGTCGGAAAGATTACGCTCAAAGCCGGGCGTAAAATGGCGCGCTGAGGAATGGCTTGCGATCGGCGGCACGGCCGAAACCTCAAGGACGTCATGAATCGCCTCATCCGAGAGATGTGAAACATCCACGAGAATGCCGAGCGCGTTCATCTCCTTGACGACGGCACGCCCGAAATCCGACAGGCCGCCATTGGGGCGGTTTTCATCATAGGAGCTGTCGGCGATGTCATTGGAGCGGGCATGCGCGAGGGTGATGTAGCGGATGCCCTTGTCATAGAAATACTTGAGTTTTCCGAGATCCCCTTCGATGGGGGCACCATTCTCCATTCCCATGGCCAGGCCGATCTTGCCCTGCTCGTGGGCGGCCAGTGCCTCCTCGGGCGAGGTAACCAGCATGAAGCGATCCGGTGCCCGCCGGATGAGGTCCATCACATGATCGATCATCCTGTTGGCATGGGCAAAGGCCTTGCCGGGGCCCGCCGTCTCAAGCCTGCTCGGCGTGTAGATCGACATGAAGGCGACATCGAGCCCGCCTTCCTTGGCGCGCACGTAGTCGAAATTGCCGCGCTGGGCACGCTTGGTGAGATCCTCCCAGTCCTCCTCCAGCCGGTAGGGCACGTCGATATGCGTGTCCACGATGACATAGCGATGCGCCAGCTCGCGCGCCTGGGCCATGCGTTCCTCCTCGCTCGGTTTGCCCGGCTGCCGCTGGCAGGCGGCCAGCAGCCCCGTCATTACGATGAGTCCCAGGATTCCCCGGCACATCGCCTTCTTGTGACCTTTTGACAGGACCAGCATCACCAGACCTCTCCCTCGATCTGCCGCTTTTCCTGTGCTCGCTATAGGAGAAAGATGCAAGCAGGAAAAGACATACGATGGATGAAAGGGCCGGCACCCCACCCGTTCCGATCATGGGGGGCAGCAAAGAGCAGGAGGGCGTCCTCTTCTCATGAGAGCAGGGCGTTTTCGAAGGCGCGGGCCGTGCGATCGTCGAAGGCGACTATGCGCACATCCTGCACACTCGTCTCACGGCCCTGTTCCGCAAACCAGTCCCGGATGGCGGAGACGGCCACATGAGCGGCCTCTTCAAGAGGATAGCCGTAGATCCCTGTCGAGATGGCGGGAAAGGCGATCGACTGGAGGCCATGTTCCGCGGCCAGCGAGAGGCTGTTCTGGTAGGCCCGGCGCAAGGCCTTTTCCTCCCCCTCCAGCCCGCCGCGCCAGACGGGGCCGACGGTATGGATCACGAACCGGGCCGGCAGCGCGAAACCGGGGGTGATGCGCGCTTCCCCCGTAGGACAGGGAGCAAGCGGCTGACAGGCGCGCCACAGCTCCGGTCCGGCAGCCCGGTGAATGGCGCCGCTGACGCCGCCGCCGGGCGCCAGCTGGGGATTGGCCGCATTCACGATCGCATCCACGGCCTGTTTCGTGATGTCTCCCCGCACTACCCGGATGGGGGCCTTCCGCGTCCGCACCATGCCTGCTGCTCCCCTTGCGTTTCAGCGCCCGTGCCCATGGGCATCTGCATGCTTTTCTTTCGCCTTGTCCGGCCCTCTTGCCGGATCGAAACGGGCGAACCAGTCATCCAGATAGAGAATCGTGCGCAGGAGATTGGACGGGCGCGAAGTCGTGCCATGCCATTCCCTGCGCATCACAATGAGTCGCGTCGGGATCCCGCGCATCTTGAGGGCGGCATAAAAGGACTCCGCTTCCCCCAAGGGAGTTCTCAGATCACGATCTCCGGTCATCAGCAGGGTCGGCGTCCTGACCTTGCCGACATGCAGCAGGGGCGAGTGGGCGATCCAGTCGC
The DNA here is from genome assembly GCA_964471405.1 of uncultured Sphingomonadales bacterium. Classification (GTDB taxonomy): domain Bacteria; phylum Pseudomonadota; class Alphaproteobacteria; order Sphingomonadales; family Rhodothalassiaceae; genus J084. The sequence continues at coordinate 20,648 of CAYYGH010000036.1, read as the reverse complement.
TCGGGTCCTCCCAGAAGGGCTTGCGGAACATCCGGTGCGCCCAGGCGACGATGTCCGTGCGGCCGGCGAAGGCAATCCATTCCTCGACGGGACACAGGGCGGCCGCCGCCTTGAACCGGTCGGTATGCGAAACCACCCAGCTGGTGAGCACGCCGCCGCCCGAGCATCCGGTCACGAACAGACGATTCCGATCGATCGGTCCCAGGGCGATCGCCCTGTCCACGGCGGCCATGAGATCGGCGAAATCCCGCTTGCCGGGGTATCGCCCATTGATGGCCATGGCGAAATCGGGGCCATAGCCGGTCGAGCCCCGGGGATTGGAATAGACCACCACATAGCCACGGGCCGCCCAGGCTTGGAAAATGAAGTTGAAATCCACGCCATACATCGACCACGGGCCGCCATGGATCGACAGCAGCATCGGATAGCGCTTGTCCGGATCATAGCCGGGCGGCGTGATCATCCAGCCCTGGATGCGGGCGCCTTCGGTGGAATCGGCCCAGAATTCCCGGATTCTGCCCAGCTCCACGCCGGCCAGGATGTCACGGTTGAGATCCGTCAGCTGCGTGATGGTGGCCTTCTTGCGGCGCGAAATTCTGACCATCACCACATTGCGCGTGACATCGGGCGCCGTGATCACGCCCGCCGCCCGGCCGTTGCGCGTCATCGACTGGATACGCAACCGGTGCATGCCCTCGGTCAGCTGGGTGAGCTTGCCGTCGAGCGTGACATGAAACAGGTCCGTGCGGCCGGCATGGTTCATCGTGAAATAGATGCCATGCCCGGACGGATCCCAGAACAGATCCTGAGCGTCATCGGCCAGATCCGACAGCAGGATCCGCTCCCGGCCCGTCGCGACATCGAGGACACGCAGCTCCCGGGGAAGATAGTTCTCATCGCCTGCCTGGAAGCCCGCATAGGCGATGAGTCGGCCGTCGGGAGACACCCGCGGCCGCACCCAGAAACCGGGTGTGCTGGTCATGCGCCGAATCTTCCCGTCCGCCACCCGCACCATGTAGATGTGAGAGATAAAGGGATCCGGTTCGGCCCCGCTCTTTTCGGGAATCATGCCGGTGAACACGATATGCCGGCCGTCCGGCGTCCATTCGGGTGTGCTGCCGATATCGATCGCACCCACTGCACGCGCGCCGACGTCATAGGGGCCGGGCGTGAGATCCCGGGGCGTCCCGCCGTCAACCGGCACGATGAACAGATGCGTATACCACCGCACACGCCCCACCCGGTCCACCCGATAATGCAGGCGATCGATCACGTCGGGCTCGGCCGTCCATTTCGCATCCGCCGGCCGGCCCGGCACCGGCAGAATGGCCCGGCGTTCATCCTCGCGGGGCACGCGGGCCCGGAAGGCGAGAAAGCGGCCGTCGGGCGACCAGGCGATGTTGCGGGGATGATCGGCGCCATGGGTGACCTGGGTCGTGGTGGCGCTGTCGTCCATGCGACGGACGAAGATTTCGGTCCCGCGCTCCTCGTCATCGGTATCGGCGCCGATGTAGGCGATCAGGGATCCGTCCGGTGACCACCGCGCATTGGTGCCGGCAACCAGCTCCTCGTGCCGCCCGCGCCCCGGCGCCAGGATCCAGAGGCTGCGCCGCCAGCGGTCATTGTACTTGTCTATGGACAGCCGTGTGTAGATGATCCAGCGCCCGTCGGGCGAGATCTGCGCATCGGAGGCGCGCTCCCAGTCCAGCCAATCGACGATCGACAGGGCCCGCCGGGTTCCGACGATCGGCGCCTCATCCTCCGCCCGCACCTTGCCGTCCATCAGGGCGGCAGTCAGCATGAGGAAAGCCAGGGCCGCCGCAAGAACCTGCTTCAGCGGGATGGGTGAGTGGGACATGCTCCGGCTCCTCCCCCGTGATGGTGCTTGGTCCTGGCGCATTCTGCCACTATTGTGCCGGCAAGCAAAGAGGCTCGGCCCGCAGGGACAGGAAAGGGGCAGGTGTCCGGCGATGAGCGTGCATGTTTCCGCCATTCTCGGCCCCACGAACACCGGCAAGACGCATGCGGCGGTCGAGCGCATGCTTGGCCATCGCAGCGGCATGATCGGGCTGCCTTTGCGGTTGCTCGCCCGGGAGGTCTATGACCGCGTCGTGGCGCGCGTGGGACCGACCCGGGTAGCCCTGGTGACGGGCGAGGAGAAGATCGTCCCGGCCCGGCCGCAGTACTGGATCGCCACGGTGGAAGCGATGCCGATCGGCACGCCGGTGGAGTTCCTTGCGGTCGACGAGATCCAGCTTGCCGGCGATCGCCAGCGCGGACACGTCTTCACGGATCGCCTGCTTCATGCGCGCGGCATGAAGGAGACGCTGTTTCTCGGCAGCGACAGCATCGCCCCGGTGCTCAAGCGGCTGCTGCCGGATGTCGTGATCGAGCGGCGCAGCCGCTTTTCGACCCTGCGCCATGTGCCCCCCGAGCAGCTGAAGCGTCTGCCGCGACGCAGTGCCGTTGTCGCCTTCTCGGCCGAGGAAGTCTATGCTCTGGCGGAAATGCTCCGCCGCAGGCGGGGCGGGGCGGCCGTCGTGCTGGGCGCCCTCAGCCCACGCACGCGCAATGCCCAGGCGCAGCTGTTCGAGAGCGGGGAGGTGGACTTTCTCGTGGCGACGGATGCGATCGGCATGGGGCTGAACATGAACATCGCACATGTCGCCTTCGCCAGTCTGCACAAATTCGACGGAGAACGGGAGCGGCCGCTGCTGGCCTCGGAAATCGGGCAGATTGCCGGTCGTGCCGGGCGCTACATGGATGACGGGACATTCTCCACCCTGGCCGATACGACCCCGCCGATCCCGCCGTCCCTCGTCAGCCGGGTCGAAAACCACCGCTTTATCCGTCTGAAGAGACTCGTCTGGCGCAACAGCGATCTGGATTTCCGCTCGCCCGTGCGTCTCATGAGGGCGCTCCAGGAACCGCCCCCCCGGCCGGAGCTGGTGCGGGTGCGGGACGCGCTGGATGAGACCTGTCTGCGGCTGCTGATCGGTGATCCCGATGTGCAGGCCACACTCACCGGTCCTGAGCGGCTGCATCTGCTGTGGGAGGTTTGCGGCCTGCCGGACTATCGTCAGACGACGCCCGGCCGGCATGCCGCTCTCGTCAAGCGCCTTTATCTCTCGCTTGCCGAACGAGGGCGGATTGCGGAGGACTGGATCGCCCGCTCCATCCAGCGGATCGACAATGTGGCAGGCGACATCGATACGCTCGCCGAGCGCATCGCCCGCATCCGGATCTGGACCTATCTTACCCACCGGGCCGACTGGGTGGAAGATGCCGGTGGCTGGGCGGAACGGGCGCGCGCGGTCGAGGATCGCCTGTCCGACGCGCTTCACCGCGTGCTGTCCGACCGGTTCGTGGATCGCCGGTCGTCGGTGCTGATGCGTCAGCTGCGGGAGAAGGCGGAGGTGCCGGTAGCCATCGATGATGATGGGCTGGTCACGGTAGACGGCACCGCCATCGCCCGCATCGAAGGATTGCGCCTGCGCCCGCTGCCGGCAGCTGGTGATCCCGATCGCCGCTTGCGCGAAAAGCTTGCCCAGAAGGCAATCAGGACGGAAATCTCCAGACGCTTCAGAGCATTCATGGCCTTGGGGGAAGAGGCCCTCGAACTGGTCCTGCCGGAGGATGAGGGAAATGCGCGGATCCTGTGGCGGGGGGCGATCCTCGCAAGCGTGGACAGGGGACAGGACCCGTTGCGTCCGGCGGTGCGGCTTGCGCCCGATCTGGCCCTTCCGGCCGAGCAGGCAAGGCTTTTGAACCGTCGCCTGGAGACATGGCTGCACGCGCGGCTCGAACACCGGCTGGGACCGCTCTTTGCCCTGAGAACCCTGAGGACCAACGCAGCAGGGCATGCGGAACCGCAGACGCAGCACACGGACGGGAAGACGGTCGGCCTTTCTGCCGCCGGACGGGCGGTGGCCTTTCGGCTGGAGGAGGGATTGGGCGTGATATCCCGGGATGCGGTGCGGGCAGAGCTGGCCGCCCTGTCGGCCCGGGATCGGCGGCTGTTGCGTCAGGCGGGCGTGCGTCTGGGGGCGATCAGCGTGTTCCTTCCGCCCCTGCTCAAGCCTGACGCCATGCGCTTGAAGGCGCTGCTGTGGGCCGTCGCACGCGGCGGTCATGGTCCCCTTCTCCTGCCGGCCCCCGGTGAGGTGACGACCGCGATCCCGGATGGCGCGGATGAGGATCTCTACAGGCGACTCGGCTATCTGCCGATCGCACCGGGACGGGCCGTGCGGGTGGACATGCTTGAACGCCTTGCGCATCGGGTCAGGCCCTATGGCCAGAATGGCGCCTGGTTTTTCGTCGAGGGGGAAGACCTCAGCCTGGTTGGCTGTCGGCGGGACGAGATCGTTTCCGTCATGCGGGTGCTGGGCTATGGGCACAGGAGGATAGCCCGGCCCGCGCAGGAGGGCGAAGGCACGCCTGCAACAGGCGGGAAGGATGAGGGCGCCCACCACGCTCCCGGCGAACGGCCGGCAGAGGCGGAGCGTGTCGTCTTCTTCTGGCAGGGACACCGGCAGCGGCCGCCGCGCCGGGCCGGGAAGGGCAGGAGCCGGCGCAGGCCGCCTGCGCCCTCTGCCGCCGACAGGCAGGCGGGAAAACGCAAGGCGGACTCGCCTTCGCGGAATCGATCCAAGGGCAGGAGCGGCCGCACGGAGCCTGCTGCGCCCCGGCATTCTCCCTTTGCGGTGCTCATCGATCTGAAGAAGGAGCTTGCCCGGCGCGGCCGCGAGAAGACGGAGACGGCATCCGACCCGTCACAGCCACGAAAACGGAAAGAGCAGAGGCGGTGAGTGACGCTCAGCGACTCGATCAATGGCTCTATGTGACGCGGTTCTTCAAGAGCCGGACGCTGGCCGCCCGGATGGTGCGGCAGGGGCATGTGCGCATGGGCGGCCAGCAGCTGCGCAAGCCTGCGCGTCTTCTGCGGCTGGGGGAAGTCCTCACGATTGCCCGGCCGCATGAGATCGTGGTCGTGCGGGTGGCGGGGTTTGCGGCGCGGCGCCTGTCGGCCTGCCTCGCCCGCGAGCTGTATGAGGTGATAACCCGGCAGGAGCGTCCGCGGCATCCTCCCGCCCCGCACCCGGTGCGCCGGCCGGACAAGAAGGCGCGGCGCGCTCTCGCGGCGCTCAAGGGCAGGGAAAAGTAGGCGGAAAGCCGGCGCGGAGGGCATCAGGCCGCAAGAACGGCGGCGGAAGGAATGGAAGAGGGTAATGTGGGATGTCATGCTGTCCAGGCTCCGCATGATTCTGGGGGGCGAGGAGGAGAGCACGGATGACGCGGATGAGGCCGATCTTGCGCTCGCCTGCCTGCTGATGGAGGCGGCTGCGGCCGATGGCCGGATTGCGGAGACGGAAAGAAAGATGATCGCCACGCTGCTTGTCCGTCGGGGGCAGACGCCGGAGGAGGCGGCGCGGCTGATGCGGCGGGCGGAGGAGCTGGTATCCGATTCCGTCCAGATCCTGGCCTGGACGAAGGCGCTCAAGGACAGCGTGCCCCTTGCCGAGCGCGTGGCCGTGATCGAGCATCTGTTCGCCGTTGCCTATGCGGACGGGCGACTGGATCCGCTGGAAGACCAGCTCATCCGGCGGGTGGCCGGCCTTCTGTATGTGCCGGACCGCGAACGGGGCCGGGTGCATCGCCAGTTGCGCAGGCGGCTCGGCATCGAAAACGGGGATCCCCGTCAGGCGGGATCGCTCAGCGAGTGATGGGGAAGGGAGCATCTGCCTCCGCTCCTTTCTTCACCACCCATCGCCCTCCCTCTTCCTCATCACCCGCCGGCAGATGCGGCGAATCCAGCAGGCAATGCTCTCCTTCCGCGTCATTCGCCGCTGGTCGCGGTGAGCTCAGCCGGCAGCACTCCCCTTTCTCGTCGTTCGTCGGCGTGACCGGCGAACCCGGCAGACAGATGTGACAGTCTCCGGTGCATGAGGGTGTCCCACCTTCCGGTGGACCTGCGGGGCCGACGTCCCCCGTGACGGGTGCCCTCACCGCCTCCCGCTGGATCCGCCGGTCAAGCCGGCGGATGAACGAGAGGGAAAGTGTCAGCGGGTGGTGAAGAACGGCAGGCCGGCGGATGACGAGGAAAGAGGGTGACCCACCGGCCATATCGAAAGACCGGGTCACCGTTTCGCGGACAGGGTGGGTGCCCATCCCTTGCGGATTTGGGCGAAGCTGCTATCAAGGCGGCAGGCCGGGTCTGCGGGAGCATCCTGCCAAGCTGCTCTTCGGCAGCGCTGCCGGCCGGCAAGCGAATGAGGTGATGTCATGCTGAAGACGCTGTTCCAGAAGATCTTCACCTGGTGGAATGGGGCGACCGTCGGCACCCTGCTGTTTACCTGGCGGCATGGTCGGCTGGTCGGCACCGACGATGAGGGCAACCGCTATTATGAAAGCAGGGACGGCCGCCGGCGCTGGGTGATCTACAATGGCCTGGCTGAGGCCTCGCGCATTCCGCCGGAATGGCATCGCTGGATCCATTTCACGGCCGCGGAGCCGCCAAGCGTCAAACCGCCGCGCGTCAAGCCCTGGGAAAAGCCGCACAGACCCAATCTGACCGGCACTCCGGCAGCGTATTTTCCGCCGGGCAGTCTCAATCGCCCTGATCGTCGCAAATCCGCCCCGAAGCCGCATTACGAGGCCTGGCAACCGGAGCAGGGGGACGAGGCGGCCTGAGCAGGATGCATACCGGCATACAGACCGTGGCCGGGCAAGGAGGGAGGCGGCATGAACGGCAATCTCGTGGAATCGCTGATCGGGGCGGTGGTTCTGGTGGTGGCGGCCGGCTTTCTGTATGTCGCCTATGAGACGACGGATATCGGCACCCGGGGAGGCGCGGAGTATCTTGCGCGCTTTGACCGTGTCAACGGCCTGACTGTCGGGGCCGATGTGCGGATCGCCGGCATCAAGGTGGGCTCGGTGACCCGCACCGAGCTGGATCCGCAGACCTATCAGGCGATCGTGCGCCTGTCCGTCCGGAGCGATATCGCCCTGCCCGAGGACACGACGGCCTCGATCACCTCCGACGGCCTGTTGGGGGATACCTATATCAACCTCTCGCCCGGCGGCTCTCCGGAGCTGCTGCAGCCGGGCGATGAGATCGAATTCACGGAAAGCCCGACCGATCTGTGGTCGCTCATCCGCAAGGCCGTCTATTCGGGCGATTCGGACGGCGACAGTGGTGGAGGATCATGAAACGCCGGCAGACAGCAGCCTGCATGAGGCCGCTGTGGGCGCTGCCGGCTGCCATCATCCTGCTGGCGGCCGGGGAAATGACCACTTCACCGACCGCTGCTGAAGCCAGGCCTGCACAGGAAGCGCGCGCGGATACCTCCATCCGCATCCCTCTGCCCGCCGATCGCGAGCATTCCCCCGACCGGCAGGGGGAGGGGGCGGAGCCGAGTCGCTCCGGCGGCGATAAGAAAGGCGACGAGGGGCAAGAGCAGGCGCCGCTTGTTCCCATGACGGTCACGGTGGTGCGGGCGCTGGACAAGATCACGGCGCGCAGCCGCCTCATCGAGCTGCCCGAGGGCCGGCCCGTGCGCTTCGGGACCTTGGAGATCCTTGCGCGACACTGCGAATCGCGACCCCCGGAAGAGGAGCCGGAAACGGCCGCCTTCCTGGAAATCTGGGACAATCGCGGGGGACGACACGACAAGATATTCTCAGGCTGGATGCTGGCCTCCTCGCCGGCACTGCATGCCCTTGAGCACCCCGTCTATGATCTCTGGGTGATCGCCTGCAAGACCGCCGCCCCGGACGCATCTTCCGGCAGACGGTAGAAATCGCCTCGTTCCCGGAGCGCCCGGGCGAGCAGCTCGTGATAGCGGGCACGCGGCACGGCGATGGCGCCGAAACGGGCAAGATGAGGCGTGACGAACTGGGTATCCAAGAGGCGGTAGCCTCCGCATCGCAAGCGCGCGAGAAGATGGACGAGAGCAACCTTGCTTGCATCCCGCATCCGGTGAAACATGGACTCGCCGAAGAAGGCGGCTCCCAGTGACACACCGTAAAGACCGCCGACCAGCTCGCCATCATGCCAGCATTCCACGCTGTGGGCCCGGCCATGGTGGAAGAGGGCCTCATAGAGGTTTTCGATGGTCGGATTGATCCAGCTGTCTTCGCGGCCCGGTGCAGGTTCGGCGCAGGCCCGGATGACGGCGGCAAAGGCGCGGTCGATCGTGACCCGGAACCGCTCGCGCCGGACGGTTTTCGCCAGAGAGCGCGGGATGTGGACGGAATCCAGCGGCAGGATGCCGCGTTCCGGCGGATCAAGCCAGAACAGCCGCGCACTCTGGCGGCTTTCAGCCATGGGAAACAGCCCGCAGGAATAGGCGGCCAGCAGAACTTCCGGTGTCAGCCGCATGCGCTCGTCATCCCCCTGCCAGCCTGTCATGCCGTGAGAGCAACTGTGCCAGAGGCCGCGCGGCTCTGCAATCGGGCAGCGCGCACGCAAGGGGCTGAGGAAGTGTCGTGCACCCAAGGGGCAGATTCTTGCGGCCAGGGCCCGGAACGCCCCCTTGCCGGGCGGTGCCATGGCGCAGCAGGGCCGCTGCGAATGGGGGTATTCTCAACCGCCTGGAGGACGCCCCGGTCCGCCCGGCCCATTCGGCCCGGCGCCCGGCGCGAAGCGGCCGATATTGGCGAACAGCTGCTGGAAGAAGCCGAGCGTCTTCCCGCGCACCGGCGTTTTTTCCGAGCGGATGGGCACCCGACGCGCATCCTTCTTTCCGTAGCGCTTGATGGCGACGACCTCACCGGCATCATTGAAGGCGATGGCCAGGATCTTCTGATCCGTCATGTGTTCCTTGAGAAAGCCGCGCTTTTTGGTGTTGCGCGAGATGTAATACCAGACCTCCGGCCCGAAGTCGCTGGTAGTCGAGGGTGAGCCGAGCGTGTCCTGAACCGACCGGCGATTGTCCACGCCCGGCGTGATGGCGGAGGCCAGCTCCTCGTCGAAGATGTAGCCGCGGACGTCCTTGGATGTCGTGCAGCCGCCCGCTGCCAGAACCACCATGCAGGCCGCAAGCGGGAGGGCCGCCTGCCGCATCCGTGCGAATCTGCGCATTGCCACTTTCGCTTCGCCCTTGTCATTCGGGACTGCGTCCCCGTTCGGCCGCAGCCGCTCTGCCCGCATCCTTGCCCCAGGATTGTGACATTGGCAAGGCCTGTGACGGCGGCCCCTTTCCTCACGGTGCAGCTGTCGGGAAGCGGGAAGGCTGGTCAATCGTGCTGCCGTCTTGCCTCCTCAGGCCGGCTCTGGCATCCGCAAGCGGATGGAGAGCATGATCGGCCGTCCTGATCGAGCAGGGAAGGTGGACCGGATGGGTCTTGGCGCGGTTCTCGCGCGGGTGCGCAGGAGGCGGGCGGCCCGCCGTCGCTGGCGGGAGGAGGCATTGCGTCTGTATGGTGCTGCCGCCGCCGCCGCCCGGGCACCGGCGCTTTATGAGCGATATGGCATTCCCGACAGCTTCGATGGGCGCTTCGATGCGCTGGTGCTGATGCTCTTCCTTGTGCTTGACCGGGTGGAGCGGGATCCCGCTCTCGGGAAAGAGGAGGCGGACGAGCTGCGGCGTCTGCTGCTTGAGCTGGCCGTGGCCGACTGGGATCGGGCCCTGCGGGAGGCAGGGGTTGGCGATCTCGGTGTCGGGCGCCATATCAAGAAGATGATGACGGCGGCGCTCGGCCGGATGACGGCCTATGGAGCCGCCTGCGCCGTCGATGATGCCGGGATGGTGGACGAGGCGGGTCTGGCTGCGGCACTCGCCCGCAATGTCTGGCGCATGGAGGAAGACGATGGACGGGCCCGTTCCCTGGCTCGCCGGGTGATCGCGATCCGGCGCGCTCTGGCCGATCATCCCCTCCCGGCGCTGACGGAAGAGCTGCTGGCCGGGGGGACAGTCGGCGAGGAGTGACAACCAGCCGGGCCATGCCGGCCGGGAAGAGTGATCATGAAAAAACAGGACAACGAGTTTTCGCGCATCACGCGCCTTGACGAGATCGAATCCGGCGCATCGACGGCCATGACCATCGAGGCCGGGGCGGAGGAACGCGCGGCCCTGGCCAGGCGGCTGTCGCTGCTTGCGCTTGATGTTCTGCGTGCCGAATTGCGGCTGTGGCGAATCAAGAACGGGCTGCGCATCTCGGGACGCATGGTGGCCGAGGGAAGCCAGGCCTGTGTCGTGACCCTGGAGCCGGTGGCCTTTGCGCTTGATGAACCGGTGGAACTGGCGCTTTATCGCGAGGATGCCCTGGCCCGCGAGGAAGAGCGGCTGGGAGAGGCGCAATGGGAGCAGGCTGTCGATCTTGACCTTCTGGAAGGGGAGGAGGTCGATCTTGGCGAAATCGTTGCGCAGTCCCTGTCCCTGGCCTTGCCGGCCTATCCGCGTTCGCCGGAGGCTGATGAGGTCATGCGCCGCTATGCTCCGGAAACGGCGGATGGCGATCGTCCGCAAGCGACTGGTGATGGTCGGCCCAATCCCTTTGCGAAACTCGCCAATCTGCTGGCGGAGGAGAAGAAGAGGGAAGAATGAGGAGGCTTTCCCCGGGCGGGATCCGGGACGCTTCCGGCTCCCTTCCCGGGGTGCCCTCGACATTCGCCTTCCGCCCCCGCTATAAGCGCCCGAAAAAATGACGGGGCCTGCCGGAAGATGCGGGCCCCGCCCATCAGGGAGAAGGGGAACCGCCCTTGAAGCGTTCGATCACGATCGCCCTCGATTGCATGGGCGGAGACGGTGCACCGGAAAATGAAATCGCCGGGGCGGCGATTGCCCGTGAGCGCTATCCCCATGCCCGCTTTCTGCTGTTCGGTCGGGAAGAGGTGCTGACGCCTCTGCTGGACCAGCACCCCGCACTTGCGGAGGTAAGCGAGCTCCAGCCGACTGCCGGGGTCGTGGCCATGGAGGACCGGCCCTCCCAGGCGGTCAGGCGCGGGCGCGAGACGAGCATGGGCCGGGCGATTGCGGCCGTGCGTGACGGCAAGGCCGATGTTGCGGTCTCGGCGGGCAATACGGGTGCGCTCATGGGGCTGGCAAAGGTCATGCTCAAGACCATGGCGGGCATCGATCGGCCGGCGCTGGCCACGCTGATCCCCACCTATCATGGCGAGAGTGCCATGCTCGACCTTGGCGCCAACAGCAGCTGCGGGGAGGACAATCTCGTCGAGTTCGCCATCATGGGAGCGGCCTTTGCCCGCACCACCCTGGGCCTCGAACGGCCGTCGGTGGCCCTGCTCAACATCGGCTCGGAGGATGTCAAGGGAACGGAGACGTTGCGTGCCGCGGCGGAGCGCTTGCGCCAGACCGAGCTGCCGCTTGCCTTCGCCGGCTTCGTGGAAGGGGATAAGATTCCCTTCGGGGTGGTGGATGTCGTGGTAACGGACGGCTTTACGGGCAATGTCGCCCTCAAGACGCTGGAGGGAACGGCGCGCTTCATCGCGCAGCTGATCGGCGATGCCTTCCGCAGTTCCCTGATGGCGAAACTGGGCTATCTGTTCGCCCGGCGCGGCATTCAGCAGCTGCGCAGCCATCTCGATCCCAACAAGCACAATGGCGCGGTGATGCTGGGACTGAACGGGCTTGTGGTCAAAAGCCATGGCAGCGCCAATGCGGAAGGGATCGCGACGGCCATCGGCGTGGCCGTGGACATGGCGCGTCATGAGCTCACCAAGCTGATCGCAGCCGATCTCGCCGCAATGGGAACGAATGAGGCAGAGCATGCGGACAGGACCGCAAATGACGGATAAGGCGATGCGGCGTACGCTGATTGCAGGCACCGGCAGCTATCTTCCCTCCACCGTCGTCACCAACCGTGATCTCGAAGAACGGATCGACACCAGCGACGAGTGGATTGTCGAACGCACCGGCATTCGTCGCCGGCATGTTGCCGGCAAGGGCGAGACCACGGCCAGCATGGCGACCGAGGCGGGGCGGGCCGCTCTTGAGGCGGCCGGCTGGGAGGCGGCCTCGCTCGATGGCATCATCGTCGCCACCACCACGCCGGACTGGACTTTTCCTGCCGTGGCGACCCAGGTGCAGGCGGCGCTGGAGGCGGGCACGGGATTCGCCTTCGACATTCAGGCGGTCTGCTCGGGCTTCGTTTACGCACTGGCCACGGCGGATTCCTATGTCCGCGCCGGCATGGCCGACCGCCTCCTCGTGATCGGAGCCGAGACATTCACCCGCATTCTCGACTGGGAGGATCGCACCACCTGCGTGCTGTTCGGGGATGGGGCGGGTGCGGTCGCGGTCGAGGCCGGGAGCGGGCAGGGCGGGCCCGAGGATCGCGGCATTCTTGCCTGTCGCCTGCATGCCGACGGCCGGCTCATCGATTTGCTCAAGACCGATGGCGGGCCGGCGACCACCGGCAGTGTCGGCAAGGTGCGCATGAAGGGACGCGAGGTCTTCCGCCATGCCGTCCAGAATCTGGCCAGTGTCATGGAGGAAACCCTGGCCGATGCCGGCGTCAGCCCCGATGATGTGGACTGGGTGATCCCCCATCAGGCGAACAAGCGCATTCTCGACGGCACGGCCCGCAAGCTCGGAATTGATCCGCAGCGGGTCGTGGTCACGGTCGACGAGCATGCCAACACCTCGGCAGCCAGTGTTCCGCTCGCGCTCGATACGGCGGTGCGGGCCGGTCGAATCCGCCGGGGCGACCTGCTGCTGCTGGAGGCAATGGGCGGCGGCTTCACCTGGGGCGCCTGTCTGCTGCGCTTCTAGGATGGGTCGGCGAGAAGCGATCACCATGAATGAGGCACGGATCGAAGCGGCCCGATCGCCTGCTGCACGCCTTGTCATCGACCGTCGCGCGGTAACCCGATGGGGGCGGGGGCACCCGTGGATATTCGCCAACGAGATCCTCTCCCGCCCGGCGGAGGACGTGCCGCCCGGTGCCGTGGTGACCCTGGTTTCTCCCAAGGGAGAAGCGGTCGGGCTGGCGACCTTCAATCCTCACGCCCTGATCGCATGTCGCCGGCTTGCCGAATCGCCGAAGACGGTGATCGATGCGGAATTCTTTGCCGCGCGCTTGAGGCGTGCGGACGCCCTGCGTCGCCGGTTTCTGCCGCAACCCTTCTATCGTCTGGTGCATGGCGAGGCGGATGATCTGCCTGGCCTTGTGATCGATCGGTTCGGGGATGTCTTCGTGCTGCAGCTCAATACGGCGGGGGCCGAGGCGCTCCTGCCTTGTCTCCTCGACGGCCTCCATGCAGCCTGTGCGCCCGCTGCCGTGGTGCTGCGGCGGGATGCACCGGCGCGACGGCTGGAGGGACTGGAGCTCCGGCCGCCCGAGGTCATCGGCCGGCTTGCCCGGCCGGTGGTCGATGTGCCGGAAGGCGGGGTGACGTTTCGCGCGGATCTCCTCGGCGGGCAGAAGACCGGCTGGTATTTCGACCAACGGCGCAATCGGGCGCTGATCGCCGGCTGGGCACAGGAGGCCCGCGTACTCGATCTCTACTGTCATACGGGCGGCTTTGCGCTGCGCGCCGCGGCCGGTGGAGCCCGGAGGGTGCTGGCGGTGGATACCGCACGGCCGGCGCTCGCTCTGGCGGAGGAAGCCGCGCGGGAGAACGGTCTGGCAGACCGGGTGGCATTCCGGCATGGCGATGTGCGAGCCGTTTTGCGGACGCTCGGGCAGGAGGGGGAGCGCTTTGAGATCGTCGTGGCCGATCCACCGCCCTTTGCGCGGCGTGCCCGGGACGTGCCTGCCGCACGCCGGGCCTACGCACGGCTGGCCCATGATGCCGCCCGGGTGACGGCCGAAGGCGGCCTGCTGGCTCTGGCAAGCTGCAGCCATCATGTCACGGAGGAGACGCTGCTGGAAGCCTGCAGCCGGGGAATCCGCGGGGCGGGCAGGACGGCCCGCCTCATCCATGTCGCCGGCGCCGATCTGGACCATCCCCTTCACCCGGCTCTGCCCGAAAGCCGCTATCTGCACATGCTGTTCTTCATTCTAGACTAGTTCCGTCTTCATCCTCGACGGGCGCACCGCGGCATTCTGGACGGTGCGTTTCTGCGTTCCGGATGATGGCGCCCCAAGGGCATCAACTCACAGGCGATAGAACAGCCCGATGCCGGTGAGCATGACATTGAAGGCCAGCGAGATGCGCTCGCCGCTGCGACTGGGGATCTCATAGCCGTGGCTGAGCTGGCTGGGAAAGAGATAGGCCGTGCCCGTCTCGCTGGGAAAGGCTGCCTGGTTGGCGGTGAAGATCGTGTGCCGGGTGGTGGCCACCGCAATGTAGGGGAAGGTGGAAAGCTCCGGCTTTTCAAAGACCAAGGGGGAAGAGAGCTTGGGATCGGCCTTGAGATAGTAGACACCCGAGACCACCGAATTGCCATGGGTGTGCATCCGCTGGAAGCCGCCTTCCGGCGCCCGGTTCACCCAGGCGTGAACGATCTCGAACTTCTCGTACTTGTAGCAGAACACATTATCGAGATAGTCCTTCACGCACTCCTCCAGAAACGCCCGCAGTTTTGCGAAACGGGGTTCCTTGAGGATGTTGAGGTCCTGGCTGGTCGATTCGGTGCGCGAGCCGAAATTGGGCGCGAACTCCAGCCCGTCAAGCGAGATGTCCTCATGCTCGGGATTGACATAACGGACCACCGCACCAAGCGGAAAGATCGGCCGCACTTCACCTTTCGGTTCCGTCATCTTCTGACCCCTCCCTTAACTCCTGTCTGCATCCCTGCCTGTAGCCGGTGCGCATGACCGCACGCGAAGACAGCCGTGGTGCGCCTGCCCGCCGGCGATCTCCATCGGTCCCCATCTATTGAGCAGGAAGACATATTCTGCAACAAATTTCTCGCATCAGGCGATGGATTTTCCGGAACATCCCGGCCGCCCGCTCCTTGGACGGTGCGGTCAATTGCGCCTTATCGGGCAAGCTGGTAGCCTCCTTGCGCCGGGCGCGTTCGCGTTTTGCCCGGGAAGCAGAAAAAAGCGGCAGCGAGAACGGGACAATTCATCGATGGGCACACTCTTTCGGGCGATCAGGGCGGCCATGGCCGCGTTTGCGGACCCTGAGACTCAGCGTCTCCTCTGGCGGTCGGCGATCGCGACTCTTGCGGCCATGGCGCTGCTGACGGTGGGCCTGGCGGTCGGCCTGCCACCCCTGATCGCGGCCATTCCCGACAGCGGCATCGCATGGCTGGATCGCGCCATCGACTGGGCGGCGAGCATCAGTCTGCCCTTTGTCGCCATCATCGCCATCTGGTGGGTGTTTCCGGCCATGATGGCGGCCATTCTCTCGATCTTCGTGGACGAGGTCGTGGAGCACGAGGAGCGGCGGCACTATCCCCGGGCAATCGGGCACAGGCGGTCTTCATTCTTCGGTGAGGTTCTGCGGGGGCTGTGGCTGGGGACAAGGCTTCTCCTCGTACATGTGATGCTGATTCCCTTCTACATTCTCCTTCTTTTTACCGCGATCGGCCCCTTTGCTCTCTATCTGGTTGTCAACGCCTATTTTCTGGGTGAGGAGTTCTTCGGCATCGTGGCCTTGCGACATCATGATCGCGAGCAGGTGGCCGTTCTTCTGCGACGGTGGCGGCCGCAGATCTGGATGGCCGGTCTGGTGATGGCGGCTGCTGCGTCCATTCCGCTCGTCAATCTGGTCAGTGCCGTCTTCGCCGCGGCGCTTGCCACACATCTCTATCATGCTCTGATGGGCCGGTCTGCCGAGGAGGGAGGCCTGTCACGGGAGGCGGCCCGGTGAGATGGCCCCGCCTGTCCTCCGGCCCCGGAGTGGGCGTGATTCTCTTGACCATGCTGCTGGCCGGCTGTGGCGGGACGGCGGGCGGACCTTCGCCCATGCCGTCTCCCGCCCCGGCACCGGCTCCGGCGGCAGAGCCGCAGCCCGTGCCGAAACCCGTTCCGCCTCCACCGCCACCTCCTCCACCGGATCCGGATCGTCTGCTGGGCTGGACGCCGGCGGCGGTCACGGCCCTGTTCGGCAAGCCGGATCTGGTGCGCTGGGAGGGGCCCGTCCAGCTCTATCTCTATCCCGATCCTGCCGCCGGCTGCGCGTTGACGATGATCTTCCGGGAGGGCAGAGACGGTTTTCACCTTGAAAGCCTGACCGCTCACGATCCCACTGCACCCGACCATGGATCCATACCCAGCAGAAGCTGCCTTGCCCGGATGCTGCCCCAGGGCCTCTGGGCGCGTCTGGCGCCGGAGCCGGACGAGAAGCGGCTCGTGCCGGAGACTTCTGCCGGAACGCCGGCCGGAACGGGGACAGAGGATGGTCGCTCCGGCAGGAAGGAGGAGGAGCATCGGCCCGCCGCAGGCGGGCAGAGCCGGAACGGGAACGGCGGTGCGGGAGAGGAAACCTCTGCCCGGCCGCAATGAGGGCTAGGGGCGCTTCCGCCGCTCCTTCGCGCGCGAAGAGGAGGCAGGAGGGGAGGGAGCTTCCGCCTGTCCACCTGCGGAGCCTGAATCCCGTTGCTCGGTGTCCCTGGAGTCCGCGGCCGGTTTGAGAGGCAGGGCACTCGGGCACAGATCGGTCAGGAAGCATTTCTCGCACAAGGGCCGGCGGGCCTTGCAGATATAGCGCCCATGGAGGATCAGCCAGTGATGCGCGTGCCGCCTGTAGCGGGGCGGAATGATGCGCATCAGATCCTCTTCCACCGCACGGGGAGTCCTGCCATCACTCAGGCCCAGGCGATGGGCGACCCGGAATACATGGGTGTCCACCGCAATCGTATCCTGGCCGAATGCCGTGTTGAGCACCACATTCGCCGTCTTGCGCCCTACACCGGGAAGGGACTCCAAGGCCTCGCGATCGGCCGGTACCCGGCCGCCATAGCGCTCGATCAGGATCTTTGAGAGTTCATAGATGTTCTTCGCCTTCGAATTGTACAATCCGATCGTATTGATGTAGCGCTTGATGCCGTCCACCCCGAGCGCCACCATCTTTTCCGGCGTATCCGCGACCTTGAACAGCTTTTCGGTGGCCTTGTTGACTCCCTTGTCGGTCGCCTGGGCCGAAAGCACCACCGCGACCAGCAGGGTATAGGGGTTGGTGTATTTGAGCTCGGTATCCGGATGCGGATTGCGTTCGGCGAAGCGGCGGAAGATTTCCTCGACGACTTCAGGTGGCGGCGCCATCGCCCTGTCTCCCGATCCTGCCGGTTCCCCGTCAGGCCCCGGGCAGCCGTGGACGGGGGCGGCCTTTCGCTGTATGATCGGCGACATGGCAGAAGAGATGACGATTGCGCAAGAGGGCGGCGGGCTGCCGCTTGCGCCGATGGAGGCGGCTCTGGTGGGGCCGGCGCGCGAGGCCGTGCTCTACAGCCTCGTGATGCGGCCGCACCGCTCGCTTGATGCGGCCCGTATCCGCGAGTTCATGATGTGGACGGTGGTGCTGTTCATGGCGTTTGCCGCCCATCTCACCCTCAAGGGGGCCTGGCCGGCGGCCATCTGGGTGGCGGCGAGCGGTTTCGGCCTGGCTTTGGCCCTTCATCTGTCCGATCGGCAGCGCCGCCGGTTCGAGCTTCTCAGGATGGGCCCGTGTGAGATCGAGCTCGTTCGGGCAAGTCCGCCGAGGCGCATTCATCGCGAAAGACTGCCCCGGGCCTGGACGCAGGTGGAGCTGTGCCGCGATCCCGCCGGTCGGCCGTCCCTCTTTCTGCGTCACCGCGCGCGCCGGGTGGCGCTGGGGCGTCTGTTGCCGCCGGATGAGCTTCCCGCCCTTGCCAGCGAGCTTCGCCGGGCACTCGCGCGGTTTCGGTGAGGATGGGGCAATCAAGCCGCGCCTCCCCCCTGGGACGCAGGAGAGGAGGCGCGGAGGGCATACAAGCTTGACATCAAAGCTATAATCGATTAGTCAGATAGTGAGCCACGCTGACAGTGTATTTCCTGTCAGCCCCCCACGGGTTTCGGCCCGTGGGGCATTTTCTTTCAGGTGTGTAGGGGGCACACTGGGGGATGAACCGCATTTTTGAAATTCTTCATGGCCGGTTCAAGCGCCGGGCGGGTTTCTATATAGATGGTTTCAATCTCTATCATGCACTCTGTGACCTGAAGTGCAATCATCTCAAGTGGCTGGATCTGTGGGCTGTCGGGGAACGGCTTATCAACCGCAGGCGGGAGAGGCTTGTCCGGGTGGTCTACTGTTCTGCCTATCCCATCCACTTGCAGGACGCAGCCAAGATTACCCGTCATCGGACATATGTCGCGGCCCTGCAGGCGCGTGGCGTAGAGTGTTACTTGGGACATTTCAAGGCCCGCCCCAGAAGCTGCTGTTACTCCTGCGGGCATGAGTGGCAAAGCCACGAGGAGAAAGAAAGCGATGTGACGCTTGCTCTCCAGATTCTTCACGACGCCCATCTCGGCCGTGTTGACCACGTCTATCTTCTCACCGGTGACAGCGATTTCGCCAGCCTTGCCCGACTTTTCCACACTGCCTTTCCGGGCAAGCGGCTGATCAGCGTTGCACCTCCTCACCGGTCCCATTCCAAGGAGATCCTCCGCTATGCCCACCAGAAACGTCGGCTGACTCCAAAGACGGTGGAAAAGAGTCTTCTGCCCGCGCGGCTGTGTGACGGCCAAGGCCGGGTGATCGTCAGGCCGGTCGAATATGATCCTTGACGCCGTGGGGGCGGCACAGCGGATCGCTCATCTTCGCGGGGGCCGACGACCGGGGGCAGACCGTCGTGGGAAGGTGGGCCCGAGGGCCTGCTCGGAGATGGGCTGTGGGATGAAAAGGTGGGCTTCCCGAGGACAGGAAATGCGGGGCGCTCGCCTTGGGATCATGAGGAAGGGAGCATGAGGCATGCCGCTGCCGAAATCCCGGATCGCCATTTGTCCAGCTAGCCGCGCAATAAGGGGAGATCAGGAGGCCGGCGATGCGGATTGGGTGACGGTTTTTCTTTGAAGGAAGAGCAGCCGGCCGGTCGGACCTGCCAGGAAAGGAAAGAGAAGCCTTTGCCTGGCACGCCTTGTCCCGGTTTCCGGCGTGGCAAGCGCTGTGCATCGGTTCGTCAGGAGGTTTTCAGCCCCAGGACATCCTCCATGTCGTAAAGGCCCGGCGGGCGGCCGGCAAGCCAGCGCGCGGCCGCGATGGCACCGCGGGCGAAGATGCCTCGGTCACCGGCGCGGTGGGTAAGCTCAAGGCGCTCTCCGGGCATCAGCAGGAAGGCCGTGTGCTCGCCGACGACATCGCCGCCTCGAAGCGCCGCAATGCCGATTTCCCGGCCGGCACGGCCCTCGCCTAGGCCCCAGCGCGGGCCCGTGATCACCGCTTCCGGTTCCTGCCCGCGGGCTTCGGCCGCGGCGCGGGCGAGCGCGAGCGCGGTTCCGGAAGGGGCGTCCCGCTTGGCACCGTGGTGGATGTCCAGGATCTCGATCTCCGCCCGTGACCCCAGAGCCCGGGCTGCTGTGCGCAGCAGATGTCCCAGCAGGGTCACCCCCATCGAGAAATTGGCGGCGCGCAGGACCGGAACGGCGGTGGCGGCGGCTGCAAGGTACTGCTCGTCTTCGGCATCCAGTCCGGTCGTGCCGATCACGAGAGGACGACCGGCATCCCGGGCGAGGGCGAGATGATGGCGCGTGGCCTGAGGGGTGGTGAAGTCGATGACGATGGCCTCCTCGCTGAAGAGGGCTTCGGCCTGTCCCGCGTATGTCAGATGCGGGTGGCCGGGCACAGGCTTGCCGACATCCGGATCGGCCGGCCTGAGCGAGGCGGCAACCACCCTGACATCATCGCACTGCGCGGCCACGGCCAGCACCGCCCGCCCCATGCGTCCCTTGGCACCGGCCACGGCGATCTTCAGCGGTTCGGGCCGGGTGGGGGCATTGCCGGAGCTGCTTGCGGTCATCACGGTCTCCTGGCCTCGTCTTCCTGATCGGCGATGGCGCAATGCGCCGTGTTCCGGCTGCGCCTCCTCGCCCATATCAACGACGAGCACCCCCGGCAACCGCATCCGGCATGGCAGCACATTTCCCTTCACCGAGTGCCGGGCTCAGACCGTGGCCTTATGGCGTTCCCGGCCACCGCAAAGGCGGACTCGTCATGGCCCCGAAGGCCCCGGCTCTCTCAAAGCCGGCGCGGGCACGGGCGCCAAAAACCCGCACCCCCGCCCGCCTGACGAGAGGCGGGTGCCCTTCCTGCGCCCTGCCTGCGGCCGCTACTGGATGACGAAGGAGCGCACGTCTCTTGCAAGCTCCTGGCCGCTTGCATCCTTCAGCACCGCCCGCACGAATACCCGGCCCGTCAAACCCTGGGGCGTCCAGACCACGCCACCATTCGGAATGCGGAGGTTGCGGCTGCTCGCAACCGGTGTCGCAAGACCGAGCGTAAGAGACAGCGTTCCGCCCTGTCCCAGATCCTTCCATGGTCCGCTGCTGCTGGTGGCGAATTCGATATCCACATGGTTGCTGCGGGGGCCGCCGCTCATATAGCTCAGGATTGCCCCTTGGGGCCGCTGTACTCCCGACTGCCGGATGCTGGGAGGCGCAAAAAGGGCGATGAAATGCGTGCCCGTGGGCATCTGTACGGCCGGCCCCGGTGGTCCTTGCGGCCCCCTTGGCCCCGCTGGGCCACGCGGACCGGGCGGACCGGGCGGTCCTGCGGGACCCCGTGGTCCTGCCGGTCCAGGCGGACCGCGATCCCCTTTATCTCCCTTGTCCCCCTT
>CAYYGH010000035.1:0-29597 GCA_964471405.1 uncultured Sphingomonadales bacterium | reverse complement strand
GTCCCCACGTTCACATGCGGCTTCGTCCGCTCAAACTTCTCCTTCGACATGCTTCGTGCCTTCCCGCTTGTCTCGTTCCGTCTGCCTGCTGCGCTTTTCCACCTGCCACCGGTCACGCCAGAGACCGGTCACTCTGCCAACCGCCGGGCCTGATCAAAACCTGGAGCGGGCGACGGGAATCGAACCCGCACTACCAGCTTGGAAGGCTGGGGCTCTACCATTGAGCTACGCCCGCATGAAGCGGCCATCCTGCCCGAACAGTCCATCCAGCCGAAGTCTCGGACAAGAGAAGCGCAACCGCCAGCGCGCTGCGGAGAGTGGTGGAGGGGGCAGGATTCGAACCTGCGTAGGGATAAACCCGGCAGATTTACAGTCTGCTGCCTTTGACCGCTCGGCCACCCCTCCAGGATGTCTCCGAAGCCCGCTTGAAAGGCGCCTGCCACCGCTCTTGTCGAGCAGCCTCGGTGCGGCGCATATTGCGAAAAAGCCCCGCGCTGTCAACAGCCCACGAACCATTGGTGCGCATGGGCCTTCTCCATTCTTCCGGCGCCGGAAGGCAACCCGCAGCCCGCCTTTTCGTCCGCCACCGGTGAAAAGGACATTCTCCTGCCACAGGCGGAGCCTCTCGTCGCCGCTTGAGAAACCGATAAAGGAAGGCGGCGCCCGGCCGTCAAGGGGTAAAAGATGCCAAATTCTTTCCCATCCTGATGCGCCGTGCTTCGCCGACCGTCAGATGGGGAGGCGGATTCGCCTCCTCACGCCATTGCGGCCGTGGCAAGGGGTGCCGCTCCGCCCTCCGCTTCCGGAAAGCGACGAGCCAGTTCCCCGGCAAATTCTTCAGCAAAGGCCCGGGTGATGGCTCCGTCAACGATGTCGTCAAGCCAGGCCCACTGCCCATCCTGATTGCACTCGATGAACCAGTAACGTCCCAACGGATCGACAACGATATCCGCCCCGCCGGAAAACAGGCCGAAGGCCGTCATGAAGGCCAGCAGCTTGCTGCACAGCTCTTGCGAAGCGGTTACGGGCTCGAATGTGACCTCGCCGATTGCGTGGCGCCAGTCGATACGGCCATGCGAGACCTTCTGGGAATCGATCCGGAAGGCGAAGACCTGCCGACCGACTATTTCCACCCGCAATTCATGATCCTTCTCGATCCGCTCCTGCACGAAATGCGGCGCCAGCCGAAAGCCTTCCGGATCCGCCTTGCGCAGGGTGTCGGAATCCAGCGGCAGCGTGAAGATGTTGTAGGGGATGGGCTGCTCGTGCGGACGAGGCCGAACCTTGCCCGCCGACAGGGACTTGATGATACAGGCCCCCGTTTCCCGGGCAAAGCGCTGAAGGGGGCGCTTGCGGGTCGCGATGGCCGTAGCCGGGACCAGAAAGCCGGCCCGTGCCGCCAGCATCTGCTGGTAGGGCTTGACGAGACAGCTGCGCGATTCAAGCGTGTTGTAGACGCGGTCGCGATAAAGCCCCGTCACCAGCCGGAAGAAGGCCCGCCATTCCATGGCACACCAGTCCGCCTCCCGCTCCTGTCCCGGCGGGAAAAGAGGGGAGCCGGGAATCAGCTTGAGGCGGTCCCAGATCAGAAAGGGCTCATCCAGCGATTTGCCGCCGATCTTCAGAACATGCCGCCCTGTCCTGTCCATCCGGAAGTCGATGGCGATCTGGCGAAGATAATCGGCGACTATGGCTTTGACCCCGCGCGCCTCGAGCGCCCGGGCGACCCGGGCCACATGCGGATCTCGTTCCGTTCCCAGAATCAGGATGCTCCCCATGACTTCCCCCTTTTCCACATCTCCCGACTGCCGCCTCCTTCCGCCTGCGACCACCGCCGAGAGGGCCGCCACAGCCGTTCCCGCGAGGAAATCCCGCCGGGCTCGGCATGCCGCCCGCACCACGGCAGGGAGGGCCACGCAAATCAGCCGGGCTCTTCTTGGCCCTCAAGGTGGAGAAAGAAGGCTGGCGGGAGGCCGCCGGCTCCCCCGTCTCCTCCCACCAGCCCGTCGACAGTAAGGACGCCGCAAGGCGTCCGCTCCCTCTCCCGCTACTGAATGGCCTTTTCGCACCACTCGTCGGGACCGTCATCGCCGCCATCGCCATCCGGCGTGACGGTGACCGTATTCAGACAGCCACCCGACTCACGACCGCCGCCGACCCGAGCAAGCTCTTCATCACGAAGAGCACGGATGCGGGGATAGACCTCGTCATGCAGATCAAGAAGGAAGGGTTGCTTGCTCATGGGACCTCTCCTGACTTACCCTTTCGACCAAGATTGCGGGAGCCGATCGAATCCGCTCCCCCTGCCCTCCACATGACGGGATGGTATCACCCGTCACCGCGTGGGTTATTATGTCGCAGCTTTTCCATGAGCCGCAAGAGTGTGTTTCAAAATATGCCATCTCGCATTTCGTGAAAGAGGCGCTGAAAAAGCCGAATCTGGCATAAAAACAAATTCAGATTGTCCTTGCCGACAGCAGCTCCCCCTGGGACGGGACATCACTGCGCAGAAAATCGCAACAGAACATGTCCAACAGTCCGGAGGAAGAGCAGAAAAGGGCGCAAGCGACTCGTCCGGCTGATTTCCGTCATGTATATGCCACCTGCAAGGACAGCGACCATCAGAAGACCCGAAGGACAGGACGGGGTGCCCACCGCAAGAAAAAAGCCCAGGGAAGCCGGCGCCAAGGCAAAGGAGCGAAGCAGACGTCGTGCGGGAGACGAAAATGCCGTCCTGCTGTATGGACGTCATGCAGTAAGAGCCGCTCTTGCCAATCCTCACCGCCGCAAAAGGCGGCTTTATGCGACTGAGGAAGGCCTGAAGCAGCTCGAAGCCATCGGCACGAAGGTGCCGGCAGAGTTGCCCGTGCAGCTCATGACGCGGGACCGGCTGGCGGCCCTGCTTGATACGGCCGTGCCGCATCAGGGCTGTGTGCTGGAGGCGGCCCCTCTATCCTCGCCTCCCCTTGAAGCCCTCATGCCGCAGCCGGGAGAGCATCCGCGCGTGCTTGTTCTCGACCGTGTGGAGGATCCGCGGAATCTGGGTGCAATCCTGCGCAGTGCGGCCCTGCTGGGAGCCAGGGGCGTCGTCACCACCGCACGGCATGCCCCACGGGAAAGCGGGGCTCTGGCGCGGGCGGCAGCAGGGGCTCTGGATGTCATCAGCTGGATCCGGGTGCCCAATCTGGCGCGGGCGCTCAAGGAGCTGGCCGAGATGGGATATTGGCGCGTGGGGCTGAGCGCGGCGGCCGTTCCAGACGAACACCGCGCCATGCCGGCGCGGGACGTTCCGCTTGCGCTTGTGCTGGGAGCGGAAGGATCAGGCCTGCGCCCGCTGACGCGTCGTCACCTGGACTGGGAGCTGCGGCTGGCAATGCCGGGTGCGAATGCGCTCCTTGACAGTCTCAATGTCTCGGTGGCAGCCGCCCTTGCCCTGTGGACGCTGCGTCCTCCTGCCGCAGACGACACGTCCAACCAACCGGACGGCCGACGCTCCCCCTCGCAGGAATAGCACGACCCGCCCCGGCAATCCTGCCGGGACGGGCCTGCTCTTCGGCATGCGCAGCTCGGTTCTGCAAATCGGTACGGTGGAGGGACCGATCGACACCGCCCGATCACGCCACGCGCCGGACCGGCGCCCCGATGCCACGGGAACGCTGCGCATGCCGAATGAGAGACACGGCAAAGGCAAAAGGAAGCTCTAGGGCGCTTTTCTCCTCCCCTTCCGCCACCTTTCCTGCGGGCGCCTGCCCGTCCGTCGCCATCTGCGGGTCCTCGAAAAGAAGGTCTACAAGATAGGTCCGCCTCATGATTTCATGCTCCTCGCCGTCCTGTCGTTTCTTCCTGCCGTTCCTTCATGACGGTCGCTTTCCTGCTGCCGGCTCCTGCTGCCGGCGGTGACCATGCAGCCGCCTTCAGAGCGCATGCCGTCTCAGCCAGGTCGCCGCCGCCAGGAAGAAGGCCGCAATCAGCAGTCCCACCCACAGTCCGGGCTCAGCCAGGGAGGAAAGGAGGTTCACCAGCTTGAGCGTAAGCAGCTCATCGGCACTCACCTCCCCCCGGGAAAAGCCGCGAAAGAGGGGAAAGGCAAACAGGTGGCGCCCCAGCCATTCGGCAAAATGGTGGGTGCGGAAGAACATGCCTTCGACGATCAGCAGCACGATCGGCGGCACCACGGCGAAGCCGAAGGGCGTGCGCGGGGCAAAGGCCGAGCAGAACAGCACCCATCCCCACACAGGCGCCGCCCACAGCGCCCACACACCCAGGGCAACGGCTACTACCAGCCACTGGTAGGCAACCACCGGCAGTGCCGTCATCCAGGGGGTGAGGGATGCGCCCACTCCCCATGCCACCAGCAGCAGGATCACCCAGGCCACCAGCTGCGCAAGAATGGCAAATCCCAGCACGATTGCAGGCGCAAGCACGGTCGCAGCCAGAAATTTCACGCCCACTTCCGCCCAGTCAGGAACCGGCATGGATTTCCAGAACAGAATCGACCGGTCGCGCCGCTCCTCATAAAGGCTGGACAGAAGGGTAAAGAACACCACGAATGGCACCGCGATAAGAGCCGGCACCGTCAGCGCATGGAGCAGGCCGGTGATCACGAGCTTCTGTTCACCGGGGCTGTGATCTGCCAGTTCCCGCAACAACAGGCTCAGGCCGTTGGCGCTCCTGACCACCGTCTTGCCCATCTCGAAAATGATCTGCCCTCCCTCGCCGTGGCGCCCCAGCGCCAGCAGACCGGCAAGCAGCAGGAGCAGCATGAGGCTCACCAGCACGCCCGGCGTCCAGACGAAGGCGACGCGATTTTCCTGCAATTCGCGGCGCACCAGGGCGGGAATGGCTGTGCGGATCATGACTCGCCTCCTTTCATGAGGGCGACAAAGAGATCGGCAAGCGGCACGCGGCGCAGCTCGCCCAGCTCTTTGAGATGCGTGCGGTCCGGGGAATCGAAGATCAGGGAAACGCGGCCAAGAGCCCGATGGGTGGCGATGGGCCCCAGAGACATGGCCCGCTCCGCCCTTTCAGCATCGGTCACAAGCTCCACGAAGCGGGCCTCCAGGGCCTCCAGGGATTCATAGAGCAGAACCCGGCCCTGCCGGAGGAAGATGACATCAGTGAGGATATGCTCGACTTCCTCGATCTGATGCGTGGCCACCAGGATCGTGCGGTGGTGATCGAAATACTCCTCGAGAAGGGCCGTATAGAAGTTCTTGCGAAAGAGGATGTCGAGACCAAGCGTCGGCTCATCAAGCACCAGAAGACGCGCATCGATCGCCATGACCACGGCCAGATGCAGCTGGGTGATCATGCCCTTCGAGAGCTGCCCTATCTTCTTGTCCAGCGGGATTTCGGTTCGGGTGAGCAGCTCGCGCGCCCGCTTGGGTGAAAAACGGGGATGGACTCCGGCCACATAGTCCAGAAGATCCTTGACACGCATCCAGCGCGGCAGAGTGGCAACATCAGCGATGAAACAGACATCGCGCATCAGCTGCGCCCGCTCGCGCAAGGGCTCCCGGCCCAGAACGCTGACGGAGCCTTCGTAGGAAATCAGACCGAGGATCGCATCCAGCAGGGTCGTCTTGCCCGCCCCGTTGGGGCCGACGATGCCAATGATCCGGCCAGAGGGGATGTCCAGATCGGTCGGGTAGAGCGCCTGGACGTCCCGATAGCGCTTGGCAAGTGCGCGGGCGCGCACCAGAATTTCGGCTCCTGCGGCAGCTGCGGCCTCATCGACCGGATCGTGCATCGCCGTCACGGTCTCCTCCAGCAATTCGCTCATCCGTCTTGCTCCTTCTCGGAGGGCCTGTCCTCCTTGTCAGAGGACTTGTCCTTTCCGTCATCCGGCAGCGCGGCCAGCAGTGCGCGCGGATCGAGCCCGAGAAGCCGGATCCGGGCCAGCACGCCCGGCCATTCGACGCGCAGAAAGTGCGTGCGCTCTTCCTCCAGAAGCCTGTGGCGCGCTCCCTCCTTCACGAACATCCCGAGCCCGCGCTGGCGCTCGACCAGACCTTCTGCAACCAGCTCCTGGTAAGCCTTGGAGGCCGTGAGCGGATTGATCCCGAGTTCGACCGCCACCGTGCGCACGGACGGCAGTGGCTCGCCCTCCTGCAGGCTGCCCTCCAGGATCGCCGCCTTGATCTTGTCCTGGAGCTGCCGATAGATCGGCGTGTCATCGCGCCAGTCGGGCTTGAGCATTCTTTCTCTCCGTCATGCTCGCGGTCCCTCGAGGATGGGAAGACGGAGCGGGGGTGTGCCGCTACGCAAGGCAGCGATCACACACCAAGCACCCGCACGGAACCGCGATCGCCGCCCGCCCTGCGGCGCCGGCGCCGCGCCCGCCGGATCAGATAGCCGCTTTCCGGATGCGCGCCGTGCAAAACCGGGATGCTCCGCTCGCTGCGGCGTTCCTGCGTGAGGGGGTATGCCATTGTCATTGTCGTTCTCCTTGCTCTCTCGCTGTCGTCATTCCTGCTGTCGTGACAGGGGCCGGTTCCTGCCGTTTCCCCTGGCGGCAGCGGGATCGGCGAATCGATCCGTGCCGCTGTATTAGCTATGTAATACACCAAGTCGGATGTGTCAAGGGGTGTTTTATAACGGTAAAACACCACGCCCCCGGCCT
The DNA here is from genome assembly GCA_964471405.1 of uncultured Sphingomonadales bacterium. Classification (GTDB taxonomy): domain Bacteria; phylum Pseudomonadota; class Alphaproteobacteria; order Sphingomonadales; family Rhodothalassiaceae; genus J084. The sequence goes on along the minus strand of CAYYGH010000035.1, from coordinate 22,975 downwards.
CACGGCGGCCGGGCCAGTACGCCTTTCATCGGTCTGCCGCCTGCATCTTCCGCTTGGGAAAGGGAGCACCCGGAAAAGGAAATTCAGGCGGAGCCCGTCCGGGCCAGCGCGGCAAGCCCTTCTTCGACCGTCACCTGCGGCTCATAGCCCAGCTCACGACGGGCGGCATCCAGGCGCAGAATGCAGTCGGTCGCCATCAGGGCAACGACCATGCGGCTTACGGGGGGCTCGCGACGGGGTGCAAAGAGGCGCCAGAGCGTCTCCACTCCCGCCGCAAGCGGCTCAATGACGGCTCGGGGTACGCTGCGCGCGGGCAGGGTGAGGCCGCGGGTCGCTGCCAGACGGGTCAAAAAATCCCTGAGCAGCTGGACTTCCCCATCATGGATGAAATAGGCGCGGCCACCGGCCCCACCTGTCAGCGCCAGCCGGATTGCATGAACGAGATTGGCGATATGAGTGGTGTTGGTGCGGGCCCGGCCATGATCCACCCAGACGAAGCGGCCTGCTGCAACCATGCGAGAGAGTGTCGGCAGCAATGTCCGGTCGCCCGGTCCCCAGATCATGCGGGGACGCAGAACGATGGTGCGCAGGCCGGCGGCAGGATCATCGGCGGTACGCACGAGCCGTTCAGCCAGCGCCTTGCTGCGGGCGTAGGGAAACGGAGAGCGGAGCGCAAGCGGCAGATCGTCCTCGGCGATGTCGCAAAGGGGGCGGCCGACGAAGAGGGCCGCCTCGGTGCCAATATGGATGAAGCGTCGCACACCGGCCTGTCTGGCGGCGGCAAGAAGGCGACGCGTGCCCTCCACATTGACGCGTGCGAAATCCGCATGACGCCCCCAGGCCTGAACCCGCGCCGCTGCATGTATGACAATTTCGGCACCGGCCATATGCCGGGGCGTGATATCCTCCAAGGCACCCCGCACGGGCTCACCCCCCGCCTGCCTGATCAGTGCATCGCTTTCCGGCCGACGGGACAGAGCCCGTACAGCCATCCCCTCTCCTGCGAGGGCCCGAATTGCGGCCGCTCCCACGAATCCGGAACCGCCCGTGACAAAAACGGCCCTGCTCATGTTCTCCCTCCTTCCCCACGGTATGCCGCCCGCAGCCGTTCCTTCCCGCCCCGATTTTGAGGGAATTTTTACCATGATCGTTAAGAGGGGTTTTACCGACTCCATCATAAAAGCATGACGATCGCAACGGCTGGGCGATCGCACGCGGGACACAAGAAGCCAAGGGACAGAGGAATCGGAGCAATGATTCGAATCGCCAAGCACGCCCTTGCCCTGCTCGTATTGCTGGGTATCGCCTGCGCGGGAGCGGCGCCGGCAGCGGCGGCTGACATGAAGGGCTGGAAAAGAAAGATCGCGATGGTGATCGCGAAAAAGCAGGTCTATCCGCGTTCCGCCTTGATGCGCGAGATCGAAGGTTCCGCCAAGGTCAAGGTGACGGTGGATGCAAGCGGAAAGATCGTGAACTACGAAATCGTCCAGCCCACGGGCCAGTCCGTGCTGGATCGCGAGATCCCCCGTCTGATCAAGCGAATCGATCCGCTGCCCAAGCCTCCTGCAGACGCGACGGCGGACGAACTGACGTTCATCATTCCCCTCGCCTGGCGGCTGCAGTAGGCACCATCACCTGCCGCATGCGCAGGCGCGCAACGGCATGGCCAGCGCCAGCGGCCGGCAGGAGGAAAGATACAAAACGGCATTCCTGCCGTCACAGATAAACGGGTGGCCGCTGCCCTGAAAACGGGTTCTCGTTCATAACGACAATACGTCACAGGCGCTTCGCACCAAGGTCGAGCGCCTTTTTCTTTGCCCATCGTCCAGAAAGGAGGGGTCCTTGCGCGGATCCCTCCACCCGGCTAGGCAGAAACCCGAGTCCCCGCAAAAGCGGGCACCCAGCACCCAAGACAGACAAGAGGCAGGGCATGCGCGTCTATCTCGATCTCCTGCGGCGCATACTCGACGAGGGCACGGAAAGCGAAGATCGCACCGGTGTGGGGACATTGAGCGTCTTCGGCCACCAGATGCGCTTTCGCCTTGACGAGGGCTTTCCGCTGCTCACCACCAAGAAGCTGCATGTCAAGTCGATCATCCATGAACTGCTGTGGTTTCTCAGAGGCGACACCAATGTTCGCTGGCTGCAGGAGCATGGGGTGACGATCTGGGACGAATGGGCCGATGAAAATGGTGATCTCGGGCCCATCTATGGCGCGCAATGGCGCCGCTGGCGTGCGGCCGACGGACGGGAGATCGACCAGATTGCCTGGGTGGTGGAGGAACTCAGGCGCAATCCCAACTCCCGCCGGCTGATCGTGAGCGCCTGGAATGTCGGCGAGATCGAGAAGATGGCGCTGCCGCCCTGCCACTGCCTGTTCCAGTTCTATGCCCGGGAGGGCCGGCTGTCCTGCCAGCTGTATCAGCGCTCGGCGGACGTCTTTCTGGGCGTTCCCTTCAACATCGCCTCCTATGCCCTGCTGACCATGATGATCGCCCAGGTCACGGGTCTTGAGCCCTATGAATTCATCCACACCCTTGGCGATGCGCATCTGTATCGCAACCACATCGATCAGGCCCGCCTGCAGCTGACACGCAAGCCCCGGCCGCTGCCGCGCATGCGGATCAATCCCGCCGTGCAGGACATCTTCACCTTCCGCTATGAGGACTTCGCGCTTGAAGACTACGATCCGCACCCGCATATTCCCGCCCCTGTAGCCGTCTAGAGGGCAAGGACAGAGATCATGCCCCTCTCCTGCCCGTCCTTTCCGCAGGAACCCGAGATCGTTCTGGTCGCCGCGCGGGCGCAAAACGGCGTCATCGGCCATCGCGGCCGCATCCCCTGGCATGTGCCGGCCGATCTGCGCCACTTCAAGAAGATCACCTGGGGGCATCCGGTCGTGATGGGGCGACGCACCTTCGAATCGCTTCCCGGGCCTCTGCCCGGCCGGCTCAATATCGTGCTCTCGCGCCGCAGGGGGCTTGAGCTGCCGGAAGGCGTGCTCCAGGCCCGCGATCCTGAAGAGGCGCTCCTGCTGGCCGCAAAGCGGATGCCGGACAGGTCGGTCATGGTGATCGGCGGCGAGGCGGTCTATCGCATTTTTCTGCCGCGGGCCGGACGCCTGGAGCTGACGGAAGTCGCCCTCACGCCGGAAGGAGACGCCATCTTCCCGGATTTCGACGAGGCCGCCTACCAGGAGGTCTGGCGGGAGGAGCACCCGGCCGAAAAGGGGCGGCCTGCCTTCACCTTCCGGCGCCTGGTGCGGTCCCGCCCGGCGTCCTGACATCCGAGGGAGAAAGCGCGGCCTTCCGGCAGATGGGCGGCGCGGCCGGCTGGTCGCAAATGCGGCCAATGGCCTTCCGGACATAGGCTTTGACCCGCCTGTCGCCCCGGGCCGCCGCCCGCCTGAGCCAGATGACGGCGCCTTCAAGGTCGGGCTGACCGTCCCGTGCGGCGGCCTTGGCCCGGGCCAGCAGAAGCATGGCTCGCACATCGCCAGCCTCGGCCTCATGAAGCAGAACATCGCCATCGGCCATCCGCCGGCCACAGGAAAGACCTGCGGGGGCGACCGACCGGCGACTGGCCAACTCCCGGCAGGCCGGCTCATAGCCGGCAGCTGCCGCCTTGAGGAGCCAATGAAGAGCGGCCTCCGGATCCGGCGGCCCGCCCTGGCCCGCCTCCAGCATCAATGCCAGCCGAAAGGCCGCTTCGGGCTGTCCGGCCTTTGCCAGGGCGACGAACGCCTCCCGGGCCCGAGCGAACTGCTGAAGCGCATAGAGCGCCTTGGCCTCACCAAGGGCGGCCGACAGCCGAGTGGAAGCGGCCTCATCGCCGGCAGCAGCCGGCATGAGGGGGACAAGCGCCTTCACCATCCATCCCACCATCAGCGCCGCCATGACCCGCCTCATTGTGCACACTCCCTTTTGCCTGCCGTCGCTTGTCGGAGACCTTGGCAGCGAATCGGCTCATTACCCTCCTTCCCGCTGCCGGCCGGTTAAGGACTGTCGCGAATTTTGTGCAAATCTCCATGGTGTTGCGGCTGCCTTTCGCCGGCAGGCGAAGAGGATTTCCGGGTCTTGCCGAAGCGCACACTTGGCTCTAGCCTCGCGCACACCGGCCATGACGCGTCCGAAAGACGCATCCGGCAGGGGCCATCCGAGGGAGGAGACGGAGCATGTGGAAACGCTGGCAGGCGATCACCTTGTGGAAGCGCATTCTGGGTGCCCTTCTGCTGGGCGCCGTGCTGGGCGCGGCGTTCAAGGCGGCGGGGCTGGAAGCCTTCGGCGCGGCGCTCGAGCCGGTCGGCAAGCTCTTTATCAATGCCATCAAGATGCTGATGGTTCCGATCGTGTTCGTGACCATCGTTGCCGGCGTCACCGCCCTTCAACAGGCAACCCGATTGGGGCGCATGGCCCTGCGCACGATCATGCTCTACCTCTTCACCACCGCCTGTGCGGTCACCATCGGGCTGATCGTCGCCAATCTGCTGGAGCCGGGGCGGGGCATCACCCTGCCCCAGGCCGGAGAGACGACCGCCAAGACGCTATCCCTCAAGGATGTCATCATCGGTCTGATCCCCGCCAATCCGGTCGCCGCCATGGCCAGGGGCGAGGTGCTGCCGATCATCGTCTTCGCGATCCTGCTCGGACTTGCGATCAATGCGGCGGGACGGCCGGCACAGCCGTTGAAGGAGCTGTTCGATGCCGCCAATGCCGCCATCATGAAGCTTGTCCATTTCGTGATGGAAGCCGCGCCGTTCGGCATCTTCGCGCTCGTGCTGTGGGTGATCGCCGAGCTGTCGGTGGCCGAGCTCGCCCGGCTGATGCTCGTGGTGGTGACTCTCTACCTTGCCTGCCTGCTCCAGATCGGCGTCGTCTACACCGGTCTGCTCACCATCCTGGGCCGTCTGTCGCCAAAGCGGTTCTTTCAAGGCATCATTGATGCCCAGGTGGTCGCCTTCACGACATCGACCAGCGCCGGCACCCTGCCCGTGACGATGGCCAATGTGGAGGAAAATCTTGGCGTATCCCGCAAGGTCGCAAGCTTCGTGCTGCCGCTGGGCGCAACCATGAACATGGACGGGACGGCGATCTACATGGGCATTGCCGCCGTCTTCACCGCCCAGGCGCTGGGCATGGACCTCACCACTGCGCAATATGCGACCATCGTACTGACCGGCACGCTGGCTTCCATCGGAGCCGCCAGCATCCCCAGTGCCGGACTGATCATCATGCCGGTGGTGCTCTCCTCCGTCGGCCTGCCGCTCGGGGCGATCGCCCTATTCTTTCCCATTGACCGGATCATGGACATGATGCGCACCATGACGAATGTCACGGGAGATGCCACCGTTGCCGTCCTGGTGGCGGATGCCGAAGGAGAGCTTGACCGCAAGCGCTTCGCCGCCGCTCCCGTGGAGTAGAAAAGCCGCCATTCCAGCCCGGCAAAGACGAGCATCTCGGGCCGGTGGCAGCCGTCGGTCGTCAGCCACCAGCGGACGATCATGCCGTGGCGCACGGATGCGGACGCGAAAGCCTCACCCGCCAATTTCCTGCCCATCGCGCCCGCCCCTGTCCTCGTCATCCGGTGACGTGAGGCGGATCCATCGGAAATGAAGAGTCGATCACCAACGCGGGATCGTCATCCCTGCCCGCTGGATTCGCCGGTTGAACCGGTGAATGACGCTACGGGACATTACGGGATGGATTCGCCGTAATGTGCCGGTGAATGACGCATGAAGGGGAGCGTTGTCGGGAAGGTGCCATTGGTCAAGCCGCCGAAGGGCACGAGAGGGTGGATGCATGCGGGCGAACCCATCCCCGGCGAAGACCAATGACCAACCCTTGATGCCTGACGACTGGATCGTCACCTGCCGGCTTGACCGCCCCCCTTCCTTATTCCTCTAAGATGAGCCGATTGGCGGGCGGTGGACAGGGGAGGGGTGCAACGCCCCCTCGCCTTCAAGAACGACACCTTGCCTGCCTTGCCGCTGCGGGAGTGCAGCCTGTGTGTCCGATATGCTAGGGCAGAAACTGTTCCAGGAAGATCCGTTCGGCAAGATTGTGCTCGGGATCGAACAGCAGTCTTACGGAGACATCCCGCGCCAGCTCCACCTCCACTGCCTTGGCATCACGCACCTCATGAAAATCGGCGGTAGCCGAGACCGGGCGCTTGCGGCTTTCAAGGATCGTGAAACGGATCTGACTTCTGTCCGCAATCAAGGCGCCGCGCCACCGACGTGGCCGAAAGGCGCTGATGGGCGTGAGCGCAAGAAGCGGCGTGCCCAACGGGATGATCGGCCCATTGGCGGAAAGATTGTAGGCGGTGCTGCCGGCCGGTGTGGCAACCAGAATGCCATCGCAGATCAGCTCGCTCATGCGCACCTTGCCGTCAATGGTGATCCGCACACGCGCTGTCTGCCGCGTCTCACGCAACAGCGAGACCTCATTGAAGGCAAGATGCTCGCTGATATGGCTGGCCTGGGTGAACGCCCGCATGCGCAAGGGATGCAGCACCACCTCTTCGGCCGCGGCCAGACGGGCGGGCAAATCCTCTTCGCGATAGTCATTCATCAGAAAGCCGACGGTGCCGCGATTCATCCCGAAAATCGGTGTCGCACGCCCGATCGAGCGGTGCAACGTCTGCAGCATGAAGCCGTCACCGCCCAATGCCACCACCACATCGGCCTCATCCACCGGGCAGTCTCCATAGCGGGCGACCAGCGCCAGACGGGCGCGTTCGGCCTCGGGACTGTCCGAGGCAATGAAGGCGATCCGTCTTGCCTGTTGCAGATCAGTCATGCCAGAAACCGTCCACCGATCCGCACCACCTTGTCGGAGTTTCGGCCCATCCTGGAGCAGCAGCGGAGAGCCTCTGCATGACAAATCCCGCTCCTCCTGACAAGCGCCACCCGCTGATCGCCGGCTATTGCCGCTGGCGGAAGAGACGATGGCCGGCAGAGGCTCCGGTGCGGCAAAGGCTTGCCTGTGAGGGGCAGCGTCCCGGAGCCGTGGTGGTGGCCTGCGCGGATTCCCGGGCGGACCCGGCTGCCCTGTTTGACACGGGGCCCGGCGAGATCTTCGTGCTGCGCAATGTGGCAGCCCTTGTTCCGCCGCCGGAAGCCGACGGCTTTCATCACGGCACCAGTGCCGGCCTCGAATTTGCGATTACGCGGCTTGGCGTGCCGCATCTGCTGGTCCTTGGGCATACGGGCTGTGGCGGCGTCTCAGCCGCGCTGGATCGCCTGGATGAGTGCAACCGGAGCGACTTCATCGGTCCCTGGGTCGCCCTTCTGGCCGAAGCCCGAACCAGGATTGCAGCCCGCGGAAGCCTGTCCCGGCCCGAACGCCAGCGCGCGCTGGAGGAAGAGGCCGTGCGCCTGTCCGTCGCCCGCGCGCGGGCCTTCCCCTTCGTGCAGGAGGCCGAGGCTGCCGGACGCCTCACCGTTGACGGCGCGCTCTTCGACATCGCATCCGGCCTCCTCTACTGGCTGGATCCGCATACGGGCCGTTTTGCCCCGATCGAAAGAGAAGCCGACAGTCCTGCCCTCTCACGCTAGCACCAGCACCTCCCGCCTCCCGCACGCGGCCGCGGCCATGGATCTGCCGGAAAAGCGGCCTGCAAGGCCTGCACAGAAAAGAAGACTCCTTCCTGCTCTCCCCGCCTGAAGCCGGGCACCGACCGCTCTTGCCCCTGGGCAAGAGAAGAATGCGCAAGACAACAACCGACAGCCACACCACACCCCCCCCGGCGGATGAGCGGAGCGACCTCCCGCCCCACCACGGAACCACCCAGCCGAAAGGGGAGAAGGTGCTCTTCACCCTCCTGCCGGCATTTCCTCCCGCCTGCGTCACATTGGAGCGCTATTTCTCACCGGAGCCATTGCGTATCGCATCGGCCTTGGCGATGACTTCATCAGCCGTCAGGCCGCCCAGCTGCTGACGGAGGCTTTCGAACAGCTTGTCCTCATCAGGGCCACCGCCTGCGAAAGCCTGCTTGAACGATTCCCGCAGGAGGAAAAACTTCATGGCCTCTTCAAACTTCTGGCGCTTTTCTCCCGACAAGGATTGCGTCATCTCCTTGACGGATTTTTGAAAAGCCTCATTCGAAGAGCCATCGAGGCGCCCGGACGCAGCTTCACTGCAGGAAATCCCAAGAAACAGAAGGAAAAGCATCACGGCGACCGGCAGCACCCTCATCCTGCCGAGCATGGCGATCCTGGTCATCATCACCCTCCTTATTGCGCGTGAGCGAAGGAGACCTCTCTTCGTCTCCCCCGCTCACCCTACCGACTTGCCTCTCTGCTCAACCGGCCGACTGCGTCTGCAGCTTTTGCAGAAGCTGCGCCTTGACCTTCTCTTCAACCTTGCGGATCTGCCCCGGGATCGTAAACAGATCCCACAGCATGAACAGCCCCAGGACGACCAGGGCGGCAATGCCGGCTGTCGATGTCAGGACCGCTCCCGTTGCCTCTTCCACATTCTCGGCCGCTACCGAGCCCACAAAACCGCCCAGGAATCCAAACCATCCCACAACCAGCAGGGCAAAATAGATCAGCCCCCTCACCCATCGTCCCAGATAGAACTGGTGAACACCCAAGCCGCCGAAAAGAAATCAGAGAACATAGGTCAGACCAGTGCTCTTGCGGCGACGGCCAAGCTCTGCGGTAAGGATGGCAAAGTCCCGGTCACTGAGCTGACGCTCAGCTTCAACATCAAGTGCCATGGTTTATTCCTCCCCTCTTGGCAGGTTACAGGCCTACGCTTCCCTCCGAGGGCCGCTGGAAGCCTAACCTGTCATCGCGTTGAGAGCAAGACCAAGCCGTCCTGCTCGGAAAGAGATGATCATCTGAAGAAAGCCCCCTTCTTCCTCTTGCCAGCCCACTCGAAGGAGGGAGCCTGCCGTAATGGTGATGGATGATACGGTGAGCCAGGCAATGAGGAGGATGGTGAGCCCGGCAGGGATCGAACCTGCGACCTACTGATTAAAAGTCAGTCGCTCTACCAACTGAGCTACGGGCTCGCAGCGGCCTGCAGGGTTACGCTCATCCCTTACCGGTCGGACAGACGGTCCTCTTCGGCCAGATGGAACACGCCTCCTGTCACCGCAAAGCACAACGGCCGCCATGCATGCCGCACCATGCGGCGGCGCACATTATGTCCGCAGCCGGCTGCGGTCAAGCCATGCCTCTTTCGGATCACGCGTGAATCCGGCTTTCCATCTCCGGGCCGATCAGCGGGCCGGACTCGTGGAAAGCGGGATCGCTCGCAAGCCCATGGATGTCCTCCCCGGTCGGCGCGATTCGCCGCGCTTGTCGGCGAATGACGTGTAAAAGAACACGTGGCCGGGCAGAGGCACCGCTCAAGCCGGCGAACGAGGCAAGGAGGGGGATGCCCTCCGGCTGAGCGCCCCGCTCACCCCGGCAAAGAGCGCCAGCAGGAAGACCGCACGCGAGAGGGCGTCTCCCAACGCCGAACAACCGATCGCCGATTCCTGATCACCGATGCTGACGACCGATCCCTGAATCGTCATCCGCCGGCTTGACCGGCGGGTCCAGCGGAAGGGGCACCGGCTGCATGCGCCGCATCCGGCGGGGCCTGCACGGCAGGGAAATGTCGCGATATGGGCGCACCTCCTCTGCCGGTGGAGGACGCCTAGGGGAAGGCGTTGCAAGGAGGTGCCTCATCCGTCGGCGGATGGCGCGGCCGGAGAGCCGTTACCGGAAAGACGCGCCCATCCGGCAGCGCATGACCGAAGGCGGAAGATACGGTCAATCGTCCTTTTCTGCCGGCAAAATCTGCCGCCCGTTAACCCCCTCTTTACCCGCGCCACCTAGCTTCGACGAAGATCCGGCCCTCACCGGCGGCCGGAAGAACGGGCAAGGAAGGGCCACGGGCAGTGAACCGATTCCTGCAGATTCTCGCCAATTTCGGCACTGCACGGCTGCTGGCGATGACGGCGATCGTGCTGGGGATCATCGGTTTCTTCTTCTTCGTCTCGATGCGCCTGTCCCAGCCCCAGATGAGCCTGCTTTATGCGGATCTCGACATTGCGGAATCGGGTCGCATCGTCGAGCGCCTCGATGCCATGAAGGTCCCCTATCGTCTTGAGGACGGCGGACGCACCATCCTCGTGCCGGCGGATCGCGTGGCCCAGCTGCGGGTAACGCTGGCCGGAGAGGGGCTTGGCGGACATGTGGTCGGCTATGAGATCTTCGACCGCTCGGAAGGCCTGGGCACCACCAGTTTCGTCCAGCGGATCAATCGCCTGCGTGCCATCGAGGGCGAGCTGGCGCGCACCATCCAGGAGATCAAGTCCGTCCGTGCCGCACGGGTCCACATCGTGATGCCCGAGCGCGAGCTCTTCTCCCAGACGGCACCGGAGCCCTCGGCTTCCATTGTCCTGCGCACCACGACGCGCCTGTCGGGCGAGCAGGTGGCGGCCATCGAGCATCTGGTGGCGGCCGCCGTCCCGGGGCTCAGTCCGTCCAAGATCTCGATCGTTGACCAGAACGGCACGCTGCTTGCCCGCGGCGGCGATGACGGCGGTGACGCGGCCGCCGCCACGCTCGACGAAAAACGCCGCAGTCTTGAAACCCTCTTCCGGCGACGCATCGAGGCGCTGCTGGAAAAGGCTCTGGGCCCCGGGCGCGTGCGGGCACAGGTGGCTGTCGAGCTGGATCCCAGCGCGGCGACCATCAACGAGGAGCGCTATGACCCGGATACGGCCGTCGTGCGCTCGACCCGCACCATCGAGGAGACGACAAGCGAGCGCAAGCCGGGAGAGACGCCGGTGAGCGTGGACACCAATCTGCCCGGCAACCAGCCGGCTGCCACGGCGGCCCAGAACCTCAATCAGAGCCAGAAGACCGACGAGACGGTCAACTACGAAATCTCGCGGACCGTGCGCACCCTTGTGAAGGAACGCGGCACCATTCAGCGGATTTCGGCTGCCGTCCTCGTTGACGGCCACCACAGCAAGAACGAGGCCGGAGAAGACGTCTTCACGCCCCTTTCCGATGAGGAAATCGAGAAGCTTGCCGCCCTCGTGCGCTCGGCCATCGGCTATGACGCCAATCGGGGCGACAAGGTGGAGGTCATTTCCATGCCCTTCGTGGAGCCGGAGATCGAGCCGGTCGAAATCGAAAAACCCTTCCGGCTCTTCGGCCTGAACAAGGAGGACCTCTATCGCATCGTCGAGGTTGGCGTCTTCGGCATCGTGGCGATCTTCGTCCTGCTTCTGGTGGTGCGCCCCCTTGTCAACCGGCTCGTCCAGGCGATCCCCGAGGCAACGCCGGCCCCGCAGCTTGCCGGCCCCGCCGGGGAGGCCCTGGCCGCGGGAGACGTGGAAGGAGCCGCCCGCCTGCCGGGAGACGCGGCACCAGGCGCTCTGCCCGGCCCTGCCGGCGCGGCAGGAGCAACCGGGGTCGGTGGCAGTGACGTGGTCGCGGTCGGTGGTCAGGGCGGTGCAGTCAACACGGAAGAGGTCGAAGAGCAGATTCAGGAGTCGACGATCCGCAAGGTCGGCGAGATCGTCGGCAAGCACCCCGATGAAGCCACGGCCATCATCCGCACCTGGCTTTACGCCGAGGAGTAGGAACGGTTCCGCTTGCCGGACGGGATGAGCTGACAGGGACGGACAGGTCCATGAGCGAAGAAGCCAAGAAGGAGCTGGCAAGGCTGACGGGTCCGGAACGGGCCGCCGCCTTCATGCTGGCCATCGGTGACGAGTATGGCAAGCCGATCTGGCAGCAGCTTACCGAAGAGGAGATCAAGGAGCTCTCGGCCACGATGGCCAATCTCGGCCGCGTGAGCGCCCAGGCCATCGAACAGCTCTTCAAGGACTTTACGCGCGAGGTCTCATCCGTCGGCAACCTGCGCGGGTCATTCGACACCACCGAGCGGCTTCTTGCGCGTGTCCTGCCTCCTGACAAGGTTCAGCAGATCATGGAGGAAATCCGGGGGCCTGCGGGCCGCACCATGTGGGACAAGCTCGGTAACGTCAACGAGGTGGTGCTCGCCAACTATCTCAAGAACGAGTATCCGCAGACCGTTGCGGTGGTGCTCACCAAGATCAAGCCGGAGCATGCCGCACGCGTGCTCGCCGCCCTGCCGGAGGACTTCGCCATGGAGGTCGTCATGCGCATGCTGCGCATGGAGGCCGTCCAGAAGGACATCCTCGACAAGGTGGAGCAGACGCTGCGCATCGAGTTCATGAACAATCTCGCGCGCACGAGCCGCCGCGACAGCCACGAGCTGCTGGCCGAGATCTTCAACTACCTTGATCGCAACACGGAAAATCGCTTCCTGTCCGCTCTTGAGGACCGCAACCGTGAATCCGCCGAGCGGATCCGGGCGCTCATGTTCACCTTCGAAGATCTCGCCAATCTCGACCCGGGCAGCATTCAGACCCTCCTGCGCAATATCGACAAGGACCGCCTGGCACTGGCGCTCAAGGGCGCCTCGGACACCCTGCGCGATCTCTTCTTTTCCAACATGTCCGAGCGGGCGGCCAAGATCCTGCGCGAGGACATGGAGGCGATGGGCCCCGTGCGCCTGCGCGACGTGGACGAAGCGCAGATGGAGATCGTCAACAAGGCCAAGGAGCTGGCCGAAGCCGGCGAGATCATCCTGCGCGACAACAAGGCCGAAGACGAGCTGATCTACTAGGGAGGCCGCAGGCGTCATGGCACCGGTCAAGTTCCAGTTCACGACCGCCTTTGACAACGACGCCGAACGGCGCCGCGCCGAGGAGGAGCGCCGTCGCCGCGAAGAGCTGGAGGCAGCGCGCGCCCAGGGCTTTGCCGAAGGACGGGCCCAGGGGCGGGAAGAGATGCGCCGGGCCCTGGAAGCGCAGATGGCGGCCGCTCTCGATCGGCTGGCGGCTGCGGCCGAACGGCTGTTTGCCGATCGTGCCGGTCTGCAGGCGCTGCTGGAAAAGGAAGCCGCCGTCGTTGCGCATCGTCTGGCAAGCGTCCTGGCCAGGAGCCTCGTCGCCCGCTTTCCGCTTGCGGAAATCGAGGCCCTGCTGGCCGAGGCCATGGCCGCCGCCCGGCGCGAACCGCGGCTGGTGGCGCGAGTGCCGGAAGCCCTTGTCGAACCTCTGGAGCAGCGCCTTGATAAGCTCAAGCTGGAAAACGGCTTTCTTGGCGATGTCGTGCTGCTCGGCGACGAGACGCTGGGACCGGCCGATTGCCGCATCGAATGGCCGGACGGCGGCGCCGAGCGCAATCTGGCCGCACTGGAAGCGGAAATCGCGGAAATCGTCGCCCGCCATCTTGACGAGCAGGACAACGCAACCGGCGGCGGAACGGACGGCTGATCGGTCATCAAGCAGCAAGGAGACCAACCCATGGCCGAGGACGAAACCAACAAGCCCGAAAACGGGGGCGAGAACGGCACCGGCACCCCCGAGACGACCGGCGCCGATCAGAACGCCGGCCAATCCTCGGGCGAGGGGACGGACGAGGTGGCGCTCAACGAACTGCCGTCCGGCCTCGACGTCAAGGCTGACGAAGACGAGGAACCCCGCACAGCCCAGGACCTGGAGCCGGTTTTCGACGTGCCGGTCAAGATCCAGGCCGTGCTCGGCCGCACGGTTCTAGAAGTCAACCAGCTGCTCAAGCTCGGCCCCGGGGCGGTGCTCGAACTCGATCGCAAGGTCGGCGAGGCGATCGACATCTATGTCAACAACCGCCTCGTGGCCCGCGGCGAGGTCGTGCTGGTGGATGAACATCTGGGCGTGACGATGACCGAGATCATCAAGTCGGACCACTGAAGCCTTCGGGAACGTGCCGGCCGGCAGCTGAAAGGAAGAGGACCAGAAAACGTGACGGGTGTGCTGTTCGGACTGCTGGTGACGATCGCGATGCTGGCCGGGGCCATCTGGCTCGGCGGCGTGCCGGGTGCCTTCATCAATGGTGCCGGCGCCCTGATCGTGGTCGGCGGTACGATCGCCGTGCTGTTCATGGGCTTTCCCGTCAAGGAGATCCTGCGCACGCTTGCCCAGCTCAAGGACACGCTCAGCCGCCGCAGCGTCACCCCCGAGCGGGCGATGCGCGAGGTGGTCACGGTCGCGGGACGGCTGCGGACCCGGGCTGTGAACCAGCCGCTGCGTCAGCGACTGGCGGGCCTGAAAACCCACCCCTTCTTCCGCGAGGCCATCGAGCTGGTCTTCGATGCCGGTGGCGCTGACGGCGGCTTTGAAGAGGTGATGGAGGCCGAGCTTGCTGCGGCCCGGCTGCGGCGGGAACGGGCGGCGGCGATTCTGCGGCGGGCGGGGGAAGTGGCACCGGCTTTCGGCCTGATCGGCACGCTGGTCGGGCTTGTCGAGATGCTGGCCCAGCTGGACGCACCGGAGCGCCTCGGTCCGGCGATGGCCGTAGCTCTGCTGACCACGCTCTACGGTGCCCTGCTCGCCCATGTCGTGTTCCTGCCGCTGGCCGATCGTCTGGAGCGGCTGGCCGAGGAAGAGGATCTGGTGCGCCGGATCTATGCCATCGGCGCGCGGGCCATCGGCCGGCGCGAGCATCCCGAACAGCTGGCCCGTCTGCTCAAGGGGCTGGTGGCGGCGGATGCGGCGGCGGCATCAGGCTGAAGGGGCAGTCGGCAAATCGGTCTGCAAATCGGAATGCGGTGCAAGGCATGACAAGGAGTGAACGATGCGGCTGTTGATCATCGGTGAGCTGAACGGACAGTTGGGTGCAGCAAGCAGCATCGCCGTCGCACGCGGGGCGCAGGTCACCCACGCCTCGACCATCGAACAGGGCATGCAGATCCTGCGCAATCGCGGCGCCGATCTCGTGATGATCGACGTCCTCTTCGACATCAAGGATTTCATCGGTCGCCTCAGGGCGGAGCACTTCTCTCTGCCGGTGGTAGCCTGCGGTATCGGATCGGATGCCAAGCGCGCCGCCCAGGCGATCCGCGACGGTGCCAAGGAATACATTCCGCTGCCTCCCGAGGCCGATCTCATCGCCGCCGTGCTTCAGGCCGTCGCCGAAGACAATGAGACCTTCATCTTCCGCGATCCGCTCACCCGTCAGGTCGTGGCACTGGCCGAGCAGGTGGCGCCATCCGAGGCCAGCATCCTGATCACCGGCGAGTCGGGGACGGGCAAGGAAGTCTTCGCCCGTCTCGTGCACCGCAAGTCGAACCGGGCGAACAAGCCCTTCGTATGCGTCAACTGCGCCGCGATTCCCGAAAATCTTCTCGAATCCGAGCTCTTCGGTCATGAGAAGGGAGCCTTTACCGGCGCCATCGCCCGGCGTATCGGCAAATTCGAGGAAGCCGATGGTGGCACGCTGCTCCTCGATGAGATTTCCGAGATGGACATCCGCCTTCAGGCCAAGCTGCTGCGGGCGATCCAGGAGCGCGAGATCGACCGCCTCGGCGGCTCGAAGCCGGTGAAGGTCGACATCCGCATCATCGCGACATCGAACCGCGACCTGCAGGAGGAGGTCAGGAAGGGCACCTTCCGCGAAGATCTCCTCTTCCGGCTCAATGTCGTCAATCTCTGCATTCCCCCCTTGCGGGAGCGGCCGCAGGACATCCCCGCGCTTGCCGAGCATTTCGCGCGCAAATACGCGGAGGTCAACGGCCTGCCCTATCGGCCCTTGTCCAAGGAGGCCATTGCCCTCCTTCACCAGCACCCCTGGCCGGGCAATGTCCGCGAGCTGGAAAACACCATGCACCGTGCCGTGCTGCTGGCCAGCGGCAACGAGATCGGACCGGAGGCGATCGTCCTGCCGAATGGGGCACGGCCGGCCTCGGCGCGCACGAACCAGGCCATGTCCTTCGCCGCAGCATCCGAGCGGGGTGCCCCGGCCGAAAACGGTGGCAGCACGCAGGCCGGTCAGGCCCGTCCTTCCCTGGTGGGCCGCACGGTAGCCGAGGTCGAGCGCGAGCTCATCCTCGATACCCTGCGCCATTGTCTGGGCAATCGCACCCATGCGGCCAATATTCTCGGCATCTCGATCCGCACGCTGCGCAACAAGCTCAATCAATATCAGGCCCAGGGTATCCCCATTCCCCAGCCCATGAGTGGCTCCAGTCGGGCGCAGGCCTCCTGATCGCAGGGGCCGGAGGGGAATGCGGATTGCTCCGCCGATGACAAGGAATGGCTGAGACGATGAGTGAAGTGGCGGCCACACCTCCCAGCCCTGCGACCCCGCCGGTTGCCGGACGCAGCGGCGCCGTCCCGCCTGCCCGCTCGGACCAGGCCGCAGGCAACGACCCGTCCACGGGCGAGGCGGGAGCTGGCCAGCAGAGCGGCGGTGCAACCGCCACCACCTGGCAGGTTTTCTCGCTTGCCGCCCGCAACACCGACGTCGCGGTGGCGCTGGCCGTGATCGCCATCCTCGTGATGCTGATCATGCCGATGCCGCCCTGGCTGCTGGACATGGCGCTCGCCACGTCCATCACCTTTTCCGTCGTCATTCTGATGACGGCGATGTTCATCGAAAAGCCGTTGCAGCTTTCAAGCTTTCCGACGATCCTGCTGATCGCGACCATGCTGCGACTGGCACTCAACATCGCCTCCACCCGTCTCATCCTCGCCAAGGGGCACACGGGACCGGATGCCGCCGGTCATGTGATTCAGGCCTTCGGGCAATTCCTGATGGGGGGAGCCGTCGTCATCGGGCTGATCGTGTTCGCGATCCTCGTAATCATCAATTTCGTCGTCATCACGAAGGGCTCGGGCCGGATTGCGGAGGTGGCCGCCCGCTTCTCCCTGGACGCCATGCCCGGCAAGCAGATGGCGATTGACGCGGACCTCTCATCAGGCCTCATCGACGAGGCGGAGGCCCGCCGCCGGCGCCGCGAGCTGGAGGACGAGAACGCCTTCTACGGGGCGATGGACGGTGCCGCGAAATTCGTGCGCGGTGACGCAATCGCCGGCGTGCTGATCACCTTCATCAACATCATCGGCGGCATGATCATCGGTGTGGCCCTGAACGGCATGGCCTTCTCCGAGGCCGTCAACCGTTACACGATCCTGACCATCGGTGACGGGCTGGTCAGCCAGATTCCGGCCCTGCTGGTCTCCACCGCGGCCGGTCTCATCGTCACCAAGGCGTCCGGCCAGGGATCCACGGACCGGGCGCTCATCGGCCAGCTGTCAAGCTTTCCCAAGGCCCTTGCCCTGACATCGGGCCTGATGCTGCTGTTCGGCCTGATGCCGGGCCTGCCGTTTCTGCCGTTTGCGGTGCTGGGCGGGCTGCTGGGCTATGTGACATATCGGATCCATGATGGCCGCAAGAAGGCGGCTGCCGAGGCGGAAACCGCCCGCGAAAAGGCCAAGGCCGCCGAACCCAAGGCCGAAGAGCCGATCACCAAGGCACTGGCCATGGACATGATCCGGCTCGAACTCGGCTTCGGCCTGTTGCCGCTGGTCAGCGACAAGCAGCAGGGGCGGCTCACCGAACAGATCAAGGCCCTGCGGCGGCAGCTGGCACAGGAGATGGGTTTCGTGATGCCATCGGTGCGCATTCTCGACAACATGCAGCTGCCGACCCACGCCTACGCCATCCGGATCAAGGAGGTGGAAATCGGCCGTGGCGAAGTGCGTCCCGGCATGCTGCTGGCAATCGAGGGCTCGGGCCGGCAGGTCGATCTGCCCGGCGAGCGCACCACCGAGCCCGCCTTCGGTCTGCCTGCCACCTGGATCGACAAGTCGCTCAAGGAGGAAGCGAATTTCAAGGGCTACACGGTCGTCGATGCCGCCACCGTCATCACCACGCATCTCACCGAGGTGATCAAGGACAACATGGCGGAGCTGCTCACCTATGGCGAAACCCAGAAGCTGCTCAACGAGCTGCCGGAAGAGCAGAAGAAGCTCGTGGACGACCTTGTGCCCAATCATGCGAGTGTGACCACGATCCATCGCGTGCTCCAAAATCTGCTGGCCGAACGGGTCTCGATCAAGGATCTGGGCACAATCCTGGAAGGCATCGCGGAAGCCGTGCTTGGAGGCAGCCGCAGCATCGTGACGATCACCGAGCATGTCCGCACACGGCTGGCCCGTCAGCTGTGCGCGGCCAATCTTGCGCCTGATGGAACCCTGCCGATCGTCACCCTGTCTCCGGAATGGGAACAGAAATTCGCGGATGCGCTTGTCGGCCAGGGCGAGGAGCGGCAGCTTGCAATGGCCCCCAGCGATCTTCAGGCCTTCATGACCAGCCTGCGGCGTGTCTATGATCAGCTGGCCGCCCGCGGGGAATCACCCGTCCTGGTGACCAGCCCGCAGATCCGGCCCTATGTGCGCTCGATCGTCGAGCGTGTGCGGACCCAGACCGTGGTCATGAGTCAGGCGGAAATTCATCCGCGCGTGCGGCTGAAGGCGCTCGGCCAGGTGAACTGAGGCAGACGGGCGAGGACAGGGCAAGGCGGGGAAGGATGGCGAACGGACCATGCGGCTGAAGACATTCACGGGTGCCGACATGAAAACCGTGATGGCCGAGGTCCGGCGGGCCCTGGGGCCCGATGCGATCATCGTCTCCGTCGAACAGGGCAAGCGCGTGGGCGGGGTGCGGGTGACGGCTGCGGTCGAGGATGGCGCCTATCCGATCGCTCCTCCCGCCGAACCGTCAATTCCGGATGCGGTGGCCGATGAGTCCCCGCCCTCTGCTGCTGCCGGATCACGGCCGGCCGGCACGCGCAGGAGAACGGCCCCGGACGGTCGGCCCGCACCGGCCGCCCATGGCTTCGACCCCGGTGAGCTCAAAGCCGTGATCGCCCATCATGGCCTGCCCTTCGATCTTGCCGAGCGGGTGGCCGAGATCGCGCTGTCCCGCCACAGCCTGGGACTGGTCGATGCTCTTGCCAAGGCCTTCGAAGCCCTGGTCCGCTTCCAGCCGCTCACCCTGCCCGCCAGCCGCCCCCTCTTCCTCGTAGGACCGCCGGGAGCAGGCAAGACGGTAACGGCAGCCAAGCTGGCAGCCGAAAGCCTGCTTTTCGGACACCGCGTGCGGCTGATCACGACGGACAGCTGGAAATCGGGCGGCATCCAGCAGCTGGAGACCTATGCGCGGCACATGGAGCTGCCGCTTGCCGTCGCCGACAGTCCCGAGCGGCTCCAGCGTCTGGCCGGTGATGCGATCCGGGCAACCGGCGCCGGCCGTGTCGACCTTGTGCTTATCGACAGTTTCGGCACCAATCCTTTCGCCATGGAGGAGCTGGAGCAGCTGGTGAGCTATCTGAAAGCCTTGCCGGTGGACCCGCTTCTCGTGCTGCCGGCGGGCATGGATCCCGCGGAAGCGGCCGATGTCGCACGCATCTTCGCGGAGTTGGGTGCCAGACGGCTGATCATGACCAGGCTGGACGGCGTCCGCCGCCTCGCTGCGGTGCTGACGGCCGCCCGCAGCGGCCAACTGGCTTTGGCCGGCTGGAGCGCCAGCCCCTATCTGGCCGATGCGATCGTGCCGCCCTCGCCCTGGCGGCTGGCAGAGCTCTTCGCCCGCATTCCGCAGACCCTGTCCACCCGTCCGGGCCGGCCGGGCGGCAAGGCGGCAAAAACAGGTCAGACAACGATGAAGGTATCGGGATGATGTCGGAAGCTGAACGCAAGCTCATTACGATTGCAAGCGGCAAGGGCGGCGTGGGCAAGACCTGGTTTGCGATCACCCTTGCCCATGCGTTGGCCCGACAGGGGCGCCGGATCCTGCTGTTCGACGGCGATCTCGGACTGGCGAATGTGGATATTCAGCTGGGCCTTACTCCCGCTCACGACCTGGGCGATGTTCTCGATGGGCGGCTGACGATCGAGGAGGCGGCCTGTTCCGTTCCGCTTACGCAGTCCGGCGAAACGGGCCGGCTGGAGGTGCTGGCCGGCAAGTCCGGATCGGGCCTGCTGTCCGGGCTCGATATTGGTGCCCTGCTGGAGCTGCGCCAGGAGATCTGCGACGCCGCCACGCGTTATGACCGCGTGCTGCTGGATCTGGCTGCCGGCATCGAGCCCAGTGTCACCGTCCTCTCCCAGCATCGCGGGACGGTGCTGGTGGTGCTGACCCCCGATCCCACCTCGCTTACGGATGCATATGCCTATATCAAGGTGCTCCATCAGCGCCGGCCGGAAGCGGACATCCGCATCATCGTCAATCTCGCCAGAAACCGCAGGGAGGGCGAGCGCACCTATCAGGCCCTGCGCAAGGTGTGCCAGACATTTCTCAATTACGATCCTCCCCTGGCCGGCATCCTGCCGGAGGATCGGCGCGTGCGCGAGGCGATTCGCCTTCAGGTTCCCCTGCTCCAGCGCTTCCCGCAAAGTGAGGCCGGGCAGGCCGTGCAGGCGCTAGCCCAGGCGCTGCTCGCCGAGGAAACGGCCCCCGCCTGAAATCGCTGTCGGCAGGCGGGGCGGCAGGATCCGGTGTGTGGCAAGCCGCCGTTGCTGCCTGTTCCCCGATGGCGGCCGGTGCGATCCGTCTGCCGGGTGCGTCTCGGGTCGTCACGTCCCGCCGGATGCGGACCGGGGGGAGGAGCCGAGCATGGCCAGAACGAGGCCCACCGCACCGAGGGTGAGAGCTGCATCCGCAAGATTGAAGATGTAGAAGCTCCAGCCGCCCAGGTGGAAATGGACGAAATCGACGACGGCTCCGAATCGCAGTCTGTCAACCAGATTGCCGAGGGCGCCGCCCAGCACGCTGCCAAGGGCCCAGGATTCCAGCCCGCCTTCTGCCCGCCACAGCCACCAGGCGACAAGAGCCGTCACCACCACGACCGCCATGGTCAGCGGCCACCCGCCATCCTGTAACAGCCCCATGCTGATGCCGGTATTCCAGACCAGACGCAAATCCAGCACGGGCAGGATCTCGATCACCCGGCCGTCGGACAGATGCGCCAGGATCCACCATTTCGACAGCTGATCGCAAAGGAAGATCGCGGCGGCCAGAACAAGCGCCCCTCGCCGCCCTGCTGCTTGCTTCGACACGCTGCGTCCGTCTTTCCCTGCTGCCCTGATCCTAACGCGGCTGGACATAGAGGCGATAGCCGCCAGGCTCGGTCAGCAGCACGCGCGGACTGGAGGCATCATCTTCGAGTTTCTGGCGCAGGCGATAGACATGGGTCTCCAGCGTATGGGTCGTCACCCGGGCGTTGAAGCCCCACACCTCGTCCAGCAGTTCCTGGCGACTGACGACACGGCCATCCGCACGCAGGAGATATTTGAGGATGGCATTTTCCTTGTCCGTCAGCGGCGTACGCTTGCCGGTATGGCGGTGGACCAGCATCTTCGTCGCCGGCCGGTATTCCTGATCACCGAGGTTGAAAACGGCGTCCTCGCTGTGCTGATGCTGGCGCAGATGCGCCCGCATGCGCGCCAGCAGAACGCCAAAGCGGAACGGCTTCGTCACATAGTCATTGGCGCCGGACTCCAGCCCCAGAATCATGTCGGCATCGGTATCCGCGCCAGTCAGCATGATGATCGGCACCCGCACACCGGCCTTGCGCATCATGCGGCAGGCCTCGCGTCCATCGATGTCGGGCAGGCCGACATCAAGCAGAATCATGTCGATCTGCCCTTGGCGCGCGCGATCGATCCCCTCGGTGGCCGAAGCGGCCTCGATCGGTTCGAATTCTTCATGCAGAGCCAGTTGCTCGGCCAGCCCCCGACGCAGATCCTCGTCGTCGTCCACCAGCAGAATGCGTTTTTTGTGCATTACCTCACCCAAGCTCGCCCTTTTGCCCCGACCGCCGGTGGCGGACGGTCAGCGCCCTGCTTGCCCCCGCTCACATCCGTCTGGTAATCGACGGATGCTGCGCATCCTCCTATCTAATGCGCAAGGCGCCACAGCGCAAATCCTGCCCGTTGCAACCGGAAGAGGGATCGTGAGCATCCAGCAGAACCAGGCCAGCAGCACGCGATTTCAGACCATCCGCAGGATCCGGCATGCGCTGGCGGATCTGCGCCTCGGCTGGCCCGTGCGGGTGCAGTTGTCCGATGAACACGGCTTCCTGATCCTGCCGGCGGATGCCCTGGCTGAAGGAAGCCGCTGGCAGGAGGGGATCAGGGCCGCCGGTCGCTCACCGGATGAGTCCTGCCAGCTGTGGCTGACGCCCCAGCGGGCGCAGGTGCTGCATGTGCCGCACAAGGGGCGGGCTCTCGTGGCGCTGGCATTGGGGCCGGACTGGCGGCCCGAGGAGGTTCTGGCCCTTGCCGATCCCACGCGCGATCTGGCCCTGCCCTGGAAGGGGCCCTATGAGCGCGTGACGTATCCGGAAACGGTGGATGTCCCGGCAGGCGGCCTCTTCGCCCTGCTGCGCGAAGCCGGACGACTGCCCGCCGTGCTCGCCTGGCAGGAAGAGGAAATCCGGGCGTCGAAGGAGGGCGAGGCCATCCTCACGCTCACGCCCGATCACCTGACCTTCCCGCACCGGCCGGAATCCGGCATGGCCGAGATCGCCCGGGCGCGGCTGCCTCTTGCCAATGCCCCCCACACCCGCATCGCCGTCTTCCGGACCGATGACGGAGGCCCGGAGCATTTCGCGCTGCTGGTGGGCGATCCCCTGCCCCATGAGGCGGTGCTGGTGCGCGTGCATTCGGAATGCTTCACGGGCGACCATCTGGGCTCGCTCAAATGTGACTGTGGTGATCAGCTGCAGGCCGCCCTGGCACGCCTTGCCGCCGAGAAGACGGGGGGCGTGCTGCTTTATCTCGCCCAGGAAGGCCGCGGTATCGGGCTTGTCGCCAAGCTCAAGGCCTATGCGCTCCAGGATCAGGGGTTCGACACGATCGAGGCGAATGAGCGCCTCGGCTTTGCCGCCGAACATCGCAACTTCGCGATCGCAGCGGCCATGCTGCGGCATCTGGGCTTTGCACGCATCCGGTTGCTGACCAACAATCCCGACAAGGTCGCCCAGCTGGAGCGGGCGGGAATCACCGTCACCGAACGCGTGCCGCTGCGCATGCCGGCGCGTCCCGAAAACGCCCGCTATCTTGCAACCAAACGCCGGAAGGCCGGCCACGATCTCTAGCCTTTCGGGAC
>CAYYGH010000034.1:0-29723 GCA_964471405.1 uncultured Sphingomonadales bacterium | reverse complement strand
CCTTCTCCATCGTCGGCGACAAGGCCGGCATCGTGATCGTAATCGGCATCGGCGGCTCCTTCCCCTGACCGTTTTCCGCCTGCGGTGCAGCCACGCGCTCTTCTCAGGACATGCGAAACCGCTCGTGCGTCTGCGCAGCGTGCCCTTGTTGCGCCTTTTGGCACAATCGGGGACCAAGCTCAATCGACAGCAGCAGAAGAGGAGATCTGCGCTTCCTGCATGGCCGCCCTTTCCCCCGGCAGCGCCACCGGGAGCTCAGGGCCGCAGGAGGATCGGGATCACCTCCGGCCGGCACCGGTCGACACCGGTCGGCACCGGTCGGCACCGGGTCGCGGCCTTTCACGCCCGTCCCTTGAGGGCGCGCAACGGGTCAAGCAGAAGATCCAGCAGGGAGCGCCGTTCGAGGATGATGTCGGCGCGCAGCGTCATGCCGGGCTGCAGCGGCCATCGCCGACCATAGGCTTCCATCCACTCGCGCTCAAGCCGCACCCGCGCCCGATAGACGGGTTCGGACAGCGCAAGCGGTGCCCGCAACTCGTCCGGCCGCAGGATGGTGCGGCTGACGGCGACGATCCTGCCGCGACCAAGTCCGAAGCGGCGATAGTCGAAAGCATCGAAGGCCAGGCGCACTTCCTGACCTTCCTCGATGAAGCCGGCCGCCCGGGCCGGAATGAGGAGCTCGGCCTCCAGGTGACTGTCAACAGGCAGCAGGGCAAGCAGCGGCAGATTGCCGACTTCCTGCCCAAGGCTGGCCTGAATCGCTGTCACCCGGCCGGCCACGGGGGCCGTCACGGTCGTCTCATGCCGGCCTTCAAGTTCCCAGAGCTGCCGTTCTAGTGCCGCGATCCGACTTTCCAGAGCCGCGCGCTCCTCGGCTTTTTCCGCAGGCAGCCTGGCGCGCTCGCTGGCAATCTGGGCCATGCGGGTCGTGATCTGGCTGAGCCGCTGTTCAAGAGCCGCCAACTGCTGGCGCTGAGCCAGCCAGCGTTCCTCCCGGGCCTTGAGCTCGGGCCGGGCCACCACACCCTTGCGTGCCAGCCCGCGAACGGCCTCCCAGTTCTCCCGGGCCACGCGCACCAGATCCTTCTGCAAGGCGATCTGGCGCTCAAGCGCATTTTTCTCGGCCTCCAGCCCTGCCCTTTCCGCCTCCAGAGCCCGCCGGCGGGCGGCGTATTTCTCCCCGAGGCCGGACAGCAGAGCCCGCTGGCTCGCAATTTCATGGCGCAGATTGGCGCTCAGCCGCGTTTCCACAGGGCCTTCGGCAGCCACCGTCTCGGTGATGATGGAGACCAGGGGGTCACCGGCTGCGACCCGTTCGCCCTCCCGGACATGAATGGCGCTCACCCGCCCCGGCCGCGGGCTGCGAATCTTGATCAGGCCATGATCCGGACGCAGAAAGCCGGTGACCGTTTCCTTGCGGGCATAGTCGGCAAGGGCCAGGAAACCGACGGCCGCAGCCACGATCACCGTCACCCAGATGACAAGCACCCGCAAGGGCAGCGGAACCGCGAGACTGACATCGCCGAACAGGCGCTGACGCTGATGGGCAAGCGCCTCACTGCGGAAAAGCGTATCGGTCATCGCTCAAAACGGCCCCCGCCCCATTCGCGCCTTCGCCGGCTACGGCCTGCGCGAAAATGGCCAACACACGCATCTGCCCCGCAACGGCAGATAGCGCAACCTGGCCTTCTCTTCAAGTTTCCGCTGTCAGGAAGGTGCTGCTGTCGGCCCCCTGCCCGCTCGAAAAAAAGAGATGGCCGCCCCTCGAAGAGGAGCGGCAGGACCGCAGGTGACGATCGGGCGAGGCAGGCGGCAGGGCCGCAGACCCCCCTCCTCTTCTTTGTCCCGAGGTTTGTCCTGAGGTCAGGAGGACGCTACCCGCCCCTTCTCCCTCCCGCTTTCCGGCAAGAGGGAGGCATTCCTTCCTCAACCCGGGTGCCCCTCTCCTCTTCACCCGCAACAGCAGGAAGGAGCGGGCGAATATGATCCGATCAATGGCTGGTACTGTGCTGGAGGGCTTCCATTTCCTCCTTGATGCGCAGCTTCTGTTTCTTCAGTTCCGCAAGGCGGATGTGATCCGGCAGGGGGCGCGCAAGTTCCTGAGCAATGATCTGTTCAAGCTGGGCGTGCTTTTCGGCAAGAGCCGTCACATGCGCCTTCATTGTCATGCCGGTCTCCTTCTCTTCGTGAAGGGTTGACGTGAGAATGGTATTAAAGCACAAAACGCCGCTTCTGTCAGCCAAAGCCTGTGCTGCATCGCCGCATGACTTTCATGCAACGCAGCACGGCCAATGCCGGGGATGACCGTGCAGGCCGGCGGACTTGGCAGGGAGGCCAGGGTGACCACGAACGGGCAGCTGAAACGGCTGGTGGTGGCGATCACGGGAGCCTCGGGGGTCGATATCGGCTACGAGCTCCTTCGTCAGGCCCGTGAAGTCCAGCTGACCACGCATCTCGTGATATCGGCGGCGGGCATGCGCACGATCCGCGAGGAAAGCCGGCATGCGCCTGCCGATTTTCGGGCGCTGGCAAGCGAGACCCATTCCAACCGCGATATCGGGGCCGCCATTGCCAGCGGCAGTTTCGAGACGGCGGGGATGATCATTGCGCCCTGCTCGATGAAGACATTGGCCGAGATCGCCCACGGGATCGCCGGCTCCCTCATCGTGCGGGCGGCCGATGTGACCTTGAAAGAGCGCCGGCCGCTTGTTCTGGCCGTGCGCGAGACGCCGCTTCACCTCGGGCATCTGCGGAACATGACGCTCGTGACCGAGATGGGAGCGATCGTGGCGCCGCCCGTACCGGCCTTCTACCAGCACCCCCGGGACATCGACGATCTTCTTGCCCAGACGGCCGCCCGCCTTCTGCAGATGGCCGGCATTCCGGCACCCCGTCTGCGAGGCTGGCCGGGCGAATCCGGCTGAACGCGCTTGGCCGAAAGCGCCGCTCATGGTATAAACTTTTTGCAGGAGGGCGGATGCCGCCTTGCCCCGTGGGCAGGTGGGAAGATGGGGTGGCCGATGTCACCGGGCGTTGCAGGCAGCCGGGTGAGAGGGGGAGGATGTCGGCAGGCAAACGGGGACGGAACCATGCATGACGGCGCGGTCATCAGCGAAGAGGCGCTGCGCGCCCGGCTCGAGGCGCTCAGGCAGGAACATCGCGATCTTGATGCCGCGATCGAAGCGCTCATGAGCAGCAGCGGCTATGATCAGCTCCGCCTTCAGCGGCTGAAGAAGCGGCGCCTGTATCTGCGTGATCAGATCCGCCTGATCGAGGACCAGCTCCTGCCCGACATCATCGCCTGACCCCCCCTGCCGTGTGACCAGACGGCGGAACCCGGCCGCGGCGAAGCACCGCGGGAAGGCCGCCTCGCGCCTCCGGTTCCATCTCCGATCCTGCGGCCGATGGCTCCGGCAGGGGCCTAGCGTTCCGCACTTATGCGGGCGAGGAGCGCCGGGTCCACATTTCCGCCGGAGAGCACAAGGATCACCGCTCCGCGCAGCGTGCGGGGGCGCCCGGCCAGAAGGGCGGCCAGTGTGACGGCCCCACTGGGTTCGAGCACGAGCTTGAGTTCTTCGAGGGCAAAGCGCATCGCCCGGCGGATTTCCTCATCGTCGACCGTGAGCCCCGCTTCGAGATAACGGTGCAGCAGCGGAAAGGTCAGCCGGCCGGGCCGCGGCGCCAGCAGGCCGTCACACAGACTGGACCGGGCAGGATCGCTCCCCTCCTCCCTGCGGCCGAGGCGGAGCGAGCGTGCCGCATCATCATGGCCGGCCGGCTCCACCCCGTACAGCATCGCCTCCGGAAAGCGGTCCTTGAGTGCCACGGCGCTGCCACCGGCCAACCCTCCGCCACCGATCGGAAACAGCACCGTGCCGGGCAGAATGTCGCGGGCAAGCGCCTCCTCGGCGATCTCGTGTCCGACAGTGCCCTGGCCCGTGATGATCATCGGGTCATCATAGGAAGGGACGAGAACGGCACCGCGCTCGGCCGCGATCGCTGCGGCCTTTTCCTCCCGCGATTCGGCATCGCGATCATAGAGCACGACTTCCGCGCCCGCCCGGCGGGTGCGCTCGATCTTGATGGCGGGCGCATCGGCCGGCATCACGATGGTTGCCGCAATGCCGAGAAGACGCGCCGCCTCGGCCACACCCTGGGCATGATTGCCGGAAGAAAAGGCCACCACACCCGCCTTCCGCTCGGCCGCGGACAGCTGTGCAAGCCGGTTCATGGCCCCTCTGATCTTGAAGGAGCCCGTGCGCTGGAGACATTCGGGCTTGACATAGACCGGCCGGCCCAGCCGCTCGCGAAGAACGGGAACGGGCAGCAGCGGTGTGGGGTGCAGGACGTCCGCGATGCGGGCCGCCGCAGCCGCAATGGCTTCAGGAGTCACGACCGCACAGATCGACTCGTCACCGGCATCCATCGCCATCTCCCATCCTATCCTTCCCTCTTGCGGGAGCCGCCGCCTTCTTTGCGCAGGATCCATCGCTTCCTCAGCTCCAGCATTGCCGGCAGGACGACGAGGGTGGCCAGCAATGTCAGGGCAAGCGCAATGAGCAGCAGCTCGCCCATGCTGGCGGTGCCCCGGTGATGGGACAGGATGAGGGTGCCGAAGGATGCCATGGTGGTCAGCGCACTGAACAGAATGGCGCGCGGCGTGTTGGTGTCAAAGACGGATTCGGCATGATCCAGGTCGCGCGCCCGGGCGACGAGGTGAATGGCCGCGTCCACTCCCATGCCGATCATCAGCGGCAGGACGATGACGTTCGCGAAATTGAACGGCAGATCCAGCCAGACTCCGACCGCAAGCATCAGCACGCCTGCAAAGGCCAGGGGGAGCATGACCATCGCCACCGCCCACAGCCGGCGCAGCACGACCGCAACCAGGACCGTGGCAAGCACGAAGGCAAGAGCGGTGGCCTGGATCATCGCCTCGGCCACCACCTCGCCCGCCCGCAGCACGGCATAGGCACTGCCTCCGATATGCGGCTCGACGGCCAGCACCGCCCGCACGAAACGCGCACGCGCCTCCGGCCGGCTGGCATCGACCGCCGGGATCACCTGCGCCAGCGCCTCGCCCGTCGGGGCCAGATAGCGGCTCTTGATGCGGGGTGGCAGGCCGGCAAGCGTGAGCGGCGCCGGTGAGAGCATCGCCTTGAGGCGCCGGAGCATGTCCGGATAATAGGCGAAGATCGCCCGGTCGAGGCGGGCAAGCAGAACGTCACCGCCGGGTCCTGCCGCCGCCTCCTGAAGATCCGCGATCGCACGGCCAAGGCGCCGGGCTGCCGCCAGAATGGCCGGATCGTCGCTTGCAAGCGCGGTCAGGGCATGGCGGAGTCCGTCCAGCGCCTTTTTCACATCCGCAGCCGGCGCAGGCCCGTGGCCGGCGCGCCAGGAGCCGGGATCCACCGACTCCAGAAACCAGAGATCCCCGGAAAGAAAATCGATATCGTCAAGACGGGCATCCTGATCGGAGGGCAGGAAGCTATCGATGCTGACCACCTCCTTGACCTCCGGCAAGGGTGTCACCCGGGCCGCGAACTGCCGCACGGCGGCCAGATCATCTCCCACATAGTCCAGCCGGTAGGGAGACTGGTCGCTGCGGGCGGCAATCCACCGGAAGGCCCGGACGGAAGGCGATTGCGGGTCGCGCAGATTCATCGGATCGGCATCAAAGCGCACCTTGGGGATCTGGAAGGCGGCAATCGCAACCGCCAGCATCGTGATGGCGACCGTCACGGGACTTGCCCTCTCAAGCGCGAGGATCAGGGCGACCCTGTGCCGGAGCCGGCGCCGTGGCCGGAACCGGGGCGGCCAGAGGGTCGTCATGGCCGGCACGACGATCAGGGTCACAATCAGGGCGATCAGCACCCCCGTGCCCGAAATGACGCCCAGCTGCGCCATGCCGACGAAACGGGTGGGAGAGAAGGCGAAGAAGGCTGCGGAGGTCGTGATGGCGGCCAGCAGAAGACCGCGGGCCACATGGCGCGCGGCCATGGGCCAGATCCGGCGCAGGCGCCCGCCCCTGCCCAGCCGCTCTTCCAGATGCAGGAGAAGATGAATGGCGAAATCGATGCCGAGCCCGATCATGAGCACCGTAAAGGCGATCGAGACCAGGTTGAGCGTGCCCACCGCGAGCGCGGCAAAGCCGGCCGTTGCCATCAGCGACAGCAGGAGAGCGACAAGACTGGCCGCCACCCCTGCGGCCGAGCGAATCCCGACCGCCAGCAGCAGCGCCACCAGAATGAGAGACAGAGCGGCCGAAATCTCGATCCCGTTGGAGACCGACTGCAGCTCTTCCGTGCGCAGAACCGGATCACCGGTAATGCCGATCGCGACCCCGGCGGTCATTTGCGCCGGCAGTTCCGCAACCGCCTCCCTGACCGCCCTGATCGCCGCCCTGGCAGGAGCCAGCGAGTGGAAATCGAGCCGCGGCTTGACGGCGATGATGCGCTGTGCCGGCTGCCGGTTCTCTTCAAAGGCGAACAGGCGCTGCCAGGACAGGGCCGCCGACCGCCCGGCGACCGTGCCGGCGACCACGCGGGCCACCTCGTCATAAAGGCCGGCCACGATTCCGAGCTTGACCCCATGCTCCTCCGCCTTGCCGGCACGGGCAAGATTGTCGAAGAAGGTCGCCAGATCGGGCTTGTCAACAAGATCCTGAAGCAGCGGCGCGCCCTGGCCCAGACGGGTGATCAGCTCGTCAAGGCGATCCCGCTTCATCAGCAGCAGGGCCTCACGGGTAAAGAAGGGATCGACCGTCGGTGCAAAGATGTCTTCCACGACATCCTGCCGGCCGGAAAGCCGGGTGACGAGCCGGTCGGCCACGGCATCCAGACGGTCCGGATTGTCGCCCCGCAGCACGATCAGGATCTGATCCTTCACAAGCGGAAAGAGGCGCTTGACGCGCTCGCCCACGACCCGGAAGGGCTCATGGGGATCGATCATGTCCGAGCTGTCGGTATTGATCCCCAGATCCCGGCTTGCAACCACTCCCAGCAGGAGCGCCAGGCCGGCCACTGCGGCCAGCCAGGCCAGGGGGCGGGCCACCACGCGCCGGACCAGAGCTTCTACCAGGCTCTCGATGCTTCTGTGATCGGTCATCCCCGCTTACCATGGATCCCGCAGCAGGATACCCAGCCGAGGCCTGCACCCGGCAGGCCGTGCTGCGGCTTCTTAGACATGATCCACGACGAAAAAAAGGCACACTCGCAGGAAGAGCCGCGCCGGCCGACCGGCGCTCTCAGGGCTCGTCTCCCTCCCCTTCCTCCGCGATGGATCGGATGACGGCCCGGACGAGCGCGGCCGGCGCCCGGGTGGCATCCAGGACCGTCCAGCCGGCCGGCGGCTCCTCATACCCTGCCAGCTGGCGCTCCAGAACCGCCGCATCGGCATCCGAGGCGTCTCCCGCGCGTCCCATGACCCGCTCACGCAGAACCTCGGCCGGTGCATGCAGCCAGAATGTGTGAAGACGCACGCCACAGCGGGCGGCCTCGGCCGCAAGCTCGGCACGGATACCGCCATGAAACCAGGTGGCATCGAGAATGGCCGGCCAGCCGGCCCGCGCCGCCGCCCGCGCCCGGGCGAGCAGACGCCGGTAGCAGCGCCGATGCCAGAAAGGCGTATAGGCATCAGGCGGCAGACGCTCTTCCGGCCGGCGATTGAAAAGCCGCTTGCGGATGCCGTCACTGCGCAGCCAGAGCGCGCCGGGAAGCGGCTCCAGCTGCGGTCCCAGAGCACGGGCGAGCGCCGATTTTCCGCTGCCGGACAGGCCGCCGATGGCAAGCCACAGCGGCCGCCGGGCGGGCCGGCTCTCCACTCTCGCCAAGACGGACTCGGCAAAATGGCGATAGGACTCGGCCGCCCGTGGGTGCCCGGCACCCCATTCGGCCATGGCCCGAATCGTGGCCCGCATCGCCATCAGCACGGGCCACAGGCGCAGGGCGGTGATGTCGCCGCTGGCCTCGAGAGCCCGGTTGAAGAGGGTCCAGGCCTCCTGGCGCACGCCGCGAACGAGCATGTCCATGACCGGAAAGGCCAGATCATAGGCACAGTCGATGATGCCGATATCATCCGAAAACTCGATGGCATCGAAGGGCCAGGGACGATCGTCCAGCGTGCAGATATTGGCGAGATGCATGTCGCCATGACAGCGGCGCTGAAAGCCATGACGCCGACGCGCCTCCAGCAGCGGGGAGACCGCTTCAAGGGCCTTGCGCAGCCGGTCGTGATGCCGGACAAGCCGTGCCTCCTGCCGCCATGGTCCATGCCCCTGCTGTCTGAGGGTATGGATGACATCGTCCAGGGCGCGGATGAGAGTGGCGCTGGCCGGTCGTTCCCGATGCCGGGGAGCGGCCGCATGATTCGCCGCGATGATATCGGCAAGGGCGGCCGCATCCTCCGGGGCCAGCTCTCCCCGGCCTGCCCGCCGGTCCCAGCGCGCCTCTTCCGGAAAGCGCCGCATCTCCACCAGCCAGTCGACAGGGCGCCCCTCTTCGGGCGAGACATGAAGGATTTGCGCCACCACCCTCCTGTCCTCCAGGCGGGCAAGCGCCGCCTCGAAATCCGCCGGCGGCAGCGGTGCCGCAAGGGGACCGATGCGGTAGCAGGTACTTCCCTTCGCGGCAGGAATGGCCAGGACGGGTCTGAGCCCCCGATACAGGGGCGGTGCGAAGAAGCGATTGATCCAGAATTCCCTGAGCGCCATCCGGGCCCGCTGCGCGAGGGTGGCATAATCGAGGAAAGGCAGGCGCACGGCCTTTTTCAGCTTGAAGGCCCGGTTGCTCGTCAGAAAGATGACGGAGATATGGGTTTCGATCCGCTGCGGCGGGTGCGAATCCAGGACGCCGGCCGCCGCCAGATGCGCTATCCAGGGCTGACGCGTCATCTCTTCGCCACGGTCACCGGCCGGCATGGGATGCCCATTCCCTTTCGCGCCTTTCATGAGAGCAGAATGGCGCTCCGAAAAACGGAGGACAAGACACGGCTTGCATGAGACAGCCGCAGATGGCCCGCCTCCCCTGACCGCCCTGGAGGATGGCAGGGGTGTGGATGGTCGCAGCCGGCAGGGCAGCGGTGCGGATGATCGTCCCAAGGGGGACGGGGTGGATGGTGGGCGGTGAGGGAGTCGAACCCCCGGCCTCCTCGGTGTAAGCGAGGCGCTCTGCCAGCTGAGCTAACCGCCCGCCTGTCATCGTGATCGTGAATGTGAGGGCCCTATAGGAAACGGCTGCCTCTCATGACAAGAGGCAGCCGCCAGCACAAACCCCATCCGTTCGGAACGGATTTGCTGAAAAACACCGGTTCCGGGCTGGAAGATCAGCCGTTCACCGCGTCCTTGAGCTGTTTGCCCGCCTTGAACTTGGGCTGCTTCGAGGCGGGGATCTGAATGGTCTCACCCGTGCGCGGATTGCGGCCCGTGGTGGCGGCCCGGGTGGCGACCGAAAAGGTCCCGAATCCGACCAGCCGCACATCGTCACCGCTCTTGAGCGCATCGGTGATGGTGGAAAATACCGCGTCCACGGCCTTTGCGGCCTCAGCCTTCGACAGGCCCGTGGCGTCGGCAACTTTGGAGATGAGATCGTTCTTGTTCAAGGTCAAACCCCCTCGTGGTTGCTGTGGGTTTCCTCCAAGGATTGTGGCCGGAGTGTAGGCAGGAGGCCGCCATGCTGTCAAAAGGAAAAACGCGCTATTTGCGCGCTTTTCCACAGCTTTGTCGTGGTGATTGCGACACCGCCCTCTTCCTGCCCGTTCGGCCCTGCCGTTTTCGGGGGGAGATGGGCCGCAAAACAGCGGACCGCCGCCGGTTCCGGCTACCGGCGGCGGCTCACTGCTGCTTCATCGCTGGGAACAGGGATACGAATCGCGCTCAATGGGCGACGGGATGTTCCGGCTTTTCTTCGGCCCCGTCCGCCGGTACGGGCTTCAAGGAGGCGCTTTCCTCGTCCCACTCAAGAGGCACGAGCGGCCGCGTCAGGGCATGCTTGAGGACTTCCTCGGCCGTCCTGACCGGCAGGATCTTGAGGCCCCGCTTCACCTTGTCCGGAATCTCGGCCAGATCCTTGACGTTCTCTTCCGGAATCAGCACGGTCTTGATCCCGGCGCGCTGCGCGGCCAGCAGCTTCTCCTTCAGACCGCCGATCGGCAGCACGCGCCCTCTCAGCGTCACCTCGCCCGTCATCGCGACATCCGCGCGCACCGGAATCCCCGTCAGCGCCGAGACGATGGAGGTGACCATCGCGATGCCGGCTGACGGTCCGTCCTTCGGAATCGCCCCTTCCGGCACGTGGATGTGAATGTCGCGCGTCTCGAACAGCTTGGGATCGATGCCGAAGGCGATCGCGCGCGAGTGGACGTAGGAGCGTGCGGCCTCGATCGACTCCTTCATCACCTCGCCGAGCTTGCCGGTGGTGCGCACCCGGCCCTTGCCGGGGGTGACGACGGCCTCGATCATCAGGATGTCGCCGCCGACCTCCGTCCAGGCGAGGCCGGTGGTCACACCCACCGCATCCTCCTCCTCGGCCAGGCCATAGCGATAGCGGCGCACACCGGCATACTTGGCCAGATTCCGGCGTGTCACATGCACCGCCTTGGCCTCGTTCTGGACGATTTCGCGAACCGCCCGCCGCTGAAGCTTCGCCAGCATGCGCTCCAGGTTCCGCACACCGGCTTCACGGGTGTAATAGCGGATGAGATCCCGCAGCGCCCCTTCGGAGATCGACCACTCCTCGGGCTTCAGGCCATGCCGCTTGAGCAGCTTGGGGATGAGATGGCGCCTGGCGATTTCGACCTTCTCGTCCTCGGTGTAGCCGGACAGCTGGATGATCTCCATGCGGTCCAGCAATGGCTGCGGCATGTTGAGCGTGTTCGCGGTGGTCACGAACATCACGTCGGAGAGATCGAAGTCCACCTCCAGGTAATGATCCTGGAAATGGGCATTCTGCTCGGGATCCAGCACCTCAAGAAGGGCGGACGCCGGATCGCCCCGGAAATCCTGGCCGAGCTTGTCGATCTCGTCCAGCAGGAAGAGCGGATTCATCGAGCCCGCCTTCTTCATCGACTGGATGATCTTGCCCGGCAACGCACCGACATAGGTGCGGCGATGGCCACGAATCTCGGCCTCGTCGCGCACACCACCCAGCGAAAACCGCACGAAGTTGCGGCCCGTCGCCTTCGCGATCGACCGGCCCAGCGAAGTCTTGCCGACGCCGGGCGGCCCCACGAGGCACAGGATCGGGCCCCGGGCGCTGCCCGAGCGGGCCTGGACGGCAAGATACTCCAGGATCCGCTCCTTGACCTTCTCAAGACCATAGTGGTCCGCATCCAGGATCTCGGCGGCCTTCACGATGTCGTTCGAGACCTTGGTGCGCTTGCCCCAGGGCAGCGAGAGCAGCCAGTCCAGATAATTGCGCACGACGGTGGCCTCGGCCGACATCGGGCTCATGGACTTGAGCTTCTTCAGCTCGGCCAGCGCCTTCTCGCGCGCCTCCTTGGACAGCTTGGTCTTCTTGATCTTCTTTTCGAGCTCGGCAATCTCCTCGCGACTGTCATCCCCCTCGCCCAGCTCCTTCTGGATCGCCTTGAGCTGTTCGTTGAGGTAGTACTCGCGCTGGGTCTTCTCCATCTGCCGCTTGACGCGGCCGCGGATGCGCTTTTCCACCTCGAGGACGCTGATCTCGCCCTCCAGGAAGGCGAAGACCTTCTCCAGCCGCTCGACGACATCGGCCGTCTCGAGCAGCGCCTGCTTGTCCGCGATCTTGAGGGCGAGATGGGCGGCCACGGTATCCGCGAACTTGGCCGCATCATCGATCTGCCCGAGGGTGACGAGCACCTCGCCCGGAATCTTCTTGTTGAGCTTCACATACTCCTCGAAGCGCGTCAGGATCGAACGCATGAGCGCCCGCTTTTCCGCCTCGTCACGAACCGTCTCGACCACCGGTTCGGTCACGGCTTCGAGGTAATCGCTGCGCTCGGTAAACCGCAGCACGCGGCGACGCGCGCGGCCTTCCACCAGCACCTTCACCGTGCCGTCCGGCAAGCGGAGAAGCTGGAGAACCTGGGCGAGCGTGCCCACCTCATAAAGCCCTTCCGGCTTGGGATCGTCCTCACCGGCATCCTTCTGGGTAAGCAGAAGGATCGGCTTGTCGTCCTTCACCACGGCCTCAAGGGCTGCGATGCTCTTTTCACGGCCCACGAACAGCGGCACGACCATGTGGGGAAAGACCACAATGTCGCGCAATGCCAGCACGGGCGTGATTTCAGGCGTTTCAACTGTTTCTGGAATACTGGTCATGGCTACTGTCTGGAACTTCTCACCTGATGCCCGCAGCGAAAGGGGCATCGTTCTTTTCCGGATCACTATTCCGCGGTCCTGCCACAAAGGCAAGCCGCGCTCGTCACCTGATGTGGGAATTCATGCCAAGACCTTCAAGTCGTTGCAGGAATGAATTCCGCACGGACACCGGACAGCGGCCGGACGGATGCGCCGCCAGCGCTCTTCTTGCCGGAAAGGGACAGGCCGGTGGTCGCGCCCTCAGGCGGGTTTGCCGGCCTCGGGCCGGGCGCGGTCGGAGTAGATGTAGAGGGGCCGCGCGCGCTTTTCCACGACATCGGCGTTGACGACGACCTCCTCCACCCCTTCCAGGGAGGGCAGCTCGAACATGGTGTCCAGCAGGATGTCCTCCATGATCGAACGCAGGCCGCGCGCCCCCGTCTTGCGCGCCAGCGCCTTGCGGGCGATGGCCCGCATGGCTTCTTCCGTGAAGGTGAGCTGGACGTTCTCCATCTCGAAGAGGCGCTGATACTGCTTCAAGAGCGCATTCTTGGGCTTCGAGAGGATTTCGATGAGGGCTGCCTCGTCAAGATCGTCCAGCGTCGCGATCACGGGCAGACGGCCGATGAACTCGGGGATGAGACCGAACTTGAGCAGATCCTCCGGCTGCACTTCGGCCAGAATGTCCCCGATCTTGCGTTCCTCGGGGGCTGCGACATTGGCGCCAAAGCCGATCGAGCGGCCTTCCAGACGATTGGCGATGATCTTGTCGAGCCCGGCAAAAGCGCCGCCGCAGATGAACAGGATGTTGGTGGTATCCACCTGCAGGAACTCCTGCTGGGGATGCTTGCGCCCTCCCTGCGGCGGCACGCTGGCGACCGTGCCTTCCAGGATCTTGAGCAGCGCCTGTTGGACCCCCTCGCCCGAGACATCCCGGGTGATGGAGGGATTTTCCGACTTGCGGCTGATCTTGTCGATCTCGTCGATGTAGACGATGCCGCGCTGCGCGCGCTCGACATTGTAGTCGGCCGCCTGGAGCAGTTTCAGGATGATGTTCTCGACATCCTCGCCCACATAGCCGGCCTCGGTGAGCGTGGTGGCATCGGCCATGGTGAAGGGCACGTCCAGAATGCGGGCCAGAGTCTGGGCCAGCAGGGTCTTGCCGCAGCCGGTGGGGCCGATGAGCAGGATGTTCGACTTCTGCAGCTCGACATCATTGCGCCCCTGGTGCTGGAGGCGCTTGTAGTGATTGTGCACGGCAACCGAGAGAATTTTCTTCGCCCGGTCCTGGCCGATCACATAGTCATCCAGCACCTTGAGAATGGTTGCCGGAGTCGGCACGCCCTCACCGGACTTGGAAACGCCGCTCTTGCTTTCCTCACGAATGATGTCCGTGCACAGCTCGACGCACTCATCGCAGATGAACACGGTCGGCCCGGCGATGAGCTTGCGCACCTCGTGCTGGCTCTTGCCGCAGAACGAGCAGTAAAGCGTGTTCTTCGAATCGCCACCGCCGATCTTGCTCATGCGTTCCGATTCCTCTTGCGCCGTTGTCTGCCGTGTCCACTCTGCCTGGCCGTGCGTGCATCCGCATGCTTTTCGGCGGCGATGCCCGCACCACCTGCTAGAGATGGCACCTTCCCAGGATAGATTTCAAGTCTTCCTTACCGGTTAACGCGGCCTGCATTTTCCGTCCGCCCGGCAAGAAGGGCCCGGAGCGGCCGGATTACGTCTCGACCGCCTCGTCACCGCCGGGCCGCTTTTCGATCACCTCGTCCACGAGCCCCCACTCGCGCGCCTCGTCCGCGCTCATCCAGCGGTCCCGCTCCAGGGCCTTTTCCACCTCATCGAGCGGCTGACCGGTATGGCGCACATAGATCTTGTTGAGGCGCTCCTTGAGCCGGAGAATTTCACGGGCCTGGATTTCGATATCGGTCGCCTGGCCGCGGAAACCGCCCGAAGGCTGGTGCACCATGATCCGCGCATTCGGCAGAGCGAACCGCTTGCCCGGCGCACCCGCAGCCAGCAGGAGGGAGCCCATGGAGGCCGCCTGGCCGATGCACAATGTCGCGACATCCGGCCTGATGTACTGCATGGTGTCATAGATGGCGAGGCCCGCCGTCACGACGCCACCCGGCGAATTGATGTAGAAGAAGATGTCCTTCTTCGGATTTTCGGCCTCCAGAAACAGAAACTGGGCGATGACGAGGCTGGCGACGTGATCCTCGACAGGTCCCGTCAGGAACACGATTCGTTCCTTGAGCAGGCGGGAATAGATGTCGAAGGCCCGCTCGCCGCGCGGTGTCTGCTCGACCACCATCGGCACAAGCTGCGCCGTGATTTCCTCGATATCGGTCATCGTCCTTTTCCCGTCCTGTCCGTTGGTCAACGGCAGAGCCCTCAGCTCTGTTCCGTCTTCGACGTCTTCGACGCCTTCGCCGTCGTCTTTCCGGTCTTGGCCGCCCTGCTCGTCTTGCCACCCGTGCTCTTTGCGCCCGACTTCCCGGGCCCGGCCTTTCCGCCTGCGGATTTCGTCGTCTTCCTTGCGGTCGTCTTGGCGCTGCTCTTCTTCCCGGCGGCCGTCTGGGCCTTCTTGTCCGTCTTCTCCTTCTTGCCGGCAGCGGCCTTCTTCTTGCGGCCCGTTCCGGTCTTTGCCGCCGAGCCCGCCTCGTCAGCCGTTTCCAGAGCCTCGGGCCCTTCCTCGACCACGCGCCTCAATGTGGCAAGAGACACGGTGCGCTGCTCTCCCGGGGCCATTTCGAGCACGAAATCGACCACCTTGTCCTCGTAGATGGGCGCGCGCAGCTGGGCCATCGCCTGGGGATTCTTGGTATAGAACTCATAGACCTGCCGCTCCTGGCCAGGGAAACGGCGCGCCTCCTCGGCAACCTTGCGCATCAGCTCGTCACGCGAGATCTCGATATTGTTGGCCAGCCCGACCTCGGACAAGAGCAGTCCCAGCCGCACGCGGCGCTCCGCAATGGCGCGGAATTCCTTGCGCTCGGCCTCGTCTTCAGGCTCCTCCTTGCCTTCCAGCTCCTCCGCGCTGGCGGCGCCGGAGGCGATCATGTCGCGCTTGATCTGCTCCCAGATCTGCCGATACTCCAGCGCGACCATGCCTTCCGGCACGGGAAAGTCGTAACGGGCGGCCAGCTCGTCAAGCAGCAGCCGCTTGGCGGCCTGCCGGGAAAGCTCCCGCGCCTCCTGCTCCAGCTGGTCACGCACGGCCTTTTTCAGCGCCTCCAGATCGGTCAGGCCGAACTGCTGGGCAAGGGCATCGTCAACCTCGGGCACCACCGGCTTGCGCACCTCCTTGACCGTCACGGAGAACTGCGCCGTCCTGCCCGCGAGCTCGGAGCGCGGATAGTCGTCCGGAAAGGTTACCTCGACCTCACGTGTCTCTCCGGCCTTGGCGCCGACGAGGCCTTCCTCGAAACCCGGCAGGAACTGACCGGCCCCCAGGATGAGCTGGGCTCCTTCTCCCCGGCCGCCTTCAAAGGGCTCGCCATCGATGCGCCCTTCGAAGTCGATGACCACCATGTCCCCTTCCGCGGCCTTGGCCTTGGCGTCGGCCGGCTCATACCGCTTGGCCTGCTCGGCAAGCCGGGCAAGGGCCGCATCCACATCCTCGTCGGTGATCTCGGCCACCAGCCGTTCGACCGCCGGCGCCTCGAAGCCGGAGACGTCGATCTCGGGCAGGACCTCGGCCGTGACCTCGTAGCGGATACCCTTCTCGCGATCCGCCTCCTCCACCGACACGTCGGGCTGAAGCGCCGGGCGCAATTTGCGATCGCGGAAAAGGCGTTCGGTATGTTCCTTGATGGTCTCTTCGGCGACCTCGCCGAAGATGGCCTCGCCATAGAGCTTCTCAAGAAGGGACAGGGGCGCCTTGCCCGGGCGGAAGCCTTTCAGGCGCACCTTGTCGCGCAGGTCCATGAGCGCCATCTGCATGCGCCGGTCGATCTCCTCGCGGTCCACCACCACCGCGAAACGCCGCCGCAGCCCTTCCTTTTCGAGTTCCTGGACTTCACAAGCCATCGTTGCGTATTTCCATCTCTCGCCAGCCGGACATCGCCATCCGGCGCTCTCGTCATTTCTTCCCTGTCGCTCCCTCCAACCCCGACCGCCGGGCACGGGGTGCGCCCGCGGCTTGGGAGCGTGGTGCGGGCGGAGGGACTTGAACCCCCACGTCCTTGCCGGACACCAGAACCTAAATCTGGCGCGTCTACCAGTTCCGCCACGCCCGCCGACCGGGGTCTGGTCAGGCAGCAAGCACCGCTTGCGGATGATCCTCTCTTTTCCGCGAAGCTTCGGCCAGACGCTTTACGCAAACGCGGCCAACGAGCGCAAGCCCCTATCCCCATCTCACGCCATGCGGCAGCGGCCCGGCATCCGGCCGGGAGGGACGGTCCACGGCCGCCATGGCCGCAGGAAGCGCAGCGAGAAGGTCGCTGGCGATCATGCCGCGTCCAAAATGACCGGCGGCCGTCTTGAGCAGCCACTGGCCGATGGTGGCCGCCAGCATGGCCGGCAATCCCTGAGCCATCAGTCCGCCGATGAGGCCGGAGAGAATGTCGCCCGAGCCACCGGTGGCCAGTTGCGGACAATCGGCGGCATCCACCACCGCCGTTCCTCCCGGATGCGCAATCACGGTATCGGCTCCCTTGAGCAGGACGACGGCACCGGCCCGGCGGGCGGCTTCCTGGGCCCGGGCGATCTTGCTCCCGCCTGTTGCCAGATCGGGAAACAGCCGTGCGAACTCTCCTTCATGAGGTGTCAGCACCACATCCTCGTCCAGCAGCGCGAACAGGTCTTCCGGCCTGGAGGCAAAGGCGGAAAGCGCATCGGCATCCAGCACGGTGGGGCGCGGCCGGGCGCGCAGCAGTGTCACAAGCCTGCGCGTCCATTCATCCCGCCCGGCTCCGGGACCGAAGACGACCGCCTTGAGGCGGGGATCGGAAAGCCGATCCGCCAATTCGTCGGCATGGTCGAAAGGCGCTACCAGAACCGTCTCCAGGGCCGCGGCCTGGACGGCCCAGGCTTCCCGGGGGGTGGCCAGCGTCACGATGCCGGCTCCAACCCGCAGACCCGCCCGGGCGGCCAGACGCGCAGCACCAAGCGTGGGCGGTCGTCCCCCGATCACCAGAAGGCTGCCGCGCGCATATTTGTGGACCGTCAGCGGCCAGCGCGGCCAGAAGGCCTGCCACCAGCCGGGATCGTTGGCGATCACCCGAGGTGCGATATCCGCCAAGACCGTGTCGGGAATGCCGATCTCCGCAATGGCGATCCGTCCGCAGTAGGAACGCCCGGGCATGAGCAGATGACCGCGCTTGCGACGAAAGAAGGTCACGGTGACATCCGCCCGGATCGCCTCTCCCAGCACGGCGCCGTCATCACCCTGCACACCGCTCGGGATGTCTATGGCAAGCCGGCGGCAGGCCCGGTCATTGGCCCAGCGCACGAGGGCAGCCGCCGGCCCGGCAAGGGGGCGGCTGAGCCCGGCACCGAACAGACCGTCGATCACGAGATCCCAGGCTTCCGGTCCCGCGGATTCCGCAAGCAGCTCCTCGGGGGACAGCTGCGGCAGATCCTCGACCCGCTTGCGGGCCGCTCCGGCTTCCGCCGATTCCCGGCCTGCAGCCGCCAGACTCGTGATCGTGACCGCCACCCCCATGCGCCGGAGATGATCGGCAGCCACATACGCG
This sequence comes from uncultured Sphingomonadales bacterium, assembly GCA_964471405.1. GTDB lineage: Bacteria > Pseudomonadota > Alphaproteobacteria > Sphingomonadales > Rhodothalassiaceae > J084. The sequence continues at coordinate 11,744 of CAYYGH010000034.1, read as the reverse complement.
TCGCCGCCATTGTTGCCGGGGCCGGCCAGCACCAGCACCCGCCGCGGCCGGAACTGAAGCCAGGCGACTTCGGCCACCGCCCGCCCGGCCGCCTCCATCAGCGCTGCCAGACTGCGCCCGGCCTCGACCGCCGCCATGTCCGCCTTGCGGGATTCCGCATTGGTCAGCAGGACCGCCTGATCACAGGAATCGAAGAAACGCATCGGCACTCTCCCGCCGGACCGGTTTGACCAGCCGCCCGCATCATATGCCAGTCCCTGCCCGGGATGATAGATGATAGAGGCCCTGAAGGGATCCTGACAGGGGTCATGGCCCTGCGGCCAGCCGGCCTTGGGTCCGAGCGGACGAAGACAGGACCCGGGCACCGCCCGGCCATGGACGTCTCAGCAGTGATATGCGAAGGGGACTGGGGCGAGCGATGGGACTTGAACCCACAGCCTCCGGGACCACAACCCGGCGCTCTAACCAGTTGAGCTACGCCCGCCAGAAGCGATGATGAGACCGCACGGCGTCTCCTCATCCCGGCCCTCATGAAGCACGGCCGCCCGTGCCTTGTGAACCCGGTCCATGCGCGAAGGGCGCGCTCTCATATCTCATGGTCTCTTCGGCCGTCAAGCGCTGCCCGATCCATGACGCCGCTCCCCGCGGCAGACCGGGGCAAAGGCACCGCTCGCTTCTTCCTGCCCGCCCGCTTTTCACCGCCTGCCGGTGTTCTTCTGCCTGCCAGGAAGACGAGGCATGAGCGCATTGCCGTGAAGAGGAGGCATGGGCACAGGGCCGCCGGCGGCGCGGGGCCCGGCCGCAACGCAGGTCCGGCCGCGATCGACCGGTGCAGGCTAGCGGGTCGTCATCGCCTCGATGACGAAAACCCGTGCGACTTCGGGGCCCAGGATCCGGTCCGCAGCTTCCTGAAGGCGCTGGCGCACGAGGCCGGTATCGATCGGTGCATCGGCCTCCAGATCATATCGTGCCAGCTCGGTCACCACCATCAGGAAAGCGGCCTCCAGCTTGGGCAGCATCGCCTCAACCTTTGCGCGCGCTGCCGGCGTCTCCACCTTGAGAGAGGCCCGGACCACCGCATGTCCCTGAATGAAGCCGCCCCGCGTGAGCGGCACGTCAAGCGGCGTGACGTCGATATAGCGGATGCCCTCGTCTTCGACGGTGCTCTGAAGCGCCTGCACGGGCCGGCCGCTTTCCACCAGCAGCCCCAGAAGAAGCAGCAGGGCAACCGTTCGCCTTCCCGTTCCCGTCATGGGCATCCCGTTCCCGTTGCGAGGTTCCGTCCGCATCATCCGACCGGCCGGAAAGCCGATCGGCCCATTGCCGTTGCATCCTAGCGGCAGGCCGTTAATCCTTTCTTGTCGCGGAACGCGCTTGCCGGCGCATGGCAGAAGCAGACGGAGGGCCGGTCTTGCCGACCGCCTGCCCATCCTCGGCCTGAAACCGCTTCATCCCGCGATGCAATTTGCAACAGGGCGTTCGATCTGCGACTGCAGAATGCAAGCGAACGTTCCTTTCTCTTGGAAGAACTTCGAATAAGGCATTGATTGAATAGGGATTTTAGTTTTCGCTTATGTTGGCATGCTTGTTGAAGGGTTGTCATGCCTCGTGAGTGAGGCACGGAGCGGTTGCCAACCAGCCCCCGTTGATGGGTGACCGCTTTCTCTCGCTCACTCCCTTTGCGAAGCGTGCGACTGGCCGGCCCGGTGCCCCTTTGTCCGGGCCGGCTTTTTTTGATGAAAACCGCAAAGATTCCTCAGGCGAGCAGATCGCGGTGACGGGCAAGGGCCGTGACGACGCGCGCCATGTCCTCTTCCGTGTTGTAGAAATGCGGGGAAATCCGCAGATTGCCGTCACGCGAAGAGGTGACGATCCGCTCCGCCTTGAGCCGGGTCACCAGGGCCTCGGGATCCGCCGATCGCACCGCGATCAGAGCGCCATGCTCGCCTTCGCCCAATGGTGTGGCAACCGTGGCGCCAAGCTCGGCGAGTCCGGCCACCAGCACCTCCGTCAGGCGATCGATGGCCGCGGCAATCCGCGGCAGGCCGACTCCCAGGACGAGTTCCAGCCCGGCCTTGCCGGCATAGAGATTGGGGACGGGTGGCGTCCCCGTTTCGAATCGGCGGGCCGTAGGAGCCGGATCGTGGTGCCAGGGATCCATCGCCGCGATGTTCGCCTGCGCGAACCAGCCCGTCACATAGGGAGACAGCCGCTCCACCAGCTCGCGGCGCACATAGAGAAAGCCGAGGCCGGCGCTGGCGAGCAGATATTTGAGCGCGCCACCGATCAGCACGTCCACATCGAGCTCGTTCACATCGATGGGAATCTGGCCAAGCCCCTGATAGGCATCGAGGACGAGGATGGCGCCGGCATCATGGGCAAGCCTGGCGATCTCGCGCACCCGGTTCACGCCGCCATGACGATAGCAGACATGGGCGATGGAGACGACGGCCGTGCGCTCGTCGATCGCCTCTTCAAAGCGTGAGAGGGGGATGCGGTTGTCGGGCTCCTCGCGCACACGCACGATCTCGAATCCGCGGGGGCTCTGGGCATGCCAGATCTGGCCCACGGTCGGAAACTCGTAGTCCGAAAGGACGATCCGGTTGCGGCGGGGATCGGGGATGAGCGCACTGACCAGACTGTCCAGAGCCGCGGAAGCGGAGGTGGTGATCGCCACCTCATCGGGCGTTGCGCCGATCAGCCGCGCGAACAGCCCGCGCACCTCCTCGAGGAGAGCGACCCAGTTGTCCCAGTCCGCCCCCACCTCATGGCGACGGCCGAGATAGCTGTGGTAGGCCGCCTCCACCTCCCGCGAGAGCGCGCCATGGGAACAGGCGTTCACATAGGTGGTGTGCGCCAGAATCGGAAAATGATCCCGCAGGATGCCGGTGTGGGCGGTTTCGGATGCCGGTGTGCTCATCATCTCCTCGCTTTCAACCCCAGATCAGAACGGCCAGAATGGCCAGTGGCGCGAGAACCTTGAGGAACAGACGCCAGAGCCGCTGAATGACGGGCGGCATGCCGACTTCCACCTTGAGCACCGTCTGCGGCACCACCCAGCCGACGAACAGCGCGATCAGCATGCCATTGATGGGCAGCAGGAGGCTGGCGATCGCGTAGTCGAGCGTATCGAAGATGCCGCGGGTCTCAAATCCCGGCAGGAAGACGAGAGGGTGGACATCCTTCCAGATGTTGAATGACAGCGCGGCCGCCGCGCCGATCACCCAGGCCGCCCCTCCGCAGGCCAGAGCGGCCACGGGGCGCGAGATACCGCGGCCTGCCGCCCAGGCGACAACGGGCTCGAGGGTTGCGATCCCCGTCGTGAAGGCCGCAAAGAAGACAAGGGCGAAAAAGACCACGCCCAACCCCTCACCAGCCGGAATGCGGGCAAATGCCCGGGGCAGGGTCTCGAAGATCAGCCCCGGTCCCTCTGCCGGATCGATGCCGAGTGCGAAGACGATCGGAAAGATCGCAAGCCCCGCCAGCACGGCAACGGCCGTATCCGTCGCACAGATCTGCACGGCGGAACGGGGAAGGCTTTCCTCCGGCGCCAGATAGGCCCCGAATGTCATCATCGCGCCGATGCCGATCGCAAGCGAGAAGAAGGCCTGGCCGACGGCCAGCAGAACGGACCGCCAGGTCAGCTTCGAAAAATCCGGGTCGAAGAGAAAGGCCACGCCGCGGGCGAAGTCGCCCTGGAATGCGGCATAGACGACGAGAGCAAGCAGCAGAAGAAAGAGCGCCGGCATCATGATCCGCGCCGCCCGCTCAAGGCCGTGCTGAACACCCTGGGCGACGACGGCGATCACGCATCCCATGAACAGGGCATGAAAGAAGAACAGCCGCAGGGGAGAGGCGAGCAGCATCTCGAAATGGCTGCTTTCCGGGCCCGCATTCACCACCGTGGATCCCGCACCCGAGACATAAAGCCACAGATAGTCCAGCACCCAGCCGGCCACGACGGAATAGTAGCCGATGCCCACGAAGGGCAGCAGCAGGGACAGGTGGCCGATCGCCTGCCACCAGGCTCCGGCGGCGAATTCGTCTCTGAGCGCCCGGACCGCCGACTCGGCATTGCCGCCGCCATGCCGGCCCATCCACAGCTCGGCAACCATGATCGGAAAGCCGATGACGGCAACCGCGAGAAGATAGACGAGCACGAATGCTCCTCCCCCGTTCTCGCCGGCAAGATAGGGAAAGCGCCAGATATTGCCGAGGCCGACGGCCGCTCCCGCCGCCGTCAATACGAAGCCCAGATGCGAAGACCACCGAGGCAGCCCCTTTGGACGCCGTTCCTCCGTCATGCTCCCCCTCCCTTTCCTGTCATTGCGCTCTCCCCTGAACCGCCCGTTTCTCCTCCACACGGCCTAGCACGCCCGGCCATCACGACAAAGATCGGCCAATCGTGAGCGGGCCGGAAGACACTGCAGGCCGGCTCCGCGCTGCCTGATCTCAGTAATTGATCGCCGGGCTTCCTGCCGGATAGAAGGCGCCGGCCAGGCGCATGCCGCCGGGATCGGTGCATTCGAGAGAGTGGATCTGGCGGGCCGGCAGGAAGATCACGTCACCGGGCCGCACCGCGGCACGGGCACGCTCCGTCCACATGAAACCGGAGCCCGTCAGGATCACGATCGCCTCCTCATAGAGATGGCGATGGCCGGCCGCGCGCGAACGCGGAATCTCGCCGATGAACAGCGTGACCTGTTCCGAGCCCGTCTCGGGCCCCACGAGCACCTGGTAGAAACGGTCGGCCATCCGCTCGCGGCGGGCGGGATCGTACCGCTGCCAGCGCAGCCGCTCGTCTTGCGCGGAGGCAACCGCAGCCGACGTTTCGGCAAGGGCCGGCGGCTTGCCAAGCGGACATTGCGTGGCGATCAGCTCCGCCGGGCCATCCGGACTGGCCCGCAGCTCCACCGTCTCCCCGGGCAGGACGTGATAGCCCGTCAGAGGGGCAAGCGGGCAGGAGCGCCCGGCGATCATGAGCTCGCCGGCCCCGGCACAGGCAAACAGCACGACTTCGCTGTTCTGTCCGAACGTGAGAGGTGCGGTGCGGCCTTCCGCGAGCAGGCGGTACTGGGCGAGATGACGCGCCCCGTCTTCCGCCGTGATGAGCGGCTCCATGCGCCAGCCACCGCCGATTTCCCGCCAGCGGCCGGCCGGACGCAACACGAAGCACCCGCCATCGAGCCGCGCCCTGCCCGTCTCGTCGAAGGGGGTGACGGGGATGTCCGCAGTCGCGGCGATTTCGTCGGCACTCGCCTCCTCATAGGTATCGCCGAGATTGTTGTGGCTGCCGTCGCACAGGGGCGGGTGCCGCGTGTGCTTGCAGCCGCAGAACAGGACTTCCTCGCCATCGGCCTTTGCGACATAGGGCACCGGCTCGATGCCCGTGCCCTTGTGCGAGCCGTCACAGAAGGGCTGTTTTCTGCTCCGCCCACAGGCGCACCACCAGTAGGTGCGGCCCTTTTTCGCCAGACGCACGAGATAGGGCTTTTTGCGGGCAATGACGGGTTCGGTTGAAGCCGTGGTCATGGGACCCTTTCCTGCTCCGGTTCCTGTAATGGACGTTGGTGCCTGCGCCAGAATACCACACCATCCCGAAAAAGGATGCGGCGGGAGAGGCGATGGGGCGAGCTCTCCCGCCGCAACGCACGGGCGGAGACGGGACACCCGCGCGCGCAAGACGTCTCCTGGTCGGATCGTCACGAATCACATTTTCTCCACCCCTTCCTAGCGGCGATAGGTCAGCCGTGCGCCCAATGTGCGCGGTCGCACGGTGATGAAGGCCAAGGGGTCCTGGAAGCTCGAGATCGCATCCACCTGCGCCCGCTTGTCGAAGAGATTGCGGGCATAGAAGCTGAGCTCCCAGTTGGCGTTCTCGACCCCGAGGCGGAGATTGACGAGCGAGTAATGCTTGAGCGGCACATTGAACGGACTCGTCGGCCGGAACTGGGTATTGACGTCCCCGCGATAGCTCCAGTCGAAATGGACAAGGCCATCGAGGCCGGCGGTCAGCGGCTTGCGATAGGTGACGGCGGCCGCGGCCTGGAAATCCGGGACATTCGGGATCTTGTCGCCCTTGATGCCCGCATTCGGATCAAAGGCCGGATTGGCCGGATCGGCCAGAGGCTGATCCTGTCTCAGGCGCGCATTCTGAACGGAGCCGCCCAGCATCACGTCCAGCCCCGCGAGCGGACGGGCATGGATTTCGAACTCGAAGCCGTCGATGCGGGCCTTGCCGGCATTCACGATGATGGGAAACGCACCCGAGGGATCAACGCCCGGCACCTGCATGTCGTTCCAGACGATGATGTAGCCGGCCGCATTGAAGATGACCCGACCATCAAGCAGCGTCGATTTCCAGCCGAGTTCGTAGTTCCACAGATTGTCCGGCCGGAAGGAGACCGGGATGTCGATCCCCGTCGGATTGATCGCGGCGTCGTTCGTGCCGCCGACGCGGAAGCCCTCGGCCGCCGTGAAATAGACGAGCGCATCCTCCGTGACGTCATAGGAGACATTGCCCTTGAACTGGAAGTTGGTCGTGGAGGTCTTCACGTTCACCGCTCGCGGCGTATCCACGAAACCGACGAAGGGCTTGGTCTGCGCGCCCACGGAAGTCAGGCGATAATGGAACAGACGGCCTCCAACCGTCACATGCAGCTCATCCGTCACATCAAGGGTCGCCTCGCCGAAGAGGGCCTGCTGATTGAGGTCGTCCTTCTTGAAGCGGCCGAAAATGGCGGAGTTCGGCGGCCCGTCAAGGAAGAAGTCCTTGGTGGGATCCCAGGGGCCGAGGGGCAGGCCGGTGGGGCCGGTCGCCATCACGCGGACCTCGAAATTCTTGTTCTCCGCCGAGACGAACCCGCCGATGACGATATTGAAGGGCCCATCAAAATCGGAGGCAAAGCGGAGCTCGCCCGAGGTCACCTCCCGCTCCTGCGGTTCGAATGTCACGGCCGGGGCCGGCGCGCCGAAGAACAGCAGGATCGGCGTGGAATCAAAGCGGAAATCGATCCGGCGCTTGTAGTAGTTCACGGTGGCGAACAGGCTCCCCACCCCCGTGTCATATTCGCCCTTCACGCCATAGAGCTGGAGATCCTCGTTCCACTCATTGATCGTGAAATCCTGGGACTTGAGATCTCCGACCGGCGGGGCAGCCACCGGAAAGCCGGCAGCCGCCAGTGCTCCGGCGAAGGTCTGCAGATTGGCAAGATAGGTGGGATCATAGCGCGGCATGAAGCGGGAGGTATCCCCCACTTCACGATGCTGGATCACGGCGGATGCCGTCAGATCCAGCCGCGGAGTCGGCGTCAGGCGCAGGGCGAAGCGCCCGCCATAGACATTGTTCGTGTTGGCATTCTTGCGATTGAGGCGGACATTGTCGATATAGCCCGACTCGTCGGTGAACCACCCCACCGCTCTCAACGCCAGCTTGTCCTCGACGATCGGCATGTTGGCCATCGCATCAAGGTGGTAATTGGCGCCGCCGAAGCGGGTGCCGGAGATCGTGCCGGAGGCGTTGAAGTCAAAACCGGACGGATCCGGCGCATTGGGAATGAAGCGGATGGTGCCGGACATCGAGCTTGCGCCATAAAGCGTGCCCTGGGGGCCTTTGAGCACCTCCACCCGGGCGAGATCATGCAGCTCGATATCCGCCTGGCGGCCGCCGCCATCCTGCTTGTTGCGTGCCGTGATGACGGCCTCGTCATAATAGACGCCCACCGTGGCCACCGCAGAGGAATTGACGCCCCGGATGATGTATTCCTTGTCACCCGGGCCGAGATCCTGAATCTGCAGGCTGGGAACGAGGCCGGCAAGATCGGAAAATTCCAGCGCGCCGGTCTCGGCAATCTGCTCGGAGGTGACCGCCTGGATGGACATCGGCACCTCCTGGATCCGCTGGGCACCACGCTTGGTGGCGGTCACCACGATTTCCTCGATGCTGGCCGTTTCCTTCTGGTCCTGCTGATCCTTTGTTCCTGCTCCCTCGTCGCCTTGCACCGCCTGCGCCAGGGCGGGGTGAGAGGCTACCAGCCACGGCGTCAGCAGAGCGCCCGTCAACAGAAGCTGCCGCAGCCGGGATGCCGGTTTTGCGGCAGATACCTGCGTCCTGCGCCGGAGACTGCACGAGCGCCCGTGCCGCACCATCGGCCGTGGCGTCCGCATCATGCGAAAACCGCCCATTGGATCACTCCCTCCTGTTCCCGTTGCGATCCACCGGCCACGCAAAATAATTGCATTTTCACGCAGTTCAGCGAATCCAATATTATTTTAATCCTCAAATTTCGGCTTTGGCAAGCCCACTCCCAAAATCGGGAGGCAAATTCCTATCCATCCTGCCGGAAGGGGATGCCCCCGTTCCTGTCCGCTACGTCTGCTCCCTGCGCCTTTCCTGTCCTCTGCGCCTGTCCCCTGGCCTGCCCTCCTCCGCTTCTCCCTCTCCTGCCCGTCTCAGGCCGTCTTCCTGTCAGGGCGGGTGCATGTCGGGACAGGTGCATGTGCAGGATGGGCTCCTGACGGCGCGCAGAGGGTGGTGATGCGCTCGTGATGGATTACGGCTCCGATGGAGCCTGGACAGGCTCCGATAGGGGCCGGATATGCTGATGACGGGGGAACAGGAGCATGTGCGGCGCCCCCAAATGGCAAGGGGAGAGAGCCGGCATGACTCTCTCCCCCGCGCATTCGTCCATCCATCCCCGGCATGGCACCGGAGCAGACGAAAGTATTGCCCGATGAAGCGCTTGCTCCCGGGCAGGCTGCCTCAGCCGTCCTTCGATGCCTCTTCGGCGTCAGCCTCTCCAGCGTCAGCCTCTTCGGCCTCGGCCTCTTTGGCAGCCTTGGCTTTCCCGGTCTTCTTGGAGGCCTTGGTCTTGGCCGCCTTCTTTGTCCCTTCAGCCTTGTCGGGCTCCTCGGCGGCCTCTCCGGCTTCCGCCTTCTCATCGGCGGTCCCGGCCGCGTCATCCTTGGCGCGCTCCGGCGTTTCGGACTCTTCTTCCGCGGCCTTGGCAGCCGTGGCCTTCTTGGAAGCCGTCTTGGTGCCGGCCTTTTTGGCAGACGCTTTCCCGGCGGGCTCGGCCTCCTCCTGGGCAGCGGACGTCTCGGCAGGCGCCTCTTGTGAGGCCGCCTCCGCGCTTTCGGCTTCCGCCTTTTCGCCGGCCTTGCCCTGCTGGCGGCTTTCGGCCTGGGCCTTGACCTTCTGCAGCGTCGCACCCAGGATCTCGCCCAGGCTTGCGCCCGAATCGGCGGAGCCGAACTTGGCGACCGCCTTCTTCTCTTCCGCAATCTCCAGGGCCTTGATCGAGACCGAAACCTTGTGGTGCGCGCGATCGATGCTCGTGATCATGGCATCGACCTTCTCGCCCGGCGCGAAGCGCTCGGGGCGCTGATCGGCCCGGTCCTTGGCCAGGTCCTTGCGCGGAATGAAGGCGTGGAGCTTGTCGCCGATGGTGACTTCGATGCCGTTGTCCTTGACCTCGCTCACCACGCAGGTGACGACATCGCCCTTCTTCTTGCCCGCAATGGCAGCCAGCGGATCCCCCTCAAGCTGCTTGATGCCGAGGCTGACCCGCTCCTTTTCGACATCGACGTCCAGCACCTGGGCTTTGACGATATCGCCCTTCTTGTACTTCTTGATCGCTTCCTCGCCCGGCTCGTGCCAGGAGAGGTCGGACAGATGCACCATGCCGTCGATGCCGTCCTCGATGCCGATGAACAGGCCGAATTCGGTGATGTTCTTGACCTCGCCCTCGACAACGGAGCCCGGCGGGTATTTCGCGGCCAGCGCCTCCCAGGGGTTTTCCATGGTCTGCTTCAGGCCCAGCGAAATCCGCCGCTTCTTCGGATCGACGTCAAGGACGACGGCCTCGACCTCCTGACTGGTGGAGACGATCTTGGACGGCGGCACGTTCTTGCGCACCCAGCTCATCTCGGAAACATGGATGAGGCCTTCCACGCCCGGCTCGAGCTCCACGAAGGCGCCATAGTCGGTGACATTGGTGACCACGCCCTTGACCTTCGCGCCCACCGGATACTTGGCCGCAATGCCTTCCCAGGGATCCGGCTGGAGCTGCTTCAGGCCCAGACTGATGCGCTGGGTTTCGGGGTTGATGCGCACCACCTTGACCTTGATCTTCTCGCCGACCTTGACGACATCCTCCGGGTGGCCGACGCGGCCCCAGGACATGTCGGTGACATGCAGCAGGCCGTCGATCCCGCCGATATCGACGAAGGCACCATATTCGGTGACGTTCTTGACGATGCCCTCGACCACGTCGCCCTCTTTCAGGTTCTGAAGCACCTCGGCGCGCAGCTCGGCCATCTCCTCTTCCATCACCGCGCGGCGCGAGACGACGATATTGTTGCGGGCGCGATCGAACTTCAGGATCAGGAACTTTTCGGGCTTTTCCATCAGCGGCCCGGCATCGCGCATCGGCCGCACATCCAGCTGGCTGCCCGGCAGGAAGGCGACAGCCCCGCCGAGATCGACGGTAAAGCCGCCCTTCACGCGGCCGAAGATCACGCCTTCGACCGGCTCCTGTTTCTTGTAGTATTCCTCAAGACGGTCCCAGGCCTCCTCGCGGCGCGCCTTGTCACGCGAGAGCACGGCCTCGCCAAGCGCGTTTTCCACACGCTCGACATAGACTTCCACTTCATCCCCGACCTTGATCTCCGGCGGCTGGCCGGGAGCGGCGAATTCCTTGAGCGGGACACGGCCTTCCGTCTTCAGGCCGACGTCAATGATGGCGTAATCGCCTTCGATCGCCGTGACACGGCCCTTGACGACCTTGCCTTCCAGACGGGCGTCATCGCCCATGGTTTCATTGAGCAGCGCCTCGAACTCTTCACGGCTGGGCGCCGGTACGGTTGCGGTTTCATTCGTCATCGAGTGACACAGTCCTTTCGGTTTCGTTGCTCTTCCTGCCAGCCGGTTGGTTCCGGCGGTCTTCTCCCGCGCATGATCGATGCGTCGGGAGCCAATGCCCTTCCTTCGTCCGGTCGGCAACAACTCAGGATGGCCGCCGGACCTCTCCGGCCCCGCGCCCATCCTTCCCGTGGCGAAGCAAAGCGCCTTGGCGTCCGATCGAGGCGGCCCGTTCTCCCGGTGCCACACGCACCGCCGGGGCTCGGCAGCTTCACGCCGCCTTTGCCCGTCACATGCGGGCCTGCAACCGGGAATCGATGATCCGCCGGGCCGCCGCGAACACGGCGTCTATATCCATTTCGGTAGTATCAAGCAAGACGGCATCATCAGCCGGCTTCAAGGGCGCCGTTGCACGACTGGCGTCCCGTTCGTCGCGCCGCCTGAGATCGGCAAGCACGGTCGCAAAATCGACCGCCTCGCCCCGACCGGCGAGTTCGCGCTGGCGACGGCGGGCCCGTTCGGCATCACTGGCCGTCACGTAGAGCTTGATGTCGGCATCGGGACAGACGACGGTGCCGATGTCGCGCCCGTCGATCACCACGCCGGGCGCGCCTGCGGGAGGGTGCCGGGCAAAATCACGCTGAAAGGCAAGCAGCGCCTCGCGCACGGCGGGCATCGCGGCGACGATGGAAGCGGCTTCGCCGACATCCTCGCGCCTGAGGTCCGGCCGCGTCAGGATCGCGGGATCAAGAGTCCGCGCCGCCGCCACGGCCGCCTCCTCGTCATGCGGATCCCGACCCGCCTCCAGCAGCGCAAGCGCCACCGCGCGGTAGAGGCTCCCACTGTCGAGATAGGCGAAGCCATAGTGCTCGGCGATCCGCCG
>CAYYGH010000033.1:17741-30447 GCA_964471405.1 uncultured Sphingomonadales bacterium | reverse complement strand
CCGGCGGCGCGCAGGATGAAGCGGACATCCGCCTCGTTCGACCAGTCGAAGCCGCCTTCGGCCTCCCCCAGCAGGATCTCGGCCGCTTCGAGAAAGCCCAGGCAGGCGAAGACCTGACCCGGATTGAAGAGATCGACGGGGATCGCGGCTTCAGCCATGGCCATGCCCTCCCGTCTCCTGCCCACGCATCTCGATCGTCGCGGCCTCTACGATCCCTGCGGAGGCGACCGTATTCAGCGTGGCCTGCGTCTTCTCCCCCGCGCCGGCCGCGTCACCCTGCCCCGCTTCCTCCTCCAGTCGCCGGGAGGCCCGCTGGTCGGCCGCGCGCACGAGCGCTTCCAGCCAGGCCAGCCCCCAGGGGCCGTAGCGCCGGTTGAGGCGGGCGAAGCGCAGCGCGATCTCGCAGGCTTCGCGCTCCAGCGACGAAGGGGGAGCAAGATCACAGCCCTGCGTCGAAATCAGCGGGCGGCCATTGCCGTGATGGGCGACGATCAGATGCCGGGCGAGCTCGCGCATCTCGGGCTTGAGCCCGGCGAGAGCCTTCTCACCTTCGCGCGCCAGATACAGCAGCGAGCCGAGCTCATGGCGGTAGCCGCCCAGAATGCTCCATTGAAGCGGGCCTTTCGTCTTGGCGTAGATGCCGCCGGCGGGCGCGCGGAAGGCCTGCTGCCAGCGCGGCGCCTTCTTGCCGAGATCATGCAGCGCGGCAGCACGCACGACCGCCTCGGCAAGCTCGGGTGCCGCCTGCGCAAGGCCGAGGCGCGCCACCAGTTTCTCGGCCTCCTCGCGCACCCAGACGAGATGCTCGTCAAGAAGCTGTTCGGCTCTCAGGATCGAGCGCTGGTCCTCGTCATTCGCCTCATCCGCCCACTTCTCGATGACAAGCCGGGTCAGCGGCTCGCCTTCCGGCGTGCGCGCCAGATCGAAGGTCGCCGCCGGCAGCCATTGGCCGGACCCGGCGAGCCGATCCGGGCCGCCGTCCTCGCCTGCCGACTCGACCCGCAGGCGCAACGGCACGAGCGGCCGGGACGATTCACCATCGCCTTCCGGCCAGCCGTCCGATCCATCGGCTGCCTCGGCCGGATCCTTCTCATTGGAATTCAGCAGCCCGTCTGCACTCAGCCCGCCGAGCCGGGCATCGAGGACGAGAATGCGGCCGGCGATGGCGGCTTCGAAGGCCTTGCGGTCCCGCCCCTTGCTGGCCTGCGCCAGCTGCTCCAGCGTCCAGAAGTCGCTCTGATACCGTCCCGCGCGATCGAGCAGGAAGGCGACGGGCGTTTCGGCCGCAAGCGGGGTGCGCGGGTCGCGATCGGACCTCTCCGCGCCGTCCCGGGACGATTTCTTCAAGAGCTTGCCGGCGCGTTTTGTCACGACATCGGCGATGAAGGCGGCTTCGGTTTCCAGCATCTCTGCCAGATGCGGCGGGGCGGCGGCGAAAAAGGCGGCGACTTCCCGCTTGCCCGCCGGTCCGCCCTTCTCGGGCAGGCGCACCGGCAGGAAATGACGCCAGATGACGGTGGCCTGCGGGGCCTCCTCAACCCAGCCGCGCAGCCAGGGCTGCACCTCCGGCCGGCCGGTGTGCTCTTTAAGCGATGTCATCGCCCAGGCATCGACGAGCGGACGGGTGAGCGGCGGGTAGAGCGGCTCGGGCGTGCTCGCCTGCGCCGCTTCCTGCGGCCACGCATCCTTCAGGGCGACGAGTGCGCCGGGGCTTGCGTCATGGACGCCGTCTTCGACTTCCGGCAGCCGAGCGAGCAGCCTTCCGGCCTTCCAGGCGATCAGCGCTCGCGCCTCGGTCGCGCTCGGTGTCTCTTTCTTCTTCGGCTGCGGTCGCTCGGCCGGCTCCACCACGACGATCTCAGATGTCTTCCCGCCCAGGCGGTTGACGCGCCCGAGCCGCTGGACCATCCGCTCGAAGGGCACGAGGTCCATCACCATGTGGTCGGCGTCGAGATCGACCCCCACCTCGCCGGCCGCCGTCGCGATCACGAAGGCGGGGCGTTCCGGGGGCCTGCCGCCGGAGAAGAAGCCGAGCCTTTCCAGTTCCCCGCGCGCCTTCTCGCGTTCGCGGATGCGCCGCGCGCCGGTCAGCAGCTCCGCGGCAATCCTGACCTTGGCCGATCTGCTTTTCTTCTCCAGAGTTTCCTTTACCTTCTGGGCCACCTGGCGGCTGTGGCAGTAGACGAGAATGCGGGCGTTCGCCGCCCCTTCATCGGCGAGCCGCCACGCCTCTTCGGCCAGCCGCTCCGGCAGCGCCTTTTCGTCCCGGAAAGAAACGAACCTCAGCCGCTTGGCCGCATCCAGCCGCTGCCGGACCGTGCCATGCGCATGATCCTCCTCGTCCAGCCGGAAGACCGCGCCGTCACGCGCGCGGCCGGTGGCGGACAGGGGCAGCAGATGAAGGCCCGGCAGGAGGCGGCGGAACTCTTCGTCCGCCGGCCCGAAGGCACGATCGCGCCCATGGCCGTCGCGGTCATGCGCGATCTGCTCGATGAGCCGCTCGAAGGGTGGTACGAGATGCGATTCGTCCAGCACCACCAGGGTATCGACGCCAAGCAGCCCTGCCGCATAGGGGCGCATCCGCGGGCGCATTCCGTAGCCCGCGAACAGCAGACGCGAGCCGATCATGTCCACGGTGCCGACGATGATCGCAGGTGCCGCCGGATCCGCCAGCCATTCGCGATTGTCCAGATGGCGGCCGCGCAGGGTGCTGATCTTGAGCGAATCGTCGCCGAAATGCTTGCGGGCATGCTCGCGGATCCGCTCCGCCTCGGCGCTTGCCTGGTCGACGACGGCGCGGCGGTCCACGACATAGACCAGGCGCCGCGGCAATGCCGCGCCGGCACGCAGTGCCAGATACCAGATCGCCATCACGGATGTCTTGCCGAGCCCCGTCGGCAGATCCAGCGCATCCGGAATCCGGCCCTCGGCAAACCAGTCCGCATAAAGCCGGCGCTGCCAGGGCATCGGCCGATGACCGGTCAGATTCGCAAAAAGGGCGGCAAAATCCCCTTTGCGATCGCGTTCCTGCGAAGAGGATGGCGGGTTGCTGCCGGCTGCGGGCACGCCTGATGCTCCCCTCCCCTGGAGCCGTCTGCCGGGCGGGCTGCGGGATCCGCCGCTTCTTCCGGTCGCGCACCGCGCCCGCCCCTTTTCTCGGATTACGAGACTACAGCGTCAAATTGTCTCAAGGCAAGCGTTCAGCGCGCGGAACGCGGCGATGCATCCCGATGACGGCGGCCGCGGCTGACGGCGGCTTCCTCCTCGAACAGCGCGGCGAGCTGTTCGGCCATGGCGCCGGCCAGCTGCTCGGCGTCGTAGAGGGTGACGGCGCGGCGGTAGTAGCGGGTGACGTCATGGCCGATGCCGATGGCGATCAGCTCCACCGGCGAGCGGGTCTCGATCCAGTCGATGACGGCCTTGAGATGCCGGTCGAGATACTGGCCGTCATTGGCGGACAGGGTGGAATCGTCCACCGGCGCGCCGTCCGAGATCACCATCAGGATCCGCCGCTCCTCGGGCCGGGCGATGAGCCGCTGATGCGCCCACAGCAGCGCCTCGCCGTCGATGTTCTCCTTCAAGAGCCCCTCTTTGAGCATCAGCCCGAGATTGCGCCGTGCGCGCCGATAGGGCACCTCGGCCGGCTTGTAGATGATGTGCAGGAGATCGTTGAGCCGGCCGGGATGCAGCGGCTTGCCGGCCTTGAGCCAGGCCTCGCGCGACTCGCCGCCCTTCCAGGCCCGGGTCGTAAAGCCCAGGACCTCCACGGCCACTCCGCAGCGCTCCAGCGTGCGCGCCATGATGTCCGCCGAGACCGCGGCGATCGAAATCGGCCGCCCGCGCATGGAGCCGGAATTGTCGATCAGCAGCCCCACCACCGTGTCGCGGAAGGCGCTTTCCTTTTCCTGCTTGTAGGAAAGCGGATGGCTGGGGCTTGCGACCACGCGCGCAAGCCGCGCCGTATCCAGCACGCCCTCTTCCAGATCGAATTCCCAGGCGCGATTCTGCTGCGCCATCAGCCGCCGCTGCAGGCGGTTCGCAAGCCGCCCGACGATGCGGGCCAGGGGTGCGGCCTGCTGGTCGAGAAGCGCGCGCAGGCGTGCCAGCTCCTCGCCGGATGCCAGATCCTCGGCCCGCTCCACGCGATCAAAGGCCGTCGTGAAGACCCGATAGTCACCGGTCTGCGGGCCGTCGTCGGCCGGACGGTTGTGGCCGGGCGGCTGGACATCGGGGGCGCTTTCCGCATCGGGATCGGCATCGAGCAGCGGCGAATCCGCCAGCCGCACCGCCATTCCCTCGTCATCTTCCTCGGCGGCCTCGCCTTCCTCCGCGCTTTCGGCAGCGGCCGTTTCCTCGCTTTCAGGCGCATCCTCGCCGCTGCCCGTCATCTCGGCGGCGGCGTCCTCGCCGGTCTCGGGAGGCTGGCCGTCCTCGCCGGTCTCGGGCTCCTCCTCCGGGATCTGCTCCTCTTCCGACAGGAGTTCGAGCCGCGCCAGCAGCCGGCGGGAAAGGCGGGCGAAAGCGGCGGGATCCTCACCGGTCCGGCACAGCTCGTCCATCAGATCCGCCGCCTTGTCGGCAATCAGCCGCGCCCAGGGACGATAGAGCGCCTCCAGCCCCGGATCGGCAATCCCGCCCAGCTGCTGGAGAAGACGGGCCCGCAGTGCCTCTTCGATCGGAATCTCCTCGCGGCTGCGCGCGCCTTCCAGGCCCAGCCTCTTCCGGCGCGCCGCCTCGGCGGCCGCAAGATTGCGGGCCAGCCCCGCAAACCGGCGTGCTCCCAGCGCGCCGACGCGGCCATCTTCGAGCGCGGCAAAGATCCGGGCCGCCAGCGGCTCCTTCGGCGTGAAGCGGCGGAAGGCTTTCTCGTCATGAAACCGCAGACGACAGGCAAGATGGTCGAGCCGGCCGCGCAGCACCGCCACATCCCGGGGGGAGGGACGACTGGCAAGCTCGGCCTCGATGGGGCCGGTCTCCGCCGCGGCGGCCGCGCGGGCCGCGGCCGGCCGGTAGCCGGGGGCGGCAAGCCTGAGATCGACATCGGGCCGCTGCGAAACCGCCCGCAGCGCGCCTGCCAGGGCGTCCCGGAAGCGTTCGCGGTGCTGCTCAGCCTCCTGCGACATGACCGGCCCCGCCCCGGCCCGAGCCGGCCACCGGCTGGCCGCCATCGACCACCGCATGGGCCGCCGACTCGGGCAGATCCTCGCCGAAGCAGCGCTGGTAGTATTCGGCCACCAGCGGCCGCTCGGCCTCGTCGCATTTGTTGAGGAAGCTCAGGCGGAAGGCGAGCGCGACATCCCGGAAGATCCGCGTGTTCTCCGCCCAGGTGATCACCGTGCGCGGGCTCATGACGGTGGAAAGATCGCCCGCCATGAAGCCGTTGCGGGTAAGCTCGGCGACGCGGACCATCCGCTCGACCAGCGCGCGGCCTTCCTCGTCCGCGAATTCCGGCACCTTGGCCAGCACGATCTCCACCTCCGTCTCGAAGGGCAGATAGTTCAGCGTCACCACGATGTTCCAGCGGTCCATCTGGCCCTGGTTGATCTGCTGGGTGCCGTGATAGAGCCCGGTGGTGTCGCCGAGCCCGACGGTATTGGCGGTCGCAAACAGCCGGAAGGCGGGATGCGGCCGGATCACGCGGTTCTGGTCAAGAAGCGTCAGCTTGCCCTGGGCTTCGAGCACCCGCTGGATCACGAACATCACGTCCGGCCGGCCGGCATCATACTCGTCGAAGACCAGCGCCGTCGGGTTCTGCAACGCCCAGGGCAGAATGCCTTCGCGGAATTCGGTGACCTGCTTGCCCTCGCGCAGCACGATGGCGTCCTTGCCGACAAGATCGATGCGGCTGATATGGCTGTCGAGATTGACGCGGATGAGCGGCCAGTTGAGACGCGCGGCCACCTGCTCGATATGGGTGGACTTGCCGGTGCCGTGATAGCCCTGGATCAGAACCCGCCGGTTGTAGGCGAAACCGGCCAGGATCGCGGCCGTGGTCTCCGGATTGAAGACATAGGCCTCGTCGATCTCCGGCACATGCTCGTCACCTTCCGAGAAAGCGGGGACCTCCATGTCGAGATCGATGCCGAAGACCTCGCGCGCGTTCACCCGGATGTCGGGGATGCGCTGATTGCTGCCGAAGCTCGCCTGTTCCACGATCACCTCACCGCCTGTCCTGATCCGTCCATGGCCCTGCTCGCCCTGCCGGCTGCCGCCGCCTCTTGCGCGCCGGGCCGGCCGCCTCTTATGTCTGGGCTTGCGCGCGGGCCGTCAAGAGCCGTGATCGGCAGGCAGGATGCCTCTTCCAGGAAGCGGTCGGCGCCACAGCAGGCCGGGAGGATCGTGATGACGACTTCTGCTGCGTCCCGCAAGACCCGCATCGCCTCACGGCTTCAGGCCGCCTTCAGCCCGCGGATTCTGGAGGTCCGGGATGAATCCGAGCGCCATCGCGGCCATGCCGGCTGGCGGGAAGGGGGCGAGACGCATTTCGCCGTCCGCCTCGTCTCGGACCGCTTTCAGGGCCTGTCCCGACTTGCCCGTCACCGTCTCGTGCATGAGGCGCTGGGCCCCGATCTCATCGCCGAGATTCACGCGCTCCAGCTTTCCCTGCTGACGCCGGATGAGGCCGCAGACGGCTGAGACCGGCCCTCAGGCGTGGCCCATCGAGCCCGAGAGCATCGACACGTCCACGCCCAGCATCCGCATCGCACGCGGCCAGATGTCGGGCAGCGGGGTCTCGAAGATGAGCGATTCGTCGGCCGGCGCGGTCAGCCAGCCGTTCGCCTGGATCTCGGCCTCGAGCTGGCCCGGCGCCCAGCCGGCATAGCCCAGCAGCAGCAGACGATGTTTCGGCCCGCCGCCTTCGGCGATGGCCTTGAGGATGTCGACGGTGGCGGTAAGCGCAATGCGTTCCGTGACCACCAGCGAGGTATCCTGGATGAAATCGGTGGAATGCAGGACGAAGCCGCGGCCCGTCTCGACCGGCCCGCCGACCTGGATGGGAATGTCCACCACGGGTTCGCTGACCTCGATTTCCAGCTGGTCGAGCAGTTCCCGGAAGGTCAGCCCCTCGAAGGGCCGGTTGACGATCAGCCCCATCGCGCCTTCCGCGGAATGGGAGCAGACGAAGATCACGCTGCGTTCGAAGCGCGGATCTCCGATCCCGGGCATCGCCAGCAGCAGCTGGCCTTCCAGAAAGAGCGATTCCTGTTCCTGCTCGTGAGGTGGCACCATCCGCATCAGACTTTCACGTCAACTCTCTGCCGGGAGGCGGCATTACCATGTTGCGCGCATCCGCCCCGGGTGACAAGGTGGAATTCCCGCGCGCGGACCTCCTGCGCCAAGAGATAGAGACGGGCGGCCCGCATGCAAGGGGCAAGGGGGAAGAGAAGAGGAGGGCGATCATGCTGATTCGGATCCGTCCCGACTGGTGGCTGCCGGCCAGCGCGGCCACGCCGGAACGGCTGGTGACGGATCGCCGGCGTGTGCTCGCTGCCATGGGGCAGTTTGCCGCCGGCGCCGCGGCGGCCGCCGTCATCGGGGGAGGCCCTGCGCCCGGCCGGGCCGAGACCCGCTGCCCTCCGCGGTTCCATGAGGCGATCCCTGCGCCCCGCAATCCCGCCTATCTGCTGCCCGATGAACGGATCACCGCCTTCGATGCGGCCACCCGTTACAACAACTACTACGAATTCGGGCTGGAGAAGGAGGCGCCGGCCGAACATGCCCAGGCACTCCAGACCTGCCCCTGGACGATCACCGTGGACGGGCTGGTCGAGCGCCCCGGCGTCTATGATCTCGACTCTCTCATCGATGCCGACCGGCTGGAGGAGCGGGTCTACCGCTTCCGCTGTGTCGAGGCCTGGTCGATGGTGGTGCCCTGGATCGGCGTGCCGCTTGCGCGCGTGCTGGCGAAGCTGGGACCTGCTCCCGGGGCCCGCTATGTCGCCTTTGAAAGCCATCTTGATCGGGCGGTGATGCCGGGCACGCGAATCCCGGTGCTCGCCTGGCCCTATCGCGAGGGGCTGAGGCTGGACGAGGCCATGCATCCGCTCACGCTGCTGGCCGTCGGCATGTATGGCAAGCCGCTGCCGAAACAGAACGGCGCACCGATCCGGCTGGTGGTGCCGTGGAAATACGGATTCAAGTCGATCAAGGCGATCCGGCGCATCACGCTTCTCGCCCGTCAGCCGGCGACCTCCTGGAATACGGCCGCACCCCACGAATACGGCTTTTATGCCAATGTGAACCCCGAGGTGGACCACCCGCGCTGGTCCCAGAAGCGCGAGCGCCGGCTGGGAGAGATCTTCCGGCGGCCGACCCTGCCGTTCAACGGCTACGCAAGCCAGGTGGCCTCCCTTTATGCAGGAATGGATCTCAGACGCTTCTTCTAGCGCCGGTGCGGGGGAAAGGCATGCTCCGGGAGCAGAACATGAGGAACCGATGCGCGAAGGCGCCGCCATCGCGGGGTTGAGGGCCGGGATCCTGCGGTTCCTCCAGCGGGGACCGGCCACGGCCCATGGCCGCCGGCTCCTGCGTCAGCTGGTCACGATCATCCTGCTGCTGCCCGCTGCATGGCTGGTCTGGCAATGGACCCATGCCCTTCTCGGCCTGCCCCATGCGCTGGGGCCCAACCCCCCGGAATGGACCCACCGATTCACGGGACGGCTGGCTGTCGAGCTGCTGCTGGCGACGCTGGCCACCTCGTCCCTGGCCCGCCTTCTGGGCTGGCGGAGTCTCCTGCTGCTGCGCCGCCGGCTGGGACTCATCAGCGCCCTCTACATGACGCTGCATGTTGCCAACTACCTCTTCCTCGACCGGGCGCTCGCCTGGGAGGAGATAGCCGGCGATCTGACAAAACGTCCCTACATCATTCTCGGTGCGACGGCCTTTCTCGCCACCTGGCCGCTCGTCCTGACCTCCACCGATTCCGCGATCCGCCGGCTGGGCGGCGCGCGCTGGCGGCGGCTGCATCGTCTGGTCTATCTTGTCTTGGCGGCAGCCATCGCCCATTCTCTCTGGCAGATGAAGGCCGTCGAGCCGCGGCCGGTGATCTTTGCGGTGATTGCCGCCGGGCTGTTCGCGGAGCGTGTGAGGACCTTCCGCCGCAGACGGCCACGCCGGTCACCAGTGGGATGACGATGTCGCAGGGCTGGATGCGATCACTGCCGAATGCACTCACCATGGCACGGGCGCTTGCGGTGCCGCTGGTGGTGGCGGCCTTCTATCTGCCGCAGCCGCTGGGCAGCTGGACGGCCTTCGCCCTGTTCGTGCTGGCCGGGATCACCGACTGGCTGGACGGCCATCTCGCGCGCAAATGGGGGGTGACCAGCAATTTCGGCCGCTTCCTCGACCCCATTGCCGACAAGCTGCTGGTGGCCGCCATTCTGCTCATGCTGGTCGCGCGCGACCATCTTGCCGGCGTGCATGTGCTGGCCGCCCTTGTCATCCTGATGCGCGAGATCCTGGTTTCGGGCCTGCGCGAACACCTGGCCGAGCTGAAGGTTCGCCTGCCGGTCACCCGTCTTGCCAAGTGGAAGACCGCGGTGCAGATGATCGCGATCGGCGCGCTCGTGCTCGCGCCGGCGGGTGATCCGCTGGGTCTGCCGGCGAGCGTGGTGGGGATCTGGGGGCTGTGGATCGCGGCGGTGCTCACGATCATCACGGGCTATGACTATCTGGTCGCCGCGCTCCGGCATATCGACTGAAGAACGACCGAAGGCAACGGGCGAAGCGAAGGCGAAGAAGAGGCGCAAAGCCGCCCATCAGGAGCAGGGATCACGGGATGCCCGGAAAATCCGAAGGCCGGTTGCGGGTGCTCTATTTTGCGGCCCTGCGGGAACGGCTGGGCAGGGCGGAAGAGATGGTGGACTGGCCCGCATCGGGCGGGACGGTCGCCCAGCTGTGCCGGCAGCTTGCCGCCCGCCATGGCGATCTGGCGGCCCTGTTCACCGCGGCCGAGCTCAAGGTCGCCGTCAACCAGCATTACGCGGCGCCCGATACCCCCGTCCGCCCCGGTGACGAGGTGGCGCTGTTTCCGCCGGTCACGGGAGGCTGAGAGATGATCACGGTGACGGTCTCGGCCGGGCCGATCGATGCAGAGGCGGCGCTCGCGCGCTTCTCCCGCACCCACGAGGAGGTGGGGGCGATCGTGCATTTCCTGGGCGTGATGCGGGCCCGATCCGCAGGCCGCGCGTTGCGCGAAATCTGGCTTGAGCACTATCCCGGCATGTGCGAACGGCTGCTGAGCGAGCGGGCGCAGACCATCGCGAGGCGCTTTGCCGTCACGCAGCTGGCGGTGCATCATCGGGTGGGGCGCATTCTTCCGGGCGAGACCATCGTGTGGGTGGCGGCGGCCGCCCCTCATCGCCGGGAAGCCTTCTCTGCGGCCGAGGCGATGATGGACTATCTCAAGACCGAGGCGCCCTTCTGGAAGAAGGAGGTGGCGCTTGACGGCACGAGCTGGTGGGTCGCTCCCCGGGCGCGTGACGAGGCGGCCCGGCGGCGCTGGGAGGAACCGGCGCGGGCCGGGACCGTGGCGGCAGCCGGTGATTCGTAAGGGGGGTCAAGAGCATGCGCCTTCCCGCCGTCGGCCGTCTGTTTCTGCGCGAGGAAACGCTCAAATCCGGCTTTCTCGGCCTGCTGGCTGCCGCCCGGCGTCTCGAAGACCGGATTGCCGACCGCGCCCGGCAGGCGGGACTGTCGGCCCCGGCCGCTCTTGTGCTGATCGCGATCTGGGCGGAGCCGGGGATCGACCGCAAGGGCCTCGAACGCTGGCTGGCGCGCACGCGCCCCACGCTGGCCCCGCTTGTGGCCGAGCTGACGGCGGCCGGGCTCATCGAAAAGCGCAGACCGCCTTCGGACCGGCGCCGGCGGGGTTTTCACGTCACCCCGGCAGGAGCCGTGGAGGCCGAGAGATGCTTCGCCGCCGTCTCCCATCTTCTGCGCCAGGCATTCCGCGAAGAGGGCGAAGAGGCGGTGGCCGGCTTCCTGGCTCTGCTCAGGCGTCTTGCTCCCTGACGGTGTCGGGCGCATCGCGGCCGGCATCCTCCGTCGTCCCGCCAGGAGACTCGGCCGAGCCCGCCCGTCCTGCCGCCAGCAGGGGCCAGGCCCGTTCGATCGCCCGATCGAGTGCGGCCTCGGTGGCGGCCAGATCGGTGCTCTCGTCCCGGATCCAGCGAGGAAGCACCGGCACAATCACGGCCGTGGCCAGAACCTTTTCCTGGATGAGCGCGGCAAGCGGATGGCTTGCCGCCAGCCCTGCCAGCAGCAGCGCCCGGCGCGCCCAGGCATGCAGATTGCGCAAGTGGACGGCCGCCAGCAGAGGATCGCAGACCGTCGCCTGCAGGAGCCGCCCGAGCGCCGCGCGATCGCCGGCCGCAGCCGCAAAACGCGCCATCAGCACCGCATGCAGCCGGTCGCGGGGGAGATCATCGGGGCGGATCTCTTCCGCCGCGGCGAACATGGCCGCATCCGCCCGCTCGCTCAGGGCCACCAGCAGATCGTAGCGGGTCGCAAAATGGCGGCGCACATCGGCGGGAGAACAGCCCGCCTCGTCAGCCAGAGCCCCGAGCCGGAAGCGAAGCCAGCCATGGGCGGCGATGAAACCGACCGCCAGATCGAGCAATGCATCCCGCGCGCAGGAGCCTTCCTGCGCAGCCGTCGTCTCTTCCGCCCGTGTGCCGCTACCGGTCGTCATGATCGGTCGTCCTTTCCGAACAGCTCCTCTGCGCGCCGCGCCGCTGCGGCAACGGCCCGCGTGCACAGATCATCGAGGCCGCCGGCGCCCTGCAGCACCGCCAGGGCGGCCGCCGTCGTGCCGCCGGGGCTTGTCACCTCCTCGCGCAGCCGGGCCGGATCCGCTCCGCTCTCGGCCATCAGCCGGGCGGCTCCGATGACCGTCTGGCGCGCGAGAGCAGCCGCCAGCCGGGGCTTAAAGCCGAGCCGGACGGCGGCCTTCTCGAGCGCCTCGGCGAAGGCATAGACATAGGCCGGCCCGCTGCCGGAGACGGCCGTTGCAAGATCGATGTCACTCTCGCGCGCAAGCCAGACCACGGCGCCGACAAGAGCAAATGCCGCCTCCACCCGACGGCGCGATGCGGGCGCCACCTCCTCCTCGGCGAACAGGGCCGTGATGCCGGCGCCGACACCGGCCGGCAGATTGGGCATCGCCCGCACCACCGGCAGCCCGATCCCGGCAAGGGCGGCCAGCGGCACACCGGCGGCGATGGAGGCCACCACGCATCCCTCCAGCCGCACCGGCTGCCCGCGCACCAGCTCCGCCAGCTCCGTGATGAGCGGCGCCGCCTGCTGGGGCTTGATGGCCAGCACCAGCACGTCCGGGCTCTCCCGGGCGGCCTGCGCCCAGGCAGCCAGATCCGGATGGTGATGCACACCGGCCGGCAATGCGCGCGGTGCGGGATCCACCACGGCAATGGCCGCCGGATCCATCCCGGCACGCAGCCAGCCCTCGAGCAGGGCACCGCCCATTCGTCCCGCCCCGACCAGCAGGATCGATCCGACTTTTTCTTCTTCCGCTTCTTCCGCCCGTTCCGTCATCCGCCCTTGCTCTCCGGCCGTCAATGCGCCTCGTCCTCCCCCCTTACGCCATCTCTCCACAAAGATAGGCGATCCGGTCGGGAATGAAAGCACCGGCAGGCGGGCTGCGCCCTCCTCGAAAGAGGAAGGGCGCGCTCCTCACCAGAAGAAGGGA
>CAYYGH010000033.1:0-17641 GCA_964471405.1 uncultured Sphingomonadales bacterium | reverse complement strand
GCGGGCTGCGCCCTCCTCGAAAGAGGAAGGGCGCGCTCCTCACCAGAAGAAGGGATCCGTGCCCCTTTCGACAGGGAAGAGCCCTGCCTGTTGAAGGGGCCTGCCTGTTGGCGGAAGCCCCGTTTGCCGGCGGGCCGGCATGAAACGCGTAGGCAAGGTGGAGAAAGGCCCCCACTTTTCGGCCTTCGCCGGCCGCAGGCGGGCTGACGCACAAGACCGGCCCTTTGCGCCTCACCCCTTCTGTCTCGGCCGGGCCCGGGGATTTGAGCGGGCTGCCCTGCTTTGCCGTGCGCCAGTCTTGCGCGGAAGAAAGGTCTCCGGAGAGGAGGGAGAAAAAAGTGGGAGACCGGCCGGTGTCGCTTGGGGGGAGGGGAGGGAGGGGAGGAGGAGAGGCCCGGCCGGTCTCCCGCGTCAGCCCGAAATGGTAGGGGCTTCGTCTGTTATCTCGTTTGTGCGATGCGAGCACCCTCGCGTCACGGCGCTCATATAGGTGAGCCCGTCCCGGCTGTCACGCGTTTTTTGTGCATTGCAGCTATGCAGAAATCGCATGGCTGTGACCGACACACCCTGCGCCCCGCATGGGCCGCTCCCGGTTTTTCCCGAAATTCTGCGGCTTTCGGGAAAAGGGCGTATCCCTTGGCGTCGGGCTCAGCCGCAGGAAAAGGATGGAGCGTTTTTTGTGCGCTGCACAATCATGAAGAGGAAAGGCGCGGGAAAGGGGCAGGGCGGGCCTGGCGGTCCCGTTCCGGCCTTGGGCGGGATTCGGCCTGCGGATCCTCGTCCGCCCGGGATGGTCCGGCCGGCCTGTCCGCCGTCTCCGGCGGCGTGCTGGCGCATTGATGAAGAGGCGGGAAGGGAGGAGGCGGGCGACCGGCCTGCCCGATTCGGGCATGGCCTGTCCGATTCGGCAGTCACCCGCCGCCCCGGCCCGGCGGTTCACCATCCGGGCCGGGAGGGCCGTTCGCCTTTTCCTGCTGCGGTCGGCGCCGCCCTACCCGCGCAACACGGCCACGGGGTGTTTGGCCACGACGGCCCACAATGATCTCACCAGCACGAGCAGGGCCAGCAGAAGGGCGCCTGCCAGCAGGAGCAGGAGGCTCGCAGGACCCGGACGCACATGATCCGGAAAGCCGGCCAGCCAGCGCGCCAGCAGGATCCAGGATGCCGGCCCGGCGACCATCGCCCCCAGCAGTACGGGGGTGAGGCACCGGCGGGACAGCAGCGCGAACAGCCGGCCGAGCGGTGCGCCGTGCAGCTTGCGCAGGGCCGCTTCCCGTTCGCTGCCTGCCAACATCAGCCGGGCCGCTCCGTAAAGCCCGAGAAGGGCGAGCAGAAGAGCCAGAGCGCCGAAGCCGCCCAGAATGGCCAGCAGCCTGCGTTCGGGACGATAGGCCGCAGCCAGGCGTTCCCGGATCAGGACCGTAATGAGGGGACGATCAGGAAAGGCCTGCCGCCACAAGGAGATCAGCCGCTCCTGAACCCGCGCTTCTTCTCCTGCTTTGACGCGCAGGATCAGATGGCGCAAAAATCCGGGCGCGCGATAGTAGATGGTAGGCACACTGCGCGCCTTCGCGCCGCGATAATGGATATCGTCCACGACGCCGACGATGGTGAATTCGGCATTGCCCTGGCCATAGCCCAGCCCCACCCGCACGCGCCGGCCCAGGGCCTGTTCGGCTGTGGAAAAGCCCAGCAAGCGCACGACACCGGCCGAGATCACGGCATTCGCGGGCACATAGGGATCCTCCTCCCGGGGCTGGCCCGTCGCCACGCCTGGGGGGATGGACAGGCTGTCACCGCCATGATCCGGATCGAGGGTCCGACCGGCCAGCACGCGGGCTGCGATGGTGGCAAAGAAGCCGTAATCGACCGGATTGATCTCGACGCCGACCGGACCGGGGGCATGAAATCCGACAGGATGCAGTTCGCGCCTGCTCAGCCACCCGTCACCCGGCAGATTGAAGGCCCGGCTTGCCGATACGACGCCCGGGATCCGCCGTACCTGCGCGAGAAAGCGTTCGGCCGCCGTCGGCCGGGCCGGATCGTCGAGATCCCGAACACCCAGAAGATGCGCCGGCTCGAACCCGAGAGGGCGGTGCTGCAGGAAGATCAGCTGGCGTCCCACGGTGACCATGGCAAAGGCCAGGGACAGGGCGACCGCATATTGCAGGGCCACCATCGCACGGCCCCGTGCCGATCGCCCCGGGGCAAGAGGGTGGAGCAGACGGGCCGGCCTCATGCGCGCATGCAGCAGGGCCGGCAGGATGAGAGCCGTGGCAAAAGCGACAAGAAGCCCCAGCATGATAAGCCATGCCCCCGGCTGCCGCCAGAGTGAAGTCAGAGCAAGCGTCTCGCCCATCATGGAAGATACCCATGGCCGCAGGATCATGGCGACGGCCCATCCCAGCAGGCCCCCGCCGAGCACGGTCACACCGGTTTCGGCCAGCGCCAGCCGGGCGACGGCACCCGTCGTCAACCCCGCCACCTTCAGCAGTCCCATCCGGCGCCTGTGCTCAAACAGAGCCGAGACCATCAGCTGCACGCCGTTGAGCATGCCCACTGCCACCACGAGAATCGCGGCCACGGAGAGCACCGCCAGCCGAAGCAGATACGGGGAATAGAGCTCTCCTTCGGTCGCAAAGAAGCGGGCCTTCGGGAGGGGTACGGCGACCAGCCGCATATGCGTGCTGGGATGGGGATCCCTGCTGCCGATAGCGGCCGCCATGCGGTCGATGAGCGCCTTCTGGACGGCCGGGAAATCCGCAATCCGGCCGCCCGGGCGCAAACGGGCGAAGATCAGCACATTGGTGGAATTCCAGTCGAAATAGGATGAGGATGTCTCATCGAAGCGGGCGATGAAATCGTGATGCATGCGGGATTGGCGGGGCAGGTCCTCGTACACGCCGACGATCCGGTAACGGCGCGGCCGGTCGCCGCCGGTTGCAACCGTGCGGCCGGCGACCGCCGTCGTGCCGAACAGGCGCTCGGCAAGCAAGCGGGACAGCAGAATGCTGGCGGGATCGGGAAGGGCCGCCTGTCCCGTGATCATCCGCAAAGGCAGGAGGGCCAGATAGGCCGGATCGGCCTCCGTGCCCATGGCCGGCAGGAATCTTTCGTCCTGGCGAAACCGGTATTGCTGGGGGAAACTTCGGGCGACGATGTCAAAGTCCGGATAGGCCCGGGCAAGAACCGCCCTCGCCGGGGCCGGCAGGTGCCAGCCATAGACCCATCGCCCCTCCTCGTTCTTCTGGCCGACCGCAATCTGGTAGATGCGGTCATGGTCCGGAATCGCGTCTTCCACCGTCAGGTTCTGGTGCGCTGCGGCAAAGACCAGCAGCACCAGGGCGCAGCCCAGGGCGAGGATGACCATCCGCAAAAGCAGATTGTCGAGATGCGCCCGCAGCATGTGCAGGAAGAGAATGAGAACGGCCCTCACGGTCTGCCCTTTCCCATTGGGATATCTTTGCCGGCACGGTTCATGCCCCGCAGGCGGGGAGCCGGCATCGCCCGCCGCCTCGGCACAAGACGGCCGGGCGCCTGCCCGACCGCCTTTCCCCCTGCCTTCTCAGGAAGCCGCCTCCAGCAGGTTTTCCGAGACGATGCGCCCGTCGAAGAGGTGAACGATGCGCTTCGCCCATTCGGCATGCGCCGGCGAGTGGGTGACCATCACGATGGTCGAGCCCTCCTCGTTCAGCTCTTTCAGCATCTCCATCACCTCCTGGCCCTGGACCGAATCAAGATTGCCGGTGGGCTCGTCGGCGAGGATGAGATCCGGCTCGGCCACCAGTGCCCGGGCCACCGCCACGCGCTGCTGCTGACCACCGGAAAGCTGGCTCGGCCTGTGCCGGGCCCGGTGGGCGATGCCGAAGCGCTCCATGACCGCTTCCACCCGCTCGCGCCGCTCCTTCTTCGACATGCCGAGATACAGCAGCGCCAGCTCGATGTTCTCGAACACGGTGAGCTCATCGATCAGATTGAAGCTCTGGAAGATGAAGCCCACATGCCCCTTGCGCAGCTTCGCAAGCCTGCGTTCCGGCCAGCCGGCGATGTCCTCGCCCCGGAACCAGTAGTGGCCGGATGTCGGCGCATCCAGCATGCCGAGAATGTTGAGCAGAGTGGACTTTCCGCATCCCGACGGCCCCATCACCGCGACGAATTCGCCCTCGTCGATGTGCAGGTCCACGCCATCGAGAGCGACGGTCTCCACCTCGCCGGTGCGATAGACCTTCGTGATCTCCTCCAGCCGCACCAGCGGCTCGTTGGCGCTCGTCCCCTCCCGGTCGTGATTGCCGGCCATGGCGACAGCTTCGGTCATGATGCCTCCCCTTCTTCCAGTTGCAGCCGATCCATTTGCGCAAATCCCGCATAGGAGCTGATGACGACCTCCTCGCCCTCCGTCAGCCCTTCCAGCACCTCGATGAAGCGGGCATTGCGCCGGCCCAGCCGCACGCGGCGCTTGTGGGCCCATTTCCCGTCGGGGCTGACGACGAAGATCCAGTGTCCGCCCGTATCCTGGTAGAAGGGCCCATTGGGAATGAGCAGGGCAGGTTCCGGATCGCCGAGGACGAGCTTGAGCGGCAGGCTCTGGCCCCGGCGAATCCCGGCCGGCGGCGCGTCCACGAACACGAAGTCCACCCGAAACTGGCCGTTGCGCACCTGCGGGTAGATCTTCGTCAGCCGCAGCGCATGGCGCCGGCCCCCGAATTCCAGAACGGCCTTCTGCCCCACCTCGACCCGCGGCAGATAGAATTCATCGACCATGGCCTGAAGCTTGTAGTGGTCGGGATCATCGATCTGGCCGATACGGGTGCCCCGGGCGAGCGACTGGCCGACCTCCAGACTGAAGGCCGTCAGCAGCCCCGCAACGGGCGCCCGCACCTCCAGCGCCGCAAGATTGCGGCGGGCGAGATCGAGATTGCGTTCCAGCCGGGCGGTCAGGTCCTTCTGCTGGCGGATCTGGGCCTGCTGAAGGCGGCGGTCCGTTTCCTGCGCCTTCAGGGTGACACGCCGCCGCTTCCTCCAGTAGGCGAGCTCGTCCATCGTCTGTTCATAGTCCTGGCGGCTGACCGCTCCCTTGGCCAGCAGCGCCTCGCGGCGCCTGGCCAGACGCTCCAGGCGCGTGATCTGATAGTCGATCTCCACCAGATTGCGCTCATGCTCCAGGGCATTGCGCGCAAATTGCAGCTCGAGCGTGCGCAGATTGTTGAGCTGCTCGGTCACATCGGCCTCGCGCCCGATGACCTCAAGCTGAAGCGAAGGATTGGACAGACGCACGAGCAGCTGCCCCTTGTCCACCCGCGCGCCGTCCTCCACGAAGATCTCCTCCACGCGCCCCCCTTCCACCGCATCCAGATAGACGGTACGCGCCGGCACCACCATGCCCCGCAAGGGGATGAAGTCCTCGAATGTGCCCGTCGTCACCCGGGCCGTGCGCACAAGGCCCTTCTCCAGACGCAGAACGCGTCCGCCCTCGGGCCAGAAGGCCCACAGCAGGACCGCGACGGCCGCCAAAGCAAGCGCCCCTCCTGCCACCGGCCAGAACCAGCGCGGAAAACGCCGCCGGACCGGGCGGTCCATGCTGGCGCCGCTGACCGCCCGCAGCCGCCGGGCGCCTCCGGCGGCATCCGTGGATGCGCCTCCTCCGGACGCCTTTCCTGTGGCCGGCTCATGTTTGCGGACCGTGCCCATGATGCCTTGGCCCTCGTTCCGTTCTTCTGTATCCGCCTCGCCCCCCTTGCCCGCAGCCGGCCAGGACCGGCTCTCCCAGGGGAGGGGATGGCAGCCGGCCCGTGCCCGCCTGTCCGATCCCCTTTCGTCCGCACCGCACCGGACCCTGGCGACACCCGCCCGGCAGACGGCCCCTTTCCGCCGGCTTTCCTGCGACGGCCGGCCGTCCTTGCGGCTTGCCCCCGGCGTCGCCACGGGCCGGGCGGCACGGCCCCTGCCCGGACGCAAAAATCGGGCAAGAGACGTGCCAACAGTCAGCCTATTGATATTCCTGGACTTTTCTGATCCGCCCCTTCGTCCCTTGTCCGAAATCGGACAGATGTGTACGATTGCGGACAGGAAGGAATGAGCGGGGCATGACCGGCAGCGATCATCGACAGGCCGAGACGTCCCTCCTGCCGGCGAGGGTGCTGGTGGTGGATGATGACGAGGACGTGCTCACCTCCGCCCGGCTGCTGCTGCGGGGGGAGTTTGCGCATGTGGAGACCTGTGCGGGCATCACCGATCTCCGGCAGGCGGTGCGGGAGAAGGATGTCGATGTCGTGCTGCTGGACATGAATTTCACGGCCGGCCGCAGCGATGGTGCGGAAGGGCTGGCTGCGCTGGAGGAACTGATGGCGCTCGAAGACCCGCCGGAGGTCGTGATGATGACCGCCTATGGCGCGATCGAGCCGGCGGTTGCCGCCATGAAGGCGGGCGCGCGCGATTTCGTCGTCAAGCCCTGGGAAAACGCGCGCCTTGTCGCCACGATGCGGTCGGCCGCGGCGGTGGCCCTGGCGAAGCGGCGGGCCGAGCGGGCGCACCGGCGGGTCGAGGCCCTGGCCGCCACGACGGCACATAGCGATCAGCCGCTCATCGCCCATTCCCCCGCCATGCGGGCGGTGCTGGAGACGATTGCGCGTGTCGGCCCGAGCGAGGCGAGCGTTCTGATCGTGGGCGAGAACGGTGTCGGCAAGGAACTGGTCGCGCGGGCGATTCATCGGGCTTCGCCGCGCCGGCACGGTCCCTTCATCCCGGTGGATCTGGGCGCCATTCCCGAGCATCTTTTCGAATCGACCCTCTTCGGTCATCGCAAGGGCGCGTTCACGGGTGCGGCCGAGACGCTCGTGGGCCGGATCGTGGCGGCCGACGGCGGCACGCTGTTTCTTGACGAGCTGGGCAATCTGCCGCTCGCCCAGCAGCCCAAGCTGCTGCGCGTGCTGGAGACGCGGGAGGTCACGCCCCTGGGCGCGGCCCGCCCTGAACGGGTGGATGTCCGGCTGATTTCGGCCACCAATCTGCCGCGGTCGGCGCTCGAGGATCCGGCCCGCCTGCGCCGGGATCTCTACTACCGGCTCAATACGGTGGTGATCACGGTTCCGCCGCTGCGCGAACGCCGGGCCGACATTCTGCCGCTGGTCGCGCATTATCTTGACCACTATGCCCGCAAATACGGCCGCCCGCGCCTGCCGATCGCCGAGGAGGCCCGCCGCGCGCTGCTCGCCCATTCCTGGCCGGGCAATGTGCGCGCCCTGCGTCATGCGGCCGAACGGGCCGTGCTGTTTGCCGAGGGAGAGCGCTATGAGGCGGCCGACTTCGCCATCGGCGAAGAGCCTGTCGCCCGCTCGCGGTCGGCCGGCACATTGGATGACCTCACCCGCCAGGCGGTGGCCCGGGCGCTGCGCGAGAGCGGCGGCAATGTCTCCGCGGCGGCCCGCCGGCTCGGCATCAGCCGGGCGGCGCTTTATCGCAGGATGGAGAAATATGGTCTTTGATCGCCTGCGCTGGCGCCTTGCCCTCGGAATCGGTGTCGTCTTCCTGCTGCTGCTGGCGGCCGCCGCATCGGCCGCGCGGGGGCTGTGGCTTCCCGCAGCCGGGCTCCTGCCGGCGGCGGCGCTGGTCGCCTTCCTGCTCTGGCGCGGGATCGACCGCCCGCTGCGGGCGGCGGCCGAGATGGTCGAGGCCCTTCGCCATGGCGATTTCCAGATGCGCACGGCCGGACCGGCGGGCCCGGCGGAGCTGACGGCTCTCAGCGATGCGCTTCAGTCTGCCGGACGGCATTTCGCCCGTACGCGCCGGCGGGCCATGGAAGAGCTGCATCTTCAGCAGGCTCTTGTGCGGCATGCCCCGGTGCCCCTGTTTCTGGCCGAGAAGGGACGGGCTTTCCGGGCGATCAACGGGGCCGGTCGGCGTCTGCTGGATGCCATGGCCCCCGGCAGCGGCACCGCTCTGCCGGCCGCCATCGCCGATCAGCTGAGAGAGCTGGCGCCCGGCGCCCAGAAAACGGTGAGGGTGCCGATCGGCGAGCGGGACGAGACCTTCCAGGCGCATCTGGCCGTCGTGGAGGGGGAGGCGCGTCAGGTGCGTCTGCTGGCTCTGCAACCGGTTTCGCATTCCCTGGAAGCGGCCGAGATTGCGGCCTGGCAGAAGCTCTTCCAGGTGCTGGCGCATGAGATCATGAATTCCCTCACCCCCATTCTTTCGCTCTCACGCACGGCGCTGGAGAGACTTCCCGCCGTCGAGGACGGCCCGCAGGAGGCCGCCCTTGCCGATGTCCGCGAGGCGCTGGAGACCGTCACCCGGCGTGCCGGCGGCCTCAAGCGCTTTGTCGAGGCCTATCGTCAGCTCGCGCGGCCGCCCCGGGTGCAGCGCCGCCGGATTGCGGTCGGCGAGCTGCTTGCGCGGATCGAGCAGCTGGTTGCGCCGTCCCTTTCGCAGCGGAACATCGCCCTTTCCTGGCGCTGCACGCCGCGCAATCTGTCTCTTCTCGCGGACCCGGAGCTGATCGAGCAGGCCCTGCTCAATCTCGTCTGGAATGCCCGCGATGCCCTGGCCGGACGCAGGGATGGCCGCATTCTGCTGGAGGCGACCTTGAGCCGCAACGGCCGGATCGCGATCGCGGTCTCGGACAATGGACCGGGCGTGAGCGAGGCGGAGCGGGAGCGGATCTTCCTGCCCTTCTATTCCACCAAACCGACGGGCGAGGGGATCGGCCTGGCGCTGGTGCGTCAGATCATGGTGGCCCATGGGGGCCATGTGAGCTATCGGGCGGAGGAAACGGGCGGCGCACGCTTCGTGCTCACCTTCTAGATACGGCCGCAGCCGACCTGCCCGCCTTGTCGCCGATGGCCGGCCCGCCCGCTGCCGTCCGGACCGGGAACGGCCCGGCACCCCGGAGGCGGAAGGTGGCGGCACACGCGGCTGGCCGGGCGGACGGAAGGCAATGCGGTGACGGCGGGCCTCTTCCAGCTTCCGCTCTTGAACGGAGTGGACGAATCGACTAGCTAGTGGCGCGGATCGCCCTGCCCGTGAGCGATCCGGGCGGGCGCGGGCGCATCGGCATCATGCCGGCGGCCTGCCTGCGGAGAGGTGCCGGAGTGGTCGAACGGGGCGGTCTCGAAAACCGTTGTACCCTTTACGGGTACCGTGGGTTCGAATCCCACCCTCTCCGCCAGCTTTTCCTTGTTCGGAAGATCAGCCGGCAACGGCTCGGAAGATTTGGTGCGGTCTCTGGCCGGGCATGCTCCGCTCGCCGCTTGGGACCACCAATTGAAATGCAGCCGCTTTACCAGCTGTCCGGCATGATCTTCCCTCCCTCACATCGCCTCTCTGGTCGAACTCGACAGCGCGACGCTGGCCGACATCGCGCTCGCACCTGAACCGCCGGCTCCCGGCGGAGAGTCGGAGTCATTGTGACGATCCCACACGCAGCCCGCCTTATTGCCCAACCATATCAGCGTGCACAGCACGTCTCATTTACCGTGGTGGCAGCCGCCGCCGCTCATCGAGAATGACGAAGCCCTCCGGAACGGGTTTAAAGCGGTCGTCGGACTCGGCAAATCGTTGTGCGCGACTTTGAAATCTCTTGATGAGGTCGATGTCTAGCTCTACGCACACCAGATAGTCATTGATGCCGCCGCGCAGACGCGCGCGATCGCGTTTGTGTCGATCCTTCGCCGGGACCCGCACGCGGCTGTCTCCATATTCGCTGTTGTTGACGAGCGCGGCATAGCAATGAATGTCGAGTGCGGCGGCCTTGATGAGGGAGGAAAAGGTGGCGAGGTCCTGATTCCAGGACGGAACGATCAACGCATCGACCTTTCCCTGAAAGAGAATGCGATCTTGGCTGTTCAGGAGTTCGGAACAGATGAGAACACCAAAGAAAAAATCATCGTGATTGTAAACGATCCGACGGCGCACAGGAGCATGCCAAAGCAGACCGAAGCGATTCCTAAGTTTTGACGACTCGTCAATGGCGGGTTCGAGCTTCTGTTGCCACAGCGGCAGACAAAAATCGTGGCCAAGCCGGTTGTCGATGAGCGCGAGATGGACTTCGTTGACCGCGCGCGATTCCGTTTGCGCGGAGTTGCGATGCAGGATGTCATATTCTACCCCAGCGATCAGGCTGATCCTGCTGGCGCCTAAGCGCTCGCGGATGGTCCGCACCCATCTGCGGGGCAGACAAAGCTCATGAAAAAGCAGATAATCGGGCCGAGGATGACATTGCAGAGCCTGGTTTACCACCCGCGTAATCTGGCGATATCGCTCGGCCGTCACTAACGGCCTGCCGGAAGCCGCATGCTCCCACGCTTTGTGTGAGGTGCGCACATTTGTCAGGCCGAGAATCACCTTTTTGCGTTCTCTCGTTCCCACCGGTACGTAAAGAAGGCGTTCTCCACGCTCCTCGATCATCTCCGCTTCCGGATTCTGAGGACGGATCCATATACCGCGCAGCGCACGCACGTACTCCCCCCACTTGTGAAGGGTGACCGGGCCCACCCAGCCCTGCGTACCCGATGCCGGCGCGGCCGACTCTTCGCCCCGATCCGCTTCAAGTTGCTTCGCATTGGCCGCCTTGCCGGTCGAACCATGAGCTTCGGACCTCTCTCCTCCAACTCCGGGCCTTGCCGGCTTGCCCAGCAGAGCCAAATTGTGTCGCATCAGAATTTCAGCGACATCGGAAACGGAAAACGGGCGCGTCGGAAAAACAAGCCCGGTCGGAATCATGACCCTGAGGTCCGTAATGGGATCGCGTTCATTGCCCGATGTGTCAGCTGGCAATGCCGCGCCCGATTCGACGGAGAAGAGGATCTTCAGAAACTCTTCGATGAGATCGAGCTTGATTCCGCGCTTTTTCAGCGCCTTGGCAAACTTGTCATCAGTCGCGTCGACTACGAGGGGGGCAAGATGTGATCCCGTCTGTTCCGTGCTTTGTCCGTTAATAAAATCAGAATATGTTAACAAATAATACATATTGCCTATAAATTGGCAGAGAGGCGTGGCAGACAGGTCTGCACACATGACTTCTAAGGCCGTTTTTCTTAATTCGTTTTCATTTTTTATTTCTAATTTTTTAATAAGATCACCAACAGTTAATTCTGATATTTCAATATTTTTATATGATCCAAATGTCTTATTAATATTTTTAATTGCGTTGTGAACTTCATTCACAATGTTGTTCTTTCTAGATTGATTTGTTACAATTATATTTGCTGAATTTCTAAAAATCGTTTCAATAATAAGACTATGAATAGTTTTCGATAGATTATGAAATATTTTCTGTTGTATATCGTCTTTTATATTTTTGTTTTTCACGCGCGGCTTATATATAGTAAGCCCGTTTATCTCTATGTCTATATGCTTTTTCTTCAACATCTGCAGTACAGTGCCCGTCTGGCACAACATCTTATCGAACTCATCCAGATCTTCGAGCATGATCGCCAGCCCGAAAAGACGCGAGAGATGACCGAAGTAGTCCAGCAACCGATCGGGGCGCAAAATGTGGCGCCGGCTGAAAGCATAAAAGTTGCTCCTTTCCCTGCGCCATTGTGTCTTTGGAAGATCCCGCGCGAGCGTTTCAGCCTTGCGAAGGGTCAAGGCCCAGCCCAGACGGCGGACCGTCGTCGTCCCTACATGGCCCAGGCGATCGGGCTGCTCGCCAGCCTCGCCGTGGGCGACCAGAACCTGCGCCGTTTTCGCCCTGCCCAGCTCCTCCACCGACGGCATGAGCCGGAATTCGCTTGAGAACTGCGCAATCTCCTGCTCGATGACATCGAGCAAGTCCACACCCGCCTCTCCCTCCAAGAGAAAGATCCGCTGCTTGCCCTGCTGAAGAACGATCCGGGTGTTCCGCACCCACTCCCGCACAGGCGGACGCCCGCCCTTATCCCGCGCCGTCTCCGGTCCCTCCTCACCCGTCTCCTCTTTGCCGGCCTCCTCGGGGCACGGGTCGTCCAGTTCCGGCACGCGATCAAGGCGTATGCGCCACAATCCCTTGTTTTCGCCCGTCCCGTTGCGATCCTCACCCCCGACCTCCTCCAGCACATTGTCGAGCGCCTTGCGGAGACAATTCCAGGCGGTGTCCGCATCCCGGATCCTCTCGGATACCGGCATCACCAGAATCATGTCGTCGACGTAGCGGCCGTAGAAGGCGGGACGCAGCCTGTCTTCGACATGCCGATCCCATGGCGCGAGCAGCACATTGGCCAGCAGGCGCGCAGCTGCGATTCCGATCGGAATCCCGATCGGAATATCTTTCAGGCCGAGATATGTCCTCATGCCAGCCGCCCAGTTATGAAAAAAACTTGCTATTGCTTTGTTGAATTCCTTCTCTTCCTCACTGAAAACAATTCCAAAATGCTTTTCAATGAACTCATCATCAATAAGAAAATTTGGATCGATATTATGATAGTAAGACCTGATATCCAAGTTGAAAGCTGCTACGTTCCGGTTTTCATTCAGCAATCTGCGAATGGCTTTCAGCCCCTCGTCCCGCCAGCGGCGATAGTAGTTCCAGTAAGGAGCGAAAATTCCTGGAGCGGTAATGTGATAGGGCCGGTCGCCGGCAGGCAGCTCTTCCTCGCCGCGCAGCCGACGCACGCGAGTGCCATAGGCCGACCGCCCGAGCTTCGCATCCAACTTGTGGCCTATCATATTGACCCAGAGGGCCGAGATGACATGCGTTTCGACCGGGAAGGCGCTGGTCAGCCGGAAAGCCGGCTCCAACTCGAAGGTGTCCAGGACGTGCCTTGCTATCTGATCCGGATCGGATGCCGCGAACTGCGCCGTCATTTTCCGCTTGGCGGCTTTCTTGGTCAGCTTCGTCTTTGTCTTTTTGGGAATGACAATGGGTTCACCAAAAAGATTGGATGGGTCGTCGCCCCAATCGGCCTCCCCGTGGTCGGTGAGTGATCCGGTTTCGAACCACTCTTTGCGCGTCTTGCCCTCGTCGTTCTTGCTGCTGCCCCTTCTCGCGTCAGTACGCTTGAGCACTTCCAGAAGCCTGTTGAGGTTGTCGAGCAGATTCCGTTCAAACTTGATGAACCGCAGCGTCATTCCCGGGATGCTGCGCTCGTAGAATACGTCCGCCTTCGCTTTGCGATAGGCGAACACGACATCCGTCAGTTCCAACTTGTTCCACCCGCTAAATTCTCTTGTCAGCATCGCGGCCTCCCGCATCCCATATTCCCACGGTCGAAGGATTCGCGCAGCATGCACGCAGCTGTCAATAAGGACTGAATCAGGAACAAAGGGGAAGATCTTGCCGATCAGTGCGACCTGCAGGCGTCAAGGCCCGGCAAATCATCGGGGCGCTGATTGCACGCGCAGCCGATCGTTGCTTGCGAGAATCGTGTGCGGATGCCTAGGTGCTGGCGGAGAGGAAGGGATTCGAACCCTCGAGGGGGTGATTAACCCCCTACTCCCTTAGCAGGGGAGCGCCTTCGACCACTCGGCCACCTCTCCGCCGCTTCAGATACGGAGCGAAAGCCGCCTTGTCAACGAAGCCGAACGCCTGCAGGCCGATCCCGCCATCAGGGCCGGTCGCTTTCCGGCCGGCCGGGAAGCCGTCTGCCGGCAAGATGGCTGCGCATGGCCGCCGGCAGCGGTGTCGGGCGGCCGGTGGCGCGCGTGACCATCACATGCACGAAGCGGCCCAGGGCCGCCGGCGGGCCGTCCGTCCTTCCAAAGAGCGCCAGATGCCAGATGACGCGGGACCGGCCGAGCTCCGCCACGCCGAATCCCAGATGCACCTCGCCCGGGTAGGCGAGCGGCGCGAGATACCGGCAGGCGGTCTCGGCCACAAGGCCGATCACCGGCGAGGAGACGGGATCCAGCAGTCCAGCGCGGATCAGCTCCGCATTGATCGCGGCATCGAAGAATTCATAGGCAACCGTGTTGTTGAGGTGCCCGTAGACGTCATTGTCGCGCCAGCGGGTGGTCAGACGCGCACAGCAGGGCCAGGCGGCCAGCCGGCGCGGCCACAGCGTCCCGTCGTCCCAGGGCCAGGACACCGCGTTCCTTTCCCTTCTTCCTCACCGAAGGCCGTCAGCCCGCCTGCAGGAAGCGGTCCGGCGCATAGTTCTCCGCCCGCACCCCCGCCTCGATCAGCGCCGGCGGCAGCTCCGCGCCCAGCACCACGGCGGCCGTCAGCCGGCCCATCGCCCAGGCGGTCTGGATGCCATAGCCGCCCTGCCCCGCGCACCAGCAGAATCCGGGAGCGCGCGGGTCCTCACCCACCACCGGCACGCGATCGGGGGAAAAGGTGCGCAGACCCGCCCATTTGTTCAGAATCCGCGGGACGTCCATCCGCGTCCACCGCTCCAGGCGATCCACGGCGATGGCGACATCGATGTCCTCCGGCTGGGCATCGCAGGGCGGGCTGGGCGTCTCGTCGGCAGGAGAGGCGAGAACGCGCCCCGTCTCGGGCTTGAAGTAGAAGTCCTCGTGGATTTCGATCACCACCGGCCAGGCGGGATCGACTGCCACCGTCTGCGGGGCGAAGATGATGATCGTGCGCCTGAGCGGCCGGAAGCCCAGGGGGGCCAGACCGGCCGCGCGCGCAACCTCGTCCACCCAGGCGCCGGCGGCATTCACCACCCGGCCGGCGCGAATTGTCCGCCCGTCCGCAAGCCGGATCCGCCAGTGCCCGGCCTCCTGCGTCAGCCGTTCCACCCGCGCATTGGTGACGAGCCCGGCGCCGCCGGCCTTCGCCTGTCGCAGGAAGCCCTGGTGAATGGCGGCGACATCGAGATCCCGGCATTCGGGATCAAGCACCCCGCCGGCGATCTTCTCCCGCCGCAACACCGGCACCAGCGCAAGCGTCTCGGCCGCATCCATCAGCCGCACCCCCGGAATGTCGCGGGCGAATTCGGCGGCATCGGCTTCGGCCTTGGCCCGGCCGGCTTCGTCGAAGATGTAGAGCGCCCCGCGCCGATGGCTGAGCGGAACATCCGCGAATCCGGGCGGCGGCGACAGGTAGAAATGCTTGGAAGCCTTCGTCAGCGGGCGGACCAGCGGCGCGCCGTAGGATTCCGCCAGAAAGGCGGCCGAGCGGCCCGTCGTGTGGTAGCCGGGCTGGGATTCGGCCTCGAGGATCAGAACCCGCGCATGCGGCGCGATGAAGGCGGCGGCCGAGGCACCGGCGATCCCGGCGCCGATGACCGCCACGTCACAGTCGAGCGTTCTGTCGGCCGGCTTCATCATGCCGCCTCTTGTGCGCCAGATGCGGGAATGCTTTCAAGGGCGGGGACAGCGATCCGGTGCAGGGAACAGCAGACATGTCGTCCATCGATGATCTTGATGCGCTCAGAGCCTTTGCTGCCGAGGTCGCCTTGAAGGGTGCCCATACGGCCGCGCGCTGGTTCCGGCGACCGCTCAAGGTGGAATGCAAGGGCCGCAGGGCCGGATTCGATCCCGTCACCGAAGCCGACCGCGCGGCCGAGGCCGCCATGCGCGCCGCCATCACGGCGCATTTCCCGGACCATCGGATCATCGGGGAGGAGGAGGGGGCGACAGGCGGTGATTCGCCCTGGTGCTGGCATATCGATCCCATCGACGGCACCCGGGCCTTCATCGCCGGCCTGCCGAGCTGGACGACGCTGGTGGGACTCACATTCAGGGGCCGGCCCGTCATCGGCGCCATCGTCCAGCCGGTGCTGAAAGAGGTGTTCACCGGCATCCATGCCGACGAGCGCTGCGGCGCCTGGCTGAACGGCCGGCCGATCGCGGTCTGCCCCCGTCCCGCTCTGGCCGAGGCGGTGGTGATGACCACGGGGCCCGAATATTTCTCGCCGCCCGAATGGGCCGCCTTCCGGCGGCTTTCGGAGCATTGCCGGATCACGCGCTATGGCTTCGACGCCTATGCTTACGCGATGCTGGCCGCCGGCCATGTGGATCTGGTGGCCGAGGCGGGACTTGCGCCCCACGACATCATGGCGCTGGTGCCGGTGGTGCGCGGGGCGGGCGGCGTGATCTCGGGCTGGGAGGCGGAAAGCGAGCCGGGGCGTGCCGGCGGACGCGTTCTGGCGGCGGCCGGACCGGCGCTGCACGCCGCAGCGATCGCGCTTCTCGGAACGCCGCCCTCCGGGCGCTGAACGCGCCCGCCGGCACGGACCCGCGCCCGGCTAGAAGCGCAGGAACAGCCCGCCGGTGATCCGGCCTTCCCGCAGGCCGTTGGGCTGGATGATCTGGCCGCCAAGGCGCAGCGAAAGCCGGTCGCTCACCGCCCATTCATAGCCGGCCAGGATGGTCGCCGTGGTATCCGTGGTGCCCGAGCTTTGGCCTCCTGCGCTGATCTTCAGGCGGCTGTTGTCGAACCCGCCGCCCACGAACAGCAGATGCCGGCGGCCCTCGCCCAGGGCATAGCCGACGAGCGCCTCGCCGCCGAGACTGCGGCCGAGCTTGGTGCGCAGCGGCACGCCGAACAGGCTGCCCCGCTCGGAGAAGGTGGTATCACCCGCCCGCGCTTCGAGGCCGAAAACCCAGCCCGATTCCGTCTGATAGCGATAGCCGAGTCGGCCGCCATAGTAGAGCTCGGCGCTGGAGCCCGGATTGGCGTCGATGATGCTGATCCCCGCCTCCGGACCGACATAGAAGCCGGTGAAGGGCCGCGCCTCGTCCTGGGCGCGCACGCCCGGGGCCGTAAGCATCAGGGCGGCCGCGGCGGCAGCTGCCAGAAGTGGCTGTCGTGACTTCATGACGTCTTCTCCCCTGTCTGGATCATCCTTGCGGCCGGCTGTCGGGAACGTCCCCTTGCGCCATGGGCCGGGCGACAGAACCGGGCGGCATGCCCGTCGGCACGGTTTGCGTCGTCAGCAGCGTTTCGTGCCCCTCATCCTTCCCGGTCTGACGTCTCCCATGGCGGGGGCTCCCCCTGCCGGCCGGCCCGCGCAGCCGGTCGGCCCGTCCGGCCCCGGCTCCTCCCGCGCGGACGGCTCCAGAACACCACCAGGCCGTGGCGGCAGCAGGGCGCAAATGTGACGAAAACGCGACCGGAAGATGTATTCGGACGGGCCGTGCGGCGCCGGCCGTCAGCGCAGACCCTCCGGTGACTGCCAGTGACGGTCGGCGCGTGCGATGAAGCCGGGGATGTCCTGCTCCCATTCCTTCTGGGTCCTGGCGTTGAAATTGAGATAGAGTTTGCCGTTCACGATCCGCCAGTACTTCGGGTTGCCGGGTGCTGCCTTGCCCTGGGCGGCCGCCCAGGCGCAGTGGCCGCCGTACTGCGGCATGTAGGCCTCGGGATCGGCCTGGAAGCGCGCCCGGTTTTCGGCGCTCGCAAAGCGCCAGACGGCGCCGAGATAGGTGAGCGTGATGTCATCGCGCCCTTTGACCGGCCGGCCTTCGGTGAAATAGGCGACCGGGTCGACACCGCCGATCGCATATTTCGTGCCGAACCAGGAGCCGGACACCGAAACCGTGTGGCGGGCATCGGGGTGGACATCGCCGGGCGGCAGCACGCCTTCCCCGCCCGCGTCGCCCGCCCGTCCCGGCATCGGGCCGAGGCCTGCGAGCAGCAGCGCGGCCACCAGCCAGAGCCGCAGGAAGCCGTGATGATCGAAGCGCATGGGCCACCTCCCGTCCCTCGCATGACGACACCCGCCGCCGCGGTCCCGCGATTCGGACCCGCCGCGGCGCCACCTTCTCCCCGTTCCGG
>CAYYGH010000032.1:5686-31249 GCA_964471405.1 uncultured Sphingomonadales bacterium | reverse complement strand
GCAACGATGTTGGTGATGACGTCCGCAATGACGTCAGCGACGATGTCCATGATGATGTCAGTGATGACGTGAATGATGACGTGAATGATGATGTCAGCGATGATGTCCGCGATGACGCCCGCGATGATGCCCGTGACGACGCCCGTGACGACGCTCGTGACGATGCTCGGGACGATGCCCGCGATGACGCTCGGGATGATGCAAGGGACGATGCACGGGATGACGCCCGGGACGACGCACGGGATGACGCACGGGATGACGCCCGAGACGATGCCCGTGATGATGCGCGGGATGATGCGCGGGATGATGCCCGGGATGATGCGGAAGACGATGCGCGTGGCGATGGCTGAATCCGCAGATCCGAGGATGCTGCCCGCATGCCGGGCGGCTCCTCGGCCTGCAGGCCCTGCGTCACGGGCCTCGCGCCGGGACTCACCTTGGTCTTAAAGAGCCGTAAAGGAAAACGGGATTGAATCTGCAAGGTGGCAACGCGCACATGGCGTGCTCTTGCCAGCAGAAATCCGGTCAGGGAAGGAGACGTTCATGCATACTCCGAGACGGGTCGATGGGGACGGGCGGAAGCAGAAGCTTCTGCCGATCACGATGGCGGTGCTGGCCACGGCCCTTGCCATGCCGGCGGGACCGTCGCCGGCCGATGCCGCCGATGACGACCCTGTGCGCTTCCAGTTCGAGGCCAGCGCAGGAGCGGAATACGACAGCAACATCTCCGTCATCCAGCTGGACACGGCCACCGCGGCCGATGACATCGCCGCCATCTTCGATGCCACGGTCGAGCTGGAAGGCGATCTTGCCGCCGGCACCACCCTGCGCGCCGGCTATGATTTCTCGCAAAGTCTGCATGCCGACTTCACGAATTTCGATCTTCAGACCCACCGGGCCAGCGCCGGCTTCACCCAGGAGATCGGCGGCATCAGCTTCGACCTCGACTACAGCTTCGTCGATGCGAGCCTGGGCCGAAAGGGATTTCTGACGATCAACCGCATCGCGCCTGCCCTGTCCGGCTTCATCGGCAAGAAGCTGTTCTGGCGCCTGGAGTATGTCTATACCGACAAGAACTTCACCAACCGCACCGCCCGCGATGCCAAGGTCAATGCCGGTGCGCTCTCGCTCTACTATTTCCTCGACGGCACCCGCAGCTACTGGACCCTGCGCTATCGCTATGAGGACGAGAATGCCGTCGCTCCCGAGTTCGACTTCCGCGGCCACGAGATCCGGCTGCGCTACACCCGCCGCTTCGCCTTCGGGGCGGGCGACAGCCGGCTGCGGCTGACCGCCCGTTACGAGAAGCGCAACTACCGTGCGATC
This sequence comes from uncultured Sphingomonadales bacterium, assembly GCA_964471405.1. GTDB lineage: Bacteria > Pseudomonadota > Alphaproteobacteria > Sphingomonadales > Rhodothalassiaceae > J084. Next base: position 29,923 of record CAYYGH010000032.1, on the reverse strand, counting down.
ACGCCGTCCATCGGCGCGGTGCGCGATGACGATCGCTACCGCTTCAATGCCGAGTGGCGGATTCCCCTCACCCGTCACCTCTTCTTCCTGGCCGAATACGAGTTCGCCAGCTTCGTCTCCAACCTGCCGTCGGCCGACTTCAACCAGCATCTGGTCTCGGGCAGACTGGGGGTGACATTCTAGCGGTTCCTCCCTGACGCTCGGAATCCCCCTGCCCGATGGACGGGGCCCGCCCTCCACATCCCGGAAGGCGGGCCCCTGCCTGTTGCATATTCCGGCTGCCGGCCGGGCTCAGCCGCCGTAAAGCGCCGCAATGACCTTGAGGAAGATCAGAACCTCCGCCACCCAGCCGACCAGAAAGGCCAGGGTGCGCAACACCGGAATGCCCAGAATGTAGATCACCGCATGCGCAAGCCGCGCCCAGAAGAAGATGACGGCGAAAAGCGCGATGCTGCCGGCGATTCCCAGAATCTGGGCCAACAGCACGAGAGCTGCGAAATGCACGAGATTTTCGGTCAGATTCGCATGCGCCCGCTGCGCCCGCTGCGCCCAGTCCGGCAGAGCCGGCGCATTGGGATCGGGGTTGTCCAGCGTCTTCTTCAGACCCCACACCTGCATGCGGGCGAGCACATAGGGCAACCACAGCACACCGGCCAAAGCTGCCGTCCAGGCCAAGGCTATCAGGGCATCATTCATCACTTTCCTCCCCTTGTATCGTTGCCACTGCCTTGCGCGCCGCCTGCGCATGCAAAGACGCGACAGGAGGGCGCGGCAGGGAGTATAGCACAAAAAGGGTCCTGATGAGCCTTTCGTTTACGCCCCTTTTTGTCCCCGCCCTCATCCCTCCTTCCACCCGTTCCCCTTTCCCCTGCCGCCGGGCTCCTGCGGCAGTGCCCATCCCCGGCATTCCCCGCTTCTTTCCCAGCCATGCCATCTCCTGAGCACCGGCCGCCCTGCTGCCGGAAATCTGCCGGGCATGGTCCCCATCACCGGCCCATCCCGCCACCGGGCATTTCCCAACCCATGCCCGGGCATCCATAACCCATGGCCGGACCTCTCCCTTCCGGGCGGAGCCGACCCGTCCACCGGATGCGCCCCATCCATTGCCGCCCGTCCTCCCCTCACCGCCGGCGACCGCCCATGCCATGCCTGAAGGCACACCCCCGCCCCCGGCTGCCGCCGCCTCCTGCCGCATGCGGGCCGATCCTTCCACCGGGTGCCCCCGTCGGTGCGCCTTCATCCGTCCGCCGAATGCACCCCACCCGTTCATCGGATACGGCCCCACCCTTCCGCGGGGTGCGCTCAACCTGCGCCCCCCTCTGCCGGAGGCGCCCAACCTTTCCGCCGGGTGCGCCAGCCTCTCTGCTGCGGGCGCCCAACCCCTCTGCCAGCGGTGCCGAAGGGGAATCGTTCTTAAATGAGAATGCATCGCATTTTTATTCTTGACAGAAGCCCGCAGACTGAGCATGGAGGCAATGCAATTGCGAATTGGTCGCATCTATGGCGCACCATTCGCCACCCGTCCTGCTCCATCCCCTCTTCCTTCCCTGCCCGCCCCGAGCGGGGAAGAAAGGGCGGCCGGGGCGGGTGAAAAGACCGGAACATGCAAGGAGAGGAAACGAAACCGATGACACTTCTCGCACGCCCCCGCAGCTGCCTTGCCGGATCGGCCAGCGCCATCGTTCTGGGGCTCCTGTCGGCAATGCCGGCCGTCGCCCAGCAGGCCGCGGACGAGCCGGCCGATCTGCCCTCGCGGGCGCAAATGTGGCGCATCATCCAGGATCAGCAGCAGCGCATTGCGACCCTGGAGAAGCTTCTGAAGGAAAAGGCGCTTCCCGCAGCCGAGGAGGCCCGCAGGACCGGGCAGAACCTTGCCCCGCGCATCGATGCGCTCGCCGCCCGGCTTGAGGAGCAGAACGCCCGGATCGAGGCGACCGGCGCCCTGGTGGAGTCCCGGGTGGCGGCCGGCGGCGGCGAGGGCTGGTGGCGCCGTGTGAAACTGGGCGGCTACGGCTCGGTGCGCTTCGAGGCCAGCGATGCGGACAGGGGCAATACCGGCTTCACCTTCCGGCGCTTCATTCTGGCGCTGGAGGCCGAGCCCGCCGAGCGCCTTGAAACCTATCTCGAGCTGGAGCTTGAACGCTTCACCCAGCTCGAGGTGGAGAAGGGGCTGGCCTTCGAGCCGGGTGAATTCGAGATCGAACAGGCGATCGAGGCCACCAACGGCTCGGAGATCTCGCTCGAGCAGGCCTGGGCGCGCTATCGTCTCACCGAGGCGCTCAATCTCGACTTCGGCGCCCTTCTCGTGCCGGTCGGGCGCTTCAACATCAATCATGACGACAACCAGTGGATCCTGCCGCGCCGCTCGCTCGTCGATCGCGGCGTGCCGGTGCTGCCGGCCAAGGCGGCCTGGGCGGAGCTCGGTGCAGGCGTAAGCGGCGCTCTCGACCTGGGCACGGCCGGCCGGCTGGCCTACCGGCTTTATGCCGTCAACGGCGTGGCGCTCGATTTCGAGCTGGAAGAGGTCCTCAAGGCCAAACCGGAGGACGAGGGCACGGAGCTGGAAAGCAAGTTCGAAGCCTCCTTCGGTCCGCAGCGCGGGCCCTTCGACGGCAATGTGAATGACAATCTGTCCATCACCGGGCGGCTGGCCTGGCAGCCCGCACCTGCCCATGAGATCGCCGTCTCGGGCTATGTCGGCAACTATGTGCCGGATGCCCTCGGCAAGGGTCGCACGCTCTGGTCGCTGGGGCTCGATGGTCTCAGCCGGTTCGGCGGGCTGGAGTTCGAATACGAGGCCGTCACCACCCATTTCGGTGCCGTGGCCGATGTCGCAGCCCAGTTCGCGGCCCGGGCGCTTTCCAAGGAGCGGGCCATCGAAGGGCCGGTGGAGGACGGCGCGTTTGCCAAGCACGAGGTGGAATTCACGCTCTCGAAGAACGTGATGGCGAAGCAGAAGACGGGCTACTGGGTGGAGCTGCGCTACCCCATCGCGCTGACAACCGGTGACGACGGCCTCCTGACCAGGGGCTTCAGCAATCCCCGGCTCATCCCCACCCTGCGTTTCGAGCAGGTCTTCTTCGATGACCAGCTGACCGGAATCTCCTTTGACGGAAATGCGATCACCGCGCTATCCACGCGCGATGCCCGCATCGGCCGGGCCACGGCCGGCCTCGGTTTCGTGCCGCGACCGGGCTGGGTGTTCCAGATCGCCGGCGAATACACCTGGACCAATCAGCCCAGTCTGGCGGGACTGACGAATTTCCTCGATGTGGGCGGCCGGGATGACAGCTTCGCCCTCCTGCTCGGGGTCGCCTTCGGTTTCTAGGCCCTTCGCGGGAGAAGACGCAAAACCGCAAAGGGGAGATGCTCGTGCAGGCAGAACCTGCCGCCAGCAGAGCGTGGACGAGGAAGACGGGGAGGACGGCGCGGGCCGTTCTCCCCCTTCCTGCGGGCCCGGGCGGGCTCATTCTCCTGTGGCTTGGCCTTGTGCTGGCGATCATGGTGGCAGGCCGGCCGGGACTGGCGCGCGAGGAGGTGATCGAGCCGCCGGCTTCCTTTCTCGCCGCCGCTTTCGGGGACGAACCGCCGCCGCCGAAGATCCTGTGGTTGACGAAGCCCTTGCAAAAGAGGATCGCCACCGTCCTTGGCCACCCCCTCCAGGTGCTGAGACTGCGCTACTGGCAAAAGGGCGAACGCACCGCCTGGATCCTGGAGGAAGTCGGCAAGTCCGAACCGATCACCGCCGGCTTCGTCATCGAAGACGGGCGCATCATCCGCACGTCGGTCCTCATCTATCGGGAAAGCCGCGGCTACGAGATCCGCTATCCGCAGTTCCGCGCCCAGTTCGTCGGAGCGGGACTTGACGGGCGGGGGAATCTTGACCGCCGGATCGACGGAATCTCGGGAGCCACGCTTTCGGTCAATGCCATGATCCGCATGGCCCGCACGGCTCTCCTGCTCGATGAATGGGTGCGCAGGCGGGAATCCCGACCGCCACGACGCAAGGCGGGACAACGGAAATGAGCCCGTCCCTCCACGTCGAGAAGGCGGCGACCCCTCCTCCTGCCGGCGGCTCCGACCGGCGGCGGAGACGCAACGGCAACGGGCTGCTCAGGCGCTGGCATCGGCGCATCGGCGTGGCGGCTGCGGTGATCGTGATCTTCATGGTGCTGACCGGTCTTGCCCTCAATCACGCCGCCCAGTGGGGATGGGGGCATGTGCGCCTGCGCGGCCTCGCCGCACAACCCTTCCTCGGACTGCTCGGCGAGCGCACGGCCCTGCTCACCCGCGAAGCGGGACCGCCCCTGCCATGGATCGACGGCTGGCTTGTCCTCCCGCGGGAAGGGGCCGTCCTGGCGCTGGATGACCCCGTCGGCGCCCTTGCGATCGCGGACGGCTTTCTCGTTGCGGGACGCAATGCGATTCTCCTGTTCACCCCGGACGGCCGGCTTGTCGAGCGGATGGGATCGGCCCTGCTTCCCGCCCCCCTCGTCGCTCTCGGGAAAGACCGGGCCGGCATCCCCGTGCTGCGCACGCCCGCCGGGCTGTTCCGATTCGATCCCGAGCTCGGCATGGCGACGCCATTCGACGGCTCCAGAACCGCGATCGTCTGGGCTGCCGGCCCGAGACCGCCCGGGACTTCCCGGGAGCGGCGTCTGATCGCCCATGCCGCCCGGGCCGTTGGCGTTCCGCTCATTGACGTGCTGGCCGCGGTTCACAGCGGTCGGGCCCTCGGCCTGCCGGGCCGTCTGCTGGCCGATCTTGTCGGCCTTTCGCTGCTGTATCTGGCGGCAAGCGGCCTCGTGCTCGCCCGCCGCCGCAGACGCCGCCGGCGGCTTGAGGAAGCCCGCCCTTCCCGCCGGGCCGGCAGCCTTCAGTAGATTTCGAGCAGGCGCTCCAGATAGCGGCGCCCCTCTTCGTCAAGCCGGGGATCCGCCAGCCGCCGGCGCACCGCTTCCATGAATTCCTGCAGGCGTCTGCGATCCGGACCCTTCGGCAGCTCCAGATCCGCACCGCCGATCATCCCGGCCGGGCGGCCGAGAGGATCGGCAAGTCCCGGACTGGCCGTGCCCGTGAGCGCCATGCCCTGCGCCTGCTGGCGGAGCGCATCCAGCGCCTGCCTGAGCGCATCGAGCGCATCGTTCTGATGAATGCTGGCCCGCCCTCCCGCCTGCACCCGCAGGGCCCGGTCTGCCAGATCCATCGCCTCTCCGGCCCGGGGCAGAGGGGCAGGTGGGGCGATGCCCGCCTCGCGCATGGCCTTGATGATGCCCTCCAGGCGCAGACGCAGATCCTTCTGCTCCCTGGCAAGCGGCAGGGAATCGAAGGCGATCCCGCGCTCGGCAAGCAGGCTGGCGAGCAGAGCGGCCTGCACCGTGCGTTCATGAAGATTCTCCTGGGACCGGACCAGCCGGGCAAGATCGCGCAGGCTTCGCCGCATCCGCACGGCACGCTTGATGTCTTCGGCCGTCATGGGATGTGCCGCCGCCTGCTCCAGAGCGGCCCGCAGCTGCCGGAAGAGCGCTTCCGCCTCTTCCCGCCGCCCCGCCTTCATGAGCGAGCGGATCTCGGCCATGAGATCATGAAGCCTGCGGCTGCCCATCCGGCCGGCCTGCTCCATGACACCCGCAAGATCCGCCAGCGGCAGACTGGAGGCGGCCTTGAGCTGTTCGAGTGCGAGCCGGGCGAGAAAGCGCGCAATGGCATCTTCGGCCGCCGCCATCGCCGCCTTGAGATCGCCATGGCCGTCCAGCGCGGCCGCCAGGGCCTCAAGCGCCGTCCGCATGTCCCGACTGGCAAGGGTCAGGCCGCCGTCCTCCAGATCAAGCGCCACCTGCCAGAGCAGAGCCGCGGCCTGCCGGATCGCATCGGCCCCGGCAGCCAGCTTCAGTCGCCAGATCGCCGCCACCAGGCCAAGATAGGCAGTCTTGTGCGCACGAAATCCGGCATGATCGGCCCGGATCGCCTCCAGCCCCGCGATCACGAGCGGAGCCTGCTCGGGATGGCGCAGCAGGTTTCTGCGCAGCTTTGCGATGGCGGCAGCCAGAGGGTGGTCGAACTGCCGTTCCGGCAGGACCACGCGAAGCGGCTCCGTCATCGCCTTTTGCGCGCGGGCATCCCGGACCACCGCCTGCATCAGCACCGGCAGCCCGGCATGGGCATCAGCGGCGAGATCGGCCGTCACCGACAGCTCCTGCGGGCCGGCCTCATCGGCCGGGTGAAGGGGCAGGCTCGCAAAGGGACGACGGGCCTTGAGCGCCGCCTCGTCCGCATAGAAGCTGACGGCGCCGTCCTTGAGGCCATAGTCGTCCTCGGCCTTCCATTTCAGGGCAAGAAGCCCTCGACGCGAAGGCTGGGGAGCACGAGCGAGAGCCAGTTTCGGCGGCCTGTCGGGCACCAGTTCGACATCGAGCACCAGCCGCATGCGGCGCCCCTGCATGACCGCCCACCGCCCCGAGCGGGTCAGGGAGACCTCACCGGCAAAACGCTCCGGCTGCTGGCGCGGCAGCCGGACCTGCGCCTTCGGTCCCAGAATGCGCGGACGCGTCCGCCCGCCGGCGACCGTGACCATCAGACGGCTGCCCACCGGGATCCCCGTGATCCGGTGGACCGGGGGGCTGTCCGCCGTTTCCCCATCGATGACGGGCCGGGGAGGAAGCCGGGTGTAGGCAGGCGGCACGATCACGGCGGCCATCGCCACATGGGCCGGTTCCCGCACCAGAGGAGGCGGCAGGGCCGCCGTCATGCGCGGCCAGCTCGCCCCGCGCCCGAGCGCAAGTCCCGTCAGAAAGATCAGCAGACCAAACGCCACGAGCCCGCGCGGTTCAGCCGGCAGGACAAGACGGGGGCGCAGGAGCCGCACCCGCCGGCAGGCGGCGACGGCCTCGGCCAGATGCAGACGCCAGAAGGCGGGCTCTCCGGTCACGGGCCTGTCGAAAAGCGCCGCCATCATCCCTTCCGCCACGCCGCCTGCGTGCGCCAGACGCGCCATGATCGCGCGTTCGCTCGGCAGGGGGACGACGGCCCGCCACCTGCGCCACGCCACGAGCATCACAAGAACGGCCGCAAGCGCAAAGGCGGCCACGGCCACGGCTGCGGGAAGCAGCTCCCAAATCCCCGCCGCGGCCAGTCCCAGATAGGCGCCGAGGATGGCCAGCACCGGCCACAGAAGCCTCATGCCCTGTTCGAGCATCACAACCATGCGCGCGCCGAAAAGCAGGCGCCTGAGCCGCCGGCGCGCCATGGACAGCCGCAAGGCGAAGCTTTCCTCTTCGGGTGGCGATCCGGCACCCGCTCCGCCCTTTTCGGGACATTGTCCTTGATTGCGCCACACGATCCGCATCCGGGTCCTGCTCTCCGGCCCCTATTGTGCCGGACAGCCCCCCTGCTTGTCGAGCCAGGGCGCAAGCGGCTCATGGGCAAGGAGGTCCCGCCAGGTGATGCGCGCCCGCACCACGGCCCAGCGATCCCCCCGCACCAGCACCTCGGGGGCGAGATCGCGGGCATTGTAGGCGGAAGCCATGCTCGCCCCATAGGCACCCGCCGAGCGGATCGCCACCAGGTCGCCGGCAGCCAGTGGCGGCAATCGGGCATCGCGCAGGAAGACGTCGCTCGATTCGCACACCGGACCCACGACGTCCGCGGTGATCACCGGCGCAGCGGCGGCCGGCTCGGCGACAGGAACGATCTCATGCGTGGCATCATAGAGTGCCGGCCGCATCAGGTCGTTCATTCCGGCGTCCAGCACCACGAAACGGCGATGCCGGGTTTCCTTGACCAGCACCACCCGCGCCACCAGCACACCGGCATTGGCGGCGATCAGCCGTCCGGGCTCGACGATCACCCGGCAGCCGAGATCCCCGACGAGTTTGCGCACAAGCGCCCCATAGGCGGCCGGATCCGGTGGCGCCTCGGCCTCACGGGCATAGGGCACGCCCAGCCCGCCCCCCAGATCGATGGTTGCAATGGCGATGCCATCCGCGCGCAGCTGCCGCACGAGTTCGGTGATCCGGCCAAAGGCCGCGGCGAAGGGGGCAAGCTCGGTGATCTGCGAGCCGATATGCACATCGATCCCCTGGATGCGCACTCCCGGCATGGCCGCCGCCCGCCGATACAGAGCCTGCGCCTCCTCATAGGGAATGCCGAATTTCGTCTCGCGCGAGCCCGTGGCGATCTTGCGGTGGGTGGCCGGCCGCACGTCGGGATTGACCCGTAGCGCGACAGGCGCCCGGCGCCCCCTTTGCCGGGCGATGCGGTCCAGCATGACGAGCTCGGCCTCGGATTCGACATTGAACTGGTAGATTCCCTCTTCCAGCGCCGCCGCCAGCTCCTCCGGCGTCTTGCCCACCCCGGAAAAGACGATGCGCCCGGCCGCGATTCCGGCGGCCCGCGCGCGCATCAGCTCGCCCAGGCTGACCACATCGGCACCGGCACCAAGACCGGCCAGTGTCGCCAGAACCGAGCGGTTGCCATTCGCCTTGACCGCAAAGCAGATCAGATGATCCAGCCCGGCAAGCGCCTCATCCAGCACACGATAGTGCCGCTCCAGTGTCGCACTGGCATAGACGTAGACCGGTGTGCCGCAACGGTCTGCGATCGCAGCCAGCGGCACGCCTTCCGCATGCAGACTTCCCTCCGTGTAGTGAAAATGGTCCATGAAGCGCCGTTCATCCTTTGCGGCGACCGGAAGAGGAAGGCGGCGGTTCCTTCCGGCCTTCTTCCGATGACGGGCGGGGCGGCCGGATCCCGACCTGCGGCTCCTCTTCTTCCGTGAACGTCCCGTTCAGCCAGCTTTCGGAATCCTGTCGATCGCGGACTTCCTTCTGCGGGGGAGGGGGCGGCGCCACCGGCGGAGCCGCCCGTCCGCAGGAGGCCACCACCAGAACGAGCAGCATCGCCGCAAGAGGGGCCATCGAAGAATGGAAAGGGGACTTGCGCATCCTGCACCTCACAGCGGCTCTTCCAGACCCACGGGCAGACGCCGCTCCTGCCGCCTGCGCCATGTCCGCCCTTCGTCCAGACGGCTGCGGGCCGCGGCAACGGCCTCCCGCACGCGCCGGGGCGCCGTGCCACCCTGGCTGGTGCGGGCTGCAACCGCGCGCGCGGGATCAAGCACGGCAAAGATGCTCTCATCGGCCTCGGGATAGATTGCGCGCACATCCTCCAGCGAGAGGGCCTCCAGTCCGACACCCCGCTCTTCGGCCAGCCGCACCAGCCGCCCCGTGACGTGATGCGCCTGCCGGAAGGGCAGCCCCTTCTCCCGCACCAGCCAGTCGGCAAGGTCGGTGGCGGTCGCAAACCCCTTTTCGGCCATTGCCGCCATTGCCGCCCGATCCACGGTGAGCGTCTCGATCATGCCGGCCATGACCGCATAGAACAGCCGCAGGGCATCGACCGCCTGGAAGACCGGCTCCTTGTCCTCCTGGAGATCCTTGGCATAGGCGAGAGGCAGCGCCTTGACCACCGTATGCAGACGCGCATAGGCCCCGAAGCTGCGTCCGGGCCCGGCCCGCACCAGCTCGGCGGCATCGGGATTGCGCTTTTGCGGCATGATCGAGGAGCCGGTGGAGAAACCGTCGGCCATGCGCACGAAACCGAAGGCCGGCGACGACCACAGCACCAGCTCTTCCGCCAGGCGCGAGAGGTGAAGTGCCGCAATGTCGACGGCCGCCAGCAGCTCCAGTGCGAAATCCCGGGCCGAGACGGCATCAAGCGAATTGGCCATCGGCCGGTCGAATCCCAGGGCTTCGGCCGTCACCTCGCGATCGATGGGAAAACCGGTCCCGGCAAGGGCGGCCGCCCCCAGCGGCGATTCGTTCATCCGGCAATAGGCATCACGAAGCCGCCCGCGATCGCGAAACAGCATTTCCACATAGGCCATCAGGTGATGGCCGAAGGTGACGGGCTGGGCGATCTGAAGATGCGTAAATCCCGGCATCACGGTTCCGGCTTCGGCCTCGGCCCGCGCAAGAAGCGCCCTCTGCAACCGCTCGGCCGCGGCATCCAGCACGAGAATCGCGCGCCGGCACCACAGACGGAAGTCCGTCGCCACCTGGTCGTTGCGCGAGCGGGCCGTATGCAGCCGCCCGGCCGCCGGCCCGATGATCTCATGCAGCCGCGCCTCCACATGCATGTGGATGTCCTCCAGCGCGGGATCAAAGGAAAAATCGCCGGACCGGATCTCCCGCTCCACCTGATCGAGGCCGGCAAGAATCCGGTCGCCATCTTCCGATGGAATGATGCCCTGGGCCACCAGCATCCGGCAGTGCGCCCGCGAAAGCGCGATGTCCTCCAGCGCAAAGCGTCTATCGACGTCGATGGAGGCATTGATCCGCTGCATCAGGGCATCGGGCTCGTCCGCAAACCGGCCGCCCCAGAGGGCATGACCGCTGGGGCGGTGGGTGGCCTGCTCGTCCTCTTCCCGCTTGAGGCCATCTGCCGGTTCATGCGATGAGGTCATGGGAATATCCGATACATTTGGACAACGGGGAGGCGGTGATGTCGACCAATCCTTCACTTCGGCCCTGGCTTCTGGCGCTTGCAGCCGCCGCGGCGCTGGCGCTCATCCTTTACCATGTTGGTCCGTTCTCGCAAGATGCAGCCCCCGCGCGGGACGGCGCAGGCGTCGGGAAGACGGCGCCCCGGGCGGCTCTTGGCGCCCTGCAGCAGGCGCTTCCGGGCCTCGTGGTCCACGCGGAGCCGCGCTCTCTTCCTGCCGATCTCAGCTTCACCGGGCCGCAGGGCCCCGTCGCCATGCGGGCACTGGCCGGACGGTGGACGCTCGTGAACTTCTGGGCCACCTGGTGCGCGCCCTGCGTGGAGGAGCTGCCGACCCTTGACCGCCTTCAGGCGGCTGTCGGTGGTGAGCGGTTCACCGTGACCCTGATCTCGCTCGACAGCATGCCGCGCGAGAAGGTCGTGGCGGCGCTGCGCGGCTACGGCGTCAGCCGGCTGGACACGCTTGTCGACGAGAATCTGGCCGCCATGGGGGCGCTCTCCATTCCGGGACTGCCGACAACCCTGCTGCTGGATCCCGCCGGTCGCGAGGTTGCCCGCCTCGTCGGGCCGGCCGAATGGAATGCGCCGGCCGTGCAGGCGGCCCTGCGGCAGCTTATCGGCGATCGGCGGGAAGCCGGCCAGGGCTGAGCAGCCGCAGCGCCACGGCCTTGCGGCTGCGGGAGACCTTGAGACGCCGGCCGCCTTCCAGCACGAAGAAGCATTCCCCATTGCCGTGGGGCTCGACGGCACGGACCCGCTCCAGATTGACGATGGTCGAACGGTGGATCCGCTGAAAGCGGGCCGGATCAAGCCGCGCCTCCATCGTCTTCATGGTCTCGCGCAGGATGTGCGTCTCGTCTCCGACATGAATGCACAGATAGTCACCGGCGGCGTCGATATAGTCGATGTCGGAGGTCGCGATCAGGGCGACCCGTCCCCGATCGCGGATCGCCAGCCGTTCCAGATAGCCGCTTCCTCCCTCCTGCGTTTCCTCCAGCACCGCCGCCAGCCGGTCCCGCGCCTCGGGCGCCAGCTCGTCCAGCAGATTGCGGATCCGTCGCGCCTGGCGGGCGGCATCCCGTTCCTCGATCCGTTGCCGCGCATGCGCAAGCGCCTCCTCCAGGCGACTGTCTTCCACGGGCTTGAGCAGATAGTCCAGGGCATGCGCCCGGAATGCCTCGATCGCATGCGCATCATAGGCGGTCACGAACACGATCACCGGCGGATCTTCCTCACCCACCAGCGCACGCGCCACCGCAAATCCGTCGATGCCCGGCATCTGGATGTCGAGAAAGACGACATCCGGCCGCTTTTCGGCGATCATCCGCAAGGCGGCCCGCCCGTTCGGCGCCGAGCCCACGATCTCCACATCCTCCCGCTCGGCAAGCCGCAGCGCCAGCCCCTTGAGGGCGAGCGGCTCATCATCGACGAGCAGCAGCTTGAGCTTGCGCATTCTCACCTCTCATCCCCCTCATGCCTCCGTCCGGCATGCCCTGGGCCGGGCGTGAGCGGCCGTCACCGGAAAATTCCAGCGGAATCACGATCTCGACCATGAATCCCCGGGGCTTGCGATTGCCGTAGCGGAACCGATGCCGACTGCCATAAAGCGCCTCCAGACGCTCGGCCGTATTGCGCAGTCCCACACCGCTTCCCCCCCGCCCGGCATGCGCGGAGCCCGCCGCCATCCCGGGCCCGTCATCCTGCACGATCAGATGCAGCTCGTCCCCCTCGATACGGGCCGTGATTTCGATCACGCCGCCATTCTCGCAAGGGGCAATGGCATATTTGACGGCGTTCTCGATGATCGGCTGAAGCAGGAGGCTGGGAATGCGTGCCCGCAAGGCCCGTTCCTCGATGTCATAGACGGTCTGCAGCCGTTCGGCAAAACGCACCTTCTCGATCTCCAGATAGTGGCGCAGCGTGTTGAGCTCGGTCTCCAGCGTGACCTTTTCCTCCGGCGAATGCACGAGACTGTAGCGCAGGAAGGAGGACAGCCGGCCCAGCATCCGGTCCGCATTGGCCGTCTCGCCAGCCAGCACCAGGGTGGAAATGGCGTTCAGGGTGTTGAAGAGGAAATGCGGATTGAGCTGGTAGCGCAGCATCTGCAGCTCGGCCTCCTTGGCCATGGCGGCCGCCTTCAAGGTGGCCTCGCGTTCGCGCTGGAGTTCCTCGTAGTAGTGGTATCCGAAATACAGTCCCGACCAGGCCAGCAGAATGAAGGCGTCGAACATCGCGTTCTCGAACAGGCCGGTATCCACTACGTTTTCCGGATCGTAATAGGTGCCGGCGGTCACCTCGATCGCCGAAAAGACGAGCGCAAAGCTCAACGAGAAGAACAGCGCCGCTCCCACGACAAGCGGCAGAGGCCGGTTGACGAGTGGCCGATAGAAGTAGCGCAGAATCGAGGACAGGACGAAGCCGGTCACCGCCGCCACCGCACTGGTGTTGAAGTAGTTGAGCCCCCAGTCGATGGTGATGCCGTGGAAGATCCGCAAGCACGCATAGCCGAACCACCCGCCAAGCTGCAGCGCCCAGAACGCCCGCTCGCGCGCCTTCGGATCCGCCCAGAGAATGAGGCTCGATTCACGCACGGTCCGTCTGCTCTCACGGCCTGTTTTTTCGCCTTTTGCAAAACTAGGCCCGGCATCCCCGCGCGGCAAGTGGATGGCGGCGGAACGGGCATTTCCTGCGCCCGCTTGCCAGATGGTGGGCTGTCCGGATAGTCTCTTCCGTCCGGAAGAGAGGGGCCGGAGACAAGGAGGGGCATCATGTGGGGACTCGAACACAGGCTGAGCTGGCGGGTGCATGGGCGGACGCCGGGTTTCCTGGCGGCGGCGCTGCTGTCGCTGGCGATTGGTGAGGCGGCGGCGCTGCTGCTCATTGCCTTCGTGCGCTTTCACGAGCGCTTCAACTACTGGATCCCCGACCATGATCGGGTCGTGGCCGTGCGCTTTCATCGTGTTGCCGCCGTGCGCGAGAACCTGCTGATGATGTTCACCGCCGCCCCGCGGGTGGCCGCCGGTGAGCTGGAACACCGCTTCCCCCTCATCCGGACGGCCGGCTGGCTGGGAGGACAGTCCCCCGTTTTCGTCGATCAAACCGGCCGGCGGCTGCCCTTTCACGCCCGGTATGCGGATCCGCATCTGCTGTCGGTCCTGGGGTTGCGGCTGCTGGCCGGCGATGCCGAAACGGCGCTCGCGCAGGCTGGTGGAATCGTGCTCACCCGGCACATGGCGCAGGCCCTTTTCGGGACGGATTCCCCCCTGGGCAGAACGGTCGCCACCCATCAGAAAGGCCCGCTCAAGGTCACGGGGGTGATGGCCGATCTGCCGCCGGATACGCATCTTGATTTCGATGCCCTGATCGCCGCTGCCGGCCTTCCGGCCCCCAAACAGCCCTGGGGATGGCAGGGAACGAGCGAGGATGTCCTCTATATCAAGCTCGCCCGGCCCATGCCGCCCGAGGAACTGGCCGGCCGACTTGCTCCCTTCGTGCGCCAGCGCATGCCGGCGACCGATCCCGCCCATCCCGTCCAGATCGATGTCTGCACCCTTCGGGAGCTGCACATCGGGAAGGACTACCAGCCCGCGGACATGGCCGATCTCGAACGCCGAAACTGTTCCTTTACCTCCTCCGTCATTGCGCAGTCCTGGCTTGAGACGCTTACGGCCATTGCCGGGGTGATTGCGCTGCTGGGGGCGGTGAATGCGGCGATGCTGCTCATTGCGCAGTCTCTCAGGCGCTCTCGCGAGGTGGCCCTGAAGCGGCTGCTCGGCGCCGGACGGGCGGCGATCGCGCGCGGATTCCTGCGCGAAGGCATCACCCTCGGCCTCATGGCCGCTCTGCTGGCGGCCGTCTTCGCCGGTCTTGCGCGCGAGCAGGTGAAGGTCCTGCTCGGCGCTTCGGCCCTGCCGCTGTTTGCCGACCCGGGAGGCCTGGCCTGGCTTGTCGGGCTTGCCCTTGCAAGCGGGTTGACCGCCGGGCTGTATCCGGCCGTCTTCGCCGGCTTTCTGCGGCCCGAGCTCCTCTTCCGCAAGGACCGGGAGCATCGCGGAGGCGGTCTGGTCTTCTTTCTGCTTGCTCTTGTCCAGACGGCCGCGGCTGTCGGCTTCGTGCTGGCCGCCGTCCTTGCGGGTGTCCAGCTTGCGCATCTGCGGGCGGGGGATCTGGGTTTTGCCCATCGGGACGTGCTGCTGGTCGGCCCCGCCCCCGATGAGGCCGGCACGCTGATCGCTCTGCGCCACCGCCTGGTAGGAGACCCGGCCATCACCGGTCTCGCCCTGGCGGAAGCGGGCCCCGGCGAGCCCTATTTCAATTTCGTTCAGCCCATGCGGGACGGGCATCCCGTCGGCCGGTCCGCTCTTTATGGCCGGATCGAGCGCACCATGCTGACAACCCTTGCGCTCAGACCGGTGGCCGTATCCGCCGACATGCGCGCCCGCCTGTGGGCGTCGGATCCGGCTTCACAGGAAGCGGTGCCGGCAGACAATTTCGTGGTGACGGAAAATGCCGTGCGCGAGATGGGCTTCGACTCGCCCGAGGCCGCCCTCGACCAGCCCATCGCCCTCGCCCCCATCGGCGGGCCGGGCAAGCCCGTGACGGGACGGATTCTGGCCGTCGTCCGGGACCTGCGCGCCCACGGGTTCACCAGTCAGGCGCGGCGCATCTTCCGCATCGTTCCCCTGGATGCCTTCGCCCCCGCGCGCACGGGTGCACGCGTGATGCCGACCCATCTGTATCTGCGCGCCCGTCCCGGACGCATCGCTGCCCTCGGCACGCGCCTGCAGGCCATGCTGGAGCGGGAATTCCCGCTTGCGGAAATTCCCGTTGCCCCCTTGAGCCGTTCGGTCTTTGCGACATTGCATGACAGCGAGACCCTGCGCCGGCTCCTGCTTGCGGCCGGCGTGCTGGCGGCCCTGCTGGGCGCGATCGGAATTGCCGGTTTTGCGGCGCTTGCCGTTCACCGCAGCCGGCAGGCGCTCGCCATTCATCGCCTGGCCGGCGCATCGGATCGGGCGATCGGCTTGCGGATCACCCTCCGGATCCTGCGCCCCGTGCTGCTCGGTCTGCCCCTCGGACTGGCCGGCGCCGTGCTGTTCTTTCTGGACTGGCGCCAGAAATTCGTGCTGCAGAGCCCGCTGCCGGTGCCTCTTGTGCTGCTCGTGGCCGCCGCCGCGCTCACCCTGGCCCTGCTGGTGAACGCCGGTCAGATCTGGCGGGTGCTGCGATTGCGGCCGGTGACGGTGCTGCGCGAGCCGTGAGCCCGGCCGGTCCTCTCAGCCTACGCCTCGGCCGGCGAGCGCGCCAGAAAGGCTTCCACGGCCGCGATCACGGCAGCGTTTTCCTCCTCGGTGCCCACCGTAATGCGCAGGCAGTCGGCGAGTCCCTGGCCGGGCAGCCAGCGCAGGATGATGCCCTCCTGCATCAGGAAACGATTGGCCGCCTCGGCGTTCAGGGCGGGATCGTCCGGAAAGCGCGCCAGCACGAAATTGGTCTGGCTGGGAACCACCTCGATCCCCAGCCGCGTCAGTCCCTCGCTCAGCTGCTGGCGCCCGGCCACCGTGGCCGACACGATCCGCTGAAGATGCGCCCGGTCTTCGAGGGCCGCAACAGCGGCTTCCTGGGCCGGCTGGTTGACATTGAATGGCGGCCGGATGCGATGGATGGGATCCAGCAGCTCCGGCCTGCCGACCGCCCAGCCGATCCGCAGAGCGGCGAGGGCATAGGCCTTTGAGAAGGTGCGCGTGGCCAGCACATGCGGAAAGGCCTTGGCGAGCGCGATGCCATCCTCATAGTCGGGGAGGGTCACGCATTCGGCATAGGCGGCATCATAGACGAGCAGCACATCTCTGGGCAGCCGCTCGGCAAGCTCCCACACCGCCTTGCGGTCCAGGCAGGCGCCGGTGGGATTGTTGGGGTTGTCAAGAAAGACGACCCGCGTGCGCTCATCCACCGCCGCCAGAATGCCCTCGACATCGCCCGCCCAGTTCCTGTTGGGAATCGCCACCGGCTCGGCACCCACCGCACGCGCGCTGATGGGATACATCATGAAGCCGAAGCGCGAATGCAGCACCTTGTCACCGGGACCGGCATAGGCCTGCACGGCCAGGTGCAGAATCTCGTCCGAGCCCGCTCCGCAGATGATCCAGTCCGGATCGATGTCATGGGCGGCGGCAAGCGCCTCGCGGACGATGGCCGCGGTCGGCTCCGGGTAGCGGCGCAGTCTCCGGGCCGCCTTCTCCAGGGCCGCGACAGCCTTCGGGCTGGGACCGAACATCGATTCGTTGGAGGACAGCTTGATGATCCGCCTGGCGCCCGGGCTTTCCGACTTGCCCGGCTCATAGGGTGCCAGCCGGGCCACCCAGGGCTTGGGCTGTGGGGCTTGCGTCGACATTCTCGTCCACTCCTCGCCTGAGGCTCGCACAGGTCGTCATTCCTGGCTCTTGCCAGCTGCGATTCACTCTTTCACAAAAGCCGGTGGCGGGTAAAGACGGTGCGGGCCACGCATGTCCCGTCCGGGCCAGGATCAGGGAAGCGGCAATCATGCGGCATCTGCAGACAGCGGCACGGAATGCGCCACCTCCAGGCTCGCAGCTGTGGCGGGCGCGTGGGCCGTTCCGGCTGGAGTCCGGCGCCGTGCTCCCGGAACTCGCCTTGGCCTATCGGACCTGGGGCAAGCCGAAGACGGGCGGTGAGAATGCCGTGCTCGTCCTTCATGCGCTCACCGGCGACCAGTATGCCTGGGGCGAGCATCCCCTCACCCGGGAGCGCGGCTGGTGGGACTTCGTGATCGGCCCCAACCGCATTCTCGATCCCGAGCAGGATTTCGTGATCTGCATCAACTGTCTGGGCGGGGTGATGGGCAGCACCGGGCCGGCCAGCATCGATCCCGCCACCGGCCGAGCCTATGGGCCGGATTTTCCTCAAGTGACCGTCCGCGACATGGTGCGCGCCCAGCTGATGCTGCTGGATGATCTGGGCATCGCGCGGCTGCGGCTGGCGGTCGGCGGGTCCATGGGCGGGATGGCGGCGCTGACCCTGCTGCAGGAGGCGCCCGAGCGGGTGGAAGCGGTGGCGGCGCTGGCGGTGGGCGCCCGGCATCACGCCCAGCAGATCGCCCTTCATGCGCTCCAGAGGCGGGCGATCATGCAGGATCCCGCCTGGCATGCCGGCCGCTATCAGGAGCATGGTGCGGTCCCGGAGGCCGGCCTTGCGCTTGCGCGGATGATCGCGCATCTCACCTACCGTTCACCCGGTGAGCTGCAGCAGCGCTTCGGCGCGGGCATCCGGGCCGATCACGGCGCCACCATCGGCAGGCCTCCGCTCTATGAGGTCGAATCCTATCTTGCCCATCACGGACGCAAGCTCGTGTGGCGGTTCGATGCCAACAGCTATCTGCTGATCACCCAGGCCATGGACCGCTACGACCTCGCGGGCCCCGACCGCTCGCTGCCCGAGGCATTGGCGATGGCCGCCGGCCATCCGGTCTTTCTGGCCTCCTATGAAACCGACTGGCTCTACCCCAAAGCGGAAATCGACGAGCTGGAAGCGGCCCTGCGGGAGACGGGGGCCATGGTGACCCGCATCCATGCCGATACGCCGCAGGGCCATGATTCCTTCCTCCTGCCGCACGCCGCCTGGATGGAGCCGTTCGCGGCATTCGTGGCCGCCCTGCGCCAGGCGTGAGCCGGCGCGAAGACGGGCCGGCGCCGCCGCGCGACGGGAAGCGGTTGCGCAAGCCTCTTGCCGGCCGTCACCAGCAGCACGCCCCCGATGGGCAGATGCAGCGCCTCGGCCGTCCGTTCGATGGCAAGAGCGGGCAGACTTGCCGGTGCAAAGGGGGGAAAGCGCAGAATGCGCTCACAGCCCGTGACCACGAAGCAGCGTTCGACCAGCAGCGCCTCGATTTCCCGCTGACGCCAGGGCCGACCGTGACCGAAAGGCGTGCTCGCCACCATCGCCCACAGGCTCGCCCGGCGCGGCAGGATCGCAACCAGCTCCCCCTCCGGCCGAAGAATGCGCCAGATCTCGCGCATGAGCGCATCAGGATCCGGCACGGCCTCAAGGGCATGGAGCAGGATCACGACATCGACCGCCTCATCCGCCAACGGCAGCGCCGTCTCCGCCACGAGCGCGGCCCGGCGCGCCGCAGCGATTGCCCCGATGCCCGCCGGCATCAGCTGGACATGCATGGCCGCCCGTTCGCACAGACCGGCAACGAGGGGGACGCCAAATCCCACCAGCGCCACGCGCCGGCCGGCGAGCGATCCCACCCGGCGACGCACCCGCCGCTTGAGGACCGCCGCCACCCGCCGGCCCAAAGGTGCGGCATAGAATGCCGCCAGCCTGCCCACATCCGGATACACGATCGGCCTTCCGCAAGCCGCTTCCGTCCCGGCCGTCTCACCCCTGCAGCGGATAGCGCAGCAGGGCCCCGAAGGGCGCCTCCTCCTGCCAGCGTCCATCCGGCAGCAGCCGTGCCTCGCCACCATGGGCCAGGGTAAGATGGAGAGCAAGATCGACCAGATCGTCACTGTCCTCACGGCGGTCGGGATCGATTCGCAGCACGCCATGGGCGGCATCGAACCGGCCGTAGAGCCGTGCGGATTCAGGCAGCAGCAGCTCTTCCACTGCACCCGCGGCGGCGGCCTTGAGGAGCGCCTCGGGACGATTCACCCGCCGGGCGGGATCGGCCGCATGATAGCGTTCGAGCAGCTCATCAAGCGCCGCCGTCTCGCGCTTTCCCACGATGGCGCGCGCCGCCGCGAACAGCTCGTCTTCCGCAATGCCCTGCGGGTCCTTGGCAATCGCCTCCTCCGTCACATGGCGATAGCCGACCCACTGGCGCAGCAGCCCCAGAAGCTGCGGTTCGGCCACAAGCACAAGCGGATCGGTTTCCCCGGCCAGCAGTTCATCGACAACCTTGGCGATGCCCTGCGCATAGCGGGAAAGCGCCCGCTTGAGATAGTCCTCGCGGGCCTCGCCGGCGGCATGATAGGTGCTGCTGGCACCGGAGGTATGGAACCCCACCTCCGCCGGCAGCTCGGTGCGCGCGAGAATGGACTCGTAGGATTCCTCATATGCCTGTTCGCGCACCACCCACAGCCCCGCTCGATTGCCGGCATAAAGGGTGGCGATCCGCTGGTCGGCGGCGAGCACGAAAAACCGCTGGCCCAGTCCCACGAAGGGCAGGAGGGGACGCAGCAGAAAGCGTTCTCCCACCCACAGCTCTTCCTCCACCCGCTGCGGCAGCTTCAGGATCTCCCGCCGGTCGGCGGCCAGCAGGGCCACCAGGCCCGCCCGCATCTCCTTCCAGGGCTCCTCGCGGGCGGCCACAAGTGGCAGAAGCGGCTCGGTAAGCGATTCGAACAGGGCCGGATCCGCAATGCGGCTTTCGGCCCGCGAGAGCAGATTCTTGAGCCGGATGGCGTCCTTGCGCATGTCGCGGCCGGCAGGATAGGTCGGCATGTAGAGGGAGATGGCCGGTCCCTTGCGTTCACCCACAAGCGTGCGGAAAAATGCGCGTGTGATCATCGGCTGGTCCCTTTCCTTTCCTGCTGTCTGGCCCCTCGCGCGCCGGAGCTGGATCGGCCGCCGGAATGCTCCATTTCATCAACGCCTTGGCCGGGCGACGGTTTCCCCGGCGCGGGCGAGACGATCCCGCCAGTCCTCCGGCCAGGCCTGCGCGCGGGAGAAGAAGTCCGCCCAGGGATCCGCCCGCTCCTTGACGAAATCCACAAGCGCCCGCACGGGCACGGCCCGGGCAGAAGCCAGTCCGGCAAGTTCCTGCCAGGAAACGGGCACCGCGCAGGGCAGGCCGGGATGCGCCCGCGGCGAAAAGGGAGCAATCGCACTGGCCCCCAGATAATTGCGCAGATAGTCCACGAAAATCCGCTGCTCGCGCAGGGCCTTGCGATTGTTGGCAACGAAGATGTCCGGCCACAGACCGGCCGCCCGGGTAGCGAGCGCGCGGGCAAGCTGGTGAAGCTGGTCGAAGGGCACGGGCGGCGCGAAGGGAATGACCAGATGAATGCCCTTGCCGCCCGTGATCTTGGGAAAGACCGGCAGGTCCATCGCCTCCACCAGATCCGCCAGCAGCCGGGCATGGGCCACCGTCTGCGCAAAGGGCAGACCGGCCGGATCGAGATCGAGGACGAGCCAGCTGCCGGCCGTGGGATGCGCGACGGTCGCCGCACTGGCATGAATCTCGATCGCGCCCATCTGCACGAGCGAGATGATCCCTTCCGGCGCCGAGAGCGCCATCACCTCCTGCAGGCTGGCCGGCGTGTCCTCCCCGGCAAGGGTGAAGCCCGTGATCCCGGGCGGGGGGCGCCCCCGGATGTGGCGCTGGAAAAAGCAGGAATGCGCAAGCCCCTCCGGGCAGCGCAGCACGCTGACGATCCGCCCGTCGAGATAGGGCCACATGCGGGGCGTCACCGCCGTGAGAATGTCGGCCAGCTCACCTTTCGTGACCCCGCTTTCAGGATCGATCACCCGCTCGGGATGGCTGATCCGGGATGCGGCAGGATCCGATCGCCTTTCATGCGCGCGACGGGACATCGGGATACCTCTTCCTCGCCGGGACAAGCATGCCCGTTCCCGCCGCCGGGCACAATCCCCGCTCCTTTGGACGGAATGCCCGGACCGGGAGACGGAACGCCCGGACCGGGACTTTTTCCCTTGCCTGACGGGCAGGGCTGACGGCATCAACGCTCTCTGGAAGACCCACGGCATCCCATGCGGAACAGCGGAGGGGATGGAACGAAAATGGCGGCTGAGGCACTGGACATCGCCCTGCTTGTGGGCATGGGAGTGGCCGCGCAATGGCTTGCCGACCGTCTGCGCATCGCCGCAATCCTTCCCCTTCTGCTGCTCGGTTTTCTTGCCGGCCCCGTCCTGGGCTGGCTCGATCCGGATGCTCTGTTCGGCGATCTTCTCTTCGTCGGCATTTCGCTTGGCGTCGGCATCATCCTTTTTGAGGGCGCGCTGACCCTGGATTTCCGCCGCCTGAAAGGTGGTGGCGTGCTTGTCATCAGGCTTGTGACCATCGGCTTTGCCGTCTCGGCCGCCGTGCTGGCGGCCGCCAGCCATCGACTGCTCGGCTTCCCGCTGCTGCTCGCCATGCTTTTCGGTGCCATTGCGAGCGTATCGGGCCCCACCGTGATCGTGCCTTTGCTGCGTGCCGTTCGTCCGCGGGAAAAACTGGCCGAGATCCTGCGCTGGGAGGGAATTCTGATCGATCCCATCGGCGCGGTTGCGGCCGTGATCCTGTTCGAGAGCCTGGTGGCCTCGGCCGCGCCGGAGGCCTCGGGTCGGTGGTGGTGGACCCTGCTGACGGTGCTCGGCACCGGCACGGCCTGCGGTCTGGTGGTGGGATATCTCTTCGGCCTGCTGCTGCGCCGGCATGCCCTTGCCGACTATCTTCACAATGTCGCCGCCCTGGCCGTGGTGCTGCTCACCTTTGCCACCGCCAATCACTTTGCTCATGAATCGGGGCTGGTGGCGGTCACCGTGCTCGGGATCACGCTTGCCAACATGCACGAGGTGCCGAAAGAGGGCATTCTCGACTTCAAGGAAAGCCTGTCCATTCTCCTCATCTCGCTGCTTTTCATTCTGCTTGCCGCGCGGATGGACTTTTCGGCCGTGGCCGGCCTGTCCCCGATCGCCCTGGCGGCTCTCGGGCTGGGTGTCGTGCTGGCCCGCCTGCTGGCGGTGATCGTCAGTGCGGCCGGTTCGGGCATGAACTGGCGGGAGAAGCTGGTGCTGGCCGCGATCGCCCCGCGCGGGATCATCGCGGCTGCGGTCAGCGCCCTGTTCGCCCTGCGCCTGGAGGAGGTTGCGATCCCCGGCGCCTCGCTGTTTGCTCCTGTCGTCTTCGGCGTCATCGTGGGCTCGGTCCTGCTGTATTCCCTCATCGCCAGACCGGTCGCAAAAGCCCTCGGCCAGACCGAACCGGAAGATCACGGCGCGCTCGTCGTCGGGGCCAATCCGGCGGCCATCGCCATCGCCCGCCATTTTCACGAGCTGAAACTGCCCGTGATCATCGCCGATCCGGACTGGCACAGCATTCGACAGGCCCGCCTTCAGGGGCTCAACACCTACTTCGGCCATCCGGTCAGTGAACAGGCGGATCGCCAGCTTGACCTCGTAGGCATCGGCATGCTGCTGGCGCTTTCTCGCGATGCGAGCCTCAATCTGCTCGCCAGCCTGCGATACAAGGGGGAATTCGGCAGCCGCCATGTCTTCATGGCGCGCCCCGAGCGGGACGAGGAGGGCGGAGAGATGTCCGCCCGCATCGACATGCGCGGGCGGCTGCTCTTCCACCCGGGCTGGACGATGGCCCGCCTGAACGCCCTGCTGGAGGCAGGAGGCGCCATCATCCGCCACCGTCTGCAGGAGGGCGAGGACCCGCGCGGTGTCATGGCGCGCTGCGGTGGTGAAGACCGGCTGCTTTTCGTCGTCGCCCAGGAAGGCAGCATTCGTCCCGTCGCCGAAAATCTTTCGCCCCGTCCCGAGCCGGGTGACTGGCTGATTCTCGCCTGTGATCCAGGGGCCGGGGAAGACGACCGGGCGGACCGGGCGGAGACGAATCGGGACTAGCCCGGCCTTCCCGATACCCCAGAAGATCCCGGCGGCACCTGGGCGGCCAGCAGCGTGAGCAGGCGGTCGCCCTCAAGCAGCCACTCCAGCGCCTCGCCCAGCCTGGCGCAGGCTTCCACCGTGCGCCGCCAGAGGGCGATCCGCTCGTCATTGTCCGGCAGGCGACGGAAATCCTTGCGGGAAGGAATGCGCCCCATCGGTAGACTGCGCACGAAGGCCGGGGCGGGCGCCAGAAACAGGACGTCGTCCAGGATCCCGCCCGGGCGGTGGCGGGTCGTCCACGGCTTGTCGAACCAGCCGGGCACGAGGCGGGTGTAGAAATGGGGATAGAGCAGGATGCCGTCCGCCATGTCTGCGGGCAGACCGACGGGTTCGGCGAAATGATAGTCGATGATGCCGCCGTCCCAGTAGGCGCCGGGAGGTCCGCCCGGCGGGTCGCGGACGGGCGGGATGACGAAGGGAATGGCCGAGGAGGCCAGGATCGCCGCCTGGAGATTGGCGGGGGTCAGGGCGACGCGCTGCGTGGAGACGACGTCGGAAAACCGCAGCTGTGGCAGGCGCGGGTCCGCAAAGACCACCCGTTCGACATGCCGCGCGAGCCGCTGCCGCCCCCGGGCGTTCGCGAGCATGAGCCGCAGCACGCCGCGTGCAAGACGCCAGCGCCCGTCGCCCACCAGATCGCGATTGCGCGCACGGGCGGTCACGATCGCCAGTCTGCCCGCACCGTCCAGGATCGCCGCAGCCGCCGATTCGGGAAACAGATCCGCCAGCATCGCCCGGGTGCGCGCAAGCGTCCGGGAGGGTCCGTCTCCCCGCTCATGGCGATAGGAAAGATAGAGGGCAAGGAAGCGCTCATGGAGCATGGCCGCCTGCGGATGGGCGAAAATGGCCGCGCGCCAGGCACCGATGGAGGAGCCCACATGCACGCGGGGGCGCCTGCCCGCCGCAAGCAGATGCGTCATCAGCACCCGATCCATCGCGGCCAGCACCAGCCATTTCGGTCCGCCGGAAGCGCCGAGCGTGCCGACCACATCCTCCGGGCACAGCCCTCCCCGCTCAAACAGACGCGCCCGCGCCCGCCTGCCGGCCCGCAGAATGAGGGGAAATCCGGGATCATGGGGAAAGCGTGGAAACCGC
>CAYYGH010000032.1:0-5586 GCA_964471405.1 uncultured Sphingomonadales bacterium | reverse complement strand
GCCGGCCCGCAGAATGAGGGGAAATCCGGGATCATGGGGAAAGCGTGGAAACCGCAAGCTTCTCTCCTGCGTTTGTCACATGGCGGCACCATGTCCTCATCATGCGAATCGGTTCTAGCCGCAAGCGGCACGGCCGGAAAGCCGCCGATCGACAAGGGGAGGGCGGCAGATGAGTCGCTGTTCGGGAAGAAGGGATCCGCACTCGGGTCTGCATCTGGAGGGGCTGCGCCTGCCGCAGGTGGACCCTTTTGCACCCGCCCGCCGGCGGATGGTCGCCGATCAGCTGAAGAGACGGGGAATTCGGGATGACCGGGTGCTGGCGGCCATGGAGCTGCTGCCCCGCCATCTCTTCGTGCCGGAGTCCGAACGTGATCTCGCCTATGCCGACAGCGCCCTGCCCATCGGTCATGGCCAGACCATCTCCCAGCCCTTCATCGTTGCCGAAATGCTCCAGGCTCTGGAGCTCAAAGGGGAGGAGAATGTTCTCGAAGTCGGGGCCGGCTCCGGCTACGTCGCGGCCCTGCTGGGCCTCCTGGCCCGCACCGTCACCGCAATCGAACGCATCCCGGCGCTGGCGGACCGGGCCGCCCGCATCATCGGGGCACTCGGATTCCGCAATGTCGAAATCCGCTGTGCAGACGGCACGAAGGGGGCGGCCGAGAAAGCCCCTTTCGACGCCATCCTGGTCTCGGCCGGCGGCCGGCGGATCCCGCCGGCGCTGCTGGAGCAGCTTGCACCCGGTGGTCGGCTCGTGATCCCGTTGGGCGATCCCTTCGCAGGTCAGCGCCTCATGCGCCTTGTCCGCGAAAAGGACGGCAGCGGGGTGAGCGAGGAGTGGCTGGACAGCGTGCGCTTCGTCCCCCTCATCGAGGGGCAGAGCGAGGAGCCGGATGCCGGCAGCTGATTTTCCTCCATCCATCTTTCCCCCGAACCGGCGTGCCGGCCGGCAGCCGGGCGAGCTATCATGCGCGCAGTTCTTTCCCATTCCTCTTCTGGCGCCTTATCTTTCGCTTTAACGCTTTTTACAGAAAATGTTCGTTAAACAGAGATGACAGATGCGGCCTTCCCGGGCAGATGAAGGACCGAAACCCCATGCCTGCTGCGACGGCATCTTTCATCGACTATGCGGTGGCAGTCGGTGATGCCTTTCTGACCCTCGATGCCCGATCCGTCATCCGCCGCGCGGATGGTGTCTTCTCCTGGCTTGGCCTTGATGCCCCCGCGCAGCTGGTGGGCAGACCCTTTCTCAGCCTTTTCGACCATGCCTCCGGCAGGCGCATAAAGGCCTTCCTGGCCGGAGAGACGGAGGAAAGCCGCATCGGGCCCTTGCTGCTGCAGCTGAAGAGGCAGGCGGGAATCAAACGGGAATGCGTGGCCTTTCTCAGCCGTGCCGCGCCATCGGCGCCCGTGCATGTGGTGCTGGCGGCGGCCAGCCGCTTCCGGCGTTTTGCGGCCGAGCTGTCGTCCCCTCTTCTTGACGAGGAGACCTTCACCCGCGCGCTCGCCGAGGCGGGGGACGGCGACACGGATGGTGATCGAACAATCGCCTTCCTGGACTGGCAGGGGCAGCCGGATTCGGAATTCGCCCGGGACCTCGCCTGCCGGGCGAGCGAGGAGGGCGCAATCGTCGGCCAGCTTTCCCCCCATCGCTTCGCCATCCTGCCCGAGGGGGAGGAGAGCCGGGAGCGGGCAGAGCGCTTCGCCCGGGCGCTCAAGGAAAAATGGGGTCCCAATCTTTCATGGGCCGTGCTCACGGTGGAGCTACAGCAGCTGACGGATCCGGAGGGACAGGCGGCATTGCGGCTGCTGCTGCACCGCTTCGCCTCTTCTCCCGACATGGCCGTCGAAGAGCTGCATCTTGACAAGGGGCTCGCCCTGCTGACCGGTGCCTTCCGCGAAGTGGAGGCTCTTAATGCGCGCATCACCGGGCGCCGTTTCGATCTCGTCTATCAGCCGATCGTTTCGCTGACGGATGGCCGCATCCATCACTATGAGGCGCTGCTGCGTATCCCGGGTGAACAGGGGCCCGGGCGGATGATCGGGCTGGCCGAGCAGTCCGGCCTGATCCCGGCGTTCGACTATGCGATCGTCGACAAGCTGCTGCGGCGCATCAAGGGGCTGGGAGAGGAGGCCGCCGGCATCCGGATTGCCGCGAATCTTTCCGCCCGCTCCCTGCTCGATCCCGATTTCCTGTCCCGTCTGCTGCACCGCCTCGAACGGGCGGGCGAGCAGGCCCGTCATCTGCTCTTCGAGGTCACCGAATCGGCGCGCATCGATGATGTGGCCGGGCTTGGGCGTGCCCTGGAGACATTGCGGGAGGCCGGCTTTTCCATCTGTCTTGACGATTTCGGTGCCGGGATGTCCGGCTTCCAGTATCTGCGCGACCTGCCGGTGGACTTCCTCAAGATCGACGGCAGCTATGTGAAGGGGGCTCCCCAGGAGCCGCGCATGCACGACTTCCTGGAAGCGATCCTTTCGCTGGCGCACAAGCTTGACATTCCCACTATCGCCGAATGGATCGAGACCGAAGAGGAAGCGGCCTTCCTGCGCGCGCGCGGTGTGGACTACGGTCAGGGGTTCCACTTCGGCCGCCCGAGCCCGAAGCTCGTCAGCCCGCGCACCCGAAACGTCCCGCCGAGACGGCCGCGACCGGTCAGCCGTGCGTCAGGGTGACCAGCAGGGTGATCGCGAGAGCAAGAGCAAGTACGCCCGCATAGGCCAGGGCGACACACGCAAATCGCACGAGCGTCCTCACCCAGCCACCATCATGAATCCGCTTCATCGCCAGCAGGGCGTAGCCGCCAAGTCCCGCCATGAGGATACGGCCGATCCAGGCATTCGGCCAGGCGAGACTTGCGAGGGCGAAAATCGCAGCGAGGATGAAGGCGCACGCATGCAGATGCAGCGCAAAGATCAGGTGGTCATGATAATACCGGTCGCGCCAGGCCATTTTCGCAAGTCCCGCAAAGACGGGGATCAGGAGAAACAGGAGACGGGGTACCCAGTCCCGCAGAAAGCCGTTCAGGGCGGCGGGGTGGGCGATTGCTTCCTGCAGGCCGGCCAGCAGTGTCCGGGCATGGGCGAGCATCCGCTCCTGCCCTTCGTCGCCGGCAGAATCCGGCAGACCTTCGGCGATGGGGCGGATGACGGCTGCGATCTGCTCCTGCGACACGGCAACGGGCGGCTGCAGCAGAACCAGATCGACCGCCACCTCCCCGCCCCGGCTTCCTATCGTGATGATACCGTCACGGGCGCCCGGGCGGGGGTGAAGCTGCACGAGCGCCACCCCGGTCATCTCCAGCACAAGGAAGAAGAAGACGACCGTCGTCAGCAGCAGCCGCACCGGCGGCACGAATCGCGCGCGTCGGCCGGCAAGATGGCATGCGGTCAGCGCACCCGGCCGGAACAGCAGAAGAGCCAGCGTGCGTGCCACGCGACCATCGAGACTGAAAATCGTATCGACGGCCTCCCGCACCAGCGCCGTGAAGGGACGCGAGAGCTGGCGCGCCTCCTGGCCGCAGGCGGCGCAGAAAGGGCCGCTTAAGGCGGCGCCGCAGTTCGCACAGAGCCCCGGCTCGTCCCCCTCTCCGCTGCCGGGAACATCCGTGCCGCCGGTGCGCGGCGGGAGGGGCGATTCGGTTGCGGCCGTCATCACGCGGATACATTCGCCGGCACGGCCTCTGCGGCCGGCGGGCCCGCGGTCTGCGCGTGCTGACGGGCGGCATGCCAGTCGCGAATGAAGGCGGCAAGCCGGCGGAACTCCTCGCGCCGCGGCGAGCCCTTGCGCCAGATGAGCCCGATCACGCGCGCCGCCTGGGAGTCGGCAAGCGGCACGAGACGCACGCGCGTGCCCGCAAGAATTCCGCCGTCCACCGCCATCTCGGGCAGCAGCGTAACCCCCAGACCGTTGTCCACCATCTGCACGAGCGTCAGCAGGCTGGTGCCCAGAATCGACCGCGCCGGATCCACGCCGGGCAGCGAACAGGCGGCGAGCGCGTGATCCCTGAGACAGTGCCCCTCCTCCAGAAGCAGGAGGGTATGGCCGTCCAGATCCTCGGTGCGGATCCGCGGGGGCAGCGGATCGGTGCCCGGCGGAAAGGCCGCGACAAAGCGGTCGATGAACAGCTCCTCCTCCTCCACGCCGCCGCAGCGATAGGGCAGGGCATAGAGCACGACATCGAGCTCGCCCGCAAGCAGCGCCCGGCACAGCTCGGCGGACAGGGCCTCCCTCAGGTAAAGCTGCAGCTTCGGAAAGGCCTGACGCAGAGCCGGCATCAGGGGCGGCAGCAGGAAGGGCGCGATGGTCGGAATGATCCCGAGCCGCAAGGGGCCGGACAGCGGCTCGCGGGCGCTGTCCGCAATGGCGCACAGCCGATCCACTTCCTCCAGCACGCGCCGGGCCTGGGCGACGACCTTCTCGCCCAGCGGGGTCAGCGACACCCGACGGCGGTTGCGGTCCACGAGATCGGCATCAAGCAGCGCCTCGAGTTCCTGAATGCCGGCGGACAATGTCGACTGGCTCACATGGCAGGCCCGGGCGGCGCGGCCGAAATGCAGATGCTCGGCCAGCGCCACCAGATAACGCAGCTGCTTGATGGTGGGAGGATATGTCATCGTCACATCCGATCATAGTTACGAATCTAATTCGTTGGACAGATAGCATGGCAGGACATAGACCGCAAGCACGCAGGCACCGCCGCCGGAGCGTGGCGGATCGGCTGCCCGCGGCAGGAATGAGGAAAAGGAGTGTCATGCGATGCTGACCATCGGTGATCGTCTGCCCGCCTTCCGTCTCAAGGCCGCAGGGCCAGAGGCCGAGCCGGGCATGCCGCTGCCCGAGCTGACGGAGGAAAGCTTTCCCGGCCAGTGGAAGCTGCTCTTCTTCTGGCCGAAGGATTTCACCTTCGTCTGCCCGACGGAAATCCTGGGCTTCGATGCGGCCTTCGAGGAATTCGCCGCGCGCAACTGCGCCGTCATCGGGGCGAGCACGGATACGGATGCTGTCCACATCGCCTGGCGGCTGTCGCGTGCGGATCTCGGACAGGTGCGTTTTCCCTGGCTGTCGGACCACAACAAGCAGCTCGCCTCGGCCCTCGGCATTCTTGACCCGGCGGAAGGCGTGGCGCGGCGGGCGACCTTTCTTGTCGACCCCGACAACATCATCCGCTTCGTTTATGTGACGGATGACGGCGTCGGCCGGTCGCCGGACGAGGTGCTGCGGGTGCTGGACGCCCTGCAGACGGAGGCGCTGTGTCCCTGTGGCTGGAAGCCGGGAGACGAGACCATCGATCCCGGCCGGGCCGCCGCCTGAAGGATGGCCCCGTCCAGGACCGGAAGCAGAAGACGAAAAGACGGCAAGGCACAAACGGGGGCGGATGGAACCGAAGGGAGACATGAAGAACGCTTTCCCTTCCTCGTCCCCCGCCCCCGGATTCCCCGAGCTGCCGATGACCGGTCGGCAATCACCGACCACCGATACGGCAGCGGCGTGTCCTCTTCCGTTTCCCGTCTTCGATGGAAAGACCCGGCGACCGGCCGGGCGCCGTGTCCTCCCGCCCGGGTTCCACGATCACTTCCGACGATCAC
>CAYYGH010000031.1:29875-31511 GCA_964471405.1 uncultured Sphingomonadales bacterium | reverse complement strand
CGGTTTGGCGGTCGGTCTGGCGGCCGCTCAGTGGTCGGCGAGTGCCGCCTGCGCTTGCTCTCCAAGAACCTGGTGAGCCCAGGTCTCCATCGCGGCCAGTGCCCGGGCGGCCATGGCGCGTTTGCGTTCGCGCCCACGCAGGCGGGCGCCGTCTTTCGCAAGGGGAGGAAAGAGGCCGAAATTCACATTCATCGGCTGGAAGCTTTCGGGATCGGCATTCTCGGTGATATGGGCGAGCAGGGCCCCATGGGCGGTCTCGCGTGGCGGGGGCGACAGCGCCACGCCACGATGTTCGGCGGCCACGAAAAGTCCGGCCAGCAGTCCGATCGCCGCCGATTCCACATAGCCTTCGACCCCCGTGATCTGGCCGGCAAAGCGGATATGGGGGCAGGCCTTCAGCCGCAGGCGCGAGTCCAGAAGTCTGGGCGAGCGGATGAAGGTGTTGCGATGCAGCCCGCCAAGGCGTGCGAACTGGGCATTCTCCAGCCCCGGGATCATGCGGAAGACCCGCAGCTGCTCGCCATGGCGCAGCTTCGTCTGGAAGCCGACCATGTTGTAGAGCGTGCCGAGCTTGTTGTCCTGCCGCAGCTGGACGACCGCATAGGGGCGCCGGCCCGTGCGCGGATCGGTGAGTCCCACCGGCTTCATGGGACCGAAGCGCAGGGTGTCGCGGCCGCGTGAGGCCATCACCTCGATCGGCATGCAGCCTTCGAAATAGGGTGTGTCTTTCTCCCACTCGCGGAACGCGATGGTCTCGGCCGACAGCAGCGCGTCGATGAAGGCCTCATACTGCGCCTTGTCAAGCGGGCAGTTGATGTAGTCCGCCCCGTCCCCCTTGTCGTAGCGGGACTGGAACCAGGCCACGGAGAAATCGATCGAATCCCGATAGACGATGGGCGCGATGGCATCGAAGAAGGCGAGCTCCCGCTCACCGGTCGTGCGCCGGATGTCCTCTGCGAGCGCCGAACCGGTCAGCGGCCCTGTCGCGACGATCACATCACCCACCTCCGGCCCCGGCAGCGCCGTGACCTCCTCACGCACCACCGTGATCAGCGGATGGCTCGCAATCGCCCGGGTGACGCTTTCTGCAAACATCTCGCGATCGACGGCCAGTGCCGAGCCTGCCGGCACGCGTGCCTCGTCGGCCGCCTTCATGATCAGAGAGCCCAAGAGCCGCATTTCGGCGTGCAGCACGCCTACCGCGTTGTTTTCCGCATCGTCCGAACGGAAGGAGTTGGAGCAGACGAGCTCGGCCAGGCGGCCCGTGTGATGGGCTGGCGTCATGGTCACGGGACGCATCTCGTGCAGCACGACCGGCACGCCGGCCCGGGCCAGCTGCCAGGCCGCCTCCGAGCCTGCAAGCCCGCCACCGATCACATGAACCGGCCGGCCGGGCGCTTTTGCCTGTCGCGATGCGTCCATTGCCGATCGTCGCCTTTCTCAGCCATTCCCTGCGGCCTGCGCTCATATGGTGATGAACGCCCCCGCGTCAAATGGGCAGGCGGGTACAGTCCGATACGGAAGATGCGCCGGCAGCAGCGGGTTTTCATTGACAGGCAGGGTGTTGCACATTATAGAAGCCTGCCAGAGTCTCGTGATCAGAACCCGCGGTCCGAAACCCCTGCCGATGGCAGGG
>CAYYGH010000031.1:0-29775 GCA_964471405.1 uncultured Sphingomonadales bacterium | reverse complement strand
CTGCCAGAGTCTCGTGATCAGAACCCGCGGTCCGAAACCCCTGCCGATGGCAGGGGGAGCTGCCCTCCAAGGCAGGGCTTTGTCGGCCTAGGACCGCGGGGCTTTCTTTTTTGGCCTCAGGCGAAAATTCCAGATACTGAAGCGCGCACCAGGCAGGGTATTTTTTGTGATGTCCGATAATCCTGCCCGAGTGAGGATGCGGGCGGCAACCTTGCGCTTTGCGGCGGAGGCCCCGGCCGCAAGATGGTGACCGTTGCGCACCGCCGCCATCGCTCCAAGGATTATGTCATTGATTTGGAGCAGTTGGCTTTCCTTGGAGTTGAGAAAATGGACATGAGCGACAGGCCCCCTCGCGATGCCCAGCGCATGGCGGAGCGCATTATTGAGGATCGGCCGCAAAGTGGCGTCCGGGTCATGCCGGGTCGTGCGTGCATCCAGATAGATCCGGATGGCTCTTGCCTGCGGATAGATGCGAATACGATGAAAAAGAAATTGAAACAGTAGCTTGTTGAAGCCCAGCTCCTTGTCTCCGCGACTGTATGTGTCATGATCGATCTGACCCGCCTCCAGAAACATGGCATGCCAGTCGATGATGCCTTCTGCGTGAAGGGCAAAGAATGTATCAACGAAGGCTTCGTAAGCTGCCATCCGAGATGGTGACAACTTTGTCCACTTCAACTCGCTGTCAAGGCGATGCATCCGACGCACGGCCATCAAGCGCTCCTCGGCAAGCATCACCTGCTGGTGAGCGATCCAGATCCCTCCCAGTGCGATGAAGCGGTGCCCGCTTTGCGAGCTTTCATCAACATAGATATTGAGCCCCCGCACGATCCGCCCCCCCCTTCTCTTCGGGCTTTCGCGTTTTTGCTTCGTTTTCTTTCCTGACTCAGCGCTGTTCTGCGATCCAGGCGCGGATGCGTTCCTCCAGGATCGGCAGGGGAAGGGCGCCTTCCGCAAGCACGGCGTCATGGAAGGCGCGGATGTCGAATTTGTCCCCCAGGGCTTCCTTCGCCTCCCGGCGCAGACGGCGGATGGTGAGCTCGCCCAGCTTGTAGCTGAGGGCCTGGGCCGGCCAGGAGATGTAGCGGTCAACCTCGGTTTCGATATTGTGCTCGGACAGCGCCGTGTTCTCGCGCAGGAAGGCGATGGCCTGCTGCCGGCTCCAGCCGAGTGCATGGATGCCGGTATCGACCACAAGCCGTGCGGCCCGCCACATGTCATAGCTGAGCCGCCCCATCAGCTCATAGGGGGTTTCGTAGATCCCCATCTCCTCGCCCAGCCCTTCCGCATACAGGGCCCAGCCCTCGCCGAAGGCCGAGATATAAAGCTCCCGCCGGAAGGACGGCACGGATTCCAGCTCGCGCGCCAGCGAGATCTGGAGGTGATGGCCCGGGACGGCCTCATGCAGGGCAAGTGCCGGCAGTTCGTAAAGCGGTCGCTTGTCGAGCGCATAGGTGTTGACGAGAAACAGACCGCCTCTGACGCCCGGAATGGCAGGCCAGTAGCGGCCCGTCGTGTAGTTTGGAGCGATTTCCGCCGGTACGGGAGCCACTCCATAGGGCATGCGCGGCAGGCGGCCGAACCAGGCCGGCAGCAGCCCGTCGATACGCTTCGTGATCCAGGCTGCGCGTTCAAGAAGCTGACGCGGCGTTTTCGCATAGAACCGCGGTTCCTGCCGCAGATAGGTGAAAAAGGCGGACAGATCACCCTTGAAACCGGTCCGTCTTTTGACCGCTTCCATCCGCGCCCGGATCCGGCGCACCTCGGCAAGGCCGATTCTGTGGATTTCCTCCGGCGTCAGATCAAGGGTCGTATAGTGGCGAATCTGCTGGCGGTAGTAGGCCCGTCCGTCCGGCAGAGCGGTGGCGGCCAGACTTTGCCGGGCGCGAGGCAGGTATTCCTCATGCATGAATCGCGCAAGCGCGCGATAGGCAGGCAGGACGGCCTCGGCCACCACCTTGCGGCCGCGTGCGATCAGCTTTGCGCGACGTCCGGGCGGGATGGCCTTCGGCATCTCGCGGAAAGGCTGAAAAAACGGGCTGTCCTCGGGCCGGGCAGGGGCGGCCAGGCGATCAAAGGAGGTCAGAGCACCTGCGAGAACCGCCCGGGGCATCGAGAATCCTTCGGCCAGCCCGGTGCGCATGTTGCGAATATGCTGTCTGATATAGCGGGGAAGCTTTTTCAGCCGGGCGATGTAGCGCTCATAGTCCGCCTCGCCCGCAAAGGGCGTGGCGTCGATCACGAAAAGGGGTTCGGTGTGAAAGCCGCTGTCCGAAACGAACGGCAGGCGCCAGGGACGAAAGCGGCCATTCGCAAGACGGTCCCGGAGCATCCAGCCGAAGAGTGCGGCATTGAGCCGGGCATGCTCGTCAAGGTCCTCGCGCGGGATGCAGGCCAGCAGCGCAAGAAGATCGCGGTTGAATCGCAGCCAGCGGCGCTGGGCCTTCGGCGAGGGATCGGGCACGGCGTCATCGAAGACATGTTCGCCCAGCATCGTTGCCGAGAAGGGATCATGGGCCAGCCG
Organism: uncultured Sphingomonadales bacterium; assembly: GCA_964471405.1. Classification (GTDB taxonomy): domain Bacteria; phylum Pseudomonadota; class Alphaproteobacteria; order Sphingomonadales; family Rhodothalassiaceae; genus J084. The sequence goes on along the minus strand of CAYYGH010000031.1, from coordinate 27,251 downwards.
CGCCTGCCACTCGCGGCTGAAGAGCGTCTGCAGAGCCGCCTCGGGGCTGCCGGCCTGCGCGAGCAGCGCGTGACAGCGGCCCTGGCCGGCCCCGGCGGCCGTAACCGCACCGGCCATGCCCACCAGCATGACGGCCAATGCCACGGCCAGAATCCGTGGCCATTTTCTCCGGCTCGCGGGTATGTCGAACGGTGCCGGGTTCTGCATGCCGGGCCTGCCCTCACCGATCATCCGCGATAGCGGCGGATCAGGGCCGAGGTGTCCTGCCGGCCGCCTCCCATGCGCTGGACATCCGCATAGAATTGATCGACCAGCGCTGTTACCGGCAGGGACAGCTGGCGGCGTTTCGCCTCCTCCAGCACGATCCCGAGATCCTTGCGCATCCAATCGACGGCGAATCCGAAATCGAACCGGCCTTCGACCATCGTCTCCGCCCGGTTGTCCATCTGCCAGGACTGGGCTGCGCCTTTCGAGATCACCTCGACGACTGCCTTGGGATCGAGGCCGACCTCGATGCAGAAATGCAGCGCCTCCGCCAGCCCTTCCAGGATGCCGGCAATGCAGATCTGATTGACCATCTTGGCCTTCTGCCCGGCCCCGGGACCGCCCAGCAGGCGGATCATCCGACCATAGGCCCGCATGACCGGTTCGGCTCGCGCAAAGGCGGCCTCTTCGCCACCGACCATGATCGTCAGCCTGCCATTGACCGCACCGGATTCTCCTCCCGAGACGGGAGCATCGAGGAAGAAGAGATCGCGCTCGGCCGCCGCCTCGGCCAATTCTTCCGCCAGCATGGCGCTCGTGGTGGTGTGATCGACGAAGATCGCGCCCGGTTTCATCGCGGCAAATGCGCCCTCCCTGCCCAGCGTGATCTCCCGGACATCGGCATCGGCTCCGACACAGGCAAAGACGATCTCGGCCTCGCAGGCGGCCTCAGCCGGCGTCCGGGCCAGGCGGTGACGGGGGGCGTCGGCTTCGGCGTGTTCGCGCAACCACCGCTCGGCCTTTTCTCGGGTGCGGTTGAAGACCGCGACCTCATGACCGGCTCGTGCCAGATGGCCGGCCATCGGATAGCCCATTACCCCCAACCCCAAAAACGCCAGTTTCATCTGCCCACATCCTCTTCTAGCTTGCATGCGACAGGCGATCCGGCCTGACAAGCCGCTCTGCTGCCCTTATAGGAAGCAAAAGGCGGCTGGCCAAGCGAGACCATGGTGGAGGGAGGATGACGATGGGCAAGTTTCTGCGGGTGCTCGGCTGGACGATCCTCGGCCTGTTCGGCCTTGTCGTGATTCTGGGACTTTTCGGCTATGGCTATCTGCGGACCGGCCTGCCGCAGACCGATGGCGTGATCACCCTTGCCGGTGATGTTCTCGGCCACAAGGTCGAGATCCGGCGCGACCGGCACGGTGTACCGCATATCCTGGCCAGCAGTCTCAATGACGCCGTGTTCGCCCTCGGCTTCGTGCATGCCCAAGATCGTCTCTGGCAGATGGAGATGAACCGGCGTATCGCCGCCGGCCGGCTGGCGGAGGTGCTGGGCAAGAAGGCCGTGGCGAGCGACATCTATCTGCGCACCCTTTCGCTTTTCGATGCCGCCCGTCAGGCCTGGGCCCATCTCGATTCCGACACCCGCGCGATGCTCAAGAGCTATGCGGCCGGGGTCAATGCCTATATCGAGCGGCATCATGGGGCCTGGCCCCCGGAATTCCTGATCACCGGCGTGCGTCCCGAGCCCTGGACGCCCATAGACAGCCTCGGCTGGCTGAAGGTCATGGCTCTTGATCTGGGCGGCAATTTCCGGCGCGAGCTGGCGCGGCTGGATCTGCTGTCCGTGCTCACGCCCCGGCAGGTGATGCAGTTCTATCCTCCCTATCCGGGCGAGGAGCCGATTCCGCTACCCGACATCAATCGGCTCTATGACGGCCTCAAGCTGGCCGATCTCGGCATCGCGCCGGGCCCCAGTGCCGGAGAAAAAGGGCTGGGATCCAACAACTGGGTGGTCTCCGGCACCCATACGAGAAGTGGGCTGCCGCTGCTTGCCAATGATCCGCATCTGCGTCTCAACACCCCGTCCATCTGGTATCTTGCGGCCATCAAGGTGGGAGACCGCGAAGTCGTGGGTGCCAGCATGCCTGGGGTGCCCTTCATCGTCCTGGGACGCACGGACCGGATCGCCTGGGGCTTTACCAACACCGGGCCTGACGTGCAGGATCTCTATCTCGAAAAGCTGGGAGAAGACGGCATTTCGACGGCAGCGCCGGATGGTCCGGCCCGTCTGCGTTTCCGCCGTGAGGTGATCCAGGTCAAGGATGCAGAGCCGGTCGAGATCCGGGTGCGCATCAGTCGTCACGGCCCTCTGATCTCGGATGCGATGCCGGAACTGAAGGCCCGTCTGCCGAAGAACATGGCCCTTGCCCTGCGCTGGACGGCGCTCGATCCCGACGATACCAGCGCGGCCATCGGAGTGGGATTCTGGCGCGCCCATGATTTCGCAAGCTTCCGTGCAGCCCTCCACCATTTCGTCGTGCCCGAGCAGAACATGGTCTATGCCGATCGCAAGGGACACATCGGCTATTATGCGCCGGCACGCGTGCCCATCCGGGGCGAAAGCAATGATACGCACGGCCTGATCCCGGCCCCCGGCTGGAAGGCGGGTTACGACTGGCAGGGATTCATTCCCTATGACGCCCTGCCCACCCGTTTCGATCCCCCTGAAGGCTTCATCGCCACGGCAAACGAAAAGATCGTGGGGCCGGATTATCCCTATTATCTGACAAGCGAGTGGGTTCCCCCCTATCGGGGCGATCGCATCCGGGCTCTGCTTGCCGCCCAGGACAAGCATGACAGGCGTTCCATGGCGCGCATCCAGGCGGATGTGCGCTCGACCATCGCCGATGATCTGCTGCCGCTGTTTCTCGCGCATCTGAAGCCGGATCATGCGCCCGAGATCGCTGCAGCCATGAAGGCCTGGGATCGCGAGATGCGCATCGATACCCCCGAGCCCCTGATTTTCACCGCCTGGCACAGGGCCGTCGCCAGGCGGCTTTATGCCGATGAGCTCAAGGACAAGTTTCCGCGGTATTTCGGTGCAAAGGTCGTATTCCTCAAGCTCGTGCTCTCCGGTGCACCGGGTTACGCCGCCTGGTGTGACGATGTCACGACCAGTGATCATGCGGAAAGCTGTGACGAGATCGTCACGGCCGCCCTTGACGATGCGCTGGCCCTGCTGCGCACGCGTTTGGGGGAGGACTGGCACAGCTGGCGCTACGGGAAGCTGCATCGGGTGATCCAGGAACATCGTCCCTTCTCGGCGGTGGCGCTTCTGCGGCCCTTCTTCGAGCTTTCCGGAGCCAATGACGGAGGCATCATGACCGTGGATGTCGCCCCGGCTTCCTTTGCCCGTGACGATCTCTTCCATCAGCATCACGGGCCGAGCTACCGGGCGATCTATGACCTCGCGGAGCCGGATCGTTCGCTTTACGTGATCCCGACGGGCCAGTCCGGCAATCCGCTGTCCGGTCACTATCGGGATCTGTTCGCTCTCTGGCGGACGAACCGCTATATCGAGATCCCCGTGGTGCCGCCGGCGGATGCCGTGACAGGCACGCTCGTGCTGGAGCCCGTTACCGAAAATTAACGCAAGCCGGCGATGCTGGCCCCGTGAAGCCGGCGGCATCACCCGGCCGCCGGCAGGGTCCAGGCATGCCGGAGACCGCCATGGCGCAAAAGGATGACCAGAAAGCGCCTGTCATCAAGAAGGTCAAGAAGGTTGCGGGCGGCCACCATGGCGGTGCGTGGAAAGTGGCCTATGCGGACTTCACCACCGCGATGATGGCCTTCTTCATGCTGCTGTGGCTGCTCAATGTCTCGGACAAGGAGACGCTGGAAGGGCTGGCGGACTATTTCTCCCCCACCTCGGCCAGTGTTTCGGGCCCGTCCGGTGCGGGCAAGCCCTTCGCCGGCACGGCCATGGACAATGCCGGCACGATGGGGGCGGGGGCGACCATGATCAAGATCCAGGGGCCGCCACCGACCACCAAGAACAACGAATCCACCCTGGGCCATGCCTCCGATGACAGCGAGACATCCTCGCAGGAGGAGTTTACCGTCAAGACGCCGGGTGAGGCGGATCGTGCACTCGCCGCTCTGGCCGACCAGCTCCGTCAGGCCATCCAGAACGCCCCCAAGCTGGCCCGTTTCAAGGACCAGGTTCTGGTGGAGGAGACGCCGGATGGCGTGCGCATCCAGATCACAGACAAGGATCGCCGTCCCCTCTTCCGCAAGGGCACGGCGGAATTCTATCCTTATGCCAGGGAGCTGTTGTCGGACATTGGCGCGATTGTCGCTGGTCTTCCCAATCGGATTGCGATCGTCGGCCATACGGACTCCGGCGGGTATGGACGGCCTGACGGGTACTCCAACTGGGAGCTGTCGGCCGATCGGGCGAATGCGGCACGGCGGGTGCTGGCGCGGGCCGGTGTCACGCGGGACCGCTTTGCGGAGGTGACGGGCAAGGCCGATACCGAGCCCCTTTATCCCACGGCTCCGCTGCGTCCGGAGAATCGCCGCATCTCGATCACCGTCCTGCGGGAGGCACCGGTTGTCGCACCGGGAGCGGGGCGCCGGCGCCGCTAGCATCGGCGGATGACCGGGCGGCTCTTCTTCCTTCGCGCGGTCCTCGTTGCTGAAGCGAAACCTGCCGCCCGCCACCGGATGCCGGCCCATGCCTTTTCTAGCGGTCGCTGGTGGCGATCGCGATGCGCAGAGGAGGCCATGGCCGCCTGGATGCGCGCCCGGGGTCAAGGGCGATCAGCCGGATCTCGACGAGCTGGGGCAGCCAGCCCCGCGGCGGCCATTCATCATGCCAGCTCTTCGGCGCATCGGGGGCAGGCTCATCGCGACCATAATAGCGAAAGACGGGCCGGTAGCCGGGAAAGATGAAGCGCGTGCGCCGGTCCGCCGCCTGCTCGAGGGAAAAGATTTCCCGCGTCCGGTAAAGCGCCAGGTCAAGACGGGTTGCCCCGGCCGCGGGATCGAAGGCGAGGCGGAAGTAGTAGAGGCCGCCGAAGGAAATCTCCGCCGGCATGGGGGCGACGAAGGCAAGCGTATCGCCGGTGCCGGTAAAGCTGGCCGTCTGACTGTGGGGCCCCGTAGCAATCAGAGCATTTTCAGCCGCCGAAAGCCGTTCGCGCAGGAAGGCGCTGGCGGCGGCGAATTCTTCCAGCTGCTCGCTGCGCTGGCGGGCCGCCTCCAGGGCCCGGGCGGAAAACCGGAAGGCGCCATAGAGGGCGGCCATCAGCAACCCCAGGATCACCAACGCCACGAGAAGCTCGACCAGGGTGAAACCGCCCGCAGACGCCGGTCGACACTGTGAAGAACGCCGCCGGACCATGGCATGAAACCGGTCCTGCCCAACCATGCCTCAGCGTCCCTCGGGTGCCACGGTTCGCTGGGCCAGCCGGCGGGTCAGAAGAACGAGACTCCCCCGCCCATCGCTGACCGAGACCTGCACGTCCATCGGCTGCACTCCCAATGCCTCGTCAAGACGCGGAGAAAAGCCGGATGCAGGCCGAACCACCACCTCCCAGGTGATGCCGGCCTCGCGGCCCTGGTATCTGCCCGGCTTGAGCGGGTAGAGAATGCCTAGCTCCGCAAGGCGGTTTTCCGCCACCATCTGCCGCCGGAGGGCGTCTTCAGCCTTCTCGCTGGCGGCAAATCCGAGGGAGAAGGCCGCATAGACGGCTGCCAGCGCGAGGGCAGCGATCACGAAGGCGACGATGACCTCAACCAGGGTAAATCCCCGGGGGCGGACCATGCAGTCCGCCGGCATGCCGTCCTCGACCGTGGCCGGCTGTGGCCTCATCGCCGGGACTCCTCCGGCCCGGATGTCCCGGATGCCGTGTTCCGGGCCGGGGGGGTCTTGGCATCAGGGGAAGAGGCGGGCTTGACGGCGAACTGTTTGCGCAGGGACTCCAGGCCATAAAGGCGCTCACGCAGCTCACGCGTCACGGCGCGTGCCTCGCCGGCATCACGGACCACCCGCGGTGTCAGCAGCACGAGCAGCTCGGTGCGATCCTTCTTGTTGGTGGTGGTCCCAAACAGGGGGCCAAACAGCGGCAGGCGGGAAAGCACGGGAATGCCGGAGCGGGTGCGGTTGCGGCTGTCCCGGATGAGCCCGCCAAGAGCAATCGTCTCGCCATTTTGAACGGCGACGGTGGATTCGATGACACGCCGCTGGATGGTGGGTGCATCGATGCCGGAGGTGGTGGTGGGCACCACATCGGACACTTCCTGGCGCACGTCCAGCACGACGAGTCCGCTGGCATTGACATGCGGGGTCACCTCCAGGATCACGCCGGTATCGCGAAAATCGATGGCATTGACGATCGGCGCATTCGGATCGAGGGTCGAGACCGACTGCTGCGTGGGCACGGGCACCTGGTCGCCCACCTGAAGGCGGGCCGTGCCATTGTCCAGCACCATCAGCTGTGGAGACGAGACGACATTGACCTTCGTCAGATCGCTCAAGGTGTTGAGCGCCACTTGCGCCGAACGTCCGGTGAACAGGTAGGAAAAGCCCGGGAACTGCTGGTTGACGCCGCCATTGCCCAGATCCGAGAAGGTGACGGTATTGGTGCGGCGGCCGGTAGCGCCCTCGTTCTGGAAGAACCAGCGCAGGCCGAACTGCAGGGCGTCGTTGAGGGAAACTTCGGCGATCGTCGCTTCAATGAGAACCTGAAGAGGGGCGATGTCGAGCCGCTTGATGGTGCGCTCGATCATCCGGTATTCCTGCGGCGTGGCGTAGACGAGCAGGGCATCGTTGCGCCCGTCGGCAATGATCCGCGGTCCTTCGTGGAACACGGGCTGGCCGGCTGCCCCGCCGATCCCCTGGGCGGCATGCGGGGAGAACGTGCTGCGGCTGTTCCTGCGGCCGAATGCGGTGCCGCGTGCAGGGGCGGCGGTCGTCCCGGAAGCCGGCCGGGTGGAGCCGGCAGTGCTTCTGGCGGCCGGGGTACCTGCCGGCGCCCGTCCGCCTGCGTTGCTACCCGCAAGACCGAAGGCCTGGCCCGCACGCCGTCCCGGGGCGACATCGCCGAAACCACCGAAGCCGGCTGATGAGCTCTGGTTGGCGGCAAGCTGCACTTCAAACAGTCCGCTGAGGACCTCGGCCACGTCCTCGGCCCGGGCGGCCTTGAGACGGTAGACGAACAGCTGGCGCTTGCCGGCCACCCCTTCTCCGCGATCGAGCCGCTCGACCCAGTTTTGCGCCTCCCGCACCAGCTCGCCCGACGGCGAGATCACGAGCACGGCATTCATGCGCTCGATGGGCAGAAAGCGCACGGCGGCCGGCATGCTGCCCGGACGGGCTTCATCCAGGCCGAAGATCGCTTCCAGTTCGGGGATGACGCTGGCCACATCGGCACTCTCAAGGGGGAAGAGTCCGTAATGCATGCCCTTGAGCCAGTCGACATCGAACAGCTCCACCAGGGCCACCACATCCTCGGCTTCCGAGCCGGGGCCGCGAAAGATCAACAGATTGCGGGCATCGTCAGCAAGAACGGTACGTCCCGGCACGAGGGTGGGCTGGACCGCATCCCGCACGGCCGCCGCCTGGGCGTAGCGCAGAGGAATGATGTGAAAACCGAATCCGCCACCTTCGGCCGTGGTGGCAGCCAGATGCAGAACATCGGCGGAGACGCTGCTGGCCTTGTCGATGGGCAGGATGCGGTATCCCTCCCCCCGCTTGAGCAGGGCAAGATTGTGCAGGGCCAGGATGTCCTCCAGTACGGCAACCAGCCGATCCTTCGCGATGGGACGGGCCGAACGCGCGGTGATGCGGGCATCCGTGCCAGGATCGATGACATAGTTTTGACCCAGCGCCTCGCCCAGGACGGCTTCAACCACGTCACGCAGGGGAGCATCCACGAAATTGAGACTCAAGCCCCCTTCCGCGGGTGCCACCTGGACAGTCCGGCGGGCGGTGCCCAGGCGCGCATTCTGGCTGCCGGAGAAGATTTCCGGCTTTTCCAGCCGGCGGCCGGTGGACAGCTCGGTCACGCTTTCGCCCGGACCGCCCTTCTTCCGGTCCGGCTGATGCTGCGGCTCTTCGAACAGGCCCGGTGGGGGTGCCGGACGATGATCCTCATGGCCGGGTGTCGTGCAGGCGGTCAGAACAAGAAGCGGCAGCAGGAGACAGACTCTGCCCCTTCCCGGGTTCATTCCGCCCGGGTCGGGGACGCGCCCCTTCTCCTTCTTCAGGCATTCTCTTTGCAACGCCTCTCTCCCTTTCGCAGATTTTGATCTTTCCTCGATCGCATGTCGTCTACCGCCCCTTTCAGGGTGAGGGATCTGACGGATCCTTCGGCGCAGCCGTCCCTTCCTCTTGCGGCGGGACGGGGCGGCGTGAATCGCCGGCAATGCCGTAGTCCTCAAGCTTACGCTGCCAGGTGCGCACGTCCCGGCTGCGGGCCTGGAAGCGGCGGGCCGGTTTCGGCCGGCCGAAGCCGCCCCGTCGCGGCGCGGGAGCGCCCACAGTGGCGGCCGGGGAGACGGTCCTTGCCCCCTGTCCCGTTCCCGTGACCGGATGAGGGCGACGCGGACGCAGCTGCGCCCGGGGAACGGTCCGGGGGGCAGGTGCCGTCATGGAGCTTTGCGTCTTGCGAAAAGACAGGGTGAGCGTGAGGGCCTTGCCGCCCGCTCCTTCCAACTGCACGGAAAGATCCTCCACCTTCGTCAGCCTGAGGCCGTGGAAGGACTCTCCCTTGCGCAGCAGGGCGGTCTCACCGCTTGTCCGGTCGCGCAGGACGGCGATGGGGCCGGAAGGATCCGTCAGGAGCCCGACAAGGGCAAGCCGACCCGCGGCAGGCGGCGTGCCTGTGCCAATGGCCGCCTGTCTGCCGGCAGCCGCCGTACGGGTGCGCCGCGGCGGTGCCTTGCGGTCGCCGGCAAAGGGATCGGCCTCGATGACGGCCGAGCCGATCTCAGGAGATGGATCAGGCAGGGTGATCTGCCCGATCTCGGGATGAAAGACCGTGGCGTGCGGCGTGTGGGAAGGGCGCGTGACGGGCACGGCCAGCACGAGCAGCATGCTCACCAGACCGCCGGCGAACACGGGGATCGCCATCGGCAGCAGCAGGTTCGGCCATTGCCGTTTCCGGATCATGACACGCCCTCCTCGCGCTGCCGGGCGGTGTCGGAGGCGGCGGCAGGCAGCAGGTGATAGCCCCGCACGGTCATCGAGACGATCAGTTCGGGCATGACACTGTAATTGCCGGTGCGGGGATCGGCCCGTTCAAGGCGGGCACGGATGTGGAGCCGGCGCAGGAACACGAGCGGACGCCCCGTTTCCAGCCCGGCAAGCATCTGCCGCAGGCCCTGGATGTCGGCCACAAGCTCCATCTCGATTTCCACGGGTTCCAGGATGTCCGGCAGACCCGGCTCGCGGGCCGGGGTGGGATGGACCTGGAGCTGACGCAGCTCGACTTCCGCCGCATCGGCAAGCGTCTGGATGCGGGTCTGGAGCTGGGCGGCCGCCCGTGCGGCCGAATCCCCGGCGAGCAGCAGGCCGGACCGGGTCAATTCCTGTTCGGTTCCGGCCAGTTGCGCCTGCAGCTCGGGAGCGGCGGCAATCAATGCTTCGGCACGGGCGATTTCATCGTCCAGCCGCACAAGTTCATCCCGCAGGGCCGTCCGCTCCTCGAACAGCGGCAGGACGAAGCCCAGGGCAAGAAGAATGGTCAGAATGACGAGAAGAAACAGAAGGCGGGTGGCCGGGGCATGCCGTCGCTGCCCGCCGGCCGGCGCGGAGCGGGATGCGGGATCTGCCCCTGCAGCTGTCGGCCCGTCGGCTGATGCGGCATGCGTGCCGGCTGCCTGCGGCTCCCCCGCAGGCCGGTTTTCAAGGTTATGGGGGCCGACATCCATCATGGCCGTGCCGTCTCCGTGCTGTCGGCGTCCGAAGGAGAGGCTGTGCGGGCCTCCTCCGGCGGGGAGCGCAGGGTCAGCTCCAGGGAGAAGCGTTCGCGTCCCAGGCGGGAATCGGCCGTGAGCGCCGAGGTAAAGCGGGGCTGCGTGAAGAGTTTCGCCTGGTCGAAGATTTCAATCAGCCGCGCTGCCTCACGGCCATAGCCGATGAGCGTGATGCGCTCGCCATCAAGGGACCATTGAAGAAGAAAGGCATCCTTGGGCAGCAGGCGGGCGGTCTCGTCGAGAAGGGCAAGGGCGGTCGGCTGCCGACGGCGGGTTCCGGCCAGCCAGGTGATGGCTTCCTCGCGTTCGCTCAGAGCCTTCCGGATCGCGGCGGCTGCATGGGCTTCAGGCATCAGTGCGGCCAGCTTACTGCGGGCGTCCGCGATCTCGCTTCGCAAGCTCGTGATCGGCCAGCGCAGCAGCAGGGCCGCCAGAACGATGCCGGCAGCGGCCGCCAGCAGAGGGGGCAGATTGCGCCGCCAGCGCAATCCGGCCCGGCCGTCATGCCCATCCATGCTCAGATGGCCGAGAAGCACCGCATCAACCGGAATCCGGAGCCGGCGCAAGGCCTCCAGAAAAGACTCCACGGTCCTGCGCGCCGTGGCCGCAACCGCCACGGTGACCATCCGCTCACCCGCCTCCTGCTCCCAGTCCGGTACGGCGGCGAAGGCCACCTGATCGGGCGGAAAAGGGGTCAGACGATCGATCTCGATCGCCACAGCCGCCGACAGATCCGCAAGGGCGGCCTCAGGCAGGTGGATCTGCCGATGGAGCACGAGTTCCGGGGCAATCACCGCAACAATGCGGTCGACGGTCATGTCGCAGGATTTGAGCAGATCACCAAGAACGGCATTGAGGGCCTGATCGTCCCCGTCTTCCGGGCAGGGGGCCGCGGCGATGGTCTCCATGGCCTCCAGGAGGCGACCGTCGAGGGCCGGGCCCCTGTGCAGGCCGACGACGATCTGCCCGCTGTGCCGGGCGATCACCAGAGTGCGGCGCCAGCCGAACAGGCGCCTTGCCCAATGCGCCAGCACCGGCAGCCGGCCAAGGGCGCGAAACTGCCCCGCAGCACGGGCCAGCAGCACCCGCAGGTTCAGAAAACTCGTTTCGATCGTCTCGCCCTGCGCCATCCCCAATCCCCGTGGATCTCGTCACCTATGAGAAACATACTGTAATTTTCAACCCGTGCCTAATCTTTCCTCCAGGAATTCTGCGGATGGCATCAGCGCCTTTCGGGCGTGTCACCCGCTTTGTTGCGCGAGCCGGACCCGCCCCGTCAACCAGTCGATGGTGATGGAAATGTGATTTTCCCCTTGTGCGAGCGTGATGCGCCCGCCGAGACTGGTGCCGTCGGGGAAAAAGGTGATCCGGGCACGGCGCTTGTCGGGGCTGATTTCCTCTTCGGCAGTGCTGATGGCGATGTGCAGCTCATCCGGCCAGGATCCGAGCCAGCGCAGGCCTCCATCCGACGTCACCCTGGCAAAGCGATGATTCTCAAGATCCAGCAGCAGGGCGGCAGGTGTGCCATGGGAGCGGGCCCAGATGCGGGCGCCCCGCAGCGCGGCCGTCAGCTCATCGGCGGTGCGGCGCAGGCCCGCGCCGGCCAGTGGTCCCCCAAGGCGGGGAGCGGCAAGCGCGGCGATGAGAGCGATGACGACGAGCACGACGAGCAGTTCGATGAGGGTGAAGCCCGCACCCTGCCGAGGTCGTCTTGCGGTGCTGCATGCCGCCATCATCACTCCCCCTCTAGAAGGCGACATCGTAGGAGGCGAGAATCGCGGACAGCATGGAGCCGACGATGCCGGCCACGATGACGCCGAGCAGCAGGGTGACGGCCGGCACCAGAAGGGCGATGAGGGCACGCACCTGCCGGCGGACATGATCTTGCGCCAGTTGTGCGGCATGCAGCGCCATCTCCGCCAGGGCACCCGCCTGTTCTCCTGCTGCCAACATCTCGCGGGTGAGCGGATCGAGAAAGCTGGTCTCCTTGAGGCTCTCCGCCAGGCTCCGCCCCTGGCGGAGATGGGGGAGCACCCCGTGAAGCTGATCTTCGAGAGCCCGGTTGCCGATGGCCTGTTGCGCCAGCTCGAATGCCGGGACCAGCGCCACGCCTCCGGCCAGCAGCTCTCCCAGGGTCTGCAGGAAGCGGGCTCCCGCATGAAGGCGGATGAGAGAGCCGATGCGGGGCAGGCGCAGCAGCCAGCCATCCCGGCTCGCCCGTCGCCGCGGGTCGCGCCACCACAGCACGAGCGCCAGAAAACCGCCGAGCGTGGCGATGGCGATTTCAAGCCCATGACTGCGCAAGGTCGCGGACAGCCAGAAGATCAGGCGCGCGCTGGCCGGCAGGGCGGCGGTGCGGTCCGCAAACAGACCGGCGAATTCGGGCACGACGGCAAACAGCAGAATCGCGACGGCGGCCGCCGCCACAATCACCACCAGGGCGGGATAGGTCAGGGCGGAGCGGATTTCACGCGTCAGCGCAAGTTGCGCCTCCAGCGCATCCGCTATGCGTGCCAGCGCCCGGGACAGCTTGCCGCTGGCCTCCCCGGCCCGGACCAGCCCTCGCACGAAGGGGGGAAAGGCCTCATCACCTGCCTCGGCCATCGCCTGGGAGAGCGCCCGCCCCTCGCGCACGGCCTTCAGGAGGCGGCCGGCCATCATCGCCACCGCCGGAGCGCCACCACCACTGCGTTCCAGAGCGGCCAGGGCATCCGCCAGCGGCATGCCGGCCGCCACCAGCGCAGCCAGCTCGCGGATCAGGAGCGCCCGGGCCGTGGCATCGAAGCGGCGTCTGCCGCCCCGTCTGACGGCGGTGTGCAGGCCGGCGGCGCGCACCCCGCCGGCATCACGTGCCGGTTCGAGTTTCAGCGGCACAAGACCGCGGGCGCGCAGGGCCTGAAGCGCGCGCTCGCGCGTGGGCGCCTCCTCCACTCCCTCCCGGACACGTCCCCGGGGGCTGACGGCCCGATAGCGGAACTGGGGCATGATGGTCGTTCCTTGCTCTCTCCAGCAGCCACGGCCCTCTTGCGGGTCCAGCGTTCCTACATGCCGCCTGCGATGCTGCCCCCATGCGCCACCCGCAGAACCTCTTCGAGCGTGGTCACTCCGGCGCGCACCTTATCAAGACCATCCAGCAGCAGTGAGCGCATGCCGTCCCGCGTGGCCCGTTCCCGGATGGTGCGGGTGTCCGCATGCTCGACCAGCAGGCGCCTGATCGCATCCGTCATCTCAAGAATTTCCAGGATGGCCGTGCGCCCGCGGTATCCGGTCTGGTGGCATTGTGTGCAGCCGACAGCGCGGCGGACATCCGCCCCGGACAGCCAGGATTCAGGGTCCGGCACGCCAAGCCGTGCAAGCATCTCGGGCTCGATCGTACCCGGACGGCTGCAGGCCGGACACAGGCGCCGCACCAGCCGCTGGGCGGCGGCGCCATTGAGCGTGGCGCTGACCAGATAGTCCGCAAGCCCCATATCGAGCAGGCGGGTCAGGGATGACGGGGCGTCGTTCGTATGCAGGGTTGAGAGCACGAGATGGCCGGTGAGTGCCGCCTGGGCGGCAATTTCCGCCGTTTCCACATCGCGGATCTCGCCGACGAGGATGATGTCGGGGTCGTGACGCAGGATGGCACGCAGGGCGGTGGCGAAGGTCAGGCCCACCTCGGGGCGCACGGCGGTCTGCGAAATCCCCTCGATCTGGTATTCGACCGGATCTTCAACGGTGATGATCTTGCGGCTGCGGTCATTGAGACGCTCAAGGGCGGCATAAAGCGTGGTCGTCTTGCCGGATCCCGTCGGGCCGGTGACGAGGAAGATGCCGTTCGGACGGTCGAGCACATGAAGGAAGCGCTCGCGGGTCTCGCCCGTAATGCCGAGAGCGTCGAAATCGAGGGCCACCTGTTCGCGATCCAGCAGCCGCAACACCACGCCCTCGCCATGGATCGAGGGCAGTGTGGAGACCCGCAGATCCAGTCCCGTGCCCTTGACCACCATCTTGATGCGTCCATCCTGCGGCAGGCGGCGCTCGGCGATGTCGAGACGCGCCATGATCTTGATGCGCGAGATGATGGCTGCGGCCAGCCGGGCCGGCGGGGGCGTCTGCTCCTGAAGCACGCCGTCGATCCGGTAGCGCACGGACAGACCGTATTCGCGCGGTTCCAGATGGATGTCGGAAGCCCGCAGTTCGGCGGCTTCCGCAATCAGGCGGTTGACGGTGCGAATGACGGGTGCCTCGCTGGCAAGGTCGCGCAGGCGTTCGATATCGGTGGCAAGGGCCTCCTCGCCAAGGCCGCCTTCGCTTTCCGCGAGGGTTTCCTCGATCGTCTCTTCCCCCCCGCCTTCCGGTCCATAAAGACGCGCGAGGGCCGCCTCGATCTCGCTGTGGAGGGCCACGGCCGGCCGGACGGGCCGCCCCAGAGCAAGCGTGAGGGCCTGCCGGAGGACGGGATCGGCCGGATCGATGCAGGCGACCACGACCTGGCCGTCCTCCTCACGGATCGGCAGTGCTCCCTCATCCGCAAGAAACCGCGGGCTCAGCCGCTCCTCGAAGAGGGGTTCGTCCGGAAAATCCTCCGCCCGCAGGAGGGGAAGGCCGTAGGCGGCGGCAAGAGCCTCGGCGAGATCCCGTTCGCTGATCAGACCGAGCTTCAGCAGCACCCGCACCAGCGTCTCGCCGGAAGCGGCCGCCGCCCGCTCGGCCCGGGCAATGGTCGCCGCGTCCCGGCCGCTGCGTTTGAGCTGCGCAATGAGAGGCGCGTAAGGACTGGAGGTGCTCTGCTGACCGGATCCGCTGGCGGCCGCCTCCGCGCCCGGCGCGTGATCGGCAGCGCCCGGGGGAACGGAGCGAGCCGCTTCCTGCCGTGCTCCCTCATCCTGCCGGGGTGTCATTTCCTCCCCGCCGGCCTGCTGTCCGGCCCCCTGGGGGCTTTCCTGCATCGTTGCCATTTGCGTCCACTTCCACCATTGCACAAGCCAGGCGTGCCGGAGGGGGAGGGCGGCACAGCCCTGCAGGCGGCGACCGGTCCACCGGCAAGGCAGGGCAGTTGGCCCGGCGATCCCATCATCCCATGCGGCACGGCCTTTCTTCCTCCTCCTCGTCACTTATAGGCATGTTCCCGGATCCGGCGCAAAACCGGCCACGGTGATGCGCGCACATCCGGCCATGTCTGCGACAGAATGTCGCTGCGCGTATCCGCTGCGTGATACACTGAAACAGAATTAGCCAACAGATGAAATATTTCTTTACCGTCGGCTTCTGGCAGGATTGGCTGACGACAGAGCGGGACAGCCATGAGCAACCGGCCAGGTCGGGCTGGAAGGGGCAGCATGCCGGGGCTTGCGTGATGGAAGACGAGTCTGCGGCGAGAATCACGTTCACCACATTGTGAGTGGAATTGAGAATCATCCAGGCAAGCTGCGAGAGCGGCCCCGCACGGGGTGCATGCGTTCACGAGGCAAGGTCCTGCTGCCTCCTGAGAGGAGTGACAGAATGTCGCGACTCGCGGTCGGAAATAATCCATTGTTTTATAATCGGTTTCTTGACAAGAGATGGCGAATTCCGGGCGACTCGGGGGCGTGCTCCCGGTCTTTTGGAGGATCGTGAGCTGGTGATGTCCCATAATCGGACATGTCCCGCCCGTCGCTCTTTCCATCTCACCGGATCGTGAAAAATGGCGAGAAAAAAGGGAGTTGGCTCCGTCTGGATGGGGCGACACGGGCCTGAGAAACAATGGTGAAATCAATTTGTCACAATTTGAAACTTGCAACGCGAAGAATTTTGGCGTTAGGCTCCCTCCTGCAAGGTTCGGCAAACAGGGGTTGTGTAGGGGCGAAGGAGGAGAGGCATCACGCGATTCGCCAGGTGATCATCGGGGATCGTCCGCCGGATCCGAAAGACGCGAGAGACAGGTTCAAACAGGGCGCACATCTCGCATGTTTCGGAAATCGGCGAAGGCAAGTGGGGCCTGAGCGAATCACATGAGCCGCCGGCATCCGTTCCGGAAGCCTTCAGCCCAACCACCCGCCGACATCGAAGGGCGCGCCCCTTGAAGGCGCAGGGGATGATCATGTCCCCGAGCAGGCGATGATCTGGTGGATCGGATGGTGCTGCAGGTTTTGAAGACGCCGGGTGATCCGTTCGCAATCCGTCACGACCTTTGGGTGTTCGGCCTTGTCTGTTCCCGCCGCAACGGGAGCAGGCTTTTGTCCTTGAAACAGGTCAATCAGGAGAGGTCCACATGTTGAAACGGCGTGACGCACTGAAACTTGGTGCTGCCGTTGCGGGCGCGGGCCTTGCGGCCAAATACGTGTCCGCTGGCAAGAACCATGTGTTGGACCGCCAGCCTGGGGCGTTTCCCCAGTCTGGTCTGGTCTTTCCACAGAACTTCCGACCGTCACTGGTCTCGCGGCCGTCGCCGAAGGTGACGCCGTTTACGGCGCCGCTGTTCCGGATGCCGATCGCGCGGCCGATCCATCCCTCGCGGCTGCTTGATCCCGATCTCGGCGGCAGCCCGCCGGATCCCGACCGGCATCAGCGCTGGCATGAGTATCCGCCGCGCAAGTTCTATTACGAGCGGCTGCATCAGGGGCGGTGGATCTATCATCCCGAGCCGCCCTACAATCAGGGCTCGCTGCATTTCCTGTTCTCGTCCGACCACTTCACCGGCATTGCACCGGGACCGACCTACAAGGTCCGCTATGGTGAGCCGGTGTTCGTGCGGCGGATCAACGACCATCCGCCCCTCGGGCAGAGCAATGTGCCCTGGGCGCTGTCGTCGTTCTCGATCCACCTGCACAACTTCCACACGGCTTCCGAGTCGGACGGCATTCCGCAGGACTACTTCGATCCGGGCGAGTTCTGGGATCATCACTATGCGATGTTCCCCGCCGGCCAGGATCCGCGCGAGGTCCTGACGACGAAGTGGTACCACGACCACCGGCTCGACTTTACGGCGACCAACGTCTATGCGGGCCATTCGGGCATGTGGCTCAACTTCACCGAGTTCGACTCGGACAACGAGCGCGATCCGAACCCGCGGGCCTATCGTCTGCCGAGCGGTGAATACGACATCCCGCTCATCCTGCACGACGTGCAGTTCGACGAGAACGGCCAGGTGGTCTGGGACTTCTTCTCGCCGGCCGCACAGCAGATCGACGGCGAGTGGTTCCCGTCCTTCCAGCACACCACCTTCGGCATGCTGGGCGACATGATGACGGTGAACCGGACCATCCAGCCCTATCTGGAGGTCAAGCGCCGCAAGTACCGCTTCCGGATCCTGAACGGTGGTCCGACGCGGCTTTATGATCTGTGGCTGACCACCGACAGCGCGGATCCGAAGGCCAAGAAGGGTCTGAAGTTCATCCATCTGACGGAGGACGGCAACTTCCACACCTCGCCGATCGAGGTCGAGCACTTCGAGCTGTGGGTGGCGAACCGCTCGGATGTGATCATCGACTTCTCGCACTTCAAGCCGGGCGACAATGTCTATCTCGTCAACCGGCTCGAGATGCGCGAGACTGGTGAAGGTCCGACGGGCCGCACGCTGGACGAGGGCATCCCGATCATGCAGTTCCGCGTGGTCGGCGGTGACGTCGAGGATCCGAGCCGGATTCCCGACTACTTCTTCCAGCAGCCCGACATCGACTTCCGCGAGGTGCGGCGCGAACGCGTCTGGTACTGGGACTATGACAACGGTCTGTTCACTGTGAACGGCCGTCTCATGGATCCCAACCGCGTCGATGCGGCCATCGAGCAGGGCACGGCCGAGCTGTGGACTCTCGTGAACATGGGCGACTCCTGGGCGCACCCCGTGCACACCCACATGGAGGAGTTCCAGATCTACGAGATCAACGGTCGTCCCATCCGCTTCAACGAGATCCTGGATACCAAGCGCGACGTCGTGCGCCTTGGCCCGGGCGATCAGGTGAAGTTCTTCGGCCGCTGGCGTGACTGGTTCGGCCCCTACGTCATGCACTGCCACAATGTCGTGCATGAGGACCACTCGATGATGATCCGTTGGGACGTCGTCGAGCCGGGAATGGGCGACTGATCGCGTCGGTCGAGGACAGGAATACGTGAAAGGAAGCAAGCGATGACTGCGACAAGACGCGACATCCTCAATGCCCGCCGCACCTGCGCGGCCGGCGAGGGTCTGGCGCCCACCTCGGTGCATGAGATCGACCTCAATGTCCGCTGCGGTCTGCCGGACATCACGGCGGTCGACCACACCGGGCGCAAGCTCAAGTTCTACGAAGACTGCATGGAGGGGAAGATCTTTCTGATCAACTTCTTCTCCATCAAGGATGACGAGCGGTCCGGACAGACGGCTGCGCTCGCCAAGGTCGTCAAGGCCCTGGGCGATCGGGTCGGCCGGGACGTCTTCGTGACCTCGATCACCGTCGATCCGGAAAACGATACCGTCGAGGCACTGGCCGAGCATGCCAAGAAGCATGGCGTGCGCGAGGGCTGGCGGTTCATCCGGATGAGCGGGCTTGAGGCCGCGATCGTCGCCCAGCGGATGTACCACTTCAACCGTGGTGCTCCGGCGGGCATGGGCCGGCTGATCTTCTATGGCAACGGCATGAACGGCCAGCGGGTGTGGGGCACGGTTGCCACCCATGCGCGTCCTGATGACGTCGCCTGGCGTGTGGCCTCCATCATCCCCAAGCCGAAGCCGAAGGTGTTCAAGCGTGCCGGTCCCGCGCGGCCGGGCGAGAACGCCTATCCATGGAGCAACCGCGCTCGTGTGTGAGGAATCTGTCCGCAATCTCTCTTGCGGAAAGGAATGGAGAGTGACGATGTCTCGTAAACGGAACTTGACTGTGCTGGGCTTGGCGACCCCCGTGGCCCTTCTGGCGTCCACGGCCCTGGTCCACGCCCAGAACACACGCCCGTTCGATCCTCTGCCGGGACCGAATACCTACCCGCCCGGTGAGGTGTTGAGCGATGACGGTGTGCGGATCGAGATCAATACCCAGGGAACTCTGCTGCCGCAGACCTACCCCTATGGGAAGGATGCCACGAATCCCGCAAACATGCTTCCCACGATCTACGGGAACAGTGAGGATTCGGCCGGCAACGAGATCCCGAACACGCTGCCGTCGACTCCGGACAATCCCTACAATCTGCACCCCACTCCCCAGGTGACCGAGCTGGAGGATCTGGGGCTTGAGGAAGCGGATCCGGAGATTGATCTGTCGATCATCATCAAGCGGCTGAAGGAAGCCGTCTATCCGCGCCTGCGCGTGGCCAGCCGGAAGATGTTCTTCCGCGGAGGCGTGGGTGTGCCGGCGGATCCGCGCCGGGGCGTCGAGTCGAAATTCCCGCCCGAGGCGGGCAAGATCCCGCCGCCTGTGCGGCGTATCGATCTCAACGACGTCCAGATGGCGATCGACATCCTCGAAGGCAATCCCGTGCCCGAGCGCATCTACAGCGGCATCTCGCTGCTCAACTACGATGCGGGCGTGCGGGTGAAGAAGGCCGCTCCGGGGACCAATGTCGTCGACGTCCATCAGGTGTGGGCGCGGCGCAACATCTTCTCGGATACCGCCTTCATCTGCCCGTTCGATACCGGCGTGTCGGGCTGCGAGGGTGCGGCGGACCTGCGTGAGCAGGAGTGGATCATCCGCTACACCATCGATGTCGCCGAGCGTGGTCATGAGGACTTCGCGCCCATGGTCACCTACTGGGACAACCCGGATCTGCGCGGCGGCAAGCGGGTGCCGGCGATCGCCTTCGACCAGACGTTCTTCCCGATGGAAGAGGGCAATCGCTACGTCTTCGAGATCCACATGGCGCCCGCCAAATTCTTCAACCTCACCTATCACTGGGGTTGGCGGATCCATCCGACGCGCATTCAGGCGATCGAAAACGCCTCCAAGGTGCTGCCCTGCGTGACGGCGGACAACACCGGCAACGCGGGTCAGCCGGCGACCGAGATCACCAGCCCGATGGCGCTTGTGCCGACCAATCTGCTCCAGTGCGAGCACAATGTCTTCGGTGACAATCCGAAGGCGAGCGAGGAGGCCAAGCTCCAGGCGATCCGGATGATCTCGGACTACTCGCCTGCCAAGCGCATGTGGAAGGCGTTCCGGGCTCTGCGCGACATGCAGGGCCGCGGGCCGCGTCCCGTGCTGCGGGCGCTGGTGCGCGAAATCGAGGCGGCGTTCAAGGACTGGCAGAATCGCAACAAGCTGCCGCGTGGCCTGGCGCCGGATCCGAACTTCGATGTCACCATCGCCTTCATGAACAACCTCATCTATGGCGAGATCATCGGGATTCCGCCGAACTTCCAGCAGCGCTGGGACGAGTGGCAGACCCGCGGCGCCACGCTCGAGGTGAAGATCTACAACACGGACTACTTCCCGCACGGCTACATGAACGTCGACTTCGGCGGTACCCGTGGGTGGGAGAACACCTTCCACAACACGATTCCGCTGGGCGGTCAGGGTCCGTGGTTCACCTTCGGGCGCCATGCCTTCATGGCCAATCTGCCGGGTCTCGTCTTCACGCCGGCTGCCGTGCGGCCCGAGGATGACAGCATCTTTGCCTTCATCGCGAACGATGGACATGTCCGTCCGGGGCATTCTCATCGCGGTCGCATGCGGATGAGGGGCAAGGCCGCGGACTATGCGGGCCGGATGGCCAAGCTGGTCAAGGCCGGATTTGCGGAAGACATTTTCGAGGATGTCGCCGGTCGCGACGATGTCGATGCCGTGGACGAGAACGGCTTCGGCATTCGCGAGGTGATCATCCACTTCCGGCATGATCCGCCGCAGCGGCTGCGCTTCTATCAGTTTGACCCGACCCATCACAACAACGACATCTGGTCGGTCCACTGATGGACGGTGCTAATCAAGCCTGATGGCAAAGGGCTGCCGGGTCCCGGGCGAGGGACCCGGCAGTCCACTTTTCGTTAAGACATCCGGGAATAGATCGCAGTGCGTGATTCTCTTGCAACCGGTATGGGGGCGGGGCAGGAAGAAGGAGAGGTCCGATGGTGCAGTGGATGAGCATGCTCATGCGCATGGGCAGGACCGCAAGCCAGGCAGGCATTCTGCTGGTGCTGGGTCTGTTTGCCGGTTCGGTCGCGGTCTCCGTTCAGGCCCAGACGGGGAGTGAGGATGACGGCAGCGGCAAGCCGGCGATGCAGGGGCAGATGCCCATGCAAGGCCCCATGCAGATGGGGCATGGCCGGCTCAAGTTCTACATGGATGATGGCCGCAGCAAGACGGGCAGACAGGCGGAGCGGGCGCACTACACGGTGCCCGCCGACATCACGCTTGTCGATCAGGACGGCCGGCCCGTGCATCTTGCTGCGCTGCTTGCCGAACCGCATCCCGTGGTCATGCAGTTCATCTTCACGAGCTGTGCGACGATCTGCCCCGTGCTGTCCGCCGGGATTGCGAGTGCCCAGGCGGAGCTTGTCCGCCGCGCACCGGATGTCCGGATCCTGTCCATCTCGATTGATCCCACCTATGATACGCCGGCGCGGTTGAAGGCCTATGCGGCCCGCTATCATGCGAACGCCAACTGGCGGTTTCTGACGGGGCCGGAGCCGATGATCCGCCGCACGATCGCTGCCTTTGATGCGCTGCTGAGATCCGACAACAAGATGTATCACCGCCCCTACACCTATTTCCGCGGCCGCAAGGGGGACTGGCTGCGTGTCGACAAGCTGCTGTCCCGCAACGAGCTGCTTGAGCAGTTCGAGAAGGTTCTCGCCCCCACATCCGTCGGTGCGGGAGGCGGCGTGACATCTGCCGGCGGCCGGTGAGGAAAATGGCCGGACAACGGGCGTCCGGCCCGGGACAACTCCGGCGAGGGGTGTTTGAAGACGGCAGGAACAAGACGAATTCAGGGCGAAGGTGAAAGGTGATGGGCGGCTGCATGAAGACCATTGTCGGGTTGGTGATCGGGCTGGCGGGCATGATCGCGGGAGCGGCCTGGAGCGGTGACGTTCTGGCGCAGGCGGCTGCGAGCGGGCAGACCCGGGAGGGAGGACAGAGCGCTGCTGCCGCCCAGCAGCTGCCGGGCGATCCCGTGCTGGGCCGGCGGCTCTATGAGACCGGAATCGGGGCCGATGGCCGGCCGGTGCGGGCGATTACGCAGGGGGACATTCCCGTCAGCGGCGATCAGTTTCCCTGTACCGGCTGTCACCGGCGATCCGGCATGGGATCCAGTGAAGGCGGCCGCTATGTGCCGCCGATCGCCGTGCCCTATCTCTTCAAGCCGCGCGAAAGCGACATGATCCTGCGGCTTGAGCGGTTTGTCGAATATTTCAAGCAGCTGCAGCCGACCCTCTTTTATGATGATCTGCGCAAGCCCCGTCTGCGGCCGGCCTACACGGATGAGAGTCTGGCCCGCGCCATTACCCAGGGCGTCGATCCCGCCGGCCGGGCCCTCGATCCGACCATGCCGCGCTATGCGCTCACAGAGACGGATCTGCGCAACCTCATCGCCTTTCTGCATGGGCTGGGGGCCAAACCCGATCCGGGTGTCGACGGAACCACCTTCCATTTTGCGACCATTGTCGGTCCCGATGTCTCGCCCGAGAGGGTAAAGGCCTATGAATCCCTGGTGGATGCCTATGCCGGATGGTTCAATCGGGACTTTTCCAATGACATGGCCCATCCCGGCTACAGCCCCTACTACCGCTCGGATCTGCTTTATACGCGCCGCAAATGGACCATCCACCACTGGCGGCTGACCGGAGCGCCGGAAAGCTGGCGGCAGCAGCTGGAGAGCTTCTATGCCAGGCAGCCGGTCTTTGCCGTGCTCGGCGGCGTCGTGGATGGTCCTTTTGATGCGGTGGACTCCTTCTGCAATGACAGGCGGCTGGCCTGCATCTTTCCCGTTGCGGAACTGCCGCCGCTCAAGGGTGCCTACCAGGGCGGCTACGTGCTCTATTTGAGCCTTGGTCTTGTCGGCGAAGCGCGCGGCCTGGCCCGCTATCTGGCAGGAGCAGATGACCGGCACGGCGGGCAGCCTCTCACGCTTCTTCAGGCGAATGATGCCTGGGGGCAGCGGGCCGGCGAGGCCTTTGATCGCGAATGGAAGGCAGCGGGCGCCCCGACGGAGCTGCGCAAGCAGGTGATCCGCAAGAGGCGTGGCTGGCGCAAGGCATTGGCACGGCTGCGTGCGGAGCCGGCCGTCGTCATCCTGCCCGGCCGACAGGCCCGGGCGGTGCTGGAGGCGATCGCCAGGATGAACCCGCAGGAGCTGCCGGCGCGGCTCTATCTGCCGGGCGCCGTGCTTCCGGCCTTGCGCAGGAGCAGTCTGCCGGCCGGGACGGTGGCCCGGATCCGCATTGTCACCCGCTATGATGATCCCAAGGCGATTCATCCGGACTCCTACCGGGCCCGGGCCTGGATCCGCTCGCGCAAGCTGGCCATTCCGGACTGGAATCTCATGCGCGAGACCTTCTTCGCGCTCAGGCTGGTGGACAACGCGCTGGAGCCCTTGCAGGCCGACTATTACCGCGATTATCTGATCGAGATCCTGGAGCATATCACGGAAGTGGGGCTCGATCCCGGGCCCTTCCCGCACCCCGAACTGGGGCCGGATCAGCGCGTCGCCTCGCGCGGGGTCTACATCATGCGCTGGGATCCGGTCGATCAGGTGCTGGTCCCGGTCAGCCCCTGGGTTGTCGTGGGGGGCTGAAGAGCGGATGGTGAACGGGCATCGGTGGCTGGAAGGATGAGGAGCGGGCTGCGATGGCGGAAAATTCCCAACGCCGGCTGATAGGGGCGCTGGTGGCCGTGCTGGTGGTGCTCGTGGGCGTGCTGTTTGCAGTTCCGGAGCTGCGCAGCCGGCTGCTGGCGCTGGCGGGGCTTGAGGAGAACGGAACATATGGTGCCGTGGACCTTGATGCGCCTATCGGAGGGCCGTTTACCCTTGTCGACGAGAATGGCCGGACGGTGCACGACAGCGATTTTCGCGGGCGCTACATGCTGCTGTTCTTCGGCTATACCTCCTGTCCGGACGTCTGTCCGCTCACTTTGCTCAATGTCACGCGGGGGTTGGAAATGTTCGCCCGCGACGATCCCTTGCGGGCCCGTCTTGTTCAGCCCGTTTTCATCACGGTCGATCCCGAACGGGATACGCCCGAGGTTCTGAAGTCCTTTCACGAAAATTTCGATCCGCGGATCCGGATGCTGACCGGCAGCCCGCGGGCCATTGCCCATGTGGCGGCCGAATATGGAGTCGAATACCGCAAGGTCACCGATCCCCGGGTGGCCGGCTATCTGATGGAGCATACCGCCTTTCTGTTTCTGATGGATCGCGAGGGCCGCTATGTCACCCATCTGCCCTCCGATGCCCAGCCCGGGCTGATTCGGCTGACCCTGGACAACTGGGTCTGCCGCCAGGGGCAGGGCACGGCTGTTGACGAGGCCTGTCTGGCCGCGGCGCGCCAGCTCACCGACCAGTCGGCTCCTGCAAGTGTGGGTGAGTGAGAGGTAAATTGAACTTGGACAGGGGGTGACTCTCATGCGCCCTCTGCCTGCATGTTTCATTGCTCTCCGGCTTCTTTCTCTTCCCAGCTTGACCCTGAACAGGGAGGCATGCGAGGCTCTCGGAGGGGTGTAAGACCAAAAGAACTGGGAAAATGTGGCGCTCGGAGAAACTGTAGTGAAGGTTATCTATACGATCGGATATGAGGGGGCGAATCTGGCGGCCTTCCTGTCTACCTTACGCATGGCAGGCATCCACACGTTGGTCGACGTGCGGGATCGCCCTTTCTCGCGCAAGAGAGGATTTTCCAAATCGTCTCTTGGTGAGGCTCTGTTTGCCATCGGGATTTCCTACCTGCATATGCCCGCTCTTGGGGATCCCAAACCAGGACGAGAGGCGGCAAGGCGCGGCAACTATCAGTTGTTTCAGAAAATATTCGGTCAGAGAATGGCTTCTGCGCCAGCGCAGGCAGCGCTGGCTACGCTAGAAGAATTGGCACGGCAGGAAAATATCTGCCTTCTTTGCTTCGAACGCGATCCGCGCCACTGCCACCGCCGTATCATCGCGGATCATTTGAAGCAGGAATCAGGATTCCTTATTTATCATCTGGGGGTGCAAGATGGGAGGGGAACAGATGTCATCCAGCGGGAGGACCGTCGCACCTAGGGAATGGTGGAAAGAAGAAGCGGTCGTTCTCGTAAAGGCCACTCCGCTGCCGAGCACTCGCTACAAGGAGACAGTGTGCTGTGCGGCCCTGACGGATCGCGGTGAATGGTTGCGCTTGTATCCCATTCGCTATCGGCTTCTGCCATCGGAAAAGCGGTTTCGCCGGTGGGACAGAATCCAGTTTTGCGCACGTCGGCCGCCTCCCCATAAAGACAATCGCCCGGAAAGCCGCCGCGTCGACGAGCGATCAATCCGCATCCTCGGTCAGATTCGGGCCGAGCAACGCGGTGCCTTTGTCGCTCCTGCCGTTGTGGACAGTCTCAAGGCTGAGGAGGAAAAGGGGCGCAGCTTTGCGCTCCTGAGGGTGGAAGTCATCAAGTTTTTCATCGAACGCCTTGACAATGAAACATTCAAGGAAAAGCAGCAACGTTTCCTTGATGCGACCAGGCAACGTGATCTTCTGGAGTCGGAGGAGCTTGTCCCGTATCGCCCTTGTCCGTTCAAATTTCGATATCGCTATCGATGCATCGATGGCGAGCGAGAAGGAACCTGCCAGGACTGGGAAACCGAAGCCACATTCTTCAAATGGAAGAAACGCTATGGTGAGCGGGACGCGTTATACCGGATGCAGGAACGCTTCGGTCATCAATACCGACAAAAGGGAGTCCTTTTTGCGATGGGAACGCATGCGCGCTTTCCGGGTACCTGGCTGATCAATGGCGTCATCAGGGTGGACGTGCCTGCACATGTACAGACACGCATGAATTTTTGATATCGATTCCGGATGGCTGCAATCTTCTAGGCTGGTTTGCTGAGTTGCGTGAAACTCTGCCACTCCTCCGGGGGCAGCCCCCAAGGTGGTTGATCGGTCGGTTCATCTGCCAGCTGTGTCCGCACGGTCTCTTCCCGTGGCGGAACAGGACCAGCAGCGAAGCGGGGGGCGGGGGCAGGCAGGGGACCGAGGGGCGTATTGCTGATCACGCGCCGGGCGGCCAGATGCGGATCGTCCGCCATTTCGGTATAGTCCTTGACGGGGGCGACACAGGCGTCCGAGCCGGCAAACAGGGCCTCCCATTCATCGCGCGTCTTCTCGCAAATGCGGGCTGAGATGGCATCCCGCATCGCCGGCCAGGTAGTGGGGTCGTACTGGCGCTGGCAGGCCGGGTGATCGCTGAGCCCCGCGATGCGCAGGAATTCCGCGTAGAACTGCGGTTCGAGGCAGCCGACGGCAAGCCAGCGCTGATCCTTCGTCTCGTAGACGGCATAGAACGGCGCGCCACCGTCGATGAGATTGGACTCCCGCTCGGGCCGCCACAGGCCCATGTTGGCAAGGCCGAAGACGATGGTCATCAGATGCGCGACCCCGTCCACCATCGCCGCATCCACCACCGCGCCACGGCCCGAACGCTCGCGGGCATAAAGCGCGGCAAGGATCCCTGCGATGCAGTAGAGCGCACCGCCCGCAAAATCGCCGATGAGATTGAGGGGGATGGCGGGTGCGCCCTTCCGGCGGCCGATGGCGGCAAGAGCACCGCTGAGCGCGATATAGGTGATGTCGTGACCGGCCTCATTCGCCCGCGGCCCCGCCTGGCCCCAACCGGTCAGCCGCGCATAGATGAGACGGGGATTGAGGGCGTGGACCTCTTCAGGGCCGAGGCCCATCTTCTCCATGACGCCGGGCCGGAAGCCCTCGATCAGGACATCGGCGGCGGCAAGAAGCGGTCGGATGGCGGCCCGCGCCGCCTCGTCCTTGAGATCCATCTGCAGCACGGCCTCGCGTCCTCTCAGCAGCGGATCGCGAGCGGGATCAAGGGCCAGCGCGCCGCCGCCGGGGCGCTCGATGCGGATCACGCTCGCCCCCATCTGCGCAAGCCACATCACTGCAAAGGGAGCCGGCCCGATGCCGGCGAATTCCAGAACCTTCAGGCCGGCGAGGGGGCGCTGCGGCGTGTCGGTCACGTCTCTTCCTCCCCTTTCGGTCCACGGACAGGCCTCATTCCTGCCACAGCATCCCTCCTGCGCAAACAGCGCAAAGCTCACGGTATCGGGGGCGGGTTCAGACCTGGATGCCAGCCCCGAGGCCGGCCAGCCCTGCCGGTCTTGGCCCGCGGCTGGCGAGGGGGGAGCAGCACAGGCGGTCGCGCATGCTCCCAACGCATCGTCCG
>CAYYGH010000030.1:1301-31975 GCA_964471405.1 uncultured Sphingomonadales bacterium | reverse complement strand
CGATCGAATCGATCACGGATGCCGAATTCGAGGAAAAGGTGCTCAAATCCGACAAGCCCGTGCTGGTGGACTTCTGGGCGCCCTGGTGCGGGCCCTGCAAGATGATCGCACCGGCGCTGGAGGAGCTGGCAGGCGAGCGCGATGACGTGCGCATCGTCAAGATCAACATCGACGACAATCCCGAAACGCCGACCCGCTTCGGCGTGCGCGGCATTCCGACGCTGATCCTGTTCAAGGACGGCAAGCCGGCTGCCACCAAGGTCGGCGCCGTGCCGAAGCAGCAGATCGCCTCGTGGATTTCCGACGCCCTGCTTTAGGTCTTGCGACAGCACCTGCTGCTGTCGGCACCGGACTGTCACGAGTCTTGCGCATGTCGACAATGCGGCAGCCTCCTCCCGGCCGGAAGGAGGCATGCGGCCCTGGGCCGTATCATCGATGCCCGATGCGGACGGGAACACGGATCGCAAGGAAGGAGATGGGGATGACTGCCGGTCGTCTTCGTTCATGGACCCTCGCTGTGGGTGCCCTTTCCCTCCTGGCGGCGGGAGCCGCCCGCGCGCAGGATGCCGCCGGTCCTGCCGGAGAGGATGATGCGGCTCTGCGCGAGGCGGCGGCCGCGGTGCTCGCGCCGCTTCCGCCCGCTCCTCCAATTGCGAACAGCGCAGCGGTGGAGCTGGGGCGGATGCTCTATTTCGATCCGCGGCTCTCGCGCTCGCAGGCGATCTCCTGCAATTCCTGTCACAATCTGGGCTTGGGCGGTGTCGATCTTCAGGCGCATTCCATCGGTCATGGCTGGCAGTTCGGCGGCCGCAATGCGCCGACGGTGCTCAATGCCGTCTTCCACCTCGCCCAGTTCTGGGACGGCCGGGCACCGGATCTGAAGGAACAGGCCAAGGGGCCGATCGCCAATCCGGTCGAGATGGCCAACACCCATGAGGCGGCGGTCGGCACGCTGAAGGCGATCCCCGGCTATCATCCGCTTTTCGCGACGGCCTTTCCGGATGAGGAGGATCCCATCACCATCGAGAATGTCGCCCGCGCAATCGCCGCCTTCGAGGCGACGCTGACGACCCCCGATGCCCCCTTCGACCGCTGGCTTCAGGGCGATGACGCGGCACTTTCGCCCGAGCAGAAGCGCGGGCTTCGCCTGTTTCTCGACAATGGCTGTGCCGCCTGTCACAACGGCCCGCTGCTGGGCGGGAATTCCTATCAGAAGTTCGGTGTCGTCGAACTGCCGGACGAGCGCATCCTGCCGCGCACGGACAAGGGGCGGATGGCGCTGACCGGTGATAAGGCGGACGAATACGTCTTCAAGGTGCCCTCCTTGCGCAACATCGCCCTCACCCGCCCCTATTTCCATTCGGGCGCCGTGTGGGATCTGAAGGAGGCGGTCCGCATCATGGCGCGCAGCCAGCTGGGCACGACCCTAAGCGATCAGGACGCCGCGGCCATCACGGCCTTTCTTGCGAGCCTGACGGGGCGCCAGCCCGAGGTCGCCTATCCCGTGCTGCCCCCCAGCAGCGACGGCAGCCCAAGACCCGATCCGGGCTCGTAATGTCCCCGCCTGAGAGGGCAGCCGTCAGATGACGGGTCCGTGTCGATGACCCTTGCGTGGAAAGGGGCGAAAAAACCGCCTGCCTCTTTCCGGATGGCAATATCTAGGCAGGAAGGCGGGCGGGGACCGAATGGACCGAATGGCGAGGATGTCCGCTTCAACGGCCGGCCTGCCCCCCTTCGGGAGCATTCTCCTTCAAGCCATTTGCGTTTTGGGCGAAATCAAGGCAAGGTGAAGATCTCGGCTGCGAGCGGAAAGAGGGCCCGTTTGCCGGCCGGTTCCCGGGAAGGGAGCCGGTTCCGGCGGGCCGAAGAAGGCAAGGGAGGTTTCATCATGGGCAAGATCCTGGAATCGCTGCCGGCAACGGTCATTGCCGGACTGGTGCTCACCGTGATCGTGCTGCTGGTCGCCCCCATCATCGCGGCGGGTTGAGAAGAGTCAGGGAGGAGACAAGCCATGGACATGGATATCGGCGCGTTGGCCATGTATGTGCGTTGGCTGCATGTGATCTCGGGCGTCATGTGGATCGGGCTTCTGTGGTATTTCAACTTCGTCCAGATTCCGACGATGCCCGAAATCCCGGACGAGCAGAAACCCGCGATCGGCAAGCACATCGCCCCGCGTGCGCTGTTCTGGTTCCGCTGGGGCGCGATGTTCACGCTGATCTTCGGGCTGCTCCTGGGCTATCTCAAGTATGATCTGAGCGATCTGCTCACTCTCTACTGGGGGCAGGGCAATCTGCCGCTCACCCTGCTCGGGATCGGCATGTGGTTCGGCATCATCATGTGGTTCAACGTCTGGTTCGTGATCTGGCCGAGCCAGAAGATCGCATTGGGCCTCGTCGACGCGCCGGCGGACGCCAAGCCGAAGGCGGCGCGGCGCGCGATGCTGTTCTCGCGTACCAACACGCTGCTGTCGATCCCGATGCTGCTCGGCATGGTCGCCGGGTCGCATTTCGCGGGCTGAAGCCGCGCGGCAGCCGAGCCCGAATATCGGGCGTTCCGGTAAATCGGGGGAGGTCGCGGGTTCTGCGGCCTCCCTTTCCTTTCGCATCCGAAAGCCGGCCCGTCAGGAACCGGCGGACGGGCGCGGGACCGCTCAGGCCTCCCTTTCCTCAAGTCCAAGCCAGGCGAGAATGGCGGCCCGGTGTTCGTCAAGAGCCGGGGGCGGCGGCAGTCCGGGCGCGCGTTCGGCCTCCTCCCGCCCTTCGCGGATGCGCACGGGATTG
This sequence comes from uncultured Sphingomonadales bacterium, assembly GCA_964471405.1. Classification (GTDB taxonomy): domain Bacteria; phylum Pseudomonadota; class Alphaproteobacteria; order Sphingomonadales; family Rhodothalassiaceae; genus J084. Next base: position 29,192 of record CAYYGH010000030.1, on the reverse strand, counting down.
GCCGCCATCATGAGCGATCCGCCGCCGGGAAGCGGTGCCGTGCCGATCATGCCGCGGGCGCGGGTCTGGGGGTGATGGACGGCCTCGCTCACCTTCTGGATCGGGCCACAGGGAATGCCGGCATCATCGAGGCGTTTCAGCCAGTCCGCCACCGGCGCGGCGGCAAGTGCCTCCTCGATCAGCGCGGTCAGCGCCTGCGCATGTTCCGTGCGGTCGGCATTGGTGCGAAAGCGGGGATCGGCGGCAAGCTCCGGCCGGCCCAGCACCTCGCACAGCCGCGCGAACAGCGCATCATTGCCGGCCGCGATCACGAGATGCCCGTCGGCCGCCCGGAAGGCGGCAAAGGGCGTGATCGAGGGATGGCGGGCTCCCAGCGGCTCGGGATCGCGCCCGGTGGCGGCATAGCGGGCGATGGCGTTCTCCAGGATGGCGAGCTGGCCGTCGAGCATGGCGATGTCGACCTCGGCCCCGCGCCCCGTCTCCTCGCGCCGCCTCAGCGCCGCCAGAATGCCGATGACCGCGAACAGCCCGGCGGTGATGTCGCCGATGGACGTGCCCACACGCACCGGCGGCCCGCCCGGCGTGCCGGTGACCGACATGATCCCGCCCATCGCCTGGACCACCATGTCATAGGCCGGCCGGTCCCGGAAGGGCCCCGTTTGGCCGAAACCGGAGACCGCGGCGTGGATGAGGCGTGGAAAGCGGGAATGAAGCGCCGGCCAGCCATAGCCGAGCCGGTCCATCACCCCGGGCCGGAAGTTCTCGACCAGCACGTCGGCGCGCTGAAGCAGCGCCTCGAAGATCCGCCGGTCGGCGGGATCCTTGAGGTCGAGGGCGATCGATTCCTTGCCGCGGTTGACGCTGGCGAAATAGGCGGAAAAGCGCCCGCCGTCCGCCGTGTCCACGAAGGGCCCGATGTGGCGGGCGTCATCCCCGCGGCCGGGCTGCTCCACCTTGATCACCCGCGCGCCGAGATCCGCCAGCACCATCGTGCAGTAGGGCCCGGCCAGCACGCGGCTCAGATCGACGACGACGATCCCGCAAAGAGGCCCGCCCCTTTCCCCCTGCCGTGGATGGGACGTCATGGAGATCCCGCCTCCTCTTCGCCCGGGCCGGACGCCCCGCCGCGCCCCAGCCGGGTCAGCAGCACCTTCAGCTGCTCCTGCTCGTCAGGGGCGAGCGCCGCGGCGAACAGCCGTTCATGGGCCTCGATGGCCGGATAGAGACGGTCGAGAAAGGCGCGGCCTTCCGCCGTCAGCCGCAGCACATGCGCGCGCCCATCGGCCGGATGCCGCTCCTTGCGAACCAGGCCCTTGGCCACGAGCTGGGCCAGCGTCTGGCCGAGACTTGCGCGCTCGATGCCCAGCGCCCGGGCGAGATCGGACTGGCTGGCCTCGGGATTGTCGTCGGCCAGGATCAGCAGCCCCGCCTGCGCCGGACTGATCGCGAAATCGGCGAGCGTCTCGGCAAAATGCTTGAACAGCCGCACCTGGGCCATGCGCAGCCGATAGCCCAGCAGCCGCTCCAGCCGCCGCATGTCCAGGCCGTGGGGGGGCGTGTGAGGATCGGGATGTGTCGTCATGATCTCCACCCGGATCGACCCGCAAGAGGCTCCGGACTGTCATGATGCTTGACAATCGCCTCTGCCGGGTTGTCCCTTGTCCATGGGCCGGCTGGATAGCCCGTCGCGGCCGAAAGGTCCAGCCGTCGCTGGCGGGGGAGAGCCGATGGACCGGCGATCGGGGAAGAGAAAAGCGGTGCCGGAAGCGGACACTGCGGTGGTGGAAGGCACTCTCGGCCATCCGCTGCCGCGCGGCGGCGTGATGGCGCTGCGCCGGCTGGATGACGCGCCGGATGCCGCTTCCTGGCTGCTGGCCGCCGCCCGTCGCCATGCCGGCGGGAAGGCGCAGTTGCTGCGCTGGGCTGGAGGCGGCCTGTGTCTCGATGCGATCACCACCCGTGTCGCCGGTCTGGCACACCGGATGACCGCCGCCGGCCTGCGGCCGGGTGACGTCTGCGTGCTGGCGGGCGAGCAGATACCGGAAGTCTGGCTGGCCCTGCTCGCCTGCTGGCGGGCAGGCATGATCGCGGCACCGCTGACACCGGCCGTGTCCTGGAAGCCGAATCTGCTGCGCTTTCTCCGCCCTCGCCGGATCGTGCAGCTGCGGATGGGCGACATGCCCGCCCCCCTGCCCGGGGCGAGCCTGCCCGTCATCGATCTTGACGCCCATGCCGGCCCGGGGTCTTTGCCCCCCATGCCCGGCCGGGAGGCTTTTCCCGACTCCTGGCCGGCCCTGCTGCTGCATTCGAGCGGGACGACGGGCCGGCCCAAGCGCATTCTTCATGATCACGGCAGCATCGTCGCTCTTGCCCGCTGTCTGGGGCCGCATGTGCTGGACGAGCAGGGAGCAGGCGTGCTTGCCGGCACACCCGGCTTCGGCTTCGCCTACGGTCTGGGGCTGCTGCTGATCGCTCCGCTTGCACGTGGCCGTCCGGTGGTCCTGGCGGGCCGCAGGCGCCTGGCGGAGCTTGTGGATCTGGCGATGGCGGCCGGTGTCGATACCCTGGTTTCGGTGCCCACCGGCTATCGCCGGCTGCTGGCGGACCGTCACGATTGCCTGCCGGCGGCATTCCGCTGCCTGTTCACGGCGGGAGAACCGCTGGATGAGGGAACCGGCAGCCGGCTTGCGGCAGAAGGAGCCCGGATCGTCGATCTGCTCGGATCAAGCGAGATGCTCTCGCCCTTTGCGGCCTCGGACGGCCGGCATCCGGGACTGCGCGCGCTGCCGGGCTTCGTGCTAGCGGCCCGGACCGGCCGGTCGGTGGCCGGTGTGGCGGCGGGCGTGGCCGGCGAGCTTCTCGTCAAAGGGCCGACGGCCGGCCGCATGGCCGGTCGGGTCGATCACCGCCGGGCCGTCTATCGCGGCTGGCTGCGCACGCATGATCTGGTGCGCTTTCTGGCGGAGGAGCGCTTCCAGGTGCTGGGCCGGCTCGACGACATCATCGTCTCGCGCGGGGTCAACATCGCCCCCCGCGAGGTGGAGGCGGCGTTCGCGGATCTGCCGGAACTGGCGGCGATCGCGGTCACCGGTCTGCCGGATGACATCCAGGGCCAGCGGATCGTGGCGGTGGTCGTGCCGGCAGCCGGCAGCCGCGTCCGGATCGACGGCCGCTCTCTCATCGCCCGGCTTCACCATCTGGCCCGTGCGCGGCTTGCTCCCTGGAAGCGTCCGCAGGCCTGGCTGATTGTTGACGAACTGCCGATGACCGCAACGGGCAAGCTGCGGCGGGGGGAGCTGCGCCTGCTCGTCCAGTCCCGCCGGCAGGACCTCTTCCAGTCGGAAGAGATCGCCTGAGTCCGGGCGATCCGGGAAGGCGGATGCGTCCCGTCAGGTGATGGCGATCTCGACACAGGCGGGTCGGCCATCGGCCACGGCCTGCAGAGCCAGCCGGAGTGCCTGCTTGAGCGTCCCTTCATCCTCCGCACGCCAGGCGGCGAGCCCGCAGCCGCGGGCAATGGCCGCAAACTCGGGCGCCGGATCAAGCGCCACCAGCGGCAGGGCGGGTTCCTGTGCCAGGTCGGGATAGAGCGAGCCGACGGCCCAGCGCACCGAATCCCAGCGCCGGTTGTTGAACACCACGACGAGCACCGCCAGCCGCTCGGCCATGGCCAGCTGATGGCAGGCGACCGGATTGGCGAAGATCGCCGATCCGTCGCCCATGGCCGCAACCACCAGGGAATCGGGCCTGGCCAGCTTGTAGCCGAGTGCCGCCGGATGCGCCCAGCCGAGCGCACCGGCGTTCGGCGGGCCGAAGAAGCTGCCCGGGCGGCGGACCCGCAGCAATGGCCGCCGCACCCCGAGTTCGTTGAAGACGACGGCCTCTGCCGGCAGCTCCGCCGCCAGAATGCGGGTGGCTTCGGCGGCATCGAGGGCGGAGCGGTTCCGGAGCGGCGCTTTGCCGCCATGCGGCTGTCGGGCCGCCAGCCTTTCCGTCAGTTTTCTTCGCCGCCGGTCCAGACGTGCTTCGTCCGCCGGATCCTGCTGCGCAAGATGGGCGAGCGCGGTGGTCAGGAAGGCCGCCGCGCCGGCCGCAAGGCGGATGTCGGCCGGAAAGCGCCGCATGGGCCAGCGGCGGTAGAAGGGATCGGGGGCGACCTCGGCGATGAAGGCGCCGCGCGGCTCCTGATGGCGGGCCGGCAGCCAGGGCACGGGGCAGTCGAGCAGCAGGATCGCATCATGCTCGCCCAGGTCGGCCGGCGGCGAAAATCCCGCATGCAGAGGATGATCGTCCGGCAGATTGGCGACATTCGGCCGGTATTCGATCACGGGGATCGCCATCTTCTCGGCGAAACGGGCGAGAAGCGCAAAGGCCGCCGGCGCGCGGCCCGCCCGCTGGGTGATGAGCAGGGGGCGCTCCGCCGCCGCAAGCCGCGCCAGGATCGTATCGACAGCCTCCGGATCGGGCGCCGGCGGGGCCATGAGGGAGGTGCGGGTCTGCGGCGGTGTGGCGGCCGATGCAACGAGGGGATCGGCCAGCGGCTCGCGCGGCAGCTCCAGATAGACGGGGCCGGGATCAAGGCCCCGGGCCACGGCAAGCGCCCGGCGCAGCAGATCGTGGATCCGGCCGCCATGCGTGAGCTGACCCTGCCAGCGCGTGATCTCGCGCAAGGCCGCCGCCTGGTCGAAGAGTTCCTGGCCCCAGTGGATGGCGACGTCGCGGCTGGCCGGGTGACCCGCTTCGGTAAACGGCGTGCGCCCGGCCATGATGAGCAGGGGGATGTCCTCGCGATGGGCGTTCATCACCTGGGAAAGGGCATTGGCCAGCCCGACCGAGACATGCACCATCACCGCTTGGGGGACGCCTGTGGCAAGATACGCGCCATGGGCGGCCGCCACCGCCACCGACTCATGAGTCACCGTGACCGGCCTGGGAACCGGCCGGCCCGCCTTTCCGGCCCGCACATAGGCGGCGATCAGCGGCGCGAAATCGGTGCCGGCATTGGCGAAGAGCCAGCGGATGCCGGCCTCCGACAGCCCGGCCAGGAGCGCATCGGCGGCCGTGTCGCAAGGGGTCGAGCTGCCGGCAAACCGCCCGCGATCCTCCGCCATCCCTTGCCGCCCCTCCTCACTCCTGCGCGCCCGCCCTGGCTGGCAGGCATATTGTTTGACACCCTTACAATATCACGCTATCCTCATGTGCACAAGCGCGGGAGGAGACGGCCTGGGCGTTTCTTATTGCGCCGAGTGCGGGCGGACCCCTGCGGACGGCCTCATGCCGTCGGAAGGGATCGGCCCGAACCATGAGACGGATGCGTGCGGCATGTATCGCGTGCGGATCGGTGAGGACCGCGAGATCACGGTGGCGCTGGGCGAGACCATTCTGGACGCCGCCGAGCGCCAGGGGGTCATGCTCGCCCACAGCTGCCGGGCCGGCAACTGCGGCAGCTGCAAATGCCGGCTGCTGGAGGGCGAGGTGGAGATGGCGCCCTATTCCTCCTTTGCTCTGGGCGAGGAGGAGCGGGAAAAGGGCCTTATCCTCGCCTGCCGGGCGGTGCCCTGGTCGGACTGCGCCATCGCGCCGCTCGTTGCCGAGGAGCTGGTCATGCATCCCCACCGGCTGCTGACGACCGCCGTCACCGCGGCCGAGCTGGTGACAGCGGACGTCTGCGTGCTGCGGCTGACGATTCTGGAAGGCGGCCCCTTTCTGTTTTCACCCGGCCAGTATGCGCGGATAACCCTGCCCGGCGCGCCGCCGCGGGATTTCTCGATGGCAGGCCAGCCGGAGGATGACGAGCTCGTCTTCTACATCCGCCTGCTGCCCGGCGGCCGGGCGGCCGAGGCCATTCGCGCGGGGCTGGCCCCCGGCGATCACGTGCTCGTCGAGGGTCCCTTCGGAACCGCCTATCTGCGCGAGCAGGACCGTCGGCCGCTGGTGCTGGTGGCCGGCGGCACGGGGCTCGCGCCCGTCAGGGCGATCGCCGAGCGGGCGCTGGCGCTCGACTGGCCGGAGGCCGTCCATCTCTACTTCGGCGTGCGTCGGCGGGCCGACCTGTTTTGCTGCGAGGAGCTGGAGGCTCTTGCCGCACGCCATCCGCAGCTGCGATTCGTGCCGGTGCTCAGTGACGAGCGGGCGCCCGGCTTCCGGCATGGTCTCGTGAGCGAGGCGGTGGCGGCCGACCTGCCGGACATGTCGGGGCACATCGCCCATCTCGCCGGCCCGCCGCCGATGGTGGAGGCCGCACGCCGGCTGATGCTCGACCGCGGCATGGCGGCAGCCGACATTCATGCCGATCCCTTCACCCCGGCAGGAAGCGAGGAGGCCGGCGGCCTTCTTCCGATGGCGGGGGGCCTGTGATGGGCATTGCGGCAGAAGCGGCATCCACCCTTTTTGCGGACCGGGTGGCGCTGATCACCGGCGGGGCGCGCGGCATCGGCCTTGCGATTGCGGCCCATCTGGCCGGCCGCGGTGCGCGGGTCGTGGTGATGGACAATGGCGCAAGCATCGACGGGCGCGGGCGGGACGCGCAAGCGCTGGCCGCAGCCGGAAAGCGGCTTGGGGAAAGGGCCCGCGTCATCGACGGGGATGTCGGCGATCCCGAGGCCGTCGCGGCCGCCATCGCCCGAATCGAGGACGAACACGGCCGGCTGGACATCCTTGTCCATGCCGCCGCGATCATGCGCGATGCGCTGATCGCGAAGATCGCGCCGGAAGACTTCGCCGAAGTGCTGCGGGTGAATCTGACCGGCGGGCTTGTCGTGATGCGTGCCGGTCTGCCGTTGCTGCGGCGCGCGGCGGAAGCCGAAGACGCAAGCGGTCGCGAGCCCGCCGTGCTCAATCTCGTCTCCTCGGCCGCCTTCTACGGCAATGTCGGGGTTGCGGCCTATGCCGCGGCCAAGGCGGGGCTGATGGCGCTGACCCGGGTCGGCGCGCTGGAATTCCGGCGCTTTGGCATCCGCGTCAACGCGCTCATGCCCTTTGCGGCCACCCGGGTGACCGAGGCGATCCCTCCCGTCAATCCGCTGCTGGAAAGCTACCGCGCGCGGGCGCTGAAGATTCCGCCGGAGACGGTGGCCCCGGTTGCGGCCTGGCTGGTCTCGCCATTTGCGCGCGGGATCACGGGCCAGCTGGTCGGCGTGCGCGGCCGGCGCGTGTTTCTCATGAGCCAGCCGCGCCCCCTGGCCGAGGCGATCGTCGGGCGCAAGGCGGACGAGGAGAGCGTGGACCGGGCCGCGCGGGCGGCATTCGCCGGCCGCTGGACCGATCTTGCGAGTGATCTGGAGGCCTTCAATCTCGATCCTCTCATCTGACCAAGGAGTGAGCCAATGAACCAGACGGTCCCGGAGGTGCGCACGATCGAGGAGTTCTTCGACCAGCCCGCCGAATACCAGGAGGCGGTGCGCAAGGTCGTGCGCAGCCATTCGGTCAACGAGCTCTATGGCGCCCAGGTCTTCGACGAGCCGGCGATCGCGCTCGCGCCCACGCCTTATGCCAAATGGCTCACCTGTCGCGTGGCGATGGAGGAGTACGGCCATCACGTCCGCTTCCGCGAGCTGGGCGAGAAGATCGGCATCCCGGAAGAGGAGCTGCTGCCCGGCGGCCCCAAGAAGCCGCTGAGCATCTTCTCCTTTCCGATGAAGACCTGGGCGGACTTCTGCGTCATCAAGCTGCTGGCCGATCTTGCCGAGATCCTGCAGGTGGAGGATCTGCTCCACTGCTCCTTCCACCCTCTGCGCAATCTCGCGCGCGCGACGATGCCCGAGGAGCGTTTCCATGCGGATTTCGGCAAGCGCTTCTCGGCCGAGCTCGTGCAGAGCGAGGAGGGCCGGCGGGCCGTCCAGGCGGCGATCGATGCCTATTTCCCGCTGCTGCCGGCCTTCTTCGGGCGCGACAATTCGCCGAACAACGCGCTGTTCCGCAAATGGCGGATCAAGCTCAGGCGCAACGAGGAGATGCGGGCCGACTACATCAAGCGCGCGCGGCTGCTGGTCGCCGAGCTGGGGCTGACCCTGCCCGAGCTGCCGAGCGGGCCCGCGCCGGCCCCGGCCTGAGGGCGGTGGATCAGGGAGAGCAGGCAATGCATGCGGACAAGCAGAGCACGGTGCCGCCCGATCTCGCCCGCCGGCGCGAGGCATTCTACGATCGGCTGGCCGCCCGCTCCATCCGCCCGCTGTGGACGGAATTCCGGCATCTCGTGCCGCGCATGCCGCACCGGCGCCTTGATCCCGCACTCTGGCATTACGACGAGCTGCGCGCGGCGATCATGGAGGCAGGCGAGCTGATCACCGCAAAGGAGGCCGAACGCCGGGCGCTGATTCTGGAAAATCCCGCCCGCCCCGGCGAGGCCCGCATCACGGCGACGCTCTATGCCGCCGTCCAGCTCGTGCTGCCCGGCGATGTCGCTCCCGCCCACCGGCATACCCAGTCGGCCCTGCGCTTCGTGCTGGAAGGCGAAGGCGCCTTCACGGCAGTCGATGGCGAGCGCACGCGCATGAGCCGCGGCGACCTCGTGCTCACCCCGACCTGGACCTGGCATGATCACGGCAACGAGACGGATCAGCCGATGATCTGGCTCGACGGCCTCGACATTCCGCTGATCGCCGATCTCGACCTCGGCTTTGCCGAGCACTGGCCCGAGGACCGCCAGCCCATCGCCCGGCCCGAGGAGGATTCGCCGATGCGCTATGGCGAGGGCCTGCTGCCCGACGGCTACCGGGCGGCGCCGGCCGGCGCCTCGCCCGTCTTCAACTACCGCTACGCGCGGTGCCGGCGGGCGCTGCTTGCGGCGGCGGCAAACGGCCCGCTTGATCCCTGGACGGGCTGCAAGATGCGCTACGCCCACCCGGGCACCGGCGGCTGGCCGATGGCGACCATCGGTCCCTGCCTGCAGTTTCTGCCGGCCGGCTTTGCCACGCGCCCGCTCAGAGCCACTGACGGGCGCGTCTTCGTGGCGGTGGAGGGCCGCGGCTCCTGCGTTCTTGAGGACGGCACCAGGCTGGACTTCGGCCCCAACGACATCTTCGTGGTGCCGAACTGGACGGTCCATCGATTGCACGCCGATGCCGATCTCGTGCTGTTCTCCTACTCCGACCGGCCGGTCCAGGAGGCACTGGGGCTGTGGCGCGAGGAACGGCTTGGGGAGGAGGCATGAAGGTGGCAAGGGTCGCAGCGGAGGCGGGCGGCGAAACCGGGCCGCCGGCAGGGGAAGGAAGAGCACCCCTTCCCGATCCGCTCTCCTGTGCCGAGGCCCTGGCCCGCGCCTGTGCCGAGGCCGCCTGGTTTGCGGCGCTCGGTGAACCGCCGACCGCGGCCGAGACGCATCAGGCCGATCTCTATGCCCGGGCACTGGGCGCGCGTGAGCCGCAGGTCTCCTGGCTGCGGGACCCGTCGGCTGTCGAGGCGCTTCTTGCCCGGAGCGACCACGGTGACCGGTGGTGGGAACGGGAAGAGGCGGTGCGCCGGCATCTTGCCGCCCGGGCCGCAGGGCGGGTCGGAAAGGCCGCTCTTGATGCCGGCATCGAACGGCTGGTGCCGTGGATGCTGGCTCCCCTGGAAGGGGCGGCGGCGCGGGCGCTGCTGCGGCTGGGTTCATCGGATGCGGCGCTGGCCAAGGTGGCGGCCGGGGCGGCGGCGATCACCATTCAGCAGGAGTATCTGCGCCGGCTTGCGGGCGCAGCCGGGGGGCACGGCTTTGCCGAGAAGTTCCGCCTGTTTCTTGCCGGGCGGTGGCCCCTGCTTCTGGCCGGCGAGCGTCTGTGGATCTTCTGACGTGACCCGCAGGTCACTTGTCCCGACTTGTGAAAAGGGCAAGAAACATCGCGAAGAGCGAATGAGCAAAGGGAGAAAGCGGCATGTCGCTTCTGTTCGAACTGTCCTGTCCGACGGTCGCCATTGCGGGGGACGAGCGGCGGTTTCCCGTGCGGCGGATCTTCTGTGTGGGGCGCAATTACGCGGCCCATGCGCGCGAGATGGGCATGGACCCCGGTCGCGAGCCGCCCTTCTTCTTCATGAAGCCGGCAGATGCCGTGGTCGAGAACGGGGCGGATGTCCCCTATCCGCCCGCAACCGAAAACCTGCATCATGAGATCGAGCTGGTGGTGGCGATCGGCGGACTTGCCCAGGATCTTGCGGTCGATGAAGCCTCTGCCGTCATCTTCGGCTATGCGGTGGGCAATGATCTCACCCGCCGCGATCTGCAGCTTGCGATGCGGGAAAAGGGCCGGCCCTGGGAAGTGGGCAAGGCTTTCGAGCATTCTGCACCGATCACGGCCATTCACCCGGCCGCGCGCATCGGCCATCCCGCGAGCGGACGGATCTGGCTTTCCGTGAACGGTGCGCTGCGCCAGGAGGCGGATCTTGGCGATCTCATCTGGTCGGTGCCGGAGATCCTGATGCATCTGTCCCGGCTGTTTACGCTCAAGCCCGGAGATCTCGTGTTCACCGGCACCCCGGCCGGCGTGGGGCCCCTTCAGCCCGGCGATGTCGTCGAGGGGGGCGTTGACGGTGTGGACGTCCTGCGCCATCGGATCGTGGCCGCGGGCGAGCAGGCATGACCGGCGCGCGCGACCGGCTGGAGCCCCTCTACCGTCCCCGCTCCGTGGCCGTGCTGGGGGCGAGTGCGAGACCGACGAGCTCGGGAGGAGCCGTCGTGCGCATGATGCTGAAGGCCGGCTATGCGGGACGAATCGTTCCCGTCAATCCGAAGGGCGGCGACGTCGCGGGGCTGCCGGCGGTGCCGGCTCTCGATGCGCTGGATGCGCCGGTCGATCTTGTCGTGGTCGCGATCCGACCCGATGCGATTCCGGAGGCGGTCGAGGCGGCCGCCCGGCTCGGCAACCGCCATTTCCTCATTCTGCCCGGAGGCTTCAGGGAAGCGGGGCCCGAGGGGCGCGTGCGCGAACAGGCGCTGGCCGAGCTCGCCCGCCGTCACGGGCTTCTCATCGCCGGTCCCAACTGCGGCGGCCTCATCCGTCTGGATGCCGACACCCGCCTGGCCGCGACATTCTTCCGCGACCTGCCGCCGGGAGGCGGGGTGGCCTTCGTGTCCCAGTCCGGCGCATTGGCCGAAGAGATGATCGCGCATGCAGTTGCCACGCATGCGCCGCTGGGGACCGTGGTCTCGGTGGGCAATGCGCTCCAGCTGGGCATCGCCGAGCATCTGGCGTTTCTCGCCGCCGATCCGGCCACCACGGCGATCCTGCTCTATTTCGAATCGGTTGCGGATGAGGAAGCCTTCATCCGCCTCGCCCGTCGGGCCGCCCGCCGCAAGCCCGTCGTGGCCCTGATCCCCGGCCGCCGGCGTCCGGGTCGGCAGGCAGCCGCCGCCCATACGGGTGCAGCCCTTCCCCATGGGCGCGCCATCGCGCAGCTCATCCGCCGCGCGGGGCTCATCAGGGCCGCCGATCTGCACGAGCTGCAGCTGGCGATGCGCGCCTTCGGCCGCTTTCCAGCCGGGATCGGCGAACGGGTGCTCATCCTGTCGAATTCCGGCGGGCCGGGCGTGCTGTGCACCGACCGCGCCGCGCTCATGGGGCTGAAGCTGCCAAGGCTGCCGCGGGCCATGGCCCACCGGCTTGCCGCGGCGCTGCCGGGCGAATGCGCAATCCGCAATCCGCTCGACATTCTGGCCGATGCGCGCGAGGACCGCTTTGGCGTGTGCTTTGATGCAGCCGTCGCCCACCGGCATGCCTTTGATGCGGTCCTGATGATCCATGTCGTGCCTTTCATGGTGGATGCGGGTCCCGTCGTCGCCCGCCTTGCGGAAAAGGCCCGCACGGCGCCCTGGCCGGTGATGCATGCGATGATGGGCACGCTCGATCACAAGGCCGCCTGGTTCGCGGCTCTCGAACGGGCGGGCGTGCTGACCTTCGATTCGGTGGAGGACATGGCGACCGCCGCCGGCCTGCTTGCCCGCAGCCGCCATCTCCGGGCGGCTCTTGATGCCGGAGATCAGAAAGGGGCAGAAGAGTGAGCGACAGGCAGAGACGGTCGGGAGCAGAGCGATGATCAGACTGTATACCTATTTCCGGTCTTCCGCCGCCTATCGGGTGCGGATCGCGCTCAATATCAAGAAGATCCCCTATGAGCCGGTCTTCGTGCATCTGCGTCGCGGCGAACAGCAGGCGCCGGCCTATCGCGCCGTCAATCCGCAGGGACTCGTGCCCGCGCTGGAAACGGACAGCGGCGTCATCGCCCAGTCGCTTGCGATCATCGAATATCTGGAGGAGACCCATCCCGAACCGCCCCTGCTTCCTGCCGATCCTTTCGCCCGCGCCCAGGTGCGACGGATGGCCCAGATCATCGCCTGCGACATCCACCCCCTCAACAATCTGCAGGTGCTCAAGACCCTCAAGCGCGACTTCGGTGCCGATGAGGCGGCAATCGGCCGCTGGTATGCCCACTGGATACACCGCGGCTTTGCGGCGCTGGAGGAGCTTGTCGGCCGGTACGGCAGCTCCGAGCACTGCTTCGGCGAAGAGGTGACGCTGGCCGACGTCTGCCTCGTGCCGCAGATGGCGAACGCCCGGCGGTTCGCGGTGGATCTCGCCCCCTTCCCGCGGCTTGTCGCGATCGACGAGGCGCTTCGCGCGCTTCCCGCCTTTGCGGCGGCGGCCCCCGAGGCGCAGCCGGATGCGGAGTAGCGCCGGCATTCGCGTACAGGAAGGCGCATCTGCCCCCTGCCGGTGGAGCGGCCCGGATCCGGCCGGGCACAAGGAGATCGCACCGGCAAACGAAACGATCAGGAAGACGCCCTGTCGCCGGGCGGACGGGCCGCCAGGTCCTTGCGCTCCTCGTTGTTGAGCCAGGCGATCTTTTCAGTGAGCTTGGCGAGCGCTTCTCCCAGGATCCGCGCTTCCTCGGGGCTCAGAGCCGCCTGCAGGATCCGGGCGCGCATCCGGGCGAGGGGGGCGATCCGGTCATGAAGCTCGGCTCCTTCGGGTGTCAGCCCGACGATCCAGCGGCGCCGGCCGGCACCCGCGGGTTCACGACGCACCAGCCCCCGCCGTTCCAGACGCTGCAGGGCGCGCGAGACCGTGCCCTTGTCATAGGCGGCCCGGCCCACGAGATCACTGGGGGCCATCGGCCCGCCATGGCCGAGAACCGCCAGAATCCGCCATTCGCGAATCCCCAGCCGGAAACGCCGCTGCAGCAGCCGGGCAAAGCCGACCGACAGCAGGCTTGAGGCATGCACGATCTGATAGGGAAGATGCCGGGGCAGGTCGAGCGGTTCACGAACCCGGGCAAAGGCCCGCCCGGGTGTCGATTCTTCCCCTTTCGACCGGCCCCTTCCCATTTTTCCCTTCTCCTTCGCCATGCGGGCCCCGCCCCATCCTGCGGACTCCGGGATTTCTCCCGTCACGGGAACCGGACGACCGAAAGGGCATTTTACCCGTTTACCGATATCGATGTCTCATGATTCCGACAATCATCACGAATTGCGTTGCAGAAGCAACTCCTCTTTTGCACGGTCTTGCCATGAGGCACGACCCGCCGCGTGAAAGTCCGCTGGCCTGAATTTCCAAGAAAAGTATGTAATAAACCAAAGGTTGGTCGGATGAATGTTCCCGACCCGCCGGCCGAAGCGAGACGGATATGGTTGCAGACACAACTTTCATATGCTAAGGTAAGCATACAAACGGTCGCACCGGACCGCCGAGGAGGGAGGAGAGATCATGTCACGGCCGCATCCTGCCCGCAGATGCGGGAAGCAGGCGGGGCGTCTTCTGCTGGTCGCCCTGCTGGCCGGGCTTGCGCCGGTGGCGCTTGCCCATGCGCAAGAAGGCACGAGCGATCAATCCGCCGCACGGCGCGCACCCCCTGAGGGGGGCGAGGCGGCGTCCGAGCTGGAGGAGATCGTCATCACCGGCACCTACATCCGGCGCGAGGGCTACAGCGCCCCCTCGCCGCTGCAAGTGATCGATGAAGAGGACATGGCGGTCGAGGGCGCCACCAACATCACCGACATCGTGAAATACATCGCGGTCAACACGGGTTCCGAGTTCAACTTCGACCGCACCAACCAGAACTTCACCTTCGGCACGGCGCAGTTCAACATCCGGGGGCTGGGGCTGGGAGCGACGCTGACGCTGATCAACGGCCGGCGGGTCGTGCCCTCGGCGGCGGTGGCCAACGACGGCTCGCAGTTCGTGGATGTGAATACGCTGCCGATGAACATGATCCAGCGTATCGAGATCCTCAAAGACGGTGCCTCCGCCCTTTACGGCTCGGATGCGGTGGCCGGCGTCGTCAACATCATCACGCGCCATGACTTCACCGGCTTCGAGATCGAGGGCCGCTACCAGACCACGACCCAGGCCAGCCAGGAGGATGTCAACATCAACGCCGCCTTCGGGGCGGGTGATGAGGACAGCCATGTCGCCGTCTTCTTCACCTTCTTCGACCGCACGGATCTGCCGGGCATCAAGCGCGCCTTCTTCCCGACCGTGCTGTCGACCGAGACCGACACCGGCCTCGGCTTCCCCGCCACCTTCTTTCCCGCCGTGCCGGACGGCAAGGGCGGCTATCGCGTGGCACCCGGACCGCCCGGCCTGCCGCCCGGCAGCCCCGGTCTGCCGCCGCCGAGCCAGGCGACCGGCACCGGCCCGGTGCCCGATCCGCGCTGTCTCGACCGCTCGGGGCTCGACGGGGCGGCGAGCTTCAAGCTGCTGGGCCCCGGAGCCGACACGCGGGCCGGCATTCCGGTGGGGGCGGACATCCCTGTGCTCGATCCCAGCGTGAGAGGCTTCTGCTCCTTCAATTTTGCGGACAATTTCTCGATCGTTCCGGACGAGCGCCGCAAGCTGCTGTTCGCCGAAGGCCGCCACCGGCTGAACGACGCCATCGAGGTCTATGGGGAGTTCAACTGGGCCGACAACCGGGCCACCGTGGACGCCTCGCCCTCGCTGCCCAATCTCTTCAAGCCGCTGTTCGTGCCGGCGAACAACCCCTTCATTCCGACACCGGAGGAGCTGGGCGGCATCAATCCCGTCTTCCACAATCCGGACGGCAGCCCGCGGCCGGTCTTCGTGCAGTATCGCGTCAAAAACAATGTGGACGGCTCAGGCCAGATGCAGGTGGACACCACCTTCTGGCGGGTGGTCGGCGGCCTGCGGGCCGATCTCTCGCCCAACTGGTCGGTGGACCTCCACTATCAGCGCAGCGATTCGGACGTGCTGTTTTCGGACAATGCCGCCACCGTCACCAGCTTCGTCCAGGCGGCCTTGAAGGGCGAGCTGCCGGGCTTCGAGGGCCAGTTCCTCAATCCCTTTGCCAGCGAGGCCTTCGACAAGCCCAACCCTGAGGCGCTGGAGGATGCGGTGATCCGCACCTCCGAGCGGCGCACCCGCTCGGAGCTGACCACCGTCGAAGGCGTGGTCTCCGGAATCATCGAGGCGCTGCGTCTGCCGGGTGGCGAGGTGGGTGTCGCCTTCGGTGCCGCCTATCGGGACAACAATTTCGTCCTCGACAATGACGATCTCCTGGAGATCGGTGACGACTTCTTCCAGCCGGCCAGCCCCGACGGGCGCGGCAGCATCGACGTCTATGGCATCTTCGGCGAACTGTCGCTGCCGATTCTAGCCAATCTCGAACTGCAGACGGCGCTGCGCTACGAGGATTACGGCGAGGGCATCGGGGACACCCTCGATCCCAAGGCGGCGCTGCGCTGGGACGTCACCGAACGGGTCGCGATCCGCGCCTCGGTGGGCACCTCCTTCCGGGCGCCCAATGTCACCCAGACGGACATCATCGAGAAGGGCACCCAGCGCATGCAGGATCCCTTCTTCCCCGGCCCGAACGGTCTGACCTGCAACGTCAATCCCGACGGCACGATCGCCCGCTTCCGGGGGGTGAACACGGCCTTCGGCAAGCTGCCCAATCCCAATCTGAAACCGGAATCGGCCACCAATGTGAATGTGGGAACCGTGGTCGAGCCGGTCGACGGGCTGCGGGTGGCCGCGGACTACTGGTTCTATGACTACAACGACGTCATCGTGCTGGAGGACAATCAGGCGATCGTCATCAACGACTGTCTGGATGACGGCATCGCGAACGACCCGCGGGTGACCCGCAACGCCTCGGGCTCGATCATCGACGTCTCGCGCCAGTATTTCAATGCCGCCTCGGTGAAGACCGACGGCATCGACCTGCTGGTGAGCTACACCCGCGATTTCGGGCGATTCGGGCTGATGAACGCCACGGCGAGCGTGAGCTGGGTGAACAAGTTCAACATCGATCTCGGCCCCTTCGGGCCGGGCCATGTGATCAAGGGCGTCGGCTCGCGCAACCGCACGAATCCCTTCCGTTCGGTACCGGAATGGCGGGCCAACTTCCCGATCAACTGGATGCTGGGACGCCATCGCGTCAATGTGACGCCCCGGATCATCGACGGCGTGCGCGATGATGCGACCGGCTTCAAGGTCGATGCCGAAACCTATCTCGACGTCCAGTACGCCTACCGGCTGGAAGAGCTGTTCGATGCGCTGGACTTTGCCGAGCTTACGGCCGGCGTGGTCAATCTGTTCAACAACCACGTGCCAGCCGTGCCCAACGAGACCTTCCGCTTCGATTCCAAGCTTCATGACCCCCGGGAGCGGATGGTCTACGTGCGGCTGAAGTTCGGCTTCTAGGGCGCAGGCGGCGGGCCCGGGTACCGGCCCCTTCCCACCCGGGTCCGCCGTCCGCGTCCGATCCCTGGGTGGAAAAGGTGCCCAAGCGATGACTTTGACGGACATGCTCGCTCTCTCCGCCGCCCTGCTGGCGGCGCTTGCCGTGCTGCCCGGCTCGCTCGGCGTCCTGATGCTGACCAACCGGATCGCGGCGACCGACTGGGGCGCCCGGCTGATCTACCGCATCGCCCCCTGGGTGCTGGCGGTCTCCCTCCTGCCGGCGGCGCTGGCCGCCTGGCGCTGGTGGCAGATGGGCGACATCACGATCTGGGGCCGGCTGGGACTGGCCGGCTGGCTCGGTGTTCTCGTCTTCGGCTTTCTCATGCACACCCGCTTTCTCTTCCGGCCGGTCAAGCGGCCGAAATTCCTGAGCGCCGAGGAGGCGCGCCGGCGCTTCGGGGACGGGGAGGAAGTCGTCGGCGTGATCGACGCGGCGGGCCGGCCCTGGGGATTCATCGCCCGCCTCGCCCGCCGGCCGCACATCGTCGTCCAGGGCACGGGCGAGGCGCCCTTCATGATGAGTCACTGCATCCTCGCCCACAGCTCGATCGCCTATGCACTGGATGAGGACAGCCGCGATCCGGATCTCGCGATCACGGCCGCCATCGCCAACAATCTCGTCTTCTACGAGGGACGCAGGGGCTGCAGCGTGATCCAGATGCACAATCGCTCCCGCCGGGGCGACTGGCGGCTTCAGACGCTGCCGACCTATTCGGTCTCCCTCAAGCGCTGGGCGGAGCTGTTCCCGGACTCGCCGATCTGGTACCGCGATCCCGAGTGGCGCGACCAGTTCTATCTGAAGCTGCTGGCGCGGGCGGATGTCATCGACCCTCAAAGCCCCACCATCGTCTATCCGCTTCAGCATCCGCAGGATCGCCGCCTGCCCATGAAGTCCCTCGTGCTGGGCGTGGAGGCGGACGGCGAGGCGGTCGCCTATCCGGCGGGACTCTTTCCCGAAAACCGGCTGGTGGAGGATGCCGTGGGCGGGCTGCCCATCGCGATCTTCTCGGACGAGGACGGTGATTTCATCGCCGTCTATGACCGCCGGCTTGACGGCCGCACCCTTTCCTTTGCCTTCGACCCGCAGGCCGGCGCCTGGCGTGAAAGGGAGACGGGCAGCCTGTTCACGGTCAGGGGCGAGGCCGTCTCCGGCCCGCTTTCAGGCCGGATTCTCAGGCCCGTTCCCCATTACAACAAGATGTTCTGGTATGTGTGGGCGGATTTTCATCCGGGCTGCCGGGTCTTTGGGCCGGGCGGGAAGTCTCGCGCATCCGATGCCGCGTGAACACGAGGCAGGGCCGCGGCGCACCTGGCAGCTGCTCCCCATGCTGGGGATTGCGCTTTCGCTGCACCTGTCCGCCGTCCCGGCCGTCCCGGCTGCGGTGACGGAGCTGCGGGTGGCGACCATCGCCTCCGAGCGCGTGGTCCATGTGCGGGCCGTGCTCGTGCCCTGGCTGAAGGAGGTGGAGGCGGCAACCGGTGGCCGCCTGCGCATGCGGCTTTTTGCCGGCGGCATGCTGGGCCGCGATCCCGCCCAGCAGCACTGGCTGGTGAGAACCGGTGTCGCCGACATCGCCTGGTTCACCCTGGCCTGGGAACATGGTCGTTTCGCGCCTCTGGAAGAAGCGGCCCGGCGGATGACCGTCCCAGATACCGTCGCCGCCAGCGCCCGGCTGTTCCGGCGTGCGCGGGAACTCTGGCCGCCGGATGCGGGGACGCGGCCGCTCGCCCTCTTCTTCTCGCCACCCTATGTGCTGCACCTTGTGGATCCGCCAGGCCCGGGCGGAGACCTGACCGGCCGGCGCATCCGCGTCATCGACCGGGCGCAGGCGGAGCTGATGGCCGCCCATGGCGCCATTCCGGTCGCGGGCCTGTCTCCCCTCATTCTCGGAGACGCCCTGGCACGGGGCCTGATCGATGGGGCGCTTTTGAGCTGGCATGCGGTGGCGGCAACCGGGGTTCTTGCGGCCAGCCGCCATCATCTCTCCGGTCCCTTCGGCACGAGCGTGGGCGTATTTGCCCTGCGGCAGGAGGCGGTGCGTCGTCTGCCGCCCGGCAGTCGCTTCCCGTTTTCCGAGACGGCCGGTGTGGCGCTGTCCCGCCGCTTTGCGCGCGCACTCTGTGATGCCGCCAGGCGGGCGCGGACAGCGGCCCTGGCGCGGGGAGACCGGATCGGAACACTGGCGCCCCGCTTCGGGAAGGCGGCAGCCGGCCGGCTTTCGCTACCGCCCGCGCCGGGCTGTCCCCGGCTGTCGGAGAGCTCCCGGCAATGAGAAAGGCACCACCCATTCCGCCCGATGCGGACCGCAACCCGCCGGCGCAGCGGTTCGCGGAGATGCTGGCCCTGGTCGCCGTCGGGGCGCTGCTGGCCGTTGCCGGCATGATCCTGCTGCAGGCACTGGCGCGCTGGCTGGGACTGGCGGGGCTGCCGACAGCCCTTGCCGATCTGCGCGAGCTCGCGGCTCCGCTGGCCCTGGCGCTGTGCCTGCCTCTGGCCGGCGG
Source organism: uncultured Sphingomonadales bacterium (assembly GCA_964471405.1). Taxonomy (GTDB): domain Bacteria; phylum Pseudomonadota; class Alphaproteobacteria; order Sphingomonadales; family Rhodothalassiaceae; genus J084. Next base: position 10,023 of record CAYYGH010000030.1, on the reverse strand, counting down.
GCGCGCAATCGCCGTCCGCAGGCCCGGCATGCACCGATCCTGGGTGGACGGGCTTGCCGGCCTTCTGCTGATGCTCGCGGCCGGCGCGCTTGTCGCCTATGCCCGGGATCTCGCGCCCCGCCGGACGATCATTGCCGACTGGCCGCTCGCGCCCGTCTTCATGGGTGCGGGTGCGGGATATCTTCTGGCCGCGATCATGGCATGGAGGCGGCGGTGAGCGGGCCGTGGGGAGATGTCCTGATCCTGCTGGTCCTGCTTGTCGCCATCTGGCGGGGAGTGGCCATCGGCATTGCGCTGGCGCTCGCGGGTCTGGGCGGCATCGTGCTTCATGCGCCGGGCTGGCGGCCGGCGTTTGCGGTGCTGGGGGCGGAGGCCGCCGGCGTGCTCGCCCGCGAGCCGATGTGGATGGCCGCCTTCTTCCTGCTCATGGCAACCGCCTTGGGCCGGAGCGGACTGGCCGGCGCCGCATTCGCCCGTCTGGCTGCGGCATGGAAGGGCAGGACGCAGCTGCTGTCGGCCTTCACCCTGCTGTTCGCCGCGCTGCTGGGCGCTCTTTCCGGATCGGTGCTCGCAAGTGCCGGCGCGCTGCGGCAGATGGCTCTTGATCCCCTGATCGCCGCCGGAGAGCGTCCGCCGCGGGCGGCCGCCGCAATTGCGGCCGGGGCATCCTTGAGCACCCTGATTCCGCCCTCGCTCGTGCTCGTGTTCTATGCCGCCTTTGCGGACCTGCCGGTGGTGGCCGTCTTTGCGGCCGCCCTGCTTCCCGGTCTGATCGGGGCGGGGCTGACGGCCGGCGCGGCGCTGCTGGCAGGATGCGGCCGAAGCGGGAGCACGGGCTTGCGCCCGGCCGCCCTGCGCCCGCAACCGCCACCCGCCAGCCTGCGTGCGCTTGCCGGCTTCGGGAGCCTGTTCGTGGCGATTTTCGGCCTGCTCTACAGCGGCTGGATGACACCGCTTGAGGTGGCCGCCCTCGGCGCCGTGACGGCCACCGGTTTCTGGTTTGCGGCAGTGCCGCGGCGGCTGTCCGTCTGGCGGAGACAGGCCCGTGCGGCGGCCGAGGAAATTGCGGCGATCCTGGTCGTGCTGCTGGGTGCCTTCGTATTTTCCGTCTATCTGGCGCTGTCGGGTCTGCCGGAGCAGGTGATCGCGGTGCTGACGGATCACGACTGGCCGCCCCGGCTCGTCCTGGTTGCCCTGCTGGCAGGCTATCTTCTGCTCGGCATGGTGCTGGAGCCGATTGCGCTGGTGGTGGCGACCCTGTCGCTGTCGCTGCCCGTCGTCGAGGCGCTGGGATTCTCGCCGCTGTGGTGGGGCGCGGCGCTGGCCTCGGTTGCCGCCACCGGCCTGCTCACCCCGCCGATGGGCCTTGCGGTTTTCACGGCGACATCCGGCAGCGGCGTATCCACGGCGGCCGCCTTTCGTGCCCTCGGTCCGTTTCTGGCCGCCGATCTCCTCCGCCTCACGCTGCTCATGATCTGGCCGGCCCTCGCCACGGCGCTGCCGGCCCATCTCGCCGCGACGGGAGGATGAGAAGAAGGGATATCGTGATGAGACGCGATGGCATGATCGGTCACTGGATCGCCGGGCGCCGGCTGCGCAAGGGCCCCGCCTGCTTTCCCGATCACGATCCGGCGCGCGGGGAACCCTGGGCTGAGGTCCATGCGGCGGACCGGGCGCTCGTGGAAGACGCGGTGGCGGCCGCGCGCAGGGCCTTTCTCGCCAACCGCGACCGGACGGTGGAGGAACGCGCGCGCATGCTGGAGCGCATCGCCGATGCCATGGACAGCGCCGCCGATCTGCTGGCCGAGGACGAGATGCGCGATACCGGCAAGCCCTGGGCCCAGGTGCGCTTTCAGGAGGTGCCGCGCGCGATCGAGCAGTTCCGGCTGTTCGCCCGCCTGATCCGGGTCTGGCCGCTGGAGGCCTTCGAGACCGAACTGGCGGACGGCCGGCGCGCGCTCAACACGCTGCACCCGGTACCGAAGGGCGTGATCGCGCTGATCCTGCCCTGGAACCTGCCGCTCATCCTGTTGGCCTGGAAGCTCGCGCCGGCGCTCGCCTGCGGCAATGCGGTGGTGATCAAGCCCTCCGAGGAAACCCCCGCAAGCGCGCTGTGCCTGGCCGAGGTCATCAAGGCGGCCGGCGTGCCGGACGGACTCGTCAACATCGTCAACGGCTTCGGGCCGGATGCCGCCGGGGCCTGGCTCGTGGAATCGGAAGGAGTGGATGCCGTCTCCTTTACCGGCGAGAGTGCGACCGGCGCGCGGATCATGGCGGCGGCCGCGGCGGGGCTGAAGGATGTCTCGCTCGAGCTCGGCGGCAAGAATCCGGGCATCGTCTTCGCGGATGCGGACATCGAGACGGCGGCCGGCGAGGTCGCCGCCTCCGCCTTCGCCAATTGCGGGCAGCTGTGCGTGGGCAATGAACGCGTCTATGTGGAACGCCCCGTCTTTGCCGCCTTTGCCGAGGCGCTCGCCCGGCGCGCCCGGGCGATGGTGCCGGGAGATCCCCGCGACAAGGCGACCCGGCTGATGCCGCTGATCAGCGCCGCACACCGCGAAAAGGTCACCCGATTCGTCGCCCGTGCCCGCGAGGCGGGGGCCGAGCTGCTCGCCGGTGGCGGGCCCGTGGACGCCCCGCATCCCTTCGAGAAGGGCTACTGGTTCGCCCCCACGGTGCTCACCGGGCTTGGGGATGATCACCCCGTTCTGCGCGAGGAGATCTTCGGGCCCGTCATCCATGTCTCGCCTTTTGACGAGGAGGACGAGGCCGTTGCGCGCGCGAACGACAGCCGCTTCGGTCTGACGGCGAGCGTGTGGAGCCGGGACGGCGTGCGGGCCGAGCGGGTCGCCCGGCAGCTTCAGGCCGGGGTGGTATGGGTCAACTGCTGGGGCGTGCGGGATCTGCGCACGGCCTTCGGCGGCATGAAGGCCTCGGGAATCGGCCGCGAGGGCGGCGCCCACTCGCTCCATTTCTACGCCGAATGGCGCACCGTCTGTCGCCGTATCTCCTGAGCCGACAGGCGATGCCGGGCCGATGGCGCGCTCAGGCGGTGGCCGCGCGGACCGACAGCCGGGGTTTGAGCGGCGTCCGGCAGGCCGCATGCAGAAAGCAGGTCTGCTCGCCCATGGCCACGATCCGCCGCGCCTGCTCCTCTCGCAGCGCCCCCGTGAGCCGGACATCGGTGACCACCGGCGAGAAGGCGGCCGGATGCCGGCGTGCGGGATCGGCCGCAGAACAGGCCATGTCCTGGGTGACGGCATAGTGCTCAAGCGGCAGCTTCACGATATGGGCATAGCGGCCGATCTGGGTGAGAAAGCAGAAGGCGATGCCGGCCGCCAGATACGCAAGGCCGTCCGGCGCGGCATCCGCCGGTGCATCGGCGGCGAACCGGCCGCGGAAGGCGAAGACGCTGCCGATGGGCTTGAACAGCTGGGTGCGGACCGTCGCCAGACCGTCCGCGCCGGGCACCAGGATCGCCCGCACATGCAGCTGCCGCTTCTGCTCGGCCGCCAGACTCGAACCGGCGCCGCCTTCCACCCCGAAGAGCCGCTCGGCCGCCGTCAGCTTGGCGATGACGGGTTCATCCGGCCCGGCCGGCGGCGGCGTGATGCGGGCAAGCAGCGCTGCCGGATCGTCGCCTGCCGCCTCGCCTGCCGAGGCTTCCGCCCGGCTCAGCACGGGGCTGCCGTTGAGGCTGGCCGAAAAGCGGCTCGCATGCACCTCACGCCAGAGCGCGCCGATCGCGCTGGCCAGCAGCGCCTCGACCAGAGGGCCACGCAGATCTTCAGGTCCGCTGCCCGGCGCGCCGGTCACGCGCACGACCGGATCAAGAGCGCCGGCCCGCATGCTGCCCCGGATCGCCGAGCCTTCCATGCTGTAGAAATAGTCCACCTCCAGCCGGCGGACGATCTCTGCCGGCCGACCGGCCGCCGCAAGCCGCACCGCCAGGGCACGCATGAGACACAGGGCGCCGCCGGCCGCAAAGAAGGCGAGCGGAAAGGGCGCGAGATCCGTGCCGTTGAGATAGGGACCTTCGTCGCAGAAAAAGGACCAGGCAGCTCCCTCGCCCGTGTCCACCAGGGCGTGCTTCTGCATGCCGGCAAGCGCCCGTCCCAGCACGCGGACGGTCCGCACCCCCTCCTTGCCTGCCGGCGCGCGTGCCCATGGCGGGATCCGGTCACCGGCAAGGGCGAAAGCGAGCGGCCAGCCGAGAGTCTCGATGGAATCGGGCATGGGGCGATGGCTCCTCTTTGCGGCCGGAGCATGAGTCGTGAGAGGATCCTATCCGCAAAATCCGGTATAATGCAAGGTATCCTTACAAGAATGCGATGGCCTGCCGGGTGGCTTGCCTCCCTCCGCCCGGCCGTGGCATGGGCGCGGCACGGGAAGACCGGTGTGCGATTCGCCGCCGCCGGCCGGAGTGGCACGGACCTGTGCAGCTGTGGCCGCCGGAAGATGCAGGAGGGGGTGATGCGCCCGGCAGGTGGTGAGAAGACGGTGGTGCCATCGGGCTGGGTGGGAAATCCCGCCCGGCTGGCGCTCGCCCTTTTCGAGCCGGACATCCCGCCCAATACCGGCACGCTCTTGCGGCTGGGCGCCTGTCTGGGGGTTCCGCTGCACATCATCGAGCCGGCCGGCTTCGTCTTCTCCGACCGGCGGCTGCGGCGCGCCGGCCTCGACTATCTGCCGCATGCGGGCCGGGTGCACCACGAGGACTGGCGGGCCTTCCGCGCCTGGGCGCATGAGGAAGGCCGGCGCATCGTCCTGCTCACCACCCGCGCCGGGACTTCCTACACCGATTTGATCTATCTCAAAGGCGACGTCCTGCTTTTGGGCCGAGAATCGGCCGGCGTGCCGGAGGAGGTCCACCGCCAGGCGGATGAGCGCGTGCGCATTCCCATCGCCCCCGGCTGTCGCTCGCTCAATCAGGCGGTGGCGGGCGCGATGGTGCTGGGCGAGGCGCTGCGCCAGCTTGCCGGCTTTCCGAAAGGTCCGGGCGGGGAGCGGGACGATGACGGCCATCGACTGGAAGAATGCTGACTGGGAGGACGGAGTGGACATCTGGGACGATCGCAAGACGCGCGCTGCCACCTGGTTCGAGGCCCTGCGTGACGAGATCTGCGCCGCCTTCGAAAAGATCGAGGATCTCTATGACGGCCCGGACGCCGAGCAGGAGCCGGGCCGCTTCATGCGCAAACGCTGGACCCGCCCGGATCCCGCGATGCCCGAGGGCAGGGGCGGCGGCGGCGAGATGGCGATCATGCGCGGGCGGGTGTTCGAGAAGGTGGGCGTCAATGTCTCCACCGTCTTCGGCCGCTTCAAGGAGCCCTTCAACAAACAGATCCCCGGCGCCGAGGAGGACCCGCGCTTCTGGGCCTCGGGGATCTCGCTCGTCGCCCACATGATGAACCCCCATGTGCCCGCCGTGCACATGAACACGCGCATGATCGTGACGACGAAGGGCTGGTTCGGTGGCGGCGCGGATCTGACCCCGGCACTTCAGATGCCGGATGCCGTCCAGCATTTCCATGCGGCGCTCAAGGCCGCCTGCGATCGGCATGATCCGACCTACTATGAGCGCTTCAAGGCCTGGTGCGACGAATACTTCTTCCTGCCCCATCGCGACGAGCCGCGCGGGGCGGGCGGCATCTTCTACGACTATCTGGATTCCGGCGACTGGGAGGCGGACTTCGCCTTCACCCGCGATGTCGGCCGCGCCTTTCTCGACGCCTTCCTGCCCATCGTCAAGGAGCGCATGCATCGGCCCTGGAGCGAGGAAGAGCGCGAGAAGCTGCTGGTCAAGCGCGGCCGCTATGTGGAGTTCAACCTGCTCTATGACCGCGGCACCCGCTTCGGCCTCATGACCGGCGGCAACACCGAGGCGATCCTGATGTCGCTGCCGCCGCTTGCCGCCTGGCCGTAAGCGGACGGGTCGTCCAGACCCCACGGTTGGCAGAGGTGCGCAGCCGACATGGGTATGTTTATCACGGTTTCATACCGCTGCCGGGATCGGCCCGGCAGGGAGGAAACCGCTCAGCGAGGAGGAAGCCGCCCATGTCGTTGCCTGAAGAACTGCGCAGCCGCCTCAAGCTGCCCGTGGTGGCCGCGCCGATGTTTCTCGTCTCCGGCCCCGAGCTCGTGATCGCGGCCTGCCGCGCCGGTGTGGTGGGCACCTTCCCCGCGCTCAACGCGCGCCCCATCGAGCAGCTCGATGCCTGGCTGCACCGGATCGCGGGCGCGTTGACGCAGGCTGATGCGCCCTATGGCGTCAACCTCATCGTCCACCGCTCGAACTCGCGGCTGGCCGAGGACACCGAGCTCGTCGTCCGCCACCGCGTGCCGATCGTGATCACCTCCGTCGGCCACCCCGGCGACATCGCAGAAAAGGTGCATGCCTATGGCGGCATCGTCTGGCACGACGTCACCAATCTCCATCATGCCAAGAAGGCGATCGAGGCGGGGGTCGACGGCCTGATCCTGGTGGCGGCGGGTGCCGGCGGCCATGCGGGGCGGATCAACCCCTTCGCGCTGGTGGGCGAGGTGCGCGAGATCTTCGACGGCACGATCCTGCTCGCCGGCTGCATCTCTGACGGGCGCGGGGTGCGCGCGGCCGAGGTGCTGGGGGCGGATCTCGCCTATCTCGGCACGCGCTTCATCGCCACCGCCGAATCGGCGGCCGATCCCGACTACAAGCGGATGCTGGTCGAGGCCCGGGCCGAGGACATCGTCTATACCGACAAGGTCTCCGGCATCTTCGGCAATTTCCTGCGCCCATCGCTCGATCGCGCGGGCATCCGGGTGGAAGAGCCGGGGCCGAAGAAGAAGGTGGACATGGATCTCACCCGCCGCGCAGCTCAGGCCGAGGCCACCGTGGAGGGCGAGGCCAAGGCCTGGAAGCACATCTGGTCGGCCGGCCAGGGGGTCGCGACCATCCATGACATCCCGAGCGTCGCCGAGCTGGTGGACAGACTGACCGCCGAGTACCGGACCGCCTGCGCCCTGCCCGCCTGGCCCGGCGCGAGCGGGTCATGAATGGGCGGGAGGAAGACGGGCCGCGACGCCCGCCGGGATGAGAGGGATGGCCCCCACCTCCCGCTGATCCCGGCATCCCGGCCACCAGGGCGACGGAAAACGGCAGGCCGGGCAGCCGCCCCGCAGCACAAAAGCCCGCCCGGCTTGGGTCTGCCGCAGATTGCGGACAGGCAGATGCCGGAAAGCATCTCCTTTCAGGTGAATACCGGCAAGGCGGCGGGGCGGATCGCGCCTGCAGGGATCCAGGCCGCTGACGGCCCCGCGTCGATCTCGGAGCGTTTTGGTCTTGGCATCCGCTCAGACCTCCTGCAAAATCTGCCGGCCAGGATGTCCGGGCGGCCTGCGATGGACAGATGACGGCGGAGAAGCTGGAGGAAAGCAGGAAAGGAGGGTCATGAGGGGGGTGGACATTCTTCTTCAACTCAAGTTCCTGCTGCGGCGGCAGGTGGCGGCCGTCGGCGCCCAGCTGCTGATGCTGGGGGCGGGGCTCGTCATCTTTCTCGTGGCGGCCGAGGCGGTGACCCGCAGCGCCCACTATGAGGCCTGGATCCCGGACGGCGTGCGCGTGCATCTCGTGACCGAGACCTTTCTCGGCGCGCTGGCCGACGGCGGCACCTCGCCTGCGACGCCGGGACCGCTCGCCGCGACCCTCGCCGGGCGCTTCGCGGAGGTGGTGGAGACGGCGGCGCGGCTCGTCGAGGAAGAGGCCGTGGCGATCGCGCCCGACGGCGCCCGCCTGCCGCTCACCGTCGGCCTCGCGGACCCCGCCTTCCTTGCGATCCTCGGCCGCCCGGCGGTCGCCGGCGATCCCGCCGCGGCGCTGGCCCGCCCCGACTCGCTGGTGCTCACCGCGTCTGCCGCCCGCCGGCTGTTCGGCGACCGGCCGGCGCTGGGCGAGACCGTGGAAATCCTGCGCGCCGGCCGCAGGCGGGCGATGCGGGTCACGATGGTGATGGCGGATCTGCCGGACGAGACGCATTTCACCTTCGCGGCGCTGATGCTGATCGCGGGCAACGTCGGGCCCGGCTTCCCGTATTTTCCGGACAGCTGGTTCTCCAATCACTTCCGGACTTTCGTGAAGCTGCGGCCGGAGCGTGAGGCCCGTGATCTCGCGCGCGTGCTGGAGGACCGGCTGCCGCCGCTCATCCCGCCGCTCGATTACGGCGGGCGGACCTGGCGCCTTCCGGACATGGCCCGGTTTGCGAGCGTGCCGGTCACATCTGCAGCCTATGGCGCGCTCGTGGCCGATCCGGGATCGGGCTGGATCGCGGCGGGCCCGGCCCGGCTCGTGATCGCCTTCGCGCTCGCGGTGCTGCTCGTCGCCGCCATCAACTACGGCCATGCGGCGGTGGCCATGGCGCTGGAGACGGCGCGCGCGACCGCCGTGCGCAAGATGCTCGGCGCATCCCCCGCGCGATTGGCGGCGGCCATGCTCGGGGTCACCGCCATCCAGCTCGGCCTGCTGCTGGCGGCGGCGGGCGCCTTGGCGCCGGTTGCGGCGGCCGCGGCGGCACAGGCGATGGCTTTCGGCAGCGGTGCGTTCGCCTGGCGCTTCGTGCCGGCGGGCACGCTGGCCGCCGTGTTCGCGATGCTGGTGATCGCCTGCGGGTTCTATCCCGCGCTCTTCGTGGCGAGACTGAAGCCCGGGCAGATCCTGCTGCACGCCGGCCGGCAGGGCGCACCCGTG
>CAYYGH010000030.1:0-1201 GCA_964471405.1 uncultured Sphingomonadales bacterium | reverse complement strand
GAGACTGAAGCCCGGGCAGATCCTGCTGCACGCCGGCCGGCAGGGCGCACCCGTGAGGCTCCGCCACATGCGGCGGCTTCTGCTCGCGCTCCAGTTCGCGGCCGCCGCGGCGCTCATCGCGGTCGCCGCCGGGCTCGAGATGCAGGCGCGCTTTCTGATCGAGCGCCCCGTCGGCTACGACCCGAAGGGGCTCTTCGCCGTGACCGGCACCGACACGCTCAGCCCCGCGCAGCGCGCGACGCTCGCACGCGAGATCGCGCGGATCCCGGGCGTCGAGGCGGTGGCACGCAGCGGCATCTCGCCGCTTCCGGGCACGATCAACACCTTTGTTCTGCGCAACCCGGCGGCCGCGGCGGAGGAGAACATGGCCGTCGCCCAGGTCGCACCCGCCTTCTTCCCCCTCCTCGGCCTGCGCGTTCTCGCGGGTGAAATCCCCGCAGCCTTCGCACGCGAGGAGGAGAACGGTCTTAACCGGCCGGATCTGCCGATCGTCATCAACCGGGCCGCCCGCCGCGCCCTCGGGTTCGCGTCGGACGCGGATGCGGTGGGCAGCACGGTGGAGATGCGGATCGATTCGCTCCTGCCCCGGCGCATCGTCGCCGTCGTCGCGGATGCGGAGCTCTTCGGCGCCTTCGCGGTGCGGCCGATCGTCTTCCTGCCGCTCGTCGGCTACTGGGAGGACCAGATCCTGATCCGCAGCAGGCTGCCGCTTTCCGAGCTGTCCGCCCGGGTCACGCCGCTGTTCGCGCGCATCGCGCCGGACAGAACGCTCACCATCCAGTCGGTGGAAGGCTTCCTCGCGCGGCGCGTCGCCGGCACGCGGGCCGAGGCGCGGGCCGCGACGGCGCTCGGTGTCGTCGTCGTGCTGCTGGCCTTTGCGGGGCTGGTCGCCATCGGCCGGCTCGCCTTCGCCGAATTCGCACGCGAGGCGGCGCTGCGCCGGCTCTTCGGCGCGCCGGGAGATGCCATCGCCGGCCGCTTCGCCCGGCGTCTGCTGCCGCCGGTGCTTGTGGCCAATCTCGTCGCGCTGCCGCTGGCGGCCTGGTGGCTCGCGGACTGGCTCGCCGGCCACCCCGTGCGCATCGAGCTGGGGCCCGCGCCTTTCCTGCTGGCGTTCGGAATCTCTCTCCTGGCCGCGGCGGCCGCGATCGCCCGCCCGATGCTGGCCGCCCTGCGCCTGCGGCCGGTCGCGGTGCTGACC
>CAYYGH010000029.1:18657-32068 GCA_964471405.1 uncultured Sphingomonadales bacterium | reverse complement strand
GCCGCGCGGCTGCAGCCGGCCGAGGCCCTGCGGTTCGAGTGATCCTTCGGTCGAGCCTCTCCTCCGGCACGGAGAAGAAGCGGCCGAGCCGGCATCGGCCGCCGTGCGAGGGGGGCTGCTGCCATGCCTTGTGCATGTCGGGGCGAACCGTTATGAGGCCTCATGCGTTGATCTGTCGTGCGGACCGCATGGGTGATCGCCGGTCGTGGGGACGCTCAGCAGGGCTGATGGCAAACGGAATGGAGCGATGTCCGAGGAATCCCTGATCATCGGTGGCGGTGACAAGCCGGCGGGTGGTGAAGAGCTGATCAAGGAAACGAACGAGGCCCAGTTCGTGGCCGATGTCCTGGAGGCCTCCCAGCGCCGGCCCGTGCTCGTCGATTTCTGGGCGGAGTGGTGCGGCCCCTGCCGGCAGCTGACACCGATGCTTGAGAAGCTCGTGCGCGAGAAGGCCGGCAAAATTGCGCTCATCAAGGTCAATGTCGACCGCAATCCCCGCATCGCGGCCCAGCTCAGAATCCAGTCCATTCCCACCGTCTTCGCCTTCTACAAGGGCCAGCCGGTGGATGCCTTCATGGGTGCCGTGCCGGAGTCCGAACTGCGCCGTTTCATCGACAACCTGCTGGCCGTTGCCGAAGGCGGCCCGCCGCCGGCTCTGAGGGCTCTGCTCGAGGAGGCCGGTCGCGCGCTTGACGAAAACCGCCTCATCGAGGCGGCCGATCTCTATACGCAGGCATTGCAGTCCGACCGTGAATCGCTGGAAGCGCGGGGCGGTCTGGCGATGGCCTGGCTCAAGCTCGGCAAGCGCGAAGAGGCGCGCGGCCTGCTTGCCGACCTGCCGGAGGATGCCGAGAAGGATGCGCGCATCCGCCAGGCGAAAGCCTATCTCAAGCTTGCCGACGAGCTTGGCGAGGCCGGCGACCCGCAGGCCTTGGCCGAGCATGTCGCCGCCCATCCGGACGATCTCAAGGCCCGGCTGGATCTCGCCCGTGCGCTGATGGCGAAGGGGGATGCGGAAAGGGCCGCCGAGGAACTGCTCGCGATCCTGGCCCGCGATCGCGACTTTGCGGACGGTCAGGCGCGCCAGCTTCTGCTCAAGATCATCGAGGCGGCCGGCGAATCCTCGCCCTTCGGCCTCAGGACGCGGCGGCGGCTGTCCTCCCTGCTGTTTTCCTGACGCACGCATCGATGTGACTGGCCCAGCCCGGAAAGGCCCGGCTGATGACGACAAGGACGGACGACAAGCACAAGAGCGGGCGGGAGACGCCCCCTCCCTTCGATCCGGCGCTTCTGGAGATCCTGGTCTGTCCGCTCACCCATGGCCCGCTCGAATGGGATCCGGAGCGCCGTGAGCTGATCTCCCGGAAGGCCGGCCTCGCCTATCCCGTGCGCGACGGGATCCCGATCATGCTGGTGGAGGAAGCCCGGCGGCTGGATGAGACGGCATGACGGGACGCAGCCCCTGGAGCGGCGTCCTCATGATCGTCCTCCTGTGGGCGGGCCTTGGCGGCGGGCCGGCAGCTGCGGCCGGCTGTCCGCAGGCCTCGGACCCCGAGGCGGCGCGGCTGCTCGTTGCCGCCATCGAAAGGCGCCTGCCGGCGGAGCCGCCCGCCGTGCTGGTAGAGATCCGGGACAATCGTGGCGGCACCCGGCAGCTGCTCGCCCGCTACCGACCGGCCGCCGGTGACCGGGATGCCGGCGGCTGGACCGTGCTGGTCCGCAACGGAGCGCCGGTTCCCCCCGGCCGGGCCCGCAAGGCCGCCGCCCGCTTGGCCAAGGACGGGCCGCCGATGAGTGCCGCGCACATCCGGCGCTATCTTGCCGGCCGGATCGTTTCGGTGCGGCCGCCTGGCCCACTGTCGGGGACGAAAGACGAAAAGAGCGGGCGCTGGATCCTGCGCATCGCCCCCTTGGGAGCGGGCAGCGTCGTGCTCAAGGGAGAGGACCTGTCCTCCTCTCTTGCCGCCGAGCTCGTGGTCCGCTGCCGGCCGGACGAGAAGGATGCGATCGTCGAGCGCAGCACCCTGTCCTTGATCGCTCCCCGGCGGCTCAGCTGGTTCGTCGTGCTCAAGGACGCGCACGGCCGTCAGCGCTTCGGTCTGGATGCGAAGGGGCATCCCGTGCTGCTGGAAGAGCATCTGGAGGCCGTGGTCGATCCGCTGATCCTGCCGTCCTTCCGCTATGTCTTCACCCGCATCTATCGCGATCACCGCTTTCGGGAGGATCCGCCGGACGGCGACTCCTGAGCACGACTTGCCGATGCTCTTGCGCGCCGGGGCGGCCTCAAAGGACATGAAGTGCCCCGTCCCGGCCGGCCATCCCGACAGAAATGCCCGGCAAGCCGCCCTTCCCACCTAGACGGCCTGACCGGCCAGCAGGCGGGGCAGACGGCCGAGGGTGCCGCGGGCATGACGCATGAAGAAGCGCTTGAGCACAGACATGCGCTGCACCGCTCCCAGTCCCAGGTCGCGCGCCAGCATGACGGGCGCACAGTCGGTGGCGAACAGCCGGTTGAGTCCGTCGGTCACGCCGGCCAGCACCAGGCTGTCGACCCGACGCCACCGTTCGTAGCGGGAGAGCACCGAAATCGATCCGATGTCCTCGCCGCGCCGGGCCGCCTCGATCACGACCTCGGCCAGCGCCGCCACATCCCGCAGGCCGAGATTGAGCCCCTGGCCCGCAATGGGATGGATGCCATGGGCCGCATCCCCCACGAGCGCAAGCCGCTCGACCATGAAGCGCTCGGCGAGCACGAGCGTGAGGGGATAGCGAAAGCGGCGTTCCTGTGCGCGGACGGCCCCCAGAAATCCCCCGATGCGGTCCGCGATCGCCCGCTCGAACATCGCCGGCGGCAGCGCCATCGCGGCCCCCGCCTGGGAGGAGGGCATGGTCCAGACCAGCGAGGACCGCCGCCCGGAAAGCGGCAGGATCGCAAACGGTCCGCCGGAAAGAAAGCGCTCATGGGCGATCCCGCCATGATCAAGCTCGTGATGGATGGTGGCCACCACGCCATCCTGACCATATGACCAGCCGACATGCCGGATCCCCGCCAGCCGGCGGAGCATGCTGCGCCGACCGTCGGCAGCGACCGCAAGCGGCGCCTTGAGCCGCACGCCCGTGTCCAGGAGAACCGTCACGCCATGCCGGTCCCGCTCGAAGGAGGACAGGCCGGCCGGCGCCAGAAGGCTGAGGCCCGTCATCTCTCCGGCACGCCGGTGCAATGCCGCCAGCAGATGGCGGTTTTCCACCATCTCGCCCAGAGGCTCGCCATCAAGCTCGGCGGAATCGAAATGAAGATGGCAGGGGGAATGACGATCGCTGACCCGGATTTCCCAGATCGGCTGGTGGTCGGCAAGCCTCTCCCACACCCCGAGCGTGCGCAGCAGCCGCACCGAGGCATGGGCGATCGCCGAGGCCCGCCCGTCAAACTCCGGCAGCAGCCGCGGCGGCGGCGCCATGCGGTCGATGACGGCCACCTCAAGCCCGGCATCGGCAAGCGCAATCCCCGTCGTCAAACCGACGAAGCCGCCACCGACGATGATCACATCCACGCGGGTCGTCTGCGCGGGCGCCATCTCCCGTCTCCCGCCATCCGCATCATCGAGTCCGGCGCAGATGATGCCGCCTCCCCTTCCAGCTACCGCCGCCGGCCCTTCCTGTCCAGCCATTCCCTTGGGCGGCGCGCGGCCGAGGCGCCATGCCCGCAAATTGGGCAGTCTGCCTGCAAAGAAGGCAGGGCCAGCAGAATGCGGCGGCGTTGAGAAGCCCCTTCAGAGCCTGCCCGCAGACGCAAGGCCGGGACTTTCCGGAAGGGCCGGCGGACGGGCCGCCATCTGGCATGAGTCGTGAATGTTGCAGTGCAGCAGACAGATGGAAGGGAACGACACGCATGACAGCATCACGCCGGCTTGTGACCTCTCTTGCTCTTTTCGGGATCGGCAGTCTGCTGCTTGCTCCGGCGGCGGCATGGGCCGGGGAGGGTGGCCCGGCCGCCGGCGATATCGCGTGGATGCTCACCGCGACGGCGCTTGTGCTGGCGATGACGCTGCCGGGCCTGTCTCTCTTCTATTCCGGTCTCGTGCGGGCCAAGAACGCCCTTTCGCTGATGGCGCAATGCTTTGCGATCGCGGCGATCGTGACCGTGCTGTGGGTGGCGTGCGGCTACAGCCTTGCCTTCACGACGGGCGGGACGGCCTCGGCCCTGATCGGCGATTTCTCGCGCGCCTTTCTGCTCGGCCTTGACGGCCGGGCGATGAGCGGCGGGATTCCGGAAGCGCTGTTCATGACCTTCCAGCTGACATTCGCGATCATCACGCCGGCACTTGCGATCGGCTCGGTTGCCGAGCGCATGCGCTTTTCCGCCCTGCTGTGGTTCACGGCGTTGTGGCTGCTTGCCGTGTATGTCCCGATCGCCCACTGGGTGTGGGGAGGCGGCTGGCTGGGCTCTCTGGGGGCGCTGGATTTCGCAGGCGGCACGGTGGTGCACATCAATGCCGGAGTCGCCGGACTGGTGGCCGCCTGGCGACTGGGCCCCCGGCGCGGCTGGCCGGTGACGGCGATGCCGCCCCACAGCCTGATGCTCACCATGGCCGGAGCCGGCCTGCTGTGGGTGGGCTGGTTCGGGTTCAACGCCGGCAGTGCGCTGGCCGCCGACGCAAATGCGGCCATGGCGCTCGGCGTGACCCAGGTGGCGAGCGCGGCGGGTGCGCTTGCCTGGATGGTTCTGGAATGGCAATGGCACCGGCGTCCGAGCGCTCTCGGTCTGGCCTCCGGCGCCGTGGCCGGGCTCGTTGCGATCACGCCGGCAGCCGGTTTCGTCGGCTTTGCGGGCGCGCTGGTCATCGGCGCTCTCGCCGGTATCGCGGGCGTGCTTGCCGTCAATCTCCTCAAGCCTCGCCTGAAGATCGACGACAGTCTCGATGCCTTCTTCATTCATGGCATAGCCGGTATAGTCGGTGCTCTGCTTACCGGCGTCTTCGCCGCCGGGTCGCTGGGCGGAACGGGCCTGCCCATGGGCCGCGGCATCCTCGACCAGCTTGGCATCCAGGCGCTGGCGGTGGCGGCGACCCTCGTCTATGACGGGATCGTGACCGCGGTGATCGTCATCCTTCTGGACCGGCTGATCGGCCTGCGGGTCAGCAGGGAGGAGGAGATCGAGGGCCTCGATCTCGCCATCCACGGCGAGCGCGCCTACGATCTGTGAGCGGATACCGGCTTTCGGGGCTCTGGACGCCCCCGATTGCCTTGGCAGAGGGCGGCGGACCGCGCTAGCATGACGGGCGCGGCCGCCGCTTTTTCTTTGTCTTTCTCGCGCGGGCCCGGCCGCCACGGGGAGCTGAACAGACGCGGCAGGACGTCGTGACGAAAAGGCGGAAAGATACGCAGGACCGACGCCCCCTGTTGCCGGCGGGCTGGCGCAGGGGATTTCGGCGCGCGGCGCGCGTGCTGGCGGGCTTGGTCCTGCTGGCGGCCGCCGGAGCGGTCGGAGCGGCGCTGCTGTCCTACTCGCCGGACGATCCCGGCTTCAACCAGGCCACGACGACGGCCGCGCGCAACTGGCTGAGCCTGCCCGGCGCCTGGATCGCGAGCCTGCTGCTTGAGACGATGGGGCTGGCTGCCGCCGTCATTCCGCTCGCTCTGGCCGGCTGGGGAGCCGTCGTCGTCACCGGCGCGCGCCGCAGGATGGTGATGGGACGCCTGGCGCTGCTGCCGATTGCGATCTCCTTGGTTGCCCTGGGATGCGCCTTTCTTGCCCCGGGTGAAGAGCTGATCCGGCGGGTTCTGTGGGGCGGTCTGCTGGGCGCCGTGCTGCGCAGCATGCTCCTTGGCAGCTGGCACGCCAGTGCGCTCGGCATTCCCGATGAGCTATGGGCAGCCATCATCCTGCCGACGGGGCTGTTTCTGTCCTTTCTGGCCGCCGGTGGACGGCTCCGGGATCTGCGGGCTCTTCCCCGCGCCGTCATGCGGGCGCTGCGGCCGCTGCTTGCGCGTGCCCTCCCCGGCGGGGAGGGGAAGACGCCGCAGGCTGCCCCGTCACGTCGCCCCTCTTCCGGCAGGGCCCGTCGCAGGACCGGCAAGCCGGCCATCAGCCCCCCGCGCAAGGCCGCGCGCGGCGAGCGCCTGGCGCGCGAGCGGCAGGCCTCCCTGTTCGCGGATTCGGGATTCCAGCTGCCCCCGCTGGATCTTCTTGCCGAGCCGCCGGCCGCCGATCCGGCACAGCATCTCAGCCGCGAAGCGCTCGAGCAGAATGCGCGGCTGCTCGAATCCGTGCTCGAAGAATACGGAATCCACGGCCGGATCCGGGAAATCCGGCCGGGCCCCGTGGTCACCCTCTATGAACTCGAACCGGCGCCGGGCACGAAATCGGCCCGGGTGATCGCGCTTGCCGACGACATCGCCCGCTCGATGAGCGCCGTCTCGGCCCGGATCGCGGTGGTCCCCGGACGCAATGCCATCGGCATCGAGCTTCCCAACGCCCGGCGCGAGCCGGTGTTCCTGCGCGAGATCCTGGCCTCGCGCGCCTTTGAGCGCAGCGGTTTCAAGCTGCCGCTGGCGCTCGGCAAGGATATCGCGGGCGATCCCGTGATCGTGGATCTTGCGACCATGCCGCATCTGCTGGTGGCCGGCACCACGGGATCGGGCAAGTCGGTGGGGCTCAACGCGATGATCCTCTCGCTGCTCTACCGCCTCACCCCCGAGGAATGCCGGATGATCATGGTCGATCCCAAGATGCTGGAGCTGTCGATCTATGAGGGCATCCCGCATCTTCTGATCCCGGTGGTAACCGAGCCGAAGAAGGCGGTCGTGGCGCTCAAATGGGCGGTCCACGAGATGGAGGAACGCTACCGGGCGATGGCCAGGCTCGGCGTGCGCAGCCTTGCCGCCTTCAACAAGCGCGTGATGGATGCCCAACGCACGGGCAAACCCCTCACGCGCAAGGTCCAGGTGGGATTTGATCCGGAAACCGGCGAGCCCGTCTTCGAAACCCAGGAATTCGATCTCGAACCGCTGCCCATGATCGTCGTGGTGATCGACGAGATGGCGGATCTCATGCTGGTCGCCGGCAAGGAGGTGGAGGCCTCCGTCCAGCGCCTCGCCCAGATGGCCCGGGCGGCGGGGATTCACCTGATCATGGCGACCCAGCGCCCGTCGGTGGACGTGATCACCGGCACCATCAAGGCCAATTTTCCGACCCGGATCTCCTTTCAGGTGACATCCAAGATTGACAGCCGCACCATCCTGGGCGAACAGGGTGCCGAGCAGCTTCTCGGCCGGGGCGACATGCTGTTCATGGCCGCGGGCGGGCGGATCACCCGGGTCCATGGCGCCTTTGTCTCGGAGACCGAGGTGGAGCAGGTGGCCGGCTTCCTCAGGCGCCAGCGTCCTCCGCAATACCGCAGCGAGGTGCTGGAGGAACCGCAGGAAGGATCCGGCTCGCCGGTGCTCGATGCCGCGCTTGGAGGCGGTGGAGGCGGGGACGAGGACCTCCTCAAGCAGGCCATCGCGATCGTGCTCAAGGACCGCCGGGTGTCCACGAGCTACATCCAGCGGCGCCTGCGCATCGGCTACAATCGCGCCGCCTCGCTGATCGAGGAGATGGAGGAACGCGGCATCATCAGCGCCCCCAATCCCCAGGGCCGACGCGAGGTCCTGATCGAGGAGATGCCCGAATGATCGCGGGGCTTTCCGGCCGGGCCGGAAAGGGGGGCGCATTCACGCGGCGTTCAGGAGAGCGGCGCCAGTCTTCCGGCCGCTCCCGTCTTTCAGGCAGGACCATGCGCAAGGAACGGCGACTCAAGACGGCATCCTCCTTCCCCCGGCGTCCGGCAGGGGCGGCGTTTGTGGGCGTTCTCGTCCTGATCGTCGGGATGGCGGGCCTGTGCTGTCCACTTTCCGCCCGCGCAGATCCGCCGACAGAGACGCAGAAACCGGCCCCCGAGGGTGCGCCCGCCGCCGAGGAGCTGGCCCGGGCCGTGGCGTCCTTCTTTGCGGACCTGCGCAGCATGAAAGCCCGCTTCGTCGAGATCGATGCGAAGGGCACCCGCCGGGAAGGCGTCTTCCTGTGGGAGCGGCCAGGGCGCTTCCGCTTTTCCTATACCGACGGGACGCCGCTGCTCATCGTCTCCGACGGCCGGCAGGTCTCGCTCGTGGACGAGCAGGCCGGCACCGTCAGCCGCTGGCCCGCAGATCAGACCGCCCTGGCCCCGCTTCTGGGAAAGAAGCCCGATCCGCAGCGCCTCAAGCAGGCGATCCGGGCCATCCACCCCGGTCCGATCCCGCGCCTTTTCTGGGTGGAGGTGGCCGATCCCGCACATCCCGACCGGGGCTCCGCCCTCCTGCTGTTCGCCCGGGAAGGGTCCGCCCTGTCCTGGCTGGGCTGGCGGGTTCCGGACGGCCAGGGCGGGGTGATCGAGGTGCGGCTTTTTGACACGCAGAAGAATGTCGCCATCGCCGCTTCCGCATGGCGTTTCAAGGACCCGCGACGGGCGATGCGTCGCAAGCGGCGCGGAATGTGAGCCTGCGGTCTTGACTTTAATTCCGAATGTCCTATGTTCAAAACACTTGAGCGGTCGTCCCCTCCCGGAGTTGTGCCCCCCACTTCCCGGTTAGACCGCTCAAGCGACGCCGTTAACGGCTGCGCCCGGTCGATGCCCCCCTCGACCGGGCGCTTTCGTCTTTTCTGCCGGCCGGGCGGTGTCGAAACGAAGAAGATGTTCCGGCAGAGCGTGCTTGCAGATTGGGGAATTCCGGCATGCGCATGACCCATCCCTTTACCGCCCTGGACATGATCGCCGGCGAGGAGCAGACCCTGGCCGCCTGGCCGCGTCTGGGGCGCTATCTCGGACGGGTCTCATGGTTTTCGGCTCTGGGAGAGCCGCTCGCCCCCGCCACGGTGAGCCTCGCCCGGGACTATCTCGCCGCACTGGGCCTGTCGGAGGGCGATGTCACCCTCACCGAATCGCCGCATGATGCCGCCGATGTCCTCACGGATATCGAGGCAGCCGCGCCTTTGCGCGCCCAGGAAGATCAGCTGCGCCAGGATCTCCTGACAGGGGCAACCGCCCGGATGGCCGATCCGGAGCGGCTCTTCGATGCGGTGGAGATCATCAAGGGGCTGGCTGCGGTAACGGCCGGACGGGCGATCGAGGAAGACGGCGTCTTTCCGCCCGGTACCGATCCGCAGCTGCTGGACGCCGCGGTGGGCGCCGCCGTGGCGGCCACGGTGGACGCCGCCCTCCTGCTCACCGGCGAGCGCGGCCCCGCCCACCCCTTCGCCCTGCGCTTCCGCCTGTTCGAACGCGGCCGCTGGCCTCTCGCCTTGATCGGAGCCAGCTTCCACCTCTACTGAAACCCGATGAGAGAATGACGAGACCGGATCGCCCCAGCACCATGCGGTCGATGGACCATATCCGCCTGTGTTCCTGGAACGTGAATTCCGTGCGCGCCCGCTGGCCGCTTGTCGAAAGGCTGGTCGCCGACTGGCGGCCCGACATCCTCTGCCTGCAGGAAACCAAGGTCGCAGCCGATCTCTTTCCCCGCGAGGCCTTTGCCGCGCTCGGCTACCCCCATCAGCTGGTGCGCGGCATGAAGGGCTACAATGGCGTGGCCATCCTCTCGCGCCTGCCTCTTGCGGACGAGACCGCGCACAGCTGGTGCGGGGCCGACGACGCCCGGCATCTGGCGGCGCGTCTGCCCGGCGGGGTCATGCTGCACAACTTCTACGTCCCGGCTGGCGGCGACATCCCGGACCCGAAAGAAAACCCGCGTTTTGCCCACAAGCTCGCCTTTCTCGACGAGATGATCGCCTGGGCCGCGCATCTGCGCGAGCCGGTCATCCTGCTCGGCGATCTCAATGTCGCACCCCATCCGGAAGACGTCTGGTCGCACAAGGCGCTGCTGGATGTCGTCAGTCACACCCCGCAGGAGACGGAGCGCCTGCTGCGCCTGCAGGAGGCCCATGATTTCGTGGACGCGGTGCGGCTGCGCCACCCCCGCCCCATGAAGCTCTACACATGGTGGTCCTATCGCGCCCGCGACTGGGCGGCATCCGATCGCGGCCGGCGGCTCGATCATGTGTGGACGAGTCCCGCTCTCGGCGGAGCGGTGGCCGATGTCATCGTCCTGCGCGAGGCACGCGGCTGGGAACGGCCGAGCGATCACGTCCCGGTACTGGTGGATCTCGACCGGGAAGCCTGTCTCGGCCGCGGATTCTCTTCCGATTCGGCCAGCATGGCCTGATGGCCGCAGGCCGGATCCGCCGGCAGAACGATGCGGCGGCTGCGGCCTTCGAGCAGATCCACGATCAACAGCCGCCCGGCCAGCGTCGGCAGGCCGCCCACGAGCTCCTTGACCGCCTCGGCCGCCGCCCAGCTTCCCAGCACACCGGCCGCCGCACCCAGAATGCCGAGCTCGGCACAGGGCGTCTCCTCCAGATGCGCGGGCGCACCCCCCACGAAGCAGCGATAGCAGGGCAGGGCGGCATCCTCATGCGGCTTGAAGACGGCAAGCTGTCCCTCGAAACGGCGGATGGCCGCGGACACGAGGGTCCGCCGGCTGCGCACGCAGGCGTCCGAGACCACGAGGCGGGTGGCGAAATTGTCGCTGCCGTCCACCACCAGATCATAATCGGCAATCAGAGCGCGGGCATTGCCGGCCTCAAGACGCAGAGGATGCGGCTCGATCCGGCAGTCGGGATTGAGCCGCGCCAGGCGCGCCGCCGCCACCTCGACCTTCGGGCGCCCGATATCGGCTTCCTCATAGAGGATCTGGCGCTGAAGATTGGACCGCGAGACGACATCGTCATCCACAAGCCCGATGCGCCCGACACCGGCCGCGGCCAGATAGAGGGCTGCCGGGGCCCCGATCCCGCCGGCACCCACCAGCAGGACGGCGGATTCGAGCAGCCGCCTCTGCCCCGGACCACCGATCTCGGGCAGCACGATATGGCGGGCATAGCGTTCGAGCTGTTCCGGCGTCATGGCAAGCGGCGCTTTCCGGCAGAAGCAGGACCGGCTCCGGCCCTCCCGCCTTTGGCATGAAGAGGGCCCGCCCGGCAAGAACCCGGCGGAACGCTCTTCCGCCATCCGCCCCCCTGCCGGCATCAGGCTCTCAAGAATATCGGGCCGGCGCGGATGCCGTCTGCCGCACGGGCGGTCGGCCCGCGGGGCATCTCATTCACCCGCGGGCATTCCCGCCACAGGCGGGGCCCCCGGCAGGGCCCGCCGCATGGGCCGGCCCTTGCGCTATGCCACGTCCTCCAGGCGGGATTGCGGAGCCCCCCCTGCCCTGCGATGGGCGGCCAGAAGATCGGCAAGAGTGCGTGAATGAAGCAGGTGGGCGATCGTCTCCTCGATCTCGGCGACAAGGGGCAGGATCGCGGTTTCCGCATAGGGGCTGGCGATCTCGTGCTTCGCCCCCTCCCGTCTGCGGTGGCCGCGCACGATCGCCACCACCTCGCCCAGGGAGATCTGCTCGGCCGGGCGGGCGAGACGGTAGCCGCCGCGGGGCCCGCGACTGCCCGTCAGAATGCCGGCCCGCACCAGGCGCTGGAGATGATGTTCGAGAAAACGGGTTGGCACCCCCTGCAGCTGGGCGAGGCGCCGCTGGGCCAGCGCCCGCTCGGCATCCGTATGGTCGGCAATCCACAGCAATGCGTCCAGAACATGCAGCAGCCGACGATCACAGATCTCCATCTCCTTCCCCCACATTTTCGCCTGCAAGCTCTTCTCATGCGAACCCGCACCGCTTCTGTTTCAGCCACACGATCCGGGCCGTCACACTATGGCCGAGCGGCCGGGCGCCGGGCGAATCAACTTTGAATCACTTTTTCGTGAGGAGGCGGGCGAGTGGCGGGCTCAGGCCGCATCCGTCCGCTTCTGCAGAGGAAGACGGGGGCCGAAAAGGGCCGTTCCGACACGCAGATAATCCGCTCCGCAGGCGGCCGCGATCTCATAGTCGCCGCTCATGCCCATCGACAGCCTGGCGAGGCCGTGGCGGCGGGCCAGCTCCTTGAGCAGGGCGAAATGGAGCGCCGGCTCGTCATCAACCGGCGGAATGCACATGAGCCCGGCGACGGGAAGATCCGCCTTCTCAAGCGCCTTGAGAAGGCGCGGAAGCTCGCCCGGCAACACCCCGCCCTTCTGCGGCTCGCCGCCGGTGTTCACCTGCACGAGCAGCTCGGGCATCCGCCCCTGACGCGCTATCGCCCGGGCGAGAGGAGGTATCAGTCTTTCGCGATCGATGCTGTGGATGACGTCGAACAGCGCCACCACATCGGCCACCTTGTTGCGCTGCAGGCGGCCGACAAAGTGGAGCACGAGATCCGGAATCTCCTCTTTCACCGCCCTCCAGCGGACTTGGGCCTCCTGAAGCCGGTTCTCGCCAAAGACCCGCAGCCCGGCAGCCAGCGCCGCCCGGATGCGGGCATCAGGCTGGCTTTTCGAGACCGCCACCAGCTGCGCCCCTTCCGCCGGCAGTCCGTGAGCCAGCCGGGCGGCACGAATCCGGTCCGTGATCTCGCGGGCGCGACCTGCGATGGCCGCCACGAGATCGGGGTCCGGATCCATCGCCATCATCGCCTGCGGATCTGCCATGGCCGCTGCGTTCCCCGTTTGCCGGATTTCCCGTCTGGAAGACGGGCGCGGATCAGGCCATAGTCATGCCTCCCGTCGCTGACAAGAGGCAACCACACGCCACCATGAGAAACCGGCAGCAGATCGCCACAGGCATTCCGGCGCGGGCCCGGGAAGAGTGGTTCGCCCTGCGGGCCCTTCTCGCCCGCCGGCGCAAGCGGGCATGCCCTGACGGGATGGAGGCGCCGGCCGCGGTGCTGATCTTCACGCCCGAGCGGTCGGGCGAAGAGATGCTCGCCCTGCTGAACCGCCTGCCACGCGAGGTGGCCGTGCTCTATCGCTGCTATGATGAGGATGGAGCGGCAGGGGGCATGCTTCTCCGGCTGGCGCGGCTGTGCGCCGCCCAGCGTCGGCTTCTGTGGGTGGCGGGCGGACGCCGGCAGGCTTCCGGTCTGCCGCTGCGGGTGAAAGGCCGGCATCTGCCGGCCTGGATGATGCGGCTGCCGGGCCAGGCTGCACGCCGCCGGCAGCGCCTGCGGCCGATGAGTGCGGCCGTGCATGATATGGGCGAAGGCCGGCTGGCCCGCAGGCTGCATGTGCCGGTTCTGCTGGTCTCTCCCGTTTTTGCGACGGCCAGCCATCCGCATGCCCGTCCTCTCGATGTGTACCGTTTTGCCCGGCTCGCCCGGCATCTGCGGCGCGCCGATCGATCCCGGCGGATTCTGGCGCTCGGCGGCATGACGGCCGGCCGCATGCGCCGCCTGCGGGGCCTGGCGGACGGATTCGCCGCGATCGGCTACTGGTCCCGGCTGGCGGCTGCCGGGCACGCGCCGGACCGC
>CAYYGH010000029.1:0-18557 GCA_964471405.1 uncultured Sphingomonadales bacterium | reverse complement strand
CGCCGCGATCGGCTACTGGTCCCGGCTGGCGGCTGCCGGGCACGCGCCGGACCGCAAGCCGGACCGCCCCCTCCCTTCCTGAACGGCTGACGGAGGAACGGCCGAAAGAGGCAGGAAGGCAAGGAAGACGGGCTCGGCCGTTCCGCTCTGCGCTGCTTGCCCCGCCTTGCCGCCTCGTCGAGAAAAACCGCCTCATCCAGAAATCGGCCTGTCCGTCTTCCCTTCATGGACCGGCTGCGGGAGGGAAAGAGGCAGGCCGCCGCCGGCGCCCCGATGGGAAGCTGCCGCAAAAAGACCATCCCGCCCGCCCCTTCCTCTTCAAGCCGGGCAACGCGGCGGGAGGGGATGCTTCCTGCCGCAAGAGTCTTCTGCCGCGATGTCTAGAAGCTCAGCTTCGTGCCCAGATAGAGCATGCCGGCACGATTGGCGAGATCGGCGGCGGCAGGATTGCCGTTCGTATAGTCGAACAGCCGGATTCCGCCGGACAGGCGCACGCGCTCGGAAATGCGGTAGGCCGCACCCAGTTCGAGACGGTAGAAGCTCCGGTCCACCAGCGCATCCGTGCCGCGGTTGGTGCTGGTGAATTCGCCGACGGCAAGCTGGGTCTCGAAGGCGCCGGAGCGATAGCCGAAACCGAGGTCTATCCCCTGGCTGCGCTCCCCGAACAGGCCGCCTTCCTGGCGCTGGAGAGTGGCGCCCAAGGAAAAGCCGCTCATCTGGAAGGCGATGCCGAGCTGATAGGCGCGGCTGTCCAGCGGCGAGCCCGTGCCCGTAAAGCCGAAGACGCTGCCGTCCTGGACCAGATATTCGGATGACAGAGCAATGCCGACAGCCTTCTCCGGCCGACCTTCAGGCGGGGCGATGTGGATCGTCACCTCGCTTTCGCGATAGCGGGGCGTAAAGCTCGCCAGCGGGCTCAACGTGCCCGAAAGGGAAAGAGAGCGGCCGAGAGGATCGCTTACCCCGATGCGCGGCGTGAATGTCAGGGTGAAGGACCGCTTGGTTTCCGGCCTGGCCGCCTCATCGCGACGGCCCTTGTAGGGGAGCGAGGAGACCGGCTCTTCCCGCAGATAGAGATAGCGATCGTCGGCACCCTTGCCGTCCCGCCCGGCATCCGACGCGGCGACCGGCGCCTCCTGCGCAAGGACGGGCGCGCACAGCACGGCCCCCGAAAGGACCACCGCCATCATCCTTGTGCTCCATCGCCTCACTGTCGCCACTCCCGTCCTTGCCGGACATATGAGGACCGTCCGCACATATGGGAACCGCCCATCTCCGCGGCAAGGCCGCCTTTGCGCCACAACCCTGCCCCGAGAGCGGACGCGCCCCGCCACGGGTCCCTGCGGCCGGTCTGCACCCGGACTGCCGCCAGGCTGCATGACATTGTTCATATTCTTGCCACAAAACGGTCTCCATGACCAGTGACATTTCGGCAACACTTGCCGGAAATTCCGGCTTGCGCGGGGTGCTCCTGTCCGCTCTGGTCAAGAGCCCCAAGGCCGACTATAAGCGGTTCGCGATCGACATCGGCCGGAATGCAGCCAGGAAGGTGAGGTGGATGAGACGACGGGGCGTGGATGAATGCGGATGGTCCATCGCGGGCTGGTGGCGGCGGGCGCTGATCCTGCTTTTCGTGCTGCCGCTGGCCATGGTGCCGGCCGCCTGCGGGGGCAAGCGCGGGCCGGGCGAGCCGAAGATCTCGGCGGCGCATCTGGGTGTCAATGCCTATCTGTGGCGGGCGTCCCTTGACACGCTGGCCTTCATGCCGCTGATCGAGGCGGACGGCCGGGCCGGCGTGATCGTGACCGACTGGTACAGCGATCCGGCCGCGCCGGGCGAGCGGCTCAAGGTCTCGGTCTTCATCCTCTCGCGGGAGCTCAGGGCGGATGCCCTGGAGGTCCATGTCGTGCGCCAGACCCGCAACAAGGCCGGCATCTGGGTCAATCAGCCGGTCCAGGCCGCTACCGAGCTCAAGATCACGGAAGCCATCCTGGCGCGCGCGCGCCAGCTCAGAATGGAGCGCCCGAAAGGCTGATCGCACCAGGCCCCGGCATGGCCGGGCCACCCTTCCGGATCCGGAAAAGAGCTGGGCCTTCCCTGATCGGGGCGCTCCGGGCGGACGGCCCGGGAAGGCGGCGCAAAGAAGACGGGTGGCTCCGCCCGGCAAAGGGGTTGAAGAATACGGATCGGCCCGGCATCTGCCGGTACAGGACTGCATGAGGACGAACAGCTGCAGGGAGCGGTGCAACCCATGTCGCGCTACAACGCGAAGATCGTCGAGAAGAAGTGGCAGCAGCGCTGGGAGGAGGCCGAGGCCTTCCACACGCGTGAGGACCGGGCGGGCGAGCCCGTCTACATCCTCGAAATGTTCCCCTATCCTTCCGGCCGCATCCACATGGGCCATGTGCGCAACTACACCATCGGCGACGTGCTCTGCCGCTACTACCGGGCACGCGGGCACAATGTGCTGCATCCGATGGGCTGGGACGCCTTCGGCATGCCGGCGGAGAATGCGGCGATGGAAAAGGGCGTGCACCCGGCCGACTGGACCTATGACAACATCGCCACCATGCGCGGCCAGCTCAAGTCCATGGGGCTCGCCATCGACTGGTCGCGGGAGTTCGCCACCTGCGATCCGGAATACTACGGCAAGGAGCAGGCGCTGTTTCTGGATCTCTTCGAGGCGGGCCTCGTCTATCAGAAGGAATCCTGGGTCAACTGGGATCCCGTGGACCGGACGGTGCTTGCCAACGAGCAGGTGATCGACGGGCGCGGCTGGCGCTCCGGCGCGCCGGTCGAGCGCCGCAAGCTGAAGCAGTGGTTCCTGAAGATCACGGATTTCGCGGACGAGCTGCTCGATGGGCTCAAAACCTTGGACGGCTGGCCCGAGAAGGTCCGCCGCATGCAGGAAAACTGGATCGGGCGCTCGGAAGGTCTTGCCTTCCGTTTCCGCACCACCGAGGAGCCCCCGCGCGAAATCGAGGTGTTCACCACCCGGCCGGACACCATCTTCGGGGCAAGCTTCGTCGCGATCGCCCCCGATCACCCGCTGGCCGAGGAGCTGGCGAAGGCCGATCCGGATCTCGCCGCCTTCATCGCCGAGTGCAACCGCATGGGCACCTCGGTGGTGGCCCTGGAGACGGCCGAGAAGAAGGGCTACCGCACCCCCATCGAAGTGCGGCACCCCTTCGATCCCGAGCGCCGGCTGCCCGTCTTCGTCGCCAATTTCGTGCTGATGGAATACGGCACGGGTGCGATCTTCGGCTGCCCGGCCCATGACCAGCGCGACCTCGAATTCGCCCGCCGCTACGACCTGCCGGTCATCCCCGTGGTGATCCCCGAAGGCGAGGATCCCGAGACGTTTGCGATCGGGGATGAGGCCTGGACCGGGCCGGGCCGGCTTGCGCATTCGGGATTCCTGGACGGGCTGACCAGCGAGGAAGCCAAGCAGGCCGTCATCCGCCGCGCGGAAGAAGAAGGCTGGGGCCGGCGTCAGGTGCAGTATCGTCTGCGCGACTGGGGCGTCTCGCGCCAGCGCTACTGGGGCACGCCGATCCCCATCATCCACTGCCCGGCCTGCGGGCCCGTGCCGGTCCCGCGCGACGAGCTGCCGGTGACCCTGCCGCTCGACATCCGCTTCGACCAGCCGGGCAACCCGCTCGCCAACCATCCGACCTGGAAGAAGACCACCTGCCCGCGCTGCGGCGGCGCGGCCGAGCGCGAAACCGACACGCTGGACACCTTCGTCGATTCGGCCTGGTACTTCATCCGCTTCACGGCCCCGCATGCGGACCGGCCCATCGTCAAGGAGAAGGCCGAATACTGGCTGCCCGTCGATCACTACATCGGCGGCATCGAGCACGCGATCCTGCATCTGCTCTATGCACGCTTCTTCACCCGGGCCTTGAAGCGCTGCGGCCATCTCGACATCGCCGAGCCCTTCAAGGGGCTGTTCACCCAGGGCATGGTGCTGCACGAGACCTACCGCGACGAGGACGGCCAGTGGGTGCTGCCCGAGCTCGTGGTGCGCCGCCCGGACGGCAGCCTGATCCGCAAGGACACCGGCAAGCGGGTCACGGCAGGCCGCATCGAGAAGATGAGCAAGTCGAAGAAGAATGTCGTCGATCCCGACGACATCATCGACCGCTACGGGGCGGACACCGCGCGCTGGTTCATGCTCTCCGACAGCCCGCCCGAGCGCGATCTCATCTGGACGGAAGAGGGCATCGAGGGCGCTTGGCGCTTCACCCAGCGGCTCTACCGGCTGGTGGACGGCGCAGCCGACCTGCTGCCTGCGCCCGGCACCCCGCGGCCTGCGGATCTCGCGCGGCCCGAACGCGACCTGCTGCGCATCGCCCACCGCACCATCCGCGATGTCGCAGACGACATCGAGACCATGCGCCTCAACCGCGCGGTCGCCCGTATCCACGAGCTCACCAATGCGATCTCGGCAAGCGAGAGCGATGCGATCCGGCCGGCGGTCCTGCGCGAGGTGCTGGAAATCCTCGTCCAGGTGATGGCCCCCATGATGCCGCATCTGGCCGAGGAGCTGTGGGCGCGGCTCGGCCATGACAGCCTGCTTGCGACCAGCCCCTGGCCCGAGGCCGAGGAGGAGCTGATGCGCGAGGAGGTGATCGAGCTGCCGGTCCAGGTCCAGGGCAAGCTGCGCGACCGCATCATGGTCGCCCCCGATGCCTCCGAGGAGGCGGTGCGCGAGCAGGCGCTCGCCAGCGAAAAGGTGCGGCGCGCCATCGGCGACCGCCAGATCCGGCGCGTCATCGTGGTGCCGAAGCGCATCGTGAACATCGTGCTTGGCTAGCGGCGATTCCACCGGCGCATCCGGAAGCGAAAGCGGGAAGGAAGGCGAAAATGGGCGGATGGAACGGACCCTGCCTCGCCGGCCTGCTTCTTCTTCTGATGCTGCCGGCCGGCTGCGGCTTCGCCCCGGCCTATCGCCCCGCATCCGAAAGGGCGACTGCGGGAGAAAACGCGCCCCTTGCGCAGCTGCCGGTGCGGGTTCAGGCATCGCCGGCGCTGGCCGATCTTCTTTCCCGGGAAGGCGCGGACATGGGTCTGCTGCTGCTGCCCCCCGGCCGGGAAGCGGATGCCGAGGCGGCGGTCCTGATCGTCTCCCGCCGGGAGGAGCGCTACGGTCTGCGCAGCGACCGGGCGGCGACCCGGGCGGCCGTGCGGATTGCCGGGCGCCTGCTGTTCCCGGACGCACAGGCGGAAGGCTCGGCCGCCATTCCCCTCGTCGCGGTGGTGCCCTATGATATCCTGCGTTCGGATTATGCGACCGAAATCGCCCGGCGCGACGCGCTCGTCCGCGCCAGCCGTCTTCTGCTGGAACAGCTGCGCGGGGCGATTGCGCGCTGGCAGGCGGAACGGTCCCGGGGCCAAAGATAGCCATATCGGCGTTTGTCATGGTGAAACTTACCGGATCGGCACTTTCCAGGGCGCTCCGTCACTGGCCGGAGCGCTGGCGGGCGGCACTCGTATTCGGACCGGACGAGGGGCTGGTGCGCGAGCGGGCGGAGACCATCGCCCGCCAGATCGTCCCGGATGTCCAGGACGCCTTTCACGTTACACGCCTGGATGAGGATCGCCTGAAGAGCGACCCGGCGATCCTGAGTGATGAACTCCAGGCCCTTTCCATGTTCGGAGGCCGGCGGCTCGTATGGCTGCGGCTGCAGGCGGATGCCCTGGCTGCGACGGTAGCCGCTGCGCTGGAGCGCCCGGCCGGCGACAGCTTTCTTCTCATCGAGAGCGGCAATCTCGGTCCCCGGGCACGGCTGCGCAGCCTTTTTGAAAAGGGGGAGGAGCTGGCGGCCATTCCCTGCTATGCGGACAGCGAACGCGATCTGGCCGCCCTGATCGACGGCTGGCTGCGCGAGCAGAATCTCGCCGCCGACCCCGAGGCGCGGGCCTATCTGCTTGCCGAGCTTGGACGCGATCGGGCCGTCAGCCGCCAGGAACTGGAAAAACTGGCGCTCTTTTTTGCGGATGCGCGCGATCGCCGTCTTGACCTCGCGACCGTGGAGGCCCTCATCGGCGAAAGCGGCGCGGCGGATGTCCAGGATGTGGTGCGAACCGCGCTGGCCGGTGATCCGGATGCGCTGGAGCGCAGATGGACGTCGGCGCTGGCCGGCGGGGTGCAGCCGATCGCGGTCCTGCGGGTTCTGGCCCAGCAGCTGATCCGGCTGAAGCCCCTGATGCAGGCCTGCGCAAGCGGCGGCCGGCCGGCCGAGGTGGTCGCCCGGGCCCGTCCGCCGATCTTCTTTCGGGACCAACCGGCGGTCCGCGCCGCGCTTGCCCGCCTTCCCCTGCGGGAATGGGGCGATCTGCTGGCAGCGGTGGTGGATGCGGAAGCGGCCATCAAGCATGGCCGGCCGGCGGTACCGCTCGTCGGACGGCTGCTTATTCAGGTCGCAACCGCAGGACGCCCTCCTCTCTCCTCGGCCCGAGGGGACGGGTGCAGCGGCTCCCGGTCCTTTCCCCTCCTGCCTTAGAAACCCTCGCCGGGATCGAGGAGCCGGCAGAGACGATCGAGCTGGAGGACATCCTTGTAGTGCAGGATGAGCCGCCCTCCGCCATCGGGGCGATGGCGCAGCTCGACCTTGACGCCGAGCAGCGTGCTGAGGGTCTCGGCCAGGGCCCGGATGTCGGCGTCCTCCTCGCCGGCGCGTGCCCCCGCCCGCCGCGCCCGGCTGCGTGGGCCGGTCTTGTGTCCGGCAACGAGATCCTCGACGGCGCGTACCGACAATCCTTCCGCCACGATCCGGCGCGCAAGCGCCTCCGCATCCGGCACCCCCACAAGGGCACGCGCATGGCCCATGCTCAGCCGGCCGTCATCCACCATCTCCTGAACCGCAGGCGGCAGCTGGAGCAGCCGCAGCAGATTGGCCACATGCGAGCGGCTCTTGCCGACGAGCCGGCCGATGTCATCCGGCCTGTAGCCGAACTCGTCCATCAGCCGACGATAGCCGCGGGCCTCCTCCAGCGGGGAAAGGTCGCGGCGCTGGACATTTTCCACCAGCGCGATCTCGAGGGCTTCCGCGTCTTCCAGCCGGCGCTCGATGACCGGCACCTCGTGCAGCCCCGCAGCCTGCGCCGCCCGCCAGCGCCGTTCGCCCGCGACGATTTCATAAAGGGGTCCCTCTTCGCCTTCCTCTTCCAGCCTGCGCACGAGGATGGGCTGGAGCATGCCCGTCTTGCGCAGGGAGGCCGCCAGCTCGCCCAGATCCTCGGCCGTGAAGCGCTGGCGCGGCTGGAAGCGGCCGGGCCTGAGCTGGCCGATCGGCAGACGCTGAACGGCTGTCCCGGCGCGCGGCGCCTCGACACCGGCGGCTTCGGCCTCCAGCTCGCCCAGCAAGGCCGACAGTCCGCGCCCCAGCCCCCGGGAGCGGGCCGAACGCGCGGACCGGGAGGAAGAGGCGGACGCGCGGGCGGAGCCCTCCTCTTCGCGACGATCGGATTCGGTGTGATCGGACATGGACGCTCCTTCGGCCATCATGCCGCCCTTTCCGCCCGGCGACGATGAAGAAACTCTTTTGCCAGAGCCAGATAGGCGGCGCTGCCCGCACAGCGGTGGTCATAGATCAGCGCCGGCTTGCCGTGGCTTGGCGCCTCGGACACCCGCACATTGCGGGGGATGACCGTTTTCCACACCCGGGCGCCCAGGGCCGCGCGGACATCGTCCTCCACCTGCTCCGAGAGCTTGTTGCGACGGTCATACATGGTGAGCACCACGCCTTCGATCTCAAGACGGGGATTGAGCTGGTGGCGCACCCGCTCGATCGTCTTGAGGAGCAGCGAGAGCCCTTCGAGCGCGAAGAATTCGCACTGCAGCGGCACCAGCACGGAATCCGCCGCGGTGAGGGCATTGACGGTCAGCAGCGACAGCGAGGGCGGGCAGTCGATGAGAATGTCGTCATAGCGCTGGCGGGTTTCGTCGGCGACAAGAGCCTCGTGAAGGCGGAAATTCTGGCGCGGGCGCCCGACGAGCTCGGCCTCGGCGCCGGACAGGTCCACCGTCGCCGGCACCAGCACGAGCCCCGGCACGGCCGTGGCGACCTCGGCCTCGCGCAGGGGCACAAGGCCGGTCAGCACCTCATAGCTCGTGGCCCGGCGGGCCTGCCGCGCGATCCCCAGCCCCGTGGAGGCATTGCCCTGGGGATCGAGATCGATCACCAGCACCTGCCGCCCGATCGCCGCGAGCGCCGTGGCAAGATTGATGGCCGTCGTCGTCTTGCCGACTCCACCCTTCTGGTTGGCAACGGCCAGAATGCGCGCCGCTTTTCGCTCCTCTTGCCCGCCCTGCCCGGGAGCGTCATGGCCGGCCTCTTTCATCTGCTGCGTCCTCCTGGCCTTCACTTCCCCCTGCCATTCCCTTTCCGGCGGCCGAGATTTGCGATTCGCAGCAGCCGGGCCGCCGGTTGCGTCCGGCTGGGATGGCTTTCGACGGTGAATATCCAGTCTTTTCGCGCGGCGGTCAATTCCTCTTCCCAGCGCGCGCCCTTCCAGGCCCACAGGACAGCTTGTCCATCTTCCAGCCAGCGCGCCGCGAGCGCAAGCAGCTGCGGCAGCGGTTTGAGCGCCCGGGCGGTGATGATGGCGGGCGGGGGAAGGTCACCGGCTGCGAGCGCCTCGATCCGCCGGTTCAGGACCGTCGCGGGGGCACCCGTTTCGGCGATCACCGTGGCAAGGAAAGCCGCCTTGCGCCGGTCGGCCTCGACCAGGGTCATCGGAATGCCGGCCGCGATCGCCAGCACCAGCCCCGGGAAACCGGCACCGCTGCCGAGGTCGAGCCCGGCCGGAACGGCGGCCGGGTCGAGATGATCGAGAAGCTGGAGGCTGTCGAGAACATGACGCTCCCACACATGCGCCAAGCTTGCCGGGGCGACGAGATTGATCCGGGCGTTCCAGCGGCGCAGGAGATCCACATGCCGCATCAGCCGGCCCGCTGTTTCACGTGAAACACCGAGATAGCGGGCGAGCGCCGCCCCGTCCTCCTCCACCGGCCGGATGTCGGCCCGCTCATGCCGCGTCATGGACCGACTCGCGTTTCCTGAGATGGACGAGGAGCGCGGTGAGCGCCGCCGGGGTGACGCCGGGTATGCGGGCGGCAGCCGCCAATGTCGCCGGCCGGTGGGCGGCCAGCTTTTCGCGCATCTCTCTCGACAGCCCCGCAATCGCCTCATAGTCGAGATCGGCCGGCAGCACGACTCCCTGATCCCGGCGCAGGCGGGCCAGATCCTCCTCCTGACGGGCGACATAATGGGCGTAGCGCGCATCGATGGCAAGCTGGCGCAGAATGTCGTCCGAAAGCGTCGACAGCTCGGCCGGCCAGATCCGCTTGACGGTGGCGATGCCCACATCGGGCAGCGCCAGCAGGTCGAAGGCGCTGCGCCGCCGGCCGTCGGCGCCGAGCTTCAGCCCGTGACGGCGTGCCTCGGCAGGGGTGAGCGAGAGCGCATTCAGCAGCCGGCGCCCTTCCGCCAGCTCCCGCATCCGCGCGGCATGGCGACGGGCGCGGTGCGTTCCCACAAGACCGAGCCGGATACCGAGATCCGTCAATCGCTGATCCGCATTGTCCGCCCTCAGCCGGAGACGGTATTCCGCCCGGCTCGTGAACATCCGGTAGGGCTCATCCACGCCGAGGGTGGTCAGATCGTCGATCAGCACGCCGATATAGGAATCCTGCCGGCGCGGCAGCAGCACGCGGTCCGCGGCCAGCAGCGCCTCGCCGGCCATCTCCCCTTCGCCCGCCAGAGAAAGCGCCGCATTCGCTCCGGCCACCAGCCCCTGGGCGGCGGCCTCCTCATAGCCGGTCGTGCCGTTGATCTGGCCGGCAAGAAAGAGACCGGCCACCGCCTTCGTCTCCAGCGTCGGCCACAGCGCCCGCGGATCCACGAAATCATATTCGATGGCATAGCCGTATTGCGCGATCTCCGCATGCTCGAGACCGGGAATCGTGTGCACCAGCTGCTCCTGGACCTCGGCCGGCAGGCTGGTCGAGATGCCGTTGGGATAGACGAGCGGGCTGTCCAGCCCTTCGGGTTCGAGGAAGATCTGGTGACTGTCGCGTGCGGCGAAGCGGACCACCTTGTCCTCGATCGAGGGACAGTAGCGGGGCCCGCGCGCGCGGATCTGCCCAGAATACATGGGCGCGCGGTGCAGATTGGCCCGGATGATTTCATGCGTGCGGGGCGTCGTGCGGGTGATGTGGCAGACGGTCTGCGGCAGCGGAAGCGTATCGGTGAGCGCCGAGAAGGGCTCCGGCGGATCGTCACCCGGCTGGACCGCCAGCCCCGCGTAATCGATGCTCTCCCGTTTGAGGCGCGGCGGCGTGCCGGTCTTCAGCCGACCGAGAGGAAAGCCGATGCGCGCGAAGGTCTCGGCCAGGCGCACCGCCGGCGGCTCACCGACGCGCCCGGCCGCCTGCCGCTCTTCCCCGCGATGGATCAGCCCGCGCAGGAAGGTGCCGGTGGTGATCACCACCCGCGGCGCATGCAGGATCCGGCCATCCTCCAGCACCACCCCCGCCACCCGGGGCCGTTGCCGGTGCGACAGGAGCAGATCGCCGACCGCCCCCTCGACGATGGTCAGGTTCTCCTGCCCCAGCAGCGCCTCCTGCATGCGGGCGGCATAGACCTTGCGGTCCGCCTGCGCCCGCGGCCCCCAGACCGCCGGCCCCTTGGAACGGTTCAGCATCCGGAAATGAATGCCCGCCTGATCCGCGATCCGGCCCATCAGGCCGTCCAGGGCATCGATCTCGCGCACGAGATGGCCCTTGCCCAGCCCGCCGATCGCGGGATTGCAGGACATCGCGCCGATGGTGGCGAGGTGGTGGGTGACCAGCGCCGTGCGCGCGCCGATCCGCGCGGCTGCGGCGGCCGCCTCGCAGCCGGCATGCCCGCCACCGACGACGATCACGTCATAGTTCCGGTCCATCGCCGTTCATCCTCATTTCCGCCCGCCCCGGTCGCCTTGTCGCCGCCGTTCCATACGCGATTCGCAGCGGCCTGGCCAGCGGTTCTCCAAGCGAAAGACGGCTCCGGCGGCGACCTGTTTCACGTGAAACAGCACCGGCAGCGCCTTCTACTTGCCGATGCAGAACTCCGCAAACAGACGATCCAGCATCTCTTCCACGCCGCCGCGGCCCGTGATCCGTCCGAGCGCCGCATCCGCGCGCCTGAGCGCCTCGGCCGCCAGCAGCCAGTCCCCCGCCGCCAGCTGAGCCCGCGCCTCGGCGAGCGCCTCCCGCGCCTCGGCGACCGCATCCTCCTGCCGGCGGCGGGTCACCAGGGCGGGCGGGCCGGCGGTGACCGCTTCCACCCAGCTGCCCAGGGCCGAAAGCAGGGCATCCATGCCGGCTCCCGTGCGTGCCGAGATCACGAAGCGTTCCGCATCCTGCCGACCCGCCGGCAGATCCGGGACCAGATCCTGTTTCGTGCGCACATGCCACAGCGGCCGCTCGCCCATGTCCGGCGGGGGCGGGATGTCTTCCTGCTCGTCCGCCGGCACGAGCCACAGGGCCAGGTCCGCTTCCCGAGCATGACGATGGGCGCGGCGGATCCCCTCCTCCTCGACGGCGCCGGCCGCCGCCCGCAGTCCGGCCGTATCCACGAAAGCCACCACGACCCCCGCCAGATCCAGCCGCACCGTGATCGCATCGCGCGTCGTCCCGGGCTCGGGCGAGACAATGGCGACATCCTCAGCGGCCAAAGCATTGAGAAGTGTGGACTTTCCCGCATTTGGCGGCCCCAGGATGACGACCTTCAGCCCTTCGCGGATCCGCCGCCCGCGTGCCGCATCCGCCAGAGCCGACGCCATCTGCCCGCCCAGCCGGGCCAGGATCGTATCCACGGCCGCCACGATGTCGTCCTCATCCCCGATCTCCTCGTCGGCGAAATCGAGCAGCGCCTCGATGCGCGCCGCCGCATCCAGCACCTGCTCCTGCCAGCCGGTGATGCGCGCACCCAGCAATCCTGCCGTCTGTGCCAGCGCCTGGCGCCGCTGGGCCTCGGTCTCCGCCGCCACCAGATCGAGAAGACCTTCCGCTGCGGCCAGATCCATCCGCCCGTGCTCGAAGGCGCGGCGGGTGAATTCCCCCGGTTCGGCCAGCCGCACCCCCGGCAGCGCCGTGAGCGCATCCAGCACCGCGGCAATCACCGCCGGGCCGCCATGGACATGGAATTCAACCACATCCTCTCCCGTATAGGAGCGCGGGGCGGGAAACCACAGCACGAGCGCATGATCCAGCAGCTCGCCGCTTTCCGGATGCCGCAGCGCGACAAGACGGGCCTGGCGCGGCGTCTTCAGAACCCGCCCGGCGCCAAGGGCGCAGGCCGCCTCGCCGGCCCTGCTTCCGCTCACCCGGATGACGGCAACCCCGGCCCGCCCCCGGCCGCTGGCCAGGGCCGCGATGGTGGGCGGTGCGGAGTCCCGTACGGCAGCCGGCCGGTGCGAGGCGGGTGCTTCAGTCATCACCGCGCCGCCCGCTGCCCTGGAACAGCTTGAGCCACTGGGCCATCGCGGTCTGCGCCTCGCCGGCCTGGGCCATCCAGGCGCGCATCCATCCGGCCATCTCGTCCGCGTCCGGCAAGGCCTTGGCGGCAGCCTTCTCGATCGCCGCCTCCAGATGCCGGTTGAGCGCGCTCACGTCCGGCAGGCCCAGCAGGCGACGGAATTCTTCCGGGCTGCAGTCGATGCGCATTTCCACCTTCATGGCGTTCATCCTTCCGGTCATGGTCCTTCTCGCGTATAGTCTGCCGGAAAACCCCGGTTCGTGCCAGAGATCACCGATGTCCTCCGCCGCCTCGTCCGTTCCCGCCAACCGTCTTGCGCGCGCCCGCTCGCCCTATCTTCTCGCCCATGCCGAACAGCCGGTGGCCTGGCAGCTCTGGGAGGAAGAGACCTTCGCGCTCGCCCGCCGGCTGGACCGGCCGATCCTGCTGTCCTCGGGCTATGCCGCCTGCCACTGGTGTCACGTGATGGCGCGCGAATCATTTTCCGACCCCGATATCGCCGCCGCGATCAACGCCGCCTTCGTGCCGGTCAAGCTCGACCGCGAGGAGCACCCCGATGTCGATCACTTCTACATGACGGCGCTGCAGGTGATGGGCGTGCCGGGCGGCTGGCCGATGACCGTCTTTCTCACCCCCGACGGCCGACCCTTTGCCGGTGGCACCTATTTTCCGCCCGTCCCGCGCGGCGGCATGCCCGGTTTCGCGACGGTCCTTGCGCATGTCTCCCGCGCCTGGGCGGAGCGGCGTGCCGTGGTGGAGGAGACGGCGCAGCGGATCTTCGATGCGACCGCGCGGCTGCTCGCCCGTCCCCTCCCCGCCGACCCGATGCCGGCTGCAGATCCGTCCGCGCTGCTTGCGCGCGCGGCGGAGCGGCTGCTCACCCTCGTCGATCCCGTCCATGGCGGATTCGGCAGCGCGCCCAAGTTTCCGCAGGCCCCGGCGCTGGCGCTCCTCTGGCGCGCCCGGCGCGACCCCGCGCGCGGTGGGGCCGCCCGCCATGCGGTGCGCCAGGCGCTTGCGGCGATCGTCGCGGGCGGCATCCATGACCAGATCGGTGGCGGCTTCCACCGCTACACCGTCGATGCCGCCTGGCAGGTCCCGCATTTCGAGAAGATGCTCTACGACAATGCCGAGCTGCTGCTGCTTCTGGCGGATGTGGCGCGGGTGGAGGAGGCGGCCTGGCTTGCGGAGACGGCCGAGGCTCTCATCACCTGGCTTCAGCGCGAGATGGCGGTCGAAGGCGGCGGCTTCGCGGCGGCGCTCGATGCGGAGACGGCCGGCGAGGAAGGCGGCAGCTATCTGTGGGCGCGCGACGAGCTCGCCGCCGTGCTCGGCCGCGATCTCGATCTCTTCCGCCGCATCTTTCTTGTGCCGGAGGAAGGCCATGTCGACGGCCGGATCGTCATCGTCCGCCGCCACACGCCGCTGGACGAGGCCTGGGCGCGCGAGGAAGCGGATGCCCGCCGCCTGCTTGCCCGCCTCGCCGAGGCCCGCGCCGACCGGCCGCGGCCGTCCCGCGACAACAAGGTGATCGGCGCCTGGAACGGCCGCCTCGTGACCGCTTTGGTCGCTGCCGGCGCCGCCTTCGCGCGCGACGAGTGGACGGCGCTGGCAGGCAGGACGCTGGCCACCCTGCTCGCCCGGCTGCGGCGACCCGACGGGATGCTTGCCCGCCATCTGCTGGATGGCGAGCCGGGCCCGCCCGCCGCGCTCGAGGACTACGCCGCCCTGGCCGAGGCCGCATTGGCGCTGGCCGTCGCCACCGGCGAGCGCAAGTGGTTCGATGGGGCCTTGCGCCTTGCCGATCTGGCACACGATCTCTTCCACGATCCGGAAAGCGGCCTCTACCGTCTCGGCCCGGCGGCGGGGCTTCCGATCGCCCCCGTGATCCCGGACGACGGCCCGTCGCCCTCCGGCACGGCGCTGCTGCTCGGCGTCTTCTCGCGTCTCGCGCGGCTGGCGCCGGACGGCCCCTGGGCCGCGCGCGCCGAGGCCCTGGCCGCAGCGCTGCAGCCGCTTGCCTCCTCCCGCCATCCGCTGGGGCTTGCCGCCTGTCTCGCCGCGCTGGATGCGCATCAGCGCGGCGCGCATCTGAAGGTTCTGGCGCCGGCTGAAAGCGATGACGAGCGCCTCGCCGCCTTCCGCCGGCTGGCGGCGGCCGCCTTTGCGGCCGGGCTTGCGGGTGAATCCGTACCGGCAGAGGGGGTCCAGGCCATTCTCTGCCTTGGCAGCCGCTGCCTTGCGCCCGCGGACGCACCCGAGGTGCTCGCGGCACAAATGGAGGCCGAGCATGTCTGAGGCAAATCGCATCCGGCCGGAGCACGCCCGTGCCCGGGCGGCGGTGGTGACAAGCCCCGTCGGCCGGCTCGTTCTCGTGGCCGAAGGCGATGCCCTGGTCCGCCTTCACTGGGGCGAAAGCGACCTGCCCGAGGCAACCGCCGATCCCCTCCTTGCCGAGGCCCGCGACCAGCTTGCCGCCTATTTCGCCGGCCGGCTCACCCGCTTCATTCTCCCGCTCGCCCCCCGCGGCAGTCCCTTCATGCGCCAGGTATGGGATGCCCTGCTCACCATTCCCTACGGGCGGACGACCACCTACGGCGCCCTTGCCGCCACGGTCGGCTCGACGGCACGGGCCGTCGGCCGGGCGGTGGGAGCCAATCCGATCCCGATCGTCATTCCCTGCCATCGGGTACTGGGTGCGGACGGGCGGCTGACCGGCTATTCCGGAGCCGGCGGGCTTGCGACCAAGCGCCGCCTGCTCATTCACGAAGGCGCCCTGCTGTGCTAGGACATGCCGGGGTGCAGACGGCCATTTCGGCAAGTCGCGGGCGGCCGGCGGGCACCCTTTTCAAGCCGCGCCCTGCGGTCTAGATTGCGCGGGACGAGCGGGACCGGTCCCGCATCGGTGAATGAAGCGCAAGGCGGCAATCTGGGAGGACAGCCATGGCGGATCTTACCATCACGGCCCGTGACGGCTCGGGCAGCTTCGGCGGCTATCTCGCCCTTCCCGAATCGGGCAGCGGGCCGGGTGTCATCGTCATCCAGGAGATCTTCGGCGTGAACGCCGGCATGCGCCGGATCTGCGACTGGCTGGCGGGCGAGGGCTATGTCGCCTTCTGCCCGGACCTCTTCTGGCGCATCGAGCCCGGGATAGAGCTCACCGACAAGACGGACGAGGAGTGGCAGAAGGCCTTCGAGCTCTACAAGGCCTTCGATGTCGATCTCGGCATCCAGGACATTGCCGCAACGCTTGAGACCCTGCACAGCCATGACGCCGTGACGCGGCGGATCGGCGCCGTCGGCTACTGTCTCGGCGGGCTGCTCGCGTATCTGACCGCCTGCCGGACGAGCGTGGACGCCAGCGTCAGCTACTATGGCGTCGGCATCGACAACTATCTGGACGAGGCGGACAGCATCGCCGGCTATCTGCTGATGCACATCGCCGAAGAAGACCAGTTCGTCGACAAGGCGGCGCAGAAGAAGATCCATGAGGCGCTGGACGGCAATCCGCGGGTCACCATCTACGACTATCCCGGCGTCGACCATGCCTTCGCGCGGCCGGACGGCATCAATTTCAACAAGGAGGCGGCCGAGCTCGCCAACCGGCGCACGCTGGACTTCTTCGCCGAGCATCTGAAGCGCTAGCCGCGCCCGGTCGGCGCGGGCCGGGCCGGTTTTCCGCGCCCGCGCAAGGGGTTTTCCGCCCTAATCGAGGGCGGCCATGGACAGGAGGAGACCGCCATGGCCGAGACCATGCGCGCCATCCGTCTCTTGCGCCACGGCGGGCCCGAGGTGCTGGCCACCGAAACGCTGCCGGTGCCCGCGCCCGGGTCCGGCGAGATCCGGATCCGGGTCGAGGCCGCCGGCGTCAACTTCATCGACACCTATCACCGCACCGGTCTCTATCCTCTCGACCTGCCGTCCGGGATCGGGCTGGAAGCGGCCGGTGTCGTCGATGCCGTGGGGCCGGAGGTGGACGGCTGGGCAGCCGGCATGCGGGCCGCCGGGTTTCTCGGACCGGTCGGCGCTTACGCCGAATACTGGGTCGTGCCGGCGGCACGCGCCGTGCGGCTGCCGCAAGGGCTGGACTGCAAGACGGCGGCCGCCATGATGCTCAAGGCGGCAACCGTGGAATACCTCGTCTGCCGCTGCGCGCCGGTCAAGCCCGGCATGACGGTGCTCTTCCATGCGGGCGCCGGTGGCGTCGGCCATCTGGCGCTGCCCTGGCTGAAGGCGTTGGGTGCCACGGTGATCACCACCGTCGGATCACCTGAGAAGGCGGCGCTTGCGCGCGCACGCGGCGCCGATCACGTGATCCTCTACCGCGACGAGCCGGTAGCCGCGCGGGTGCGGGAGATCACGGGCGGGCGCGGTGTGGATGTCGTCTTCGACGGCGTGGGCGCGGCGACCTGGCGGGATTCGCTCGCATCGCTTCGCCGGCGCGGCATGCTGGTAAGCTTCGGCAACGCGTCCGGCCCGGTGCCGCCGGTCTCGCTGCTGGAGCTGACGGCCGCCGGCTCCGTCTACGTCACGCGCCCTTCTCTCATGGATTACTATGCCGAGCCCGCGGAAATCGCTGACGGCGCAGCACGGGTGTTCGCGATGTGGGAGCGGGGCGTGATCCGCCCGCAGATCGCCGCATGTCTGCCACTGGAGGAGGCGGCCGAGGCCCACCGCCTGCTGGAGTCCCGCGCCACCACCGGCAGCGTCATCCTGGTCCCGTAAGAAGCGGCGCGATCCGGGGATCCCGCCCGAAATCGGAGACCGGCCATTCCCGGTTCAGGCGCGGATGATCCCGGACCGCCTGCACGCGGTCTCCCAGGAACAGCAGCCGCCAGCTCTCTACTGCGACCGGTTCCGGCCCGGCAAAGGCCAAGCAGCTCAACACGGCGACATTCCGCCCCGACGGTCGGTCCCGGACGCTCGCATAGCGGATCACCTGAATACCCGCCTCGCGTGCCGACCGGCCGAGTGCCTGACAGGCGGAGTGGTCGGCAGGCCGTGTCCACAACGCCGCATCCTTGCTGAATGGTGGGCGCGTCAGATCCAGCGCGCGGTCGGTGGCAAGCCGCGCCTGGAATGCCGTGTATTCCAGCGCCCGGTCCGGCCAGGGCGTGCCGGGTGATTCGGCAAAGAAGAGCAGGCGGTAGAACGCCATCTCGGCGACGGCCGTTTCCACCCGCTCGCTCGCGTAGAAAACGCCGGACTCGCCGGATGCGCGGAAACGGCTCGGCCGCGCCTTCCAGCCATAGCGGAATGGCGTGGCCAGCAGATAGTGAAGATGCCGGCATTCCTGGGGCAGGGCCGGTTTGCTCGCCTCGATGAGCTCTTCAAGCAGCTCCTGTTCGGCGAGACTGTCCACGAGCTTGCGCGTGGAGACGATGTGCTGGGCCTCGACGGCGCGCCAGACGGATTTCCTGAACCGTCGGACCTCAGACCGGAGCGCGTCGGCCGTCCAAGTAGGCGATGACATCGACAAGCCCCCCGATGCTGCTGATTTTCTCGGCAGGCGGCGCACCAAGCACGGTGTTCGTATTTCTCAGCCAGGCGCGGGCCACGGCTTCATCCCCGCCCGT
The DNA here is from genome assembly GCA_964471405.1 of uncultured Sphingomonadales bacterium. Classification (GTDB taxonomy): domain Bacteria; phylum Pseudomonadota; class Alphaproteobacteria; order Sphingomonadales; family Rhodothalassiaceae; genus J084. The sequence goes on along the minus strand of CAYYGH010000029.1, from coordinate 451 downwards.
GATGGCATCGAGAGAGCGGAACATGCGGATGAACAGCACCGCCAGCTCGAAAGCCTTCTCACCCGGATGCAGCAGATGGCGCCCCCGCTTCATGCGCGAGACCGTCGCCTCGCTCACGCCCAGAACCGCCGCAAGCTCCCGGCCCGAAAGCCCGAGCCGCTCCGCCGCTCGCACGACGGCCTTGGTGACGACGGCCGCCGCCTCGGCGGATGCCTGCCGCTCGTCATCAATGCGCGCCGCTCTCATGCCTCACTCCTTCACAGGAAAATATAGCATATTATTCTTTCCAGTGAAAGCGGTGAGACGAGCGCAAGCGGCAGCTTCGTCCGCAAGGGAGCCCGGCTCGCGAGGAGCCGTCCGCCAGCGGGGATGGATGCGATCGACGAGAAACCCGGTGCCGCCCGCCTACTGGTTCATGGCGGCGAAGAATTCCTCGTTGGACTTGGTCTCC
>CAYYGH010000028.1:22021-32098 GCA_964471405.1 uncultured Sphingomonadales bacterium | reverse complement strand
GCACCAGTCGGCCGGTCGTCGCGGATGATGGGCACGCCCGCCTTGATGGTGGCCACATAGCCCTCCGCCTCCTGGAATAGGCGCCGGCCGCCGGCGGGCAGATCGCGGCGGATTTCCGGCCGCTTCAGTTTGAGACGCGCGAAGTCGATGACATTGATGTCGGCGAGCTTGCCGACGGCGATCTCGCCGCGGTCATGAAGCCCCATGTAGCGCGCGTTCTCGCGCGTCTGGCGGGCGATGATCCATTCAAGCGGCAGCTTCGGCCCGCGCCGGCGGTCGCGCGCCCAGTGGGTGAGCATGAAGGTCGGAAAGCTCGCATCGCAGACGGTGCCCACATGCGCGCCGCCGTCAGACAGCGCTGGCAGGGCCGCCGGATGGGTCAGCATCGCCCGCAGATCCTCCAGATCCCCGCGGGCGTAGTTGTAGATGGGGAAATAGATGAGCTGGTGGCCGTCCTCCTCCAGCATCGCGTCCAGAATCGCCTCGATCACCGGCACGCCGCGCCGGCGCGCCTCGGCTGCAAGGGAGGCCTCCGCCGGCGGTTCGTAGTCCGGCGGATCGCCGAGGCGGAAGAAGCGCGCGGCGAAGCTGTCGAGATTGCGGATGACGATGTCGGCAAGCGGCGGCACGGGGCTGCCGGGGCCGGAGAGCATGCGCGGGCTCCCTTCGAGCAGGCGCCGGCGGAAGGCCGGGTCGCGCAAGCGCTTCACCTGCTCCGCATGCGGCAGGCCCGCGATCTCGTCGAAGGCGGGAAGCGCCATGAGCGGATTCAGCGTCGTCTCAAGGCCGAAGAAGACGCCGATGCCGCGGGCTGCGACTTGGACCCGCATGATCCGGCCGCGTCCGTTCGCCGCCTCCACGCGCCGCAGTATCCATTTCCACTGCTCGGCCGCCAGATCGCGCTGGTTGAGCGAGAGGCTGAGGGGCCGGCCGGAGACTTCCGCCATGTGATCGACGAGGTCGAATTCGGGATCGAAAGCCTCCGGCCCGTCGGCCAGACGGAAGTCCGAGACCACCTGGATCAGCCCGCCTCCATCACGCGCCCCGAGCGCAAGCGCAGCAAGCTCCGCACGGTCCGCATCGCGCGCCGGCGTGTCGGCCCCGCGTGCCGTCTTGTGGACGTCGGTGCGCCCGGTGGAAACGCCGAAGGCGCCAGCCGCGATCGCCTCGGCGACGATCCGGCGCATTTCGGCGAGCTCCTCCTCGCTTGCCTTGTCGCCGGCGGCTCCACGCTCGCCCATGACATAAAGCCGCACCGGGTCGTGCGCGATCTGGGTTGCGACATCGATGGCCCGCGGGCGGGATTCCAGCGCATCCAGATATTCGGCGAAGCTCTCCCAGGTGAAGGGCACGCCCTCGGCCAGGGCGACTCCCGGGATCTCCTCCACGCCTTCCATGAGCTCGATGAGCTTGTCCTGCTCCCCGGGCCTCAAGGGCGCAAAGCCGACGCCGCAGTTGCCGGTGACCACCGTGGTCACGCCATGGCGCGAGCTGGGGCCGAGCTCCGGGTCCCAGCAGGCCTGGCCGTCGTAATGGGTGTGGATGTCGACAAAGCCGGGGGTGACGATCGCGCCGGTCGCATCGATCACCTCGGCGCCGGATGCGGCGATGCGGCCGATCTCCGCGATCACGCCATCGCGGATGCCGATATCCGCTTTATAGGGTTCGCCGCCCGTGCCGTCGTAGATCAACCCGCCGCGGATCACGAGATCAAAGGCCATGGACTTCTTCCTGATCCTTCCCGTCCTGCCAGCCATTTAAGCCCGGATCGGCCGAGGATGGGACCTGCCACAAGCAGGAAGGCGGCTGCCGCGAGTACCCGGTCAGGCCGCCGAGGGGCGGCTGTCGGCATCGAGGAAGGGATCGTCTGCCAGGTTGGGCCTGAGCCGCCGGGCGGCTTCCGCGAGCTCCAGCCCCATGCGCCGGGCGTAGTCTTCCAGCTGATCGCGCCCGATCTTCCCGACGCCGAAATACTGCGCGGCCGGATGCGCGAAATAGAAGCCGGACACGCTGGATGGCGGCAGCATGGCGAGATTTTCCGACAGCGTCATGCCGGCGTTGGCCGGTGCATCGAGCAGCCGGAAAATCGTTTCTTTTGCGGAATGATCTGGGCAGGCGGGATAGCCCGGGGCCGGGCGGATGCCACGGTAGCGCTCCTTGATGATCTCCTCGTTGGTGAGATTCTCGTCGGGCGCATAGCCCCAGAACTCCTTGCGCACGCGCTCATGCAACCGCTCGGCGAAGGCCTCGGCGAGCCGGTCGCCGAGCGCCTTGACGAGCACGGCCGAATAGTCGTCGCCGCGCTCCTCGAAGGCGCGGGCGCGCTCTTCTACCCCATGGCCGGTGGTGACGGCGAACAGCCCCAGATGGTCGGCCTTGCCGGAGTTGATGGGGGCCACGAAGTCCGCAAGGCAGAAGTTCGGTCGCCCTTCGCGCTTGGCCATCTGCTGGCGCAGAAAGGGGATGCGGGCGATGACGGTGCGCCGGCTTTCGTCCGCATAGAGCAGCACGTCGTCGCCCTCGGCATTCGCAGGCCAGAAGCCGATCACGCCATGGGCGGTGAACCAGCCCTCGCGCAGGATGCGCTCCAGCATCGCCTGGGCATCGCGAAAGAGCGTGCGCGCGGCCTCGCCGACGGTCTCATCCTCCAGGATCGCCGGATAGTTGCCGGCCAGCTCCCAGGAACGGAAAAAGGGCGTCCAGTCGATGCGGTCGACGAGATCGGAGAGCGGATAGTTCCGCAGCACCTTCACACCCGGCGCCCGCGGGCGCGGGGGCTCGTAGGCCGCCCAGTCGATCCGCACGCGATTGGCGCGCGCGGCTGCGAGCGGGATCAGCCGGTCGGCCTTCGGATGTTCGGCCCGCGCCGCCCGCAGCTTCGCATAGGCCTCTTTCGTTTCGGATATGAAACTATCGCGCAAATCATCGGAAAGCAGGGTCTGGACGACCGCAGCAGCCCGCCCGGCGTCGAGGACGTGGATCACCGGGCCGGAGTAGCAGGGGTCGATCTTGAGTGCCGTGTGGGCCTTCGAGGTGGTGGCGCCGCCGATGAGAAGGGGAAGCTTCAGCCCCTCCCGCTCCATCATGCGGGCCACCGTCACCATCTCGTCCAGCGACGGCGTGATGAGGCCGGACAGCCCGATGATGTCGACCTTCTCGGCCCGGGCGGTCTCGATGATCTTTTCCGGCGGCACCATCACGCCGAGATCGATCACCTCGAAATTGTTGCAGCCCAGCACGACACCGACGATGTTCTTGCCGATGTCATGAACGTCGCCCTTGACGGTCGCAAGCAGCACGCGGCCCTTCGGGCGGCTGTCGGCGGCCGCCTTCTTTTCGGCCTCGAGATGCGGCGTCAGCCAGGCCACCGCCTTCTTCATCACCCGCGCGGCCTTGACCACCTGGGGCAGGAACATCTTGCCGGCACCGAAAAGATCGCCGACGCGGTTCATGCCGGCCATGAGCGGGCCTTCGATGACGCCCAAGGGGCTGCCGATCTCCTCCAGCGCCTCGGCGACGTCCTCGATGATGTAGCGGTCGATGCCCTTGATGAGCGCGGTGGCGATGCGCTCGGCCACCGGCGCATCGCGCCAGCCGTCGTCCTGACTGCCGGACTTATTTGTTCCGGATGCGTTACGATATCGCTCCGCGATCTCCAGCAGGCGCTCCGCGGCATCCGGGCGCCGGTAGAGGATCACGTCTTCGACGCGCTCGCGCAGCTCGTCCGGAATTTCGTCATAGATCACGAGCTGGCCGGCATTGACGATACCCATGTCCAATCCTGCGCGGATGGCGTGATAGAGAAAGACCGCATGCATCGCCTCGCGCACGGTGTTGTTGCCGCGGAAGGAGAAGGACAGGTTCGAGATCCCGCCCGAGACCTTGGCCAGCGGGAAGCGCTCCTTCAGAATTTTGACCGTCTCGATGAAATCCAGGGCATAGCGGTCATGCTCCGGCATGCCGGTTGCGACCGCGAAGACATTGGGGTCGAAGATGATGTCCTGGGGCGGAAAGCCGATGCCGGTGAGCAGCCGGTAGGCGCGCGAAAGAATGGCGACGCGGCGTTCCACGGTATCCGCCTGGCCTTCCTCGTCGAAGGCCATCACCACCGTCGCCGCACCATAGCGCCGCACGATCCGGGCCTGGCGGAGGAATTCGGCTTCCCCCTCCTTGAGCGAAAGCGAATTGACGATCGCCTTGCCGGTGACATGCTTGAGGCCCGTCTCGATGACGGAAAACCGCGAGCTGTCAATCATCACCGGCACGCGGGCGATATCCGGCTCGGCGGCGATGCGCTTGAGGAAGGTCGCCATCGCCTCTTCGGCATCGAGCAGCGCCTCGTCCATGTTGACATCGATGATCTGCGCGCCGTTTTCCACCTGCTGGCGGGCGACCTCGACGGCCGCATCATAGTCGCCGGCCATGATCAGCTTCCGGAAACGCGCAGATCCGGTGACATTCGTGCGTTCGCCGATGTTGACGAAGCGGGCGATATTGGGGGCGCTGGTCATGGTCTCGGTCCGGTTTTCCGCACGCTTCTGAACGCAATCGCCAGGAGGGCGATGGCCAGTTCGTTTCGATTACAGAACAAATGGCTCCAGTCCGGCGAGCATCAGCCGCGGCTCGGCAGGCTTCACCTGCCGCGGGGGCAGGCCCGCCACCGCCTCGGCGATGGCGCGGATGTGCTCGGGCGTCGTGCCGCAGCAGCCGCCCACGAGATTGACGAGCCCGTCCTCGGCCATCTGCCGGATGGCCGCGGCCGTCTCGGCGGGTGTTTCGTCATATTCGCCGAGGTCATTGGGCAGGCCGGCATTGGGGTAGACGAGGACCAGCGTGTCCGCCATCGCCGCGAGACGCTCCAGATGCGGGCGCAGATGCACCGCCCCGAAGGAGCAGTTGAGGCCGACCGCCACCGGCTCGGCATGGGCGATCGAGATCCAGAAGGCTTCCACCGTCTGGCCCGAGAGGTTGCGCCCGGCCATGTCGGTGATGGTGCCGGAGATCATCACCGGGATCGCCATGTCCCGTTCCTCTTCGAGATCCCGGATCGCGATCAGCGCCGCCTTGGCGTTCAACGTGTCGAAGATCGTCTCAATCAGCAGGAAATCGACACCGCCCTCGACCAGCGCGGCAGCCTGTTCGTGATAGACGGCCACCATCTCATCGAAGGTGACGGCCCGAAAGCCCGGGTCCGCGACATCCGGCGAGACCGACAGCGTCTTGTTCGTCGGCCCGATGGCACCGGCGACGAAGCGGGGACGGTCCGGTTCGGCTTCGGTGGCCTCGTCCGCCGCCTTGCGGGCAAGCCGTGCCGCCGCCCTATTCATTTCGGATACGTAATCTTCCATCCCGTAATCCGCCTGCGAGATGCGGTTGGCATTGAAGGTGTTGGTCTCGATGATGTCGGCACCGGCGGCCAGATACGCCCGGTGGATGTCCGCGATCAGCTCCGGCGCGGTGAGAACAAGCAGATCATTGTTGCCCTTCAAGGGCTGCGGCCAGTCGGCAAAGCGCGGGCCCCGATAGGTGGCCTCGTCGGGCCGTGCGCGCTGGATCATGGTGCCCATGGCGCCGTCAAACAGCAGGATCCGCTCACCGGCCAGCTCAGCCAATCGGGCGGCCCGGGCCGCCATGTCATGGGATGGTCGGTGGTTCATGATGCAATCTCCCGACCAGCGGTTCGCACGGCGGCGGCCGCCGAGTCCTGCGGCCGCAGACCCATCAGATGGCAGATGGCATAGACCAGCGGCGCGCGGTTCAAGGTGTAGAAGTGAAAATGCCGCACGCCGCCGGCATAAAGCCGCGAACACAGCTCGCCGGCCACGGTGGCCGCTACCAGCGCGCGCGTCTCGGGGCGGTCGTCGAGGCCCTCGAAGAGGTGATCCAGCCAGGCCGGCACGCTCGCCCCGCAGAAGGCCGCAAAGCGCTTCAGCTGGCCCACATGGGTCACCGGCAGGATCCCCGGGACGATCTCCATGGTAATCCCGAAGGCCCGCGCGTGGTCGAGGAAACGGAAGAAGAGTTCCGGCTCGAAGAAGAACTGGGTGATGGCCCGTGTCGCGCCGGCATCCTGCTTGCGCTTCAGGTTTTCGAGATCGGCAGCCAGCGTCGGGGATTCCGGGTGACGCTCGGGATAGGCGGCGACCGAGATCTCGAAGTCCGCAACCCGCTTCAGTCCGGCCACCAGCTCCGCGGCATTGGCGTAGCCGCCGGGCGTGGGACGGTAACGCTGGCCGCGCTCGGGCGGATCGCCCCGAAGCGCCACGATATGGCGCACGCCCAGCTCCCAGTAGTCGCGGGCGATGGCGTCGATCTCATCGCGCGTGGCATTGACGCAGGTCAGATGCGCCGCCGGGGTGAGCGGGGTTTCCTTCAAAATCCGCTGGACCGTGCGATGCGTGCGCTCGCGCGTCGAGCCGCCCGCCCCATAGGTCACCGAAACGAAGCGGGGCTTAAGCGGGGCGAGCGTCGTGATCGCCTCCCACAGCTGGTCTTCCATCGCCGGCGTCTTCGGCGGGAAGAACTCGAAGGACACCGTGATGTCGCCGCCGATCCCGGCAAACAGCGACGGGGCGAAGGCGCGGGGATTGTAGGAATGCGGGCTCATCAGCTGGCAGCCTCCATCCTTGCCTGCCCAAGAACCCCCTCACGCGCCGGCTTGGCGAACAGCCACAGGGTGACCGTGAGTTCTCCACCTTCCAGATGCTCGATTCTCGCCGGATCGAGCCCGCACTGGCGGCCCCAGCCGTCCACCTCTTCATCCGCAAATCCGAGCCGGCGGTGCTGATGCTCCTCGCGCAGGAACTCCTTGTCGTGGGGAGCGAAGTCGACCACGACAATGCGGCCGCCTGGCCGGGTGACGCGCGCGGCCTCGCGCAGGGCGGCGGCCGGGTCGTCCGCGAAATGCAGCACCTGATGGAAGACGACGAGATCGAAGCTGTCGTTCGGGACCGGTACGTCATACATGTCGCCCAGCCGCACCTGGCAGTGGCCGTAATCATGTGCCGCCAGTGTCGCCCGCGCGACCGTCAGCATCTCCTGCGACAGATCGATGCCGAGCCCCCGCTTGATATGGGGGGCGAAGATCTCGAGGATCCGTCCGGTGCCGGTGCCAATGTCGAGCAGATCATCGACGGGGTCTTCCTCCAGAAGCTTCAGCAGCCGCGCTTCCACCCGCTCCTCCGGCACATAGAGCGAGCGGATACGGTTCCAGTGGGGCGCATGCTGGCGGAAATAGGCGGCCGCCTCTTCCGCGCGCTGGCGGCGCACCTCGGCCAGCCGCTCAAGATCGCGCTGATGTTCGAGATCGCCTTCGGGGATGAGATCGACGATGGTGCGGGCAAGGTCCGCCGCCGGCCCCCGCTCCTGGAGGCGGTAGAAGACCCAGGCACCCTCGCGAAAGCGGTCGAGAAGGCCCGCTTCCGTCAGCAGCCGCAGATGCCGCGAGACCCGCGGCTGGCTCTGGCGCAGGATCTGGGTAAGCTCAGTGACCGTCAGCTCTCCATGGCCCAGAAGCCCCAGAATCCTGAGCCGCGTCGGCTCGCCCGCCGCCTTGAGTGCCGCCAGCAATCGCTCCATGCCCGTCATCGTCCCGCCATGCTCCGTTCCCATCATGATGCCGACGAGGAATCCGATGACCGGCAGCCCGGTCCTCTTGCCGGCGATTCCTCCAGGGCGATCTCATATAAACATATCTTTATGTCTCGTAAACGCCAAAAAGACATGAAGAGGCGATTTGTGCGGGAACGGAGAGGAAAAAGGAAAGGCATATGGAGGAAGGGGGCGGCAAGGTCATGTAGGCATGCCTCGCCAAGGGGCGTGTGGCCCCTCAGGCAGGCGGGGCATGCAGATGAAGAGGATCATGCCGGATGAAAGAGAAGGAGAGCGGCAGGCAGGTGGGAGGACCGCTCTGCCGGGGCTGAAGGACCGGGGGCTTTTGACCGGGCTGGCGCGAGGGTGGTAAGACCCTGCGGGGGACTGCCGGTCGGGCCGCCGTCTGGCACATCCGGCAGGGCCGGCCGGGCAAGGGGCTAACATGCATGTGACGGAAAGGTCCTGAGCAAATGCACGAGAAACGGCAGCGGGGAGCGTCGGAAGCATTCGGGGGCGGATGCCGGCATGCGGCGGGTCTGGTGGCGGTGGTGACAACGGTACTGCTGCTTGCCGCCTGTGCCGGTGGACCGAAGCCGAATGCGGAGGCGGCTGCACGCCAGAAGGTCGAGGACGCGCGTGCGCCGGCAGACAGCATCCGCCGCATCGATCCCTACGAGTCCTGGAACCGGGGGGTCTTCAAGGCCAACATGGTGCTTGACCGCTATGTCATGCGCCCCGTGGCCTGGGTCTATCGGACGGTGCTGCCGGATTTCGTCGAGCGGATGATCTCGAACGGCTTTGCGAATGCCGGCATGCCGCTGGTCTTCGCCAACACGCTGCTGCAGGGGGACCTCAAGCGCTCGGGCCAGGCGCTGGGGCGGTTTCTCGTGAATTCGACCCTCGGGATCGCCGGGGTGGCGGACCCGGCAAGCGAGATGGGCATCCCCAAGGTGGACGAGGATTTCGGCCAGACGCTGGCGGTGTGGGGCGTGAAGGAAGGCCCCTATCTGGTGCTGCCTCTGCTGGGGCCGTCGAACCCTCGCGATGCGGTGGGTTTTGCCGTGGATGCGATCGCCGATCCCTTCATGATCGGCATGGACAAGCTGGATGTGCACAATCTTCAGCTGTCGCTTTCTCTCGGCAATATCGTCGAGGCGCGGGCGCGGCACTGGGATGATGTCAATACTCTGCTGGAAGCGACCGATCCCTACGCCCTTGCCCGTTCCGCCTATCGCCAGCGCCGGGCCTATCTCATCAGCAACGGCAGGCCCGAGCAGACGGAAGAAGAGGAAAGCATCTTCGAGGAGGACTTCGAGGAGCCGCCGCCCGAGCCGGAGGGTCCCTCCGCATCATCGTCTTCGCCCGATGCCGCGGCGCGCGTGCTGGCCGACCCGCGCGGCCATCTCCTTTCGCCCCGGCCGGCGGGGGACGATGCGCTGCTGCTGCCTCCCTCGGCGCCGGCGGGGCATTGACGGACGCACCTTCCAAGGCGGGCATCGGGGTGGGAAGCTGCCTGTTGGTCAAGACGCAGGCAGTGATCGCAGGCTGTGGTCTGCGCTGACCGTCGTGCAGAAGGCAGAGGGGGAAAGAGCCGTGGACCGGGAAGGCAAGGGGCAGGGTGTGGCTTTTCGGTAACACTGTCCGGCTAATTGCATCCGCTCTTCACGAATTCCCTACGCCTGGCGTGATCCGCCCGATATGATCGCTCCCTGGCAAGCGGGGCGAGACAGGGGGGATGCGCCTTAGGGGGGCGCATCATGCACGTCCATCACGTCAATCGAAGGGAGCTGATGCGATGAGGAATCCAACCTCGCCCTATCTTGCGACCGTGAGTGTGATGAGTCTGCTTTTTGCGACATCCGCACTTGCCCAGCAGGCCGCACCGCAATCAAAGGATGACCAGGCGGTGGAAGAGATCGAGGAAGTGGTGGTGACCGGCTCGCGCATCCGGCGTTCGCCGCTGGAGGTGCCGCAGCCGATCTTGAACTACTCCTCCGAGGACATCGCCAAGACCGGACAGGCCTCGCTGGGGGAATTCCTGCAGCGCCTGCCGATTGCAGGCTCGGCTATCAACCGCGCCAACAACTCCAGCGGCAATCTCGGCTTCCCGCCGGACGGCAGCGGCATCGGCGCGGGTGCCAGCGAAATCGACCTGCGCTATCTGGGTTCCAAGCGCACGCTCGTGCTGGTCGACGGCAAGCGCTGGGTGAAGGGATCGTCGGCTTCCGGCGTCTCGGGGGCTGTGGACCTCAACACCATTCCGGTCAATGTGATCGACCGCATCGAGATCCTGCAGGACGGCGCCTCCACCATCTATGGTTCGGATGCGATCGGCGGTGTCGTCAACATCATCACGAAGAACGCCTATGAGGGCTTCGATGTCAGCGCCTATGGCGGCACCTTCCTCAACAAGGGTGACGGCACGACGCAGGAATACACCTTCCGCTGGGGCGCCCAGACGGAGACCACCCGCGTCATGCTGGC
>CAYYGH010000028.1:0-21921 GCA_964471405.1 uncultured Sphingomonadales bacterium | reverse complement strand
AGGAATACACCTTCCGCTGGGGCGCCCAGACGGAGACCACCCGCGTCATGCTGGCTGCCAGCTTCACCGATCAGGGCAAGGTGTTCGCCGGCGACCGCAAGATCTCGCAGTTCCCGATCGCCGGCGTCTCCGACGGCAGCGGCGGCTCCTCGGCCACCCCGCAGGGGCGGTTCATCTTCTTCGATCCGCGGGTGGGCGAGGTCTTCTCGATCACGCTCAACGACGGCGTGCTGAACGATGGTGGCGCCAACAAGCCGGTATTCGATCCAAACGATCTGGCAAACAGCGACTTTCACCCCTTCACGACGGCGGACCGGTTCAACTTCCAGCCCTTCAACCTGCTGCTCACCCCGAACAAGCGGGTGAACATCTTCGGCAAGGCGGAAGTGGATCTGGCCGACAACATCACCTTCCGGGGTGTGGCCGCCTACAACAATCGCCGGTCCGTGAACCAGGCCGCGCCCGTGCCGCTGTTTCTCGGCTCGGATGCGGGCTCCGGCTTCTTCCTAGACAATGTGTTCATTCCCGCAGATCATCCCTTCAACCCCTTCGGGATCGATCTCAATGGTGGTGGGGACAATCCCAACCTGATCCTGCTCGCACGCCGGCCCATCGAGGCGGGGCCACGCATCTTCCGTCAGAATGTGGATACCTGGCTGCTCTCGGGCACGGTGGAGGGTGAAGCAGCGGTTGCCGAACGCCAAGTCTACTGGGATGTCAATGTCACCTGGGCGCAGAACAACGCGGTCCAGCGCTTCTTCAACAACATCAACGCACGCCGTCTGGCAATTGCGCTGGGGCCCGTGGACCGCTGTCTGGCCGAGCCCGGATGCGTGCCCTTCAACATCTTCGGCGGCCAGGGACCGGACGGCAAGGGCTCGATCACCCAGGAGATGCTGGACTACGTCCGTTTCACCCAGCAGGACACGAGCCGACAGGAGTTCTTCGACGTCACCGTGAACGTCTCTGGTGATGCGATCGACCTGCCGGCGGGCCCGCTGGGCTACGCCTTCGGCTACGAGCACCGCAAGGAGACCGGCTTCTTCCAGCCGGATGCGGCCGTGATCGCCGGTGAGACCGCGGACGTGCCGGCCAGCCCGACCGCCGGCGGCTTCAATGTGGATGAGGTCTATGGCGAGATCAACGTCCCGCTTGTGGCCGATGCGCCCTTTGCCCAGCTGTTCGAGGTCTCGGGCAGCTTCCGGGTGTCAGACTACAACACCTCGGGCTCCAAGACGGTGTTCAAGGCCGGCGGTGACTGGCGGGTGGATGACGATCTGCTCATTCGCGGCGCCTGGTCGGAAGGTTTCCGGGCACCGGGCATCGGTGAGCTGTTCAACACCGGCTCGCGTTTCGATTCGACCATCAACGACCCCTGCTCGAACGCAACCGGCCAGACGGCGCAGAACTGCGCCCAGCTGGGCGTGCCAGCCGGCTTCCAGCAGATCAACCCGCAGATCAGCGTCCAGACCGGCGGCAATCCGAATCTGAAGCCGGAGACCTCGGACACCTGGACCCTGGGCTTCGCCTACAGCCCGAGCTGGCTGGAAGGCGGCGTGATCGAGAGCGCCGTGATCGAGGCCAACTATTACAACATCGATCTGAAGAACGCGATCCAGGCGCTCAACGCCCAGGAGCAGCTCAACAACTGTGTGGCGACCTTGGACCCCGCCTTCTGCAACGGCATCGTGCGCGGGCCGGGTGGCTCGATCATCTCCTTTGCCAACCAGCTCACCAATATCGGCCGGATCAAGACGGACGGCATCGACTGGTCGGTCGTGCTGACCACGCGTCAGTACGATGTCGGCCAGTTCAGGGTGACCTGGCACAACACCTGGCTTGACAGCTACAAGGAGTTCACGCCGGGTCCGGGCGGCACTCTGATCAAGAACGAGCGGGCAGGCACCGAGCTCGGCTCGCCTGAGCGCGGCTTCGTCGAATACAAATCGACGCTGGCGCTGGACTGGTTCTGGCGGGAATTCTCGGTCAACTTCATTCTGCGCTACATGAGCTCGCTGACCGAGGTCTGCGGCGGCAGCCTGCATGACTTCGGCAAGCAGGACCTGTGCAGCAATCCGGGGCCGAGCTCGGATGATCCCGGCACCAACAAGATCGGTGCCCGGCTCTATGCCGATCTCGCGATCAGCTGGACACCCCATTATCTGGATGGTGACTGGACATTGACGGTCGGCGTCAACAACCTCTTCGATACCTCGACACCGATCTGCTTCAGCTGTGACCTCAACAGCTTTGACGGCACGCTCTACCCGATCCCGGGGCCCTTCGGCTTCGTGCGCCTGACCTATCGGCGCTGAGGGCAAGCGAAGAGACCGAGATCCCTAGAGATTTTCCAGGCATCATCATTTGGCCAAGGAGGGGAAGGTTGAAAGACCTTCCCCTCCTGCGCGTTGGAAATGCCGGAACTTGCACCGGCCTCATGGACCAGATCACTTCCGTGCAAGTGCAGTCCGCATTCCGGATGCCGACCGGAGAATGCAGGCCGAACCGCCTCCCGCCGTCCTGGCAAGAACAAGGGGGCGTCCGCCCTTTTCACTCATGATGAGGGCGGCCGGCTGTTTCCCAGGAGACGGTCCAAGTGCCTTCCCCACCACCATCGTCAACCTCTGCCACGACCTTGGTGGCATTGTCGTTGTTGATGGCACTCTCGACAACTTCTGGAACCTTCTCCTTTTTCACGCCTTCGATTGTAGAGTTGTTGGCACTCATGGCACTTTCCTTTCTGCCTCATTGACTCTGCGGGGTAGGACCAAGAAATAATATAATAATTATTTTTGTTGATCGCACTGATTATTGTTCATTATATCTATTAACTTCTTTCTTTCTTTCTCATACCCGGACGCATATAATATTATTGTAGGAGAAATTGATTTTTTCTTAGAAAAATCTAATAAAATATCTCTACACTTATTGTCTTTTGCATAACTTCTTGTAGTTTCACTGCCTGTTTCTGAAGATTTGTTTTGTTTTATTTTTTCAAGAATACTTTTCGTGTTATCATCTGGTCCATATGTGAATTTAACCTTGGTAACTGATTTAAGAGCATCCATCTGGTACTGGGGCCTAAGGAGCTCCGCCAAGCTTACAGCTGCGTCACCGGTTGCGAAGAATTGCAATAGAGGAACCCGAACCTTCGTGGAATCAGGATAGGGGCTGTCGTTATTGTCTTTCTTTTCTTCCTTATCTCCAAATGTAATACTTGCTATTACAGATGGATATATATCTTCTTTCACATTCTGTTTTGTCTGTTTTTTTTGTCCTGCGTTCGATGATGCGTTGCTTGGTGTCGTCTCATTCACATCTTCTTCGCCCCCTTCGTGTGCGGAAAGTACCGGCAGAAGGGAAAATTCGATCCGTTTGTAACCGAGGGTCCCATTCTGAAGCCCTCCCGGCCCAAAGCCGAGTTGAAGGCCGAAATGGCTTGCGGTGCCAAAGAACATGGTGCGATGAGTACCTATGAGTTTTTTGGAAGAAGGGGATGTCGTGTCATTGGCAACGATTCTGGCCGCGGCCCCGGTGGCGTAGAGCTGATCAATTCTAGGAGAAAACACGCTCAGATTTGATTCCAAGCGCGCATAAACAGGCGGAACGCCGCCATTCTCGTAAGCTGGACCCGAAATGCCCTCTACCCGTGAATAGCCGATCCCGGCCGTCTGAGTTCGCGTATCGGCATCAAGGCCGATGACTGTTGCGGTAACGAAAGTGACCTTCTTTGTGCTGCTGCAGCCAGCCGCCGTTAGCGATACCATGAGGATGAAAGTTCCCCTTAGAAGAGAAACGGGCTTCATGCGCCAAGCAATATGCAGAGCCGTGGGCTTCTGGTTGGTGCGTTCCTTCTTCATGGATCTTCTCCAGATAGGGGTAGCCTGTTGCGGCCATGTCCTGTGCGGGCGGGGAGCCGTTACCTTCAAGCAGAAGAGAGCCCAGAACAAAGGCGTCGTTGCGGATATTGGCAAAGGCGAGCCGGCCATAGCCCACCATCCATTGCCGACCTTCTCCGACATCGAGGGAGGCGACGCCCAGCGTGTCGATGCGTACGGTGGTTCCAGCAATGGGAATGTCGGACGGCGGGGGAATCAGTACCACATGGGCAAGGCCCAGGATGTGGCAGTGTCCCTCCTCGTCCACCCAGGCCGTGGCGCAACTGGAGCAAAGGAGCGTCGCCGCACATGCCACGAAGATGAGCGCGATGCCTTCTCCCTTGAAAGGGAAGGCGGGCCGGATATGGTCCCGGCCGCTCACGCGCCGCCCCGACGGAGAGACGGGGGCAGATGCCGGCGGGCTGGAGCTGTAGAAGAATTCGTCTGCTGCAGCGGGAAATGGGAAGGGGGAAAGTCTCTCCGTTCAGCAACGAGAACGGTGTCCGGATTGTGGAATCTCGTCTTTTCGCCGGTCATTCGGGCGATCTTTCGGGTTCTGCCAATGGACTCGGCGGCTCGCCCTTTTCGTTTCCTTCCGTCGAGTTATCGGAGGGAGGAGGCTTGATCGCACCGAAGACAAGAGAGCTGACAATGAGAAGAATGCCGGCAATCCGCGGGTTTGACAGATCCAGACTGATCCAGGCTGATCCCGGCAGGGCATAGGACCAGACCAGAAAGGCAAGAGTGGAAATGATCATGTGCAGCCGCTTGCAATGAGCGGGGCCCGGCAACATGCTGAAATAGATCGGTGTGAGCAGGGTGAAGGCGGCCAAGGTTGCGATGGCCAGCAGGCGGTCACTCGACCCCGTGCCCAGGATCTTTTCCGCGGCAAGGTAGGCTCCGATGATTTCCGCAGGAATGTACTTGGCGAGGCGGGCCAGATAATTGTCCGGCGCTTCCGCCCCTGTCGCCTCCTGCGGCACCTTCTCGGCAAAAGCTGCGGCTGACGGTGCCGCTTCCGGCGTCACAAGTCGTCCCATTGGCCCGCGCTCCCTTGCTTGCAGATAAAGTGCGCTTGCTGACGCTTCGTTCCTCGCGGGCCGTGTAGAGAGTTTTTAATATCGTTGACTTCCTCTATCAATAGTAGATCTTCTCCCGGGGGCAAAACAAGCCAAACTTTCGTTTGGTCAACAGGGCCGCTCAAGAGTGTGCTTTTGTGGCCTCATCCGGCTGCCCCGAGTCCCGCCGGCAGGGCGCAGACCCTCACGCCGCAGCGGGCCGCAGGAGCATTCCGGGTTCAAGGCGGAAATCCTTCTGCAACCCTTTCCGGGCCTTCAGCGTTCTTCTTGTGTGATGGTGGTCGCTGGTGCCGGTAAATTGGGGAGATTCGCGTGGAGAAGGAGGCGGTCATGAGTGTCACGGGACTGGAGGTATTCGACGAGACGGTGCAAAAGACGAATGTCTGGCTCAAAGAGATCATGGAGGAGACGGGGGTGAGCCGGCGGCGCGCCTATGAGCTGCTGCGGGCCGTGCTGCAGGTCCTGCGAGACCGGCTGACGGTGGACGAGGCGGCGCATCTGTCCGCCCAGCTGCCGATGCTGGTGCGCGGGATCTTCTTCGAGGGCTGGCATCCCGCGGGCACACCCCATAAATGGCGCTCGCTGGAGGAATTTCTTGACGAGGTCCGCCGGCGTCTGGGGAGCGCCGACGTCTCCGATATCGATCTGGAGCAGGCGGCACGCAGCGTCTTCAGCGTGCTGGGACGGCATGTTTCGGCCGGCGAGGTGGCGGATGTGCGCCAGAGCCTGCCCGAGCCGGTCCGGCGCCTGTGGCCGGAGCCGGTGGCTGCGGCTTAAGCGGCGGATCCCTGCCGCCTGTCGGGCGGTTCCGCCCCTTACTGGGCGGAAAGACCGCCGTCGATCACGAGTTCGGCACCGTTCACGAAAGCCGATTCATCGCTGGCCAGATAGAGAACGGCATAGGCGACATCCTCCGGCTTGCCGAGGCGGCGCATCGGATTCGTCTCGGCAAGCTTTTCCACCAGCACCTCGCGCGGCACGCCGGGCAGCGCATCGTCGAGGATCGGCGTGTCGATGAAGGCCGGATGCACCGAGTTGCAGCGCACGGGATAGCCCATGCGCGCGCAGTGCAGGGCCACCGCCTTCGTCAGATGCCGCACCGCCGCCTTCGCCGAGCAGTAGGCGAGGAGATTGGAGTCGGCGATGATGCCGGCGATCGAGCTGATATTGATGATGGAGCCGGCCTTCGCCTTCTTCATCAGTGGCAGGGCCGCCCGGCAGCCGTAGAAGACGCTGTCGAGATCGACGCGATGGATGCGGGCCCAGTCCTCGTCCGTGGTGGTCTCGATATTGCCCATCGCGCCGATGCCGGCATTGTTGACGAGAATGTCGAGCACGCCGAAGCGTTGGTCGATCTCGGCGATCACATCGTCCCAGCGCCCGCGGTCGGTGACGTCCTGGGCAAGGGTGAGCGCAATGGCCGGCTCGTCGCGGACAAGATCGGCCAGCCCCTTCTCGTTGATGTCGGTCGCAATCACTCGTGCTCCCTGCCGGGCGAGCAGAATGGCGCTTGCCCGTCCCAGCCCCGAGGCCGCGCCCGTCACCAGTGCCGTCTTGCCCTCCACGCGTCCACTCATGCCTCACCCTCTTCTTCCCGTCGCTCTCACTCACCCGGCCGCGCCCCGCCCTGCAGGGAGGAGCATCTGCCGGCCCTGTGGCCGCTGCCACCTGCCGGCAGCAGCCGTTGCCACCTGGAAGAGAGGATGAGCACGGCGACTTGTCCTGTCTCCCGCCGATTTTTGCAGGTGTTGCAGCGCGACAACGATCCGGCGCAAAAATTATTCCCGCTCTTGACGTCGCTTGCATCCTCCAACAAGCTTTGGGAAAAATAAGAATGATCGGTTGGGCGCAGGGCCGTCGGCGCTTGGGGACGGTCGGCGCGATGAAGAGTGCTGGGCTTGACGCGCATGGACGGCGGCGCGGGCCGCAGGCCGTGCGGGATGGTAGCCTTGCAGGGTTTGGCGGCAGTCTTGGAGGGAGGAAACATGCGAATCCAGTCCCATGCCTTCGGTCTTCTCGGCTTTCTGGCAGCCGGTGTGTCGGCTCTGGCCCTGGTGCCGCCGGCCTTCGCCCAGCAGCAGGGCGATCAGGGAGAAGAGGAGCAGCTTGAAGAGATCGTCATTGTCGGCTCCTATATCCGGCGGCAGAGCCAGGCCGGCAGCGCGACGCCCCTGAGCGTGATCGATGCCGAGGATTTCCGCAATATCGGGGCCACGACGATTGCCGATCTCATTCAGACGCTGACCATCAACAACGGCTCCCAGAACAATCCTGACGCCTTCACCCAGAATGCGACGACGGGAACCTCGAACTTCAATCTGCGCGGGCTCGGCGTGTCGTCGACGCTGGTGCTGCTCAACGGCAAGCGCCAGGTGACCACGGCGGTCACCACCAATGACGGCATCAGCTTCGTGGACACCTCTTCTCTTGTGCCCACGATCGCGATCCAGCGCATCGACATTCTGGAGGATGGCGCGGCGGCCCTTTACGGCTCGGATGCGGTGGCCGGTGTCGTCAACTTCATCACGCGCTCGGATTTCGAGGGGCTGGAGCTTGATACCGAATATCAGACGAATACGGATGAGGATCAGACCGACTTCCGGATTGCCGGGATCGGGGGTGTCCAGGGAGACAATTACGGCATCATCGCGGCGATCGAATATCTTGACCGCACGCCGCTGACGACGGCGGAAAAGCGCCTGTCGCTGCCGACGGATGACCTGAGCGCGCTCGGCATGCCCGGTGCGTTCTTCACGGTGGCGCCGATCCCGGTGAACCCGCTGACCGGCCAGCCGACGACGACGCCGGTGTTCATCCCGGCACTCGGGAACTTCGCGACGATCCCGGCGCGTACCCCCTTCATCGATCCGACGGGCTGTGCCGAGTTCGGCGGCATTCCGCTGCGGGCGAGCGCCAGTGCGCCGCCTCCCGAGACGGGGATCGGCTTTTGCGGCTTCGATTTCGGCGACTTCTTCAATCTTGTCGCCGAGGAGACACGGCTGACCGGCTATATCGAAGGCAATTACGACATTACCGACTGGTTTTCGATCGGTGTGGAAGTGGGCTTTTCGCGCAATCGCGCGGTGCGCAACAACTCGCCCACCTTCCCGGTGCTGACCTTCCCCATCATTCCGCCGAACCACCCCAACCTGCCGGACTTCTTCAAGAATCTGCCCTATCTGGTGGGCGTGAATCCGGGAACGGGAGAGCCGATCGTCCAGATCGGCGGGCTGCCGCTCGCCTTCTTCGGGCGGCCGCTCGGCAATGGCGCCGACCCCTCGCCGAACCGCTTCAAGAACGATACCTGGCGGGCGGCGGTCAAGGGCACCATCACGCTGCCGAACAACTGGTACATCGACTGGCATTTCCTGCATGCCCAGAACGACTTCACGGTGATCACGCGGGATGTCGTGGCCGATGCCTTCCAGGCGGCTCTCTTGGGACTGGGCGGCACGCAGTGCGATCCCATTCTCGGCACGCCGGGGGTGGGGCCGTGCAAATTCTTCAATCCGTTCGCCACGAATTTCACCAGTGCGCCCAACGATCCGGACGTGATCGCAAGCTTCCTGGCCAACCAGATCATTGCCGCCGAAAGCGATCTGACGGTGGGCGAGGCGGTGATTTCGGGCGATCTCTTCGAATTGCCGGCCGGCATGGTGGGGATCGCGGCCGGTGTGCAGTATCGCAAGGAAAAGCTGTTCACCGACTATGATGCGATCTCCAACAACGACGGCTTCGCCTTCCTGATCGGCAATCCGGACTTCCGGGGCGACCGTGACATCATCGCGCTCTTCGGCGAGCTGCGGTTGCCGCTGACCAGCTGGTTCGAGCTCCAGGCGGCGGTACGCTACGAGGACTATGGCGGGCTCATCGGTTCCACCACCGATCCCAAGGTGGCCGGGCTGATTACGCCGGCCGAGTGGATCTCGCTGCGCGGCTCCTGGGGTACGGCATTCCGGGCGCCGAGCGTGTTCCAGCAGTTCGGATCGTCCACCGTGCTCGAACAGGTGAGCGACCCGATCACGGGCGGCACCTTCTTTGCGGGCGTGCGCACCTTCGGGTCCGATGCGATCCAGCCCGAGGATTCGAAGGCCTACAATCTGGGTGCCACGCTGCAGCCGGTGCCGGAGCTGACATTCGATATTGACTACTGGCACTTCAAGTTCACGGACGTGATCATCCGCGAGAACAGCCAGGCGGTTCTGAATGCCTTTCCGCAGGATCCCACGCGGGTAGTGCGGGCGGGTGACCCGCTCTTCGGTCCGGTGGTCCAGATCAATACCAATTTCGTGAATGCCAGCCGGGTGACGACGGATGGTGTCGACTTCAAGCTGCGCTATGACCTTGATACCGGTCTTGGGACTTTCGTGCCGACATTCACGGCCACTTATGTGGACAGCTATACCATCGTCGATCCGCAGGCGGGGCTCGTGAAAGGGGTGGGCAGCCGCAATTTCACGAATTTCGGCAGCCCCACGCCGCGCTGGCGCTTCAATGCGGGGCTCAACTGGGCCAATGGCCGGCACTCGGCCAATGTCTTCCTGCACTACATCGACAGCATCAAAGATGACCAGAATCCGGGTGCCAAGGTCGGCACGTTTACGACCGTCGATGTCCAGTACAATCTGGATCTGAGCGATCTGCTGTCGATCACCAACAACCTCGTGCTGACCGTCGGCTCCATCAATCTCTTCGACAAGGAGCCGCCGCATGTGGCGACCAACGGCGGTTACGAGAGCCGGCTGCATGATCCGCGTGGCCGGATGGTGTATGTGCGCATGCGCATCGGGTTCTAGAGAGGGAAGGGGAACCGCGCGCGGAATGCCCGGGTGGGAGACGGCGGGCGTTCCGTGCCGCGGTCCTGGTCGATACCGGGAAGGCTGAGGAGAGATCACCATGACGGAACGGATGAGGGAGTTGACGGCACGCGGCCTGCGGCGGGCATCGGCAAGCGTGGCCGCGCTGGCGGTCGCCATCGGTATGGGAGTGCCGGGAGCAGTCTGGGCGCAGCAGGCCCAGTCGCAGCAGCAGGGTCAGGGTGAGGAGCAGCAGCTTGAGGAGATCGTGATCACCGGTTCCTACATCCGGCGGCCATCGCAGGCCAACATGGCCTCGCCGATTCAGGTGGTCGGCCGCGAGAATCTGGAGGATATCGGCGCCTTCGACATTGCGGACCTCACCCAGACGCTCACCATCAACAACGGTGCCCAGAACAATCCCGACGCCTTTACCCAGAATCTGACCACGGGCACCTCCAATATCAATCTGCGCGGACTTGGCGTGCAGTCGACACTGGTGCTGGTCAACGGCAAGCGCCAGCCGAGCTCGGCCGCGCCCACCGACGGCGGGCTGCTGTTCGTGGATACCGCCTCCCTCATGCCCATGATCGCGGTGGATCGCGTGGAGATCCTGAAGGACGGCGCGTCCGCTCTCTATGGCTCTGACGCGGTGGCCGGTGTCGTCAACTTCATCACCCGCGACAATTTCGAAGGCTTCGAGCTGCAGGCCGAATTCTCGGCCATCACGAACCAGTCCCAGAATGACGTCAAGGTTTCCGGCATCTGGGGTGGTGGCAACGACCGCACCCATGTCGTAATCGCGGCAAGCTACTTGAACCGCACGCCGCTGTTCACCTTCGAGAAGGATCTGCGGCCGCTGGACAAGCGTGGACCCGGCGGGCTGTCGATCGCCGATACGACGGGACAGCCGGGCAATATCGTCATTCCCGCGATTCCGCTTGCGGCGCTCTTTTCGGGGCTTGTGGACCCGGCGACCTTCGGTGCCTTTGTGGCCGCCTATGACCAGTTCACCCCCTTTGCGGTGGATCCGGTAACGGGCCAGATCCTGACCGATCCGGGCGGCAATCCCATCCCCAACATCGACCCCAAGACGGGGCAGTTCCTGGGCTTCAATCAGGCCTCGGACGGCATTGCGGACGGCTTGACGGCCACCGTGCTTGCCGGCCTCGGAGTGCCCTCCTTCATTCTGGATCAGATCCGGGCGGCCCAGGCGCAGCAGACGGGCTCGACCTTCCAGACACCCTTCTTCGCCGATCCCGGCTGCGAGGCGGCGGCACAGAAAATGCCCTGGGTGCTGCCCGCCTTCCAGAAGATCAACGGGGTGAATGTCGGCCTGTGCCAGTATGACTTCTACCCCTTCTTCACCTTCGTGCCGGACGAGACGCGGCTGAAATCCTTCGCGAAGGTGACGCAGGAGGTCAGCCACTCGCTGGAGCTTTACGGCGAGTTCTACTTCTCCCGCAATCGGGCGACCCGGAACACCTCGAATTTCCCGATCACGAGCACGATCCCGCTGCCCGGCATCGGCTCGGCCTTCGTCGGCCCGACGGACACCACGCCTTCCGGCCAGCGGCCGGCGGCCTACCCCTTCAACCCCTTCAAGATCGATGTGCTCTATGTCGGCCGCAGCCCCGGTATCGGCCAGCTGGAGGATTTCTTCACCAACCGGCCGAACGACAACAGCTTCCGCTATGACACCTGGCATTTCACGGGTGGTGCGCGGGGCGACATCGGCGATACCGGCTGGTACTACGACATTTCGTATTCCCGCGGGATCAACGACTACAAGCTGCTCTCGTCCGACGGCCTGCGCAACGAGACGCTGCTGGCGCTCCAGGGCCTGGGTGGCAAGGACTGCAACCCGGTGACCGGCATTCCGGGCGTCGGCCCCTGTCACTTCTACAACATCTTCGGCTCCGGCTTCCTGGCGGATCCGAACGCCAAGGTGCCGGTCTTCGATGTCGACGGCAATCCGATCATCGATCCCGCAACGGGCGAGCAGGTGCTGGCGCCCGTGCGCAATTCCAGGGAGATTCTGGACTTCATCAATGGCGAGATCGTGATCGACGGCCGCTCGGACATCACGGTGGTGGATGCCGTCGTCTCCGGCGATCTCTTCGACCTGCCGGCCGGGCCCGTGGGGCTTGCGCTGGGCTTCCAGTACCGGGACGAGCGGCTGGCCTGGGATCTCGATGACAACACGAACAAGGGCAACTTCCTGTTCGTCTCCGTCGGGGTGCAGGATTTCGACCAGTCACGCGATGTCGCGGCCTTCTTCGGCGAGCTGAACCTGCCGCTGTTCGAGAACTTCAATGTCCAGGCGGCCGTGCGCTACGAGGACTATGGTGGCAAGACGGGCGACACCGTGGATCCCAAGGTCTCGGTGCTCTACCAGCCGACACCCTGGCTGGCGCTGCGCGGCTCCTATGGCACATCCTTCCGCGCGCCGTCGCTGTTCCAGGCCTTCGGCAATCAGACGACGCTCAACTCCGTGCTCGACCCCAGAACGGGCCAGCGCAGCTTCTTCGCCATCCGCACGATCGGCGATCCGGCCCTGAAGCCCGAGACCTCGCGGGCCTGGAATGCGGGCGTGACGCTGACCCCCATCGACGGGCTCAACATCGATATCGATCACTGGCGGTTCTTCTTCCGCAATGTCATCCTGCAGGAGAGCCCGGACGACATCGCCTTCAAGGCGTTCACCACGAATCCGGAGTTCATCGGCACCAAGGTGTTCCTCGATCCGAACACCGGTGCGCTGGTGCAGATCAACACCAACTACGTGAACTCCGCCTTCATCCGCACCAACGGCTTCGATATCAACATCAATTACACCTTCGACAGCGCGCTCGGCATCTTCCGACCGGGTCTTGAGGCAACCTATGTCGCGGATTACGAGGCGCCCATCGGACCGGGTGGTGCGAAGCTTGACGTGGTTGACCGCCGCAACAGGCTCAACTTCCTCAATCCGGTGCCCGACTGGCGGTTCAACGCCTCTCTGGCCTGGATGAAGGGCGGGCATCAGGCGATCGTGTTCGTGCGCTACATCGACAGCTTCCTTGATGACGAAAACACGGTGTTCGCCACCCAGCCGAACGGTCTGCCCGACTTCTCCCAGATCATCGATCCGGTCAAAGTCGGCTCGCATACCACGGTGGATGCCCAGTACAGCTACACCTTCGGCGGCTTCGGGCCGGTTCAGGCGATGACGATCACCATCGGCGCGATCAATCTGTTCAACAATCAGCCGCCCTTCGTGAACACGGACGGCGCCTTCGAATCGCGCACCCATGATCCGCGCGGCCGGGTGGTCTATGCGCGGTTGAAGGTCGGCTTCTAGCGCATCTTTCCCGGGCGGAGCCCCGACCGTCCGGGCTGACGGGGAGGGAGAGGCGGCCTCGGCTTGAGGCCGCCTCTTCGATTCCCATGGAGGGTCCGTCCGAGGAAGGCGGTCAAGGGCCGCTCTGTTTTCCCTCCTCTCTTCGCCCACTCTTGCCGCCCGGCAAGGGATGTCGAAACCCGCATGCGGCCCGGCAGCCTTTGCGGCGGCTTCCCTCTTTCCTTTTTCCGCCCCCTTTCCTTCCCCGGCACTTGGTGCCAAGAATGCAGCCGGGCCCGAGGCCGGAGCATGCCGTTTCGTGCCGGCTGAATGCGGGTGAAACGAGGAAGGAAAAGGCGGTGACAATCCATCTGCATGAAGGCGACATTCCGGCAGATCTGGATCTGGGATCCGCGGTCGCCGTGGATACCGAAACGATGGGCCTGAAGCCTTATCGGGATCGGCTCTGTCTTGTTCAGCTGTCAGCTGGTGATGGGGATGCCCATCTCGTGCGCTTTGCCCCGGGAGACTATGATGCGCCGCATCTGAAGGCGCTTCTGGAAGATCCCGGCGTTCTCAAGATCTTCCACTATGGCCGGTTTGACATCGCCATGCTTCGGCGCTGGCTGGGTGTGCGCACGCAACCGGTGTGGTGCACCAAGATCGCCTCCAGGCTGACCCGCACCTATACCGATCGTCATGGCCTGAAGGATCTCTGTCGCCAGCTGCTGGGGGTCGAGCTGTCGAAGGAGCAGCAGTCCTCGGACTGGGGAGCGCCCGTCCTTTCCGAACAGCAGCTTGCCTATGCGGCGGCGGATGTTCTCTATCTGCATCGTCTGAAGGTCGAGCTGGAAGATCTGCTGCGCCGCGAGGGACGGCTGGAGCTGGCCGAAGCCGCCTTCCGCTTTCTGCCCTGGCGCGCCGAGCTTGATCTGATCGCCGGTGAAGACGAGGACATTTTCGCCCACTGAGCGCAAAAGCCGAACGGGATGAGACAACGCAAAGCGATGCCGCCTGCCGCCGAAAAGAATGCCAACTGGCCGGTCTATACCAGCCCTTATGATCGCTGGGTGGCGGCGATGCGGATCATCGCCACCGTCATGGCGCTGATAACGGGCCTGCTCGTCCTTTTTCTGCCCCTTCTGCACAAACAGCCGCTGACCATTCATGTCGCCCGGGACAAACTGGAAAAGCATCACGGGGCGATAGTCGTGCTGGCGCCGCGCTATCGCGGTGTGGATGACAAGGGCCGCCCGTTCATGATCTCCGCCGCGCGGGCGCTTCAGGCGACGGTCGAAGACCCGGACGTCGTGCTGGAGGATCTCTCCCTCAATCTGGTGATGGCCGATGGACGGACGGTGTCGCTGACGGCTCCACAGGCACGCTATTTTCCCGAGCGTGACCGCGTGATGCTGACACGCCTGGAGGGACGCAGCTCTGATGGCTACGTCTTCCATTCCGCTGACGGAACGCTGGCCATCAAGAAGCGGCGGCTGTCTCTTGCGGGGCCGGTCGAGGGCTCGGGGCCGCTCGGGCATTTTACCGCCCGGGGGGCGGTCTATGATGCCGAATCGCGGCGGCTCGTTCTCGAAGGGCCGGTGATGCTGACGATTACCCCGGAAAAAACGAAGGGATGAACCGGGCATGATCCACAGACGGCTCACAACCTCTTCCGGAACGGGCGGTGGTCCGATTGCCGCGGCCGGCGTTCTGGTGCTGCTTGCCGGCCTCTTCCTGACATGGCCGGTGACGGCGCAGGTGATATCGGCCCTCAAGTCCCATGACTCGGCCCAGCCGATCGAGGCAAAGGCCAGAACCCAGGTGCTGCTTGAAGATGAAAAGGTGGCCGTGCTCGAAGGCGATGCCGAAATCCGCCAGGGTGACCTGACACTCAGGGCCGACCGCATTGCGATCCGCTATGAGGCCGGCGCGAAGGCCGATCGGCCTACGGTCACCCGCATGGAGGCCAAGGGCCATGTGCGCTTGACGAGTCCCAGTGAAACCGTTGCGGCGGACTGGGGCATCTATGATGTCACCAATCGGATGATTCTGATGGGAGGCCGGGTGCGGCTTCAGCGGGAAGGCAATCTGCTCGAAGGCAGTCGCATGGAGATCGATCTGGATAGCGGTCTCATCCGGCTGAGCGCGGAAGGGGCGGGCGACGGCCGCGTCAAGGGCATCTTCCGCCCGGCCACGAAGGACAAGGAGGCAACCTCGCCAGGTCGTCCGGACGGGCAGGATGAGCCCCGCGAGAAGGAAGGATCAGGGGGATGACCGCCGGCGCGCAGGAAATGGTGGGGGAGACGACGCCCGTGGTGCCCGCCGAGGGGCTGGCGGCGGTGGAGATCGTCAAGGCCTATGGGGGGCGACCGGTTCTGCGTGGCGTCAGTCTGCATGTGCGGCGGGGAGAGGTCGTCGGACTGCTCGGCCCGAACGGGGCGGGCAAGACGACAAGCTTTTATACCCTCGTCGGCATGATCGCCCCCGATTCGGGCCATGTCATCTTCAATGGTGTGGATGTCACGCGTCTGCCGATGTATCGCCGGGCACGGCTGGGAATCGGCTATCTGCCGCAGGAGGCCTCGATCTTTCGTGGTCTTGATGTGGAGGACAATATCCGGGCCATCCTCGAATTGCATGAGCCGGACCGGATGCGCCGCGAAGAGAAACTGGAGGCCCTGCTGGAAGAGTTCGGCCTTGCCCGCTTGCGCAAGACACCGGCACTGGCGCTTTCCGGCGGTGAGCGCCGCCGCTGCGAGATCGCGCGTGCGCTTGCCTCCGATCCGGCAATTCTCCTGCTGGATGAGCCGTTTGCCGGCATTGACCCGATTGCCATTGCGGACCTGCGCTATCTGGTGGCGCATCTCAAGGACCGGGGCGTCGGCGTGCTGATCACCGATCATAACGTCCGCGAAACTTTGGATCTGATCGACCGGGCCTATATCATCTATGAGGGACGGGTGCTGATGGAGGGCGACAAGGCGGCGGTGCTCTCGCATCCGGAAGTGCGGCGCGTTTACCTTGGAGAAGCCTTTAGCATCTAACCTGTGGTCTCATGGCAGTTGGTCCGCGATTACAGCTCAAAGTCGGTCAGCAGCTGGTGCTCACCCCCCAGCTGCAGCAGGCGATCAAGCTGCTCCAGATGCCCAATCTGGAGCTGGCCGGCTATCTGCAGCAGCAGGCGGAGATCAATCCCTTTCTCGACATCGCAGCACCGCCGACCGAGGTGGGATTCACCGAAGAGGTGCCGACGGCGGAAGGGCCGCTGTCGGGCTACGAGGAGGAAGCAGGTGTCTATGCCGCAGATGCGGGGCTGGATGGCAGCGGCATGATCGAAGGGGCCGATGCGCCGCTGGATGCGGATTTCGAGGACGCCGTCTTCGATGATGCGCCAAGCGATCGCGCCTCCTCGTCCTGGGAGACGCCATCCGCCGGCAGGCGGCGCGATCCTTTCGATGAAGACGGGCCGGCGCTGGAGAATCTGGCCGAGCGCACGGAGGATCTGCGCACGCATCTTCTGGCCCAGCTGCCGCATGTGGTGCGTGATGCGCGCGAGCGTTTTCTGGCCGAGCGGCTCGTGGATCTCGTGGATGAGCGCGGCTATCTGACCGCCGATCTGGCGGCGCTGGCCGGAGAACTGGGGGTGGAGGAAGAAGAGCTGGAAGCGCTGCGCCGCAGGCTCACGGCGCTGGAGCCGACGGGCGTGTTCGCCCGTTCGCTTGACGAATGCCTGGCCCTGCAGCTGGCCGAACGGGACCGGCTTGATCCGGCAATGAAGACCCTGCTGGCGCATCTTGATCTTCTTGCCCGCCGGGATTTTCCCCGTCTGCAGAAGCTGTGCGGGGTGGATGACGAGGATCTGCGGGAGATGATTCGCGAACTGCGCTCCCTCGATCCGCAGCCCGGCCTGCAATTCGGCACCGCCACGGCCGAGCCCGTCGTCCCTGATGTGATCGTGCGTCCGCTGCCGAAGGGAGGCTATGCGGTCGAGCTCAATGAAGCGAGCCTGCCGCGGCTGATCGTCGATCGTCGCTATTATGCCGAGGTGCGCAGCCATGCCCGCTCGCGCGAGGAAAAGCGCTTTCTTTCCCAGTGCTGGAGCGATGCGAACTGGCTGCTGCGGGCACTTGATCAGCGTGCCCGCACGATTCTGAATGTCGCCACCGCCATCGTGCGTCGCCAGGAGAACTTCTTCAGGATCGGTGTGGCCGGCTTGCGGCCCATGACGCTCAAGGATGTGGCCGAGGAAATCGGCATGCACGAGAGCACCGTCTCGCGTGTCACCTCCCAGCGCTTCATGGCCACGCCGCGTGGTGTCGTCTCGTTCAAGGCCTTCTTCACCACCGCCATCTCCACGACTTCGGGGGAGGCGACCCTTTCGGCCGCCAGCGTGCGGGCCCGCATCCAGGCTCTTATCGACAACGAGGATCCGAAACGGGTGCTGTCCGATGACCAGATCGTCAAGCTGCTCAAGAAGGAAGGAATCGATGTCGCGCGCCGGACGGTTGCGAAATATCGCGAGGCCATGGGCATTCCCTCATCGGTGGAGCGGCGCCGAATGAAAAAATTCGCGATGACATAGGCTTATCCGGAATTTGCCAATACCCGGAGAAATGCCCCTTGTCCTCCGTCGATCTGCACGATAGAAGCAGGCGCCCTTTGCGAGAGCGTCAATGGCCGCAAGCAAGGGGCGTAAGACAGGAGGACCCCGTTACGGGGGGCAGGCCAGAGACGAACAGTCGGATGCGACCGGTCCAAACGGCCGGAGATCGATAATCCTTTTCCTGCGATCGCATTGGTTGGATGATGAAGATCGACAAGATCCTTCCGGCTCTCAGGGGCCGCAGCAAGCGCCAGCTGCTGGAGGAACTGGCACGCGCCGCCGCGCAAGAAACCGGTATCGAGGCCGGGGTCATTCTTGATGCCCTGATGGAGCGGGAGCGTCTCGGCACAACGGGTGTGGGCCAGGGCGTGGCATTGCCGCATGCGCGCATTGCGGGGCTGGACCGGCTTCATGCCTTCTTTGGCCGTGCCGTGGAGCCCGTGCCCTTCGACGCCATTGATGACAAGCCGGTCGATCTGTTCATCCTGCTGCTTGCCCCGGCTCAGGCGAATGCCGAGCATCTGCGGGCTCTTGCCCAGGCAGCCCGGCTTTTGCGCAACAAGGAGCTGTGCCGGCAGCTTCGCGGGGCGGACGGGGAGGAGGCGATCGCGGCCCTGCTCAACCCGCGCCTTGCCGCCTGAGCGCTTGTTCGCGCCCGTCCGGCGGGCGGATTCCGACGAGCACCCGAAGCCCCGGCACGCGGCGCAGCAGCTCGTAGCCGGCCAGACAGCCCGCCACCGTTGCCGCCGTCACCAGAATGAATTCCTGCAGCGCCGGCAATCCCGTTCCCTTGAGGGCGTGGACCGTGAGCACGATGATCGTCTGGTGCAGGACATACCAGCAGAATACGGCGGCCGTCAGATACCGGCGCAGCCCGTTGTCGCGATTCCAGTAGCGGTGCGCAAACCCGATGAGCGCGATCGGGATCGCCGCCTGCTGGGCGCAAAAGAACGGCGCGTCGAGGCCTGCGCGCAAAAGGGGCGGCAGCCCGCCCGCCAATCCCTCGACGAGGGGGCGCATCGCAAAGGCCGCGATCCCCAGCAGCAGCAGGAGTCCTGCGATGCGTGCGGCATCCTCCAGCAGGCGCCGCTCGCGGGCGATCAGCCAGCCGAGCGTGAAGGCGCCGGCGAACTGGGCATGGGCATACCAGTCGTCAACGAGCGCATGGGTGACCGGAAAAAGCGGCCCAAGCAGCAGCCGCGCTGTCAGAAGCGCCCCGAAGGCCGTCGCCGGCAGCCGCCAGCCGCCGAGCAGGCCCGCCCAGCGCCGGCACCAGGCTGAGCGCCGCGCCTGTGGAAGACCGCCGACAAGCGCCGCCGCCACCGCGATGTAGGCGAGGAGATAGGCCAGATACCACAGATGGTTCCAAGTGGGCAGGATGATGCCGAAGCGCCAGTCGAAGGCAAGGTAATGGTCGAGATAGAACGAAAGAAAGTCGCCGGAAAACAGGCCCTTCTCCCTGACCTCCGCCCAGCTCTGGGGCGGCACCACCACCAGCATGCCGAACAATAGCGGCAGCCCCAGGAAGGTGAGCCGTTCCCTCATCATCCGGCCCGCCGCACCGCGCTTGTCGAGAAGATGCGCGGTCGCAAATCCGGAAACCACGAACAGGAGCAGCAGCCGCCAAGGATTGACCGCCCGCATCGGCCAGACGGCCCAGGAGACGATGTGATCGGCCTTCACATGCCAGTCCCACGGCACGAAGGCCATGCCGACATGATAGAAGATGAGCAGGATGAAGGCGCCGGCCCGCAGCCAGTCAAGCCCGTAGTGCCGCTGGTCGTGAAGGCGGCGGGAGGCGGTATGCATGGCCGTCCTTTCCTTGAGCCCGCGCCTGCTGTTTTGCAGGAGAATTGCCAGGATCGTCCACTGCCGCTAACTAGAGCGGTCCGGAGGCGGTGAGGTTTGCCGCCGGCCGCCCACAAGGAGGGCTGATCCGCCCCCGCTGAGCAGGGAGGTCCGATGACGGTGCCGTTCCAGAAGATCCTGATTGCCAATCGCGGCGAGATCGCCTGTCGCATCATCAGAACCTGCCGGAAGATGGGGATTGCGACGGTTGCGGTCTATTCCGAGGCCGATCGCGACGCACTCCATGTCGACATGGCCGATGAGGCGGTCTGCATCGGTCCGCCCCCGGCATCCGAAAGCTATCTGAGGGCCGAGCGCATCATCGCCGCGGCGAAGGAAACGGGTGCCGAGGCCATCCATCCGGGATTCGGGTTTCTGGCCGAAAATCCGGCCTTCGTGGAGGCCGTGGAGGCGGCCGGTCTCGTATTCATCGGCCCGCCGGCATCCGCGATTGCGGCGATGGGAGACAAGATCGAATCCAAACGGCTTGCGCAGGAGGCCGGTGTGAATGTCGTGCCCGGCTTCCTCGGCGAGATTGCCGATGCCGAGGAGGCCGTCCGGATTGCACGGGAGATCGGCTATCCCGTGATGATCAAGGCCTCTGCCGGCGGTGGCGGCAAGGGCATGCGAATCGCCCATGACGATGCCGAGTGCCGGGAAGGCTTCGCCCGTGCACGCTCGGAGGCGAAATCAAGCTTCGGGGATGAGCGCGTCTTCATCGAAAAATTCATCGAGGAACCGCGTCATATCGAAATCCAGCTGCTCGGCGACAAGAATGGGACGATCCTGCATCTCGGCGAGCGCGAGTGCTCCATTCAGCGCCGGCATCAGAAGGTGATCGAGGAGGCCCCTTCCCCCTTCGTCACGCCCGCGATGCGGGAGGCCATGGGCGCGCAGGCCATCGCTCTGGCCAGGGCGGTCGGCTACCACTCGGCCGGGACGGTGGAATTCATCGTCGACCGGGATCGCAACTTCTACTTCCTCGAAATGAATACCCGGCTTCAGGTCGAGCATCCGGTAACCGAGATGGTCACGGGGCTTGATCTTGTCGAATGGATGATCCGGATTGCGGCCGGCGAGCGGTTGGATTTCACGCAGGCCGATGTGGCCTTCAAGGGATGGGCGCTCGAATGCCGGATCTATGCCGAGGATCCGTTCCGCAACTTCCTGCCTTCCATCGGCCGGCTCACCCATTATCGGGAGCCCCCGGATGGCGAGCGTCATGTCCGCGTCGATTCCGGCGTGCGCGAAGGTGACGAGATCACCATGTTCTACGATCCCATGATCGCCAAGCTCGTCACCTGGGGCGAGAACCGGGATCAGGCGATCGCCCGCATGCTGCATGCTCTGGATGCCTTCACCATCCGCGGCATCCGGCACAACATTCCCTTTCTGTCGGCCGTCGTCGAGCATCCGCGCTTTCGGGAGGGGCGGCTGTCGACCAATTTCATTGCCGAGGAATATCCCGACGGCTTCCATGGCGCCCCGCTGACGGAGGACAAGCTGCGCATCCTTGTCGTGACGGCGGTGTATGTGGAGGCGGTCGAGCGCTCGCGGGCGAGCTCGATTCCGGGCAAGGTGATGGAGCCTCCGGCCGTGGCCGGGCGCCCGCTTGCGGTGCTGGTCGGCCCCGGCGAGGCTGAAACCGAGGCCGTGCTGGTGCCCACAGAGAGCGGGGCCACGATTACGATCGGGGATCGCCGCCATGCGGTCGAGACCGGCTGGACGCCGGGCAATCCCGTCTTCGAGGCCACCATTGATGGTCAGCCGGTGACTGCGGAGGTCGATCGCACCGTGATGGGCTGGCAGGTCGCCACGCGCGGGGTGAGCCGTGAAGTCCTGGTTCTTGACAGGCATGTCGCCGAGCTCATGCGCTTCATGCCGGAACGGCAGGAGTCGACAAGCGCCAAGGAGCTGCGCTGTCCGATGCCCGGCGTGGTGGTTTCGGTGGCCGTCACCGAAGGCGAGGAGGTCAAGGCCGGCGAGCCCCTGGTGACCGTCGAGGCGATGAAGATGGAGAACATCCTGCGTGCCGAGCAGGACGGCGTCGTCAAGACCATCCACGTCAAGCCCGGCGACAGCCTGGCCGTCGATCAGGTGATCCTCGAATTCGCCTGAGTTGTCGGGGTCAACGAGGGTTGGGGTGCTGCGGCGGTCGGTTGCCGCTATGGATTGCCGGCAAGAGAGCGGCTGAAGGGGAGGATGGCAGGATGCGCACATTCCGGATGATGCTGGCGGTCGGGCTTGTCGTGGGGGCTGGCGTGATGGGCACATCGCCCGCGCCGGCTGCAGAGCAGGAGGGCAAGGCGGCAACTATCACATCCGAGGTCACCCCGCGCGTCTGGCGCAGGCAGGCCAGCATGACGCTCTTGGGCCACAGGATTGCCTATGAAGC
>CAYYGH010000027.1:0-32996 GCA_964471405.1 uncultured Sphingomonadales bacterium | reverse complement strand
GCCCTTCTCGATAACCTCCTGGGAGGCCTTGACCACCGTCATCCCCGGCGGGGGGAGCTTCTCCCCCGTCTCCGCCGGCGGTCTTTCGACCGTACGCGGCCGCTCCTCGTCCGGACGCTTCCCGGAGGCGGGCTTGCGCTCAAGGAACGGAATCAGCAGCGGCGTCCGAGGATCATCCGGCGAAAACGTGGAGGACCACGGCCCTCTCACGACGGGACCCCGCTCTTCTGACGGAGCCGCACCAGCTTTCTCCCGCAGTGCCGGCTGCGGCGATTCCCCGGGAGAAGGTGCCGGGGCCGGCTGCCGCTCCACGGTCTTCGAATGAGGCTGCTCCTCCTTTTCGGCCGGCGGGGTCTCACCGGGTATCACGACCTCTCCACCGCCATAGCGGCACCATCTGGTTCCATCGGCACCGACGACGACATCATTGCATTCGGCGTTGCACTTCTTGAGATCATTATAAATATCATCTATCACTTTCTTCAATATCTTCTTTTTTAGAGCCATGACAATTTCATATTTTTTTAACGGTGGAGATTTTTGGTAACGTTCGTAAGTGAGGATACCGTCTATTTCGTCTGCGTATTTATTGTCGTATTTCTTGTACTCTTGCAATTCTTTTTCTAATTCTTCGGCATTTCTGCCGGCCTGATTTTCGTATTCTCTTATTCTTTCTTCATCCTCCTTCATCATCGGCTGCCAGGATTTTCCCGCCTTCAAATGCGAGATTTCCTTAACCAGTTTTGCGTGGGTGTCGATGAAGACATTGAGCTCGCGGTAATCCCGTATCAGGTCGCGCAACCGCTCCGCCAATTTTTCACATCTCGGACAGGCGGCCTTTATTCTCTCCCGGCAGTTGTCCTGACAGCTCTGCAGCTCCTCCTTCAGGCCGAGAACGCGATTCGCCTTCACTTTCGATTCTTCATGGGCCTCGTCGCGCATCCTTTTCAGGTCTTCGATCTCCTTGCCGAGTTCTTCGAGCTCCTCCCTGGAGTACCCGTCCTGCTTCACGTCGGGATGCGCGCGCAGGAATTCTCGCAGCCCTTCCGGATCATGCTGCTGTAACCGGAAAACGTCCTGCGCGATCTTGTATTCGAGCTGAACCCCGTGAAGCTCGCGCTGGAGGTACGCGGCGCGCTGCAGAGCCGCTTCGTATTGCGCAATCGCGGTGCGCAGGCGGCCGGCCACCTCCCGACAGGGCGGACAGTCCAGTTCCGAAAGGTCCGGAGCCTCGACGCGATCCGCCTGTTTTTCCGACGGCGCCAACTCGAGATCCTCGTCCTCGATGTCGTCGCCGGGCCGATCGGCGGCTCCTTCGCCGGCAGTGGGCGCGCCGGCGGGAACGGCGGCCGGACAGGAATAGTAACTGGTGCAGATGGCCGGCACCGGACAGCAGCGCCGTCCCTTCTGGGCGCTGCAATAGGGCCCGCGCCCCGCCTGATCCACGGCGACGTAATAGGTGCGCGCCAGGTGGCGACAGGTCAGCCAGCGGGCGGCCAGCCGTGCCGCCTCGGCAGCATACAGGCCCGCCTTGGAAAGGTCTGCAAGACGACCCGGAATGTTCAGGTAGGAGCGCTTCGCTGCCTTGTCGACGAGAGACTGCGCCTTCCGCTTGTAATATCTTCCAAGCTTGCGTACCGGCTCGCAGGCTGCCTGCATGTTCGCATAGAACTGCAGATCACATATGGATTTGTCCCGCCCGCAGGTGTCATAGCACTTGTCATGAATCACGCAGGCATTACTGAACCGGAATGAAAGGGGATTGTCGGGGACGAGATATTCCGTCCATCCGCTCCCGCAGGTTGCGGACGCGACCCCGGCTGACAGCCAGATGCTCGCCCAGCTCAGGAGGAGGACGCGGACGGCATGGGACAAGGACTTCCATGCCCGGCAGTGCCGTATGGCCGCCTGCCCGCTCCGAACGGGTACGCTGTCGGTATGCCGGTTGGGAGAAGCCATCATATCCGTTCCCGCATGCCGATCAGGGGGACGGGCCGCTGGAGGATGAGCAGACGCAGACCGGCTCAGGGCTCAGACGAAACACCGAGACGATGCCCTCGGCCGTTTCCTCCAGGTCGTCCTCTTCACGGAGCCGGATGATCACGCGACAAAGATCGGAGTGGCAGCCGCCCCCTTTACAGGCGAAACCGCCCCGGGCACGGGCTATCAGGGCTTGCCGGATGCGCTGCCGATCCGATTCCGGCAGGGTCTCAAATGCCTGCCGCGCCTTGTAGACGGCCGAAGGCAGCCGACTCCTGTCAAGCTGTGGCACCTCCTGGGGAGAATTCTCCTCCGTCTGCTCGCCTGCATCCTTGTCCAGATTGAGCCCTGCGAGAAAGTTTTTCAGGCGCGCGGCATATTCCTCAAGCAGCGCGCCTGCCCGCTTAACCTCTTGCGCTTCCTCTGCACTCAGGAGCACCCGGTGCTCATAGGAAGGCACATCCCTGTTCCAGGAAAATCGGCAGTAGCGCCCTTCCACCCGCGCAAGATAGCGGGTGCGGATCTGCTGTCTTTTCTGCTCATCCAGAATATCCTGGGCGCGGATTTCCCTTTCCGCCGCCGCCAGCGCACACAGCTTGAGGGCGACATGGTATTCGCGCTCGGCACTGTCGGCGGTATCCGCCTGCAGCCCGTCGAGCACTTCCATGAGAAGCGCGGCCGGCACGCGGGCCCGCTCGGCCCGTTCGAGAACCTCGTCAAGTTTCTCTCCATGACCGGCCCGGGCAACGCAGCGGTTCCACTCATCTTCCGGCGATATGGTCCCTGCTGCCTCGGATCGCTCCTCCTCCTGTGCCGCTGCAGATCCGGCCGCCGGAAAAACACCCGTCCTTTCACCTGCATCCGGCCGTCCCGCAGGAAGCAGCCACAGCGATGCCAGAAAGCCGAGACAGAAGAGTACCTTGTGTCGCATGAAGCGATGTCCTGTCCGAAGCTGCCGGCTCACGTCGCCATCGAAGCGGTGGCGGCGAAGGGGGCATGGCCCTCCTTCGCGCGGCGGCCGTCAGAATGCGAGACCGGCGTAAAACCCCCACTGCACACGCTGCTTGGCCCAGAAATCGATCCGGTTCTCCACAGGTGGCGTCGCCACCCCCGTATAGGAAACGTGGAGATCGCGCCGCACCGACAAACGGGTACCGACCAGCAGACTCGTCGGGCCCAGAAGGCCGATCTCGCTCAGGCTCAACCGGTATTCCACGGCGAAAGTCGGCTGGACTTTCAGTTTCTTGTCATACGTAACCGGCGAGAAGGCATATTCCTTCTCCCCGATCGGGCTGGCGAAACCACCATAGACCTTGTCCCGGGCAAGACGCGGACCGGCATAGAGGGTGACAGGACCGATCGGATAACCCAGCAGAAGATCGGCCGCCCACAATTCCTTCGTCTTCGTAGCCAATGATTCATTGACGATGGACAGGTTGGAAGTGCCGTAGAAGACGGTGGCGCGCGGCGAAACGACGATCGGCAGCCCGGGAAGGCGGTAGGAGACGCCGAAGGTCACACTGCCCTTGGCAAAGGAATTGCCCTCCCCTTCGCTCATGACCGGCGAGCCGAAAAAGGTATCTTCAGAGGCGGACTTCGTGGACGAACCACCCACGCCCGCCACGACAATCACATTAAGCTCGCCGGCCGTCCTTTCGGCATGATCGCTCGCCCTTTTCGCGATGCGGCCGCTGGCCGCATCAAACTGCAGAGTGATGCTGCCATCAGCAGGCGCCTTGAAATGAACCGTTCTCTCCTCGCCTCCCGGCAGCCGCACCGTCATCGCATAACGTCCGCCACCCGGCAGGACGACGGCGATGCGCCCGTCATCATCATCATCTTCTCCGGCAACCGCCTGTCCGTTGGGGCCAACCAGCCGGATCGTCGCGCCGGGAACGGCTTGACCATGATCTACGATCTTGACGGTGAGATCCGTGACTGCCCATGCCTGAGATCCCCACATGGAAAAAACCACGCTGCCGGCCGCAACAGCAGCCGACAAAATAT
This sequence comes from uncultured Sphingomonadales bacterium, assembly GCA_964471405.1. Classification (GTDB taxonomy): domain Bacteria; phylum Pseudomonadota; class Alphaproteobacteria; order Sphingomonadales; family Rhodothalassiaceae; genus J084. The sequence continues at coordinate 29,009 of CAYYGH010000027.1, read as the reverse complement.
GCCTTCTCCTCTTCATGGGAGCCTCCCTGCTTCTTCCCTCATCTGATTACAATGAATCAGATACATAAGTATAATTTATAATTAATTGTAATGTCAATTAATGCAAATTGATTAATGCAAAGGATGAGATTTCATTAGTAACATTCTGGAATAAATATAGAAAATTCATTAACAACGTGTCAGCAAGACTCTGTGATCCACCATCCATCGACTTGTGCGACTCTCGCCCTTCTTGCCAATCACCGAAGGGAGATTCGTGCGGGTTCTCCTGATGGAAGAAGAGCACCCGCTGAAACCACGGGAGGATGGCAGAGGGGGGGCATAACGATACCGTCCCTGCCGGTCTCCGTGGAAGCAGAGATCATCGGCCCTCATGCCGGCAAGACGGCCTTCGCCTGTCCGGTTGTTGACCGCATGCGAACTGATTGTGAAAGGCCGGCGCAGCCATCAGGCCCGGCGGGGGAGGCTACCGCTTTCTTTCCTCATGTCTGCCGAAAGCCTCACGCACCAGGGCCGCATCGGCCCGGGTCCAGTTTCCGAAGATGGGGTGGTGGACAACGGCGCCGGGCCGGATGCCGAGCCGGGCCGCGGTGCCGCCGGCCAGTTCGAGGGCGGCCAGCACCCGTCCGCGCGAAGGCAGAGCAGTCAAATCCCGCGGCTTGCCATGCGCGATATTGACGACCCGCCCATTGGCCTTGATGAACAGAATGTCCAGCGGAATGAAGGTGTTCTTCATCCACATCGCCACGCGCTGCGGGGTGAGATAGTGAAAGAGCATGCCGCCGCGCGCATCGAGGCTGTGGCGGAACATGAGCCCGATCCGCCGCTCCTGCTCGTTGTCCGCCAGTTCCACGAGAAAGGGATGACGCCTGCCATCGGCCGTCTCGATCACAAGCGGCGTGGTCTCAAGATGCTGAGGCGTGCCCTCCACCTCGCCGAACGGGGCCGCCGACGCAATCGGCAGCGCCGCCCCCGCTCCCAGCAGCATCATTGCCATCGCCAGGCCGAGCAGCGCGCGCAGCCTACTCGGGGCCCTCCACCGCCGCTCCCGATCGCGATACCGGAACCGCCCGCCCTGCGCGGCCTGCCGCAGCCGGGGCCTGTCAGAGTCCATGACGGCCATCCACCAGTCTCCCACCGGGACCCTCATCGGCGCGGGCGCCGAATGGCCGTGACCACCGGCCCCCGCTCACCCTCGCCGACCCGCACCTCCACCTGCTCGCCCGGCTCCAGCCGCTCCAGATGGGCGCGCCGCACGACCCGCATGTGCAGGAAGACATCCGCCTGCCCTTCCCCGCGGGAGACGAAGCCGTAGCCGCGGGCACGGCTGAACCACTTGATGGTGGCGGGTTCATAGGGCCCGCCCCGGTCACGGGGCGCCCCCGGCCGTCCCGAGCGGGAGCGCCGGGCCGGCGGCGGCTCTTCTTCCGCCTCGCTGAGATCGACATGAAGCACCTTGACCGCCTGACGCCCCCGGGCGCGCTCGGCCACCTCGCATTCCAGAACGGCTCCCGTCGGCAGACTGTCCCGCCCCAGCGGGGTCAGCACGGAAAAATGCACGAGCACATCGCCCCCGCCATCATCGGGCACCAGAAAGCCGTAACCGCGATGGCGATCGAACCACTTGATGCGACCGGACAGAACGCTGGCCGGCGCCGCCAGAGATGTCTCCTCCCCGATATCGGACATGTTCTTTATCCTCCCCTCGCACGACAGGGAGGTCAATCGTATCACAGGCGGCGCCCATGGCAACAGCCCCCGGAGGAGAAAGCGCCCGGCACGCGCATCTTCGGGACGAAACGCCCGCAAGCGGCCTCAACGCCCGCCGGCCCCGTGCTCAGTGCCCTTTGCCTTCTCCCTGACCGGCGATCAGCTTGGGCAGTTCGTGATGGTGGGTGATCAGCCCCTGCTCATACATGATCGCGGTCGCAGGTTCGAGCCAGAAATAGACGGCGATGAAGCCGGTGAGCGTCATGACGATCGTATAGGGCAGGGCCATGATCACCATGCGCATGTAGGACAGCCGGATGAGCGGCGCGAGCGAGGAGGTGAGCAGAAACAGGAAGGCCGCCTGGCCGTTCGGAGTCGCCACCGAGGGAATGTTGGTGCCGGTGTTCACGGCCACCGCCATCAGATCGAAGGTGTCGCGATCGATGAGACCCTCGGCCAGCGCCTTGCCGACCTCCGAAATGTAGACGGTCGCAACGAAGACATTGTCGCTGATCGAGGAAAGAAGGCCGTTGGCCATATAAAGAGCGGCGATGCGCATGTTGCCTTTGAGCGCCAGCACCGCATTGGTAACGGGATCGAACAGCCCCTGATCGTTGATCATCGCCACGATCGCAAAGAACACGACGAGCAGGGCCGTAAACGGCAGCGCCTCCTGGAAGGCGTGGCCGATGCGATGTTCCTCGACAATGCCGGAAAAGGTGGTCGCCAGGATGATGACGGACAGGCCGATCAGACCCACCGCGGCCAGATGGAACATGAGGCCGATGACAAGCCAGATGGCCACCACCACCTGGGCCGCGATGGCCAGCTTGTCGCGGGTCGACAGCTTGGCCGATTCGTAGGCCTCGAACTCCTCCATGATCTTCAGCACCGCCGGCGGGATGCGGGCGCCATAGCCGAACATGCCGGTGACTTCGAGGAAAATCACCGTCAGCAGGCCGACGATGAGCACAGGCATCGTCACCGGGGCCATGCGGAAGAAGAACTCGATGAAGTTCCAGCCGGCGTCATTGCCGATGATGATGTTCTGCGGCTCACCGACAAGGGTGGTCACCCCGCCCAGCGCCGTGCCGACAGCCGCATGCATCATAAGCGAGCGCAGGAAGGCCCGGAACTGCTGGAGATCTTCGCGCTTGAGCTCGTCCACATGTTCATCGGCATGGGCATCATGCTCGTCGTCGAAATGCTTGCCCGAGGCGACCTTGTGATAGACCGAATAGAAGCCGAGGGCGACCGTGATCACCACCGCCGTCACCGTCAAGGCATCGAGAAAGGCGGACAGCACCGCTCCCAGCAGCGAAAAGATCAGCGCAAGCGCGACCTTCGAACGCACCCGCACGAGCACCTTCGTAAAGATGTAGAGCAGCATGTCGCGCAGGAAGTAGATGCCGGCCACCATGAAGATCAGCAGCAGCAGCACCTCGAGCGCGGATTCGATCTCATGAAAGACGGTCTCCGGCGTCGTCATCCCCATGAAGATCGCCTCGAGCGCCAGCAGGCCGCCCGGCTGGAGCGGGTAGCATTTGAGCGCCATGGCCAGCGTGAAGATGAACTCGCCCACCATCAGCCAGCCGGCCACATAGGGGCCGAGAATCCACATCACGAGCGGATTGATCACGAGGAAGGCGAGAATGGTGAGCTTGTACCACTCGGGGGCCTGTCCCAGAAAATTGGCGCGAAAGGCCGCAAAGAGACTTTCCTGCTTCATCGTCTTTCGTCTGTTCCCATCCCGTGGGCGCGGTCCTGCGAGGATGCGGCCGGACCATGGCCGGGACCGCCAGATGCGCAGGCATCTAGCCGCGGCCGTTGCGGGAAATCAAGCATCTTGCGCACAAGTCCCGGAACGGACGACAACGGGTGATGCTTGCACCCGCATCCCCCAGGCTTTACCCGGATGGGGCAAGGGCGGACAGCCGGAAGATGGAATGAAAGGATCACGAGCCCATGAAATTCGAAGGTGAAGTCGTCATTCCCGCCCCGCGCCAGGTGGTCTGGCAGAATCTCATGAACGAGGTGGTGCTGATGGAATGCGTGCCGGGACTGGAGGCCCTGGAGCGGCTTGCGGACGACCGGTTCGCCGCCGAAGGCCGCGCAAGGATCGGCCCCGTTGATGCGGTTCTCAAGGGCGAACTGCGGCTGGAGAATGTCGTGCCCGAGCATTCCTATACGCTCATCGGCCAGGGCAAGGGCGCGGTCGGCTTCGTCAAGGCGCGGGCTGACGTGGCCCTGCATGATGAAGATGGCGGCCGCGCCACGCGGCTCGTCTATTCGCTGGAGGCGAAGATCGGCGGGCGGCTGGCCCAGGTCGGCAGCCGGCTGCTGTCGGGGGCGGCCCAGAAATATGCCGATGCGTTCTTTTCCCGCTTCACGGAGCTCGTCAAGGAAAGCGCTCCCCACGAGGAACCCAAGGAAGAGGCTGGAACTCCGGCAGCCGACCGGGACGGCGCCGCAGCCGCAGAAGCGGAAGCCGGCCACAGCGAGCCATCACCACCCAAAACGGCTGGTGCGGATATCGAAGACACGGGCGGGCTGCCTGCCTGGATCTGGGTTCCGGCTCTCATTCTCGTGATTCTGGGCCTGCTTTATCTGTGGAGCTGAGTGCCGGAAAGGCGGCGTGCCGCGATGGGATGAACAAGGACGGGACGACATCTCCCCAGCCGACGGGCGGTGGCAGCGATCCCGATCTTGCCACCCTGGCCCAGGCCGGACGCTGGCTTGAGGCCGGTCATGGCGTGGCGCTGGCGACCGTGATTGAGACATGGGGATCGGCTCCCCGCGCCATCGGCAGCCACCTGGCCGTGCGGGCCGACGGTCTGTTCGCCGGCTCGGTCTCGGGCGGCTGCGTGGAGGGTGACGTGGTGGCGGCCGCAACCGAGCTGCTGGCCAAGAAGGAGGCCGTGCGGGAGCTTGCCTTCGGCGTCCCGCATGAAACGGCCTGGCGGGTCGGGCTTGCCTGCGGCGGCCGGATCCGGATCCTGATCGAGAATGTGAGCCGCAACCCCGCCTTTCTTGCGTCCCTGCTTGATGCCGCCCGCGCCCGCACTGCGGCCTGGCGCCTGGTCGCCCTTGCGGACGGCGCCGATGCCTGGGGGTCGGCGGCCACCGCGCCGCAAGGCCCGCTTGCGGAAAGCTTGCCGGCAGGAGAGCTGGCCCTGCCTCCCGAAACCGCTGCGGGCTCGCGGCTGGTCACCGTGGCGGACCGGTCCTTCTTCCTGCGGGTCTACGAGCCGGCCCGGCGCCTCGTGATCACGGGAGCGGCGCATATCGCCACCTATCTTGTGCGCTTTGCGGCCGAGCTGGGCCAGCAGGTCACGGTGATCGACCCGCGCGGCGCCTTCCTCGACGCCTTTCGGGCCCAGCTGTCATCCGGGCGGGAGGCCGTCACGGTGATCGAAGACTGGCCCGACGAAGCCCTTGCCCGCCATCCCCTGGATGCATGGAGTGCTCTTGTTACCCTGACGCATGATCCCAAGATCGACGATGTAGCCCTGGATGCCGCACTTGCCTCGCCGGCCTTCTATATCGGGGCTCTCGGCAGCCGCCGCACGCACGCCGCCCGCCTCGCCCGGCTTGCGGCACGGGGCTGGTCCGAGCAGGATCTGGCCCGCATTCACGGCCCCGTGGGCCTGGCCATCGGGGCGAAAGGACCGGCAGAGATCGCGCTCAGCATCCTCGCCGAGATCATCGCCACGGCCCGCGGGCGTGATGCCGGGTCGGGAAGAGGCGCAGCATGAGGATCGTCTCCTGCCCCACGCCTGCGGCGGCCGGTGCGATCCTCGCCCATGCGCTGCGGCTGCCGGGCGGACGGCGCCTGCCCAAGGGCCATCGGCTCACCGCCGATGACATCGCCGCCCTGCTGGCCGCCGGCCATCATGAACTGGCGGTCATCCGACCGGCAGCGGATGATCTGATGGAGGACGACGCCGCCCGCCATCTCGCCGCGCGTCTGGCCGGTGCGCATCTTCAAGTGGGAGCCGTGGCACGGGGACGGGCCGACATCCTGGCCATGGCGGACGGGCTTCCTGCCATCGATCGGCGCCTGATCACGCGCCTCAACGCCCTTGATGCGGGCTTCAGAATTGCGACACGTCCGGAAGAGACGCCCGTCTGGCAGGGTGCACGGGTGGCGAGCGTGAAGGTGATCCCCCTCGCCCTGCCGCGGGAGGCGATGGCAGCCGCCGACCGTCTCCTGGAGGCGGGAGCGAAGCCGCCGCTTGCGCTGCATCCCTTCCGTCCCCGGCCCTTCGTCCTGGTCGAGACGACACCGTCCAGCCCTCATCCCTCCCCACCGCGATCCTACGAAGGGGCGCTGACGGGGCGGCTGATGCGAATCGGCAGCCGGCTTGAAGAGGTCGTCCACACACCGCATCGCCAGGATGCGCTTGCCTCCCTGCTTTCCCGCCTTCATCGCCGTCTCGCGCGCGAGACCGTGATCGTGATCGGCCCGCTTGCTGCTGCGGCTGCTCCGGACGACATCGTGCCCGGAGCCATTCGCGCCTGCGGCGGCCGGATCCTCTCCTTCGGGCTCGGGGTGGAGCCCGGCAATCTCCTGATCACGGCACGGATCGGGCGGCGGCCCATTGTGGTGCTGCCCTCCTCGGCCCGCTCGCCGGCCCGCCAGGGGGCCGACCTCGTGCTGGAACGTCTGGCCGCCGGCCTGCCGATCACCGCCAGGGCGCTGGCCGGGCTCGCCATCGGAGGCCTGCTGGGTCCTGCGCCCGAACGGCGACGCACGCCCCGGCCACCCTCCTCCCCTGCCCGTCGCCCGCAATTTGCCGTCATCCTCCTGGCGGCCGGCGTGGCGCGGCGTTTCGGTGGTGACAAGCTGCATGCCGACTGGCGCGGGCGGCCTCTTCTCGCCTGGGCGGCCGCGCCTTTTCGCCATCCGGCGATCGGCCTGCGAATCGGCGTGGTGCGTCCCGGTGCGCACAGGACGGCTCGTCTGCTCGAAAAGGAAGGGTTCACCCCCGTCACCGCCGAGCGGGCGGATGAGGGGATGGCCGAATCCCTCAAGGCCGGTATCGCGGCACTCCACGAGGCCGTAGACAGGGGCGGCCTGCACCTTGACGGCGTCTTCGTGATGCTGGGTGACATGCCCGCCGTCCAGCCGGCCACGGTGGCCGCCCTCATCGCCGCCTTCACCCGTGCGCAGGAGACGGGTGAAAACATGCCGGATGCCATCATTCCCGTCTACCGCGACCGGCGCGGACATCCGGTGCTGTTTGCGCCGACGGCTCTTGCCGCCATCCGGGATCTTCAGGGCGATCTCGGGCCAAAGCGGCTGTTTGCGGAAGGCCGGCTTGTGGCCAGCGAATGCGCCGTGAATGATCCGGGCGTCGTGATCGATGTGGACGATCTGGCCGCACTCGATGCCCTTGACCAGCGGCTCGCCGCACGGGAAGGGGAATAGGGAACCGGCAGGCCGCCGCTCGCTGGTGAGGGGCGCTCGCTGGTGAGGGCATCGGCCCGTCATGGACGGGCCTGCTGCTCCTTCAGCCCTCTTCCGGATCCGCCGGCGCCAGACCGTGTTCGGTGAGAGCGGCCACAAGCGCCGGCTCATCCGGCGCCTCCAGAATGATCCGGGCAAGATCCACCGGCAGGCCGCGACGTTGAAACGCCGCAAGCGCCCGGGCCCGCTCGCGCGGATCCGGCCTCTTGCGCCTGTCACCCGCACCGGCGAAGGGGCCGAGCCGTCGGCGACGGGCATAGGCCAGAGCAGCCTGCAGGAGAACGGCTTCCTGCGTTCCGGCATCTTCCCCGCCCAGCACGTCGCCGACCGCCGCCTCGGCGTCTGCCGGAGAAATGCCGAGCGCAACAAGCCGGTGACGAATGGCCGGCGGCCCGAGTCCGCGCCGCAGCAGAGCCCGGGCCCGCTCGCGCGCGAATCGCCGATCATTGACGAGATCGAGCGCCACCATTTCCCGCACCACCTCCTCGACAAGCGCGCTGCGATCGGCTGCCGGCAGACAGGCCGTCTCGCGCCAGCGCGCAAGGCGCCGGGCGAGCACCTGCCGCAGGCGCGTCATGCTTGCAGAATGACGCGCAAGATAGGAAAAGGCGGCTTCCTTCAGCCGGCTGCGAATGGCATCACGCATGATTGCCGTCTCCGCTCCAGGCGGGCCTGCCGTACTCTAGCGGAGCCCCACAGACGGCGGAAGAGGTGTCCTCAACCGCCCAGCCCCCGGTGATGGGCTGCGGGCGGAACAGGATAAAAAGGAGAGTCCATGAATCGCCGCAGCCAGGGTCTCATCGATGTCGGCCTGCTGCTCATGCTTGCCGTGATGTGGGGCAGCGCTTTTCCCTTCATCGAGGAGGCCCTGACCGGTTTTGACCCGGCCGCCATCGCTGCCGGGCGGATCACTCTTGCGGCGATTCTGCTCTCGGTGATGGCGCGCATGCGCGGGGAACGCGTGACTGCCGACCCTCGCGCCCGCTGGCGCCTGGCCTGGGCCGGCATTCTGGGTGCGAGTCTGCCCTTCCTGCTCATTGCCTGGGGACAGCAGCGGGTCACGGCCGCCGAGAGCGCCACCCTCATGGCCTTCACCCCCCTTGCGACAGCCCTGCTTGCCCATCTCTTCCTGAAGGAAGAGCGCCTCGGCGGCCTGCTGTTGAGCGGTCTGATCCTGGGAATCGCGGGGGTGGCGACGCTGGCCGGCCTGCCGGAGGCGATTGTCCGCAACGACATTCTCACCCCTGCGCATCTGCTGGCCGATGGCGCGATTCTGCTGGGCGCTTTCGGCTATGCGGCGTCAAGCATTCTGTTGCGGACGGTCCGCAACGGGGGCGCCATCGCGCATGCGGCCGCCATGATGCGGGCGGCGGCTCTCGTCTCGCTGGTTGCCGCTCCCGCCTTCTCGTCCTGGCCCGAGCAGCCGCCTCTGCCGGCCGTCCTTGCTCTTGTCGAGCTGGGGCTTGTGCCCTCGGGAATTGCCGCGATCGTTCTGGTCCGGCTGCTCCAGCGCCGCAGCCCCAATTTCGTCGCCCTCAACAATTTTCTGGTTCCGCCGGTGGGTGTGGCGCTCGGGGTCGTCTGGCTCGGCGAATCCGTGACGACACGGCAGCTTATCGGTCTCTTCCTGCTGCTGCTGGCGCTGGCGCTGGCGGAAGCGGGCCGCCGCCGCGCTCAGCCGCGCCCCCGGTAGGGAGCAACGCCGGGATCCGGCACCCACAATCCGGCGGGCACGGGGCCGGTCTGGTAGAAGACGTCAATCGGAATGCCGCCGCGCGGATACCAGTAGCCGGCGATCCGCAGCCACTGGGGCCGCATCGCCTCGACGAGCCGGTTGGCGATGGTGAGCGTGCAGTCCTCGTGAAAGGCGGCATGGTTGCGAAAGCTGTGGAGAAAGAGCTTGAGCGACTTGCTTTCCACGATCAGCCGGTCGGGCAGATAGTCGATCACGAAATGGGCGAAGTCCGGCTGGCCGGTGACCGGACACAGACTCGTGAACTCCGGACAGGTGAACCGCACGAGATAGGAACGGTCGGGGTGCGGGTTGGGGACGCATTCCAGCTGCGCCTCATCGGGAGAGGCGGGAACGGAAACCTTGCGCCCCAGCAGCGACAGGCCCGGCTGATGGTCGCGATCGTCCCTGCCCGTGCTCATGACAGCCACCACCTTCTTCCGACTGATGCCGGCATTGCCGTTCAGATTTCATTCATCTGACCATCGCTAGAAAGGACGCTGGTCCCGGCTTCTGTCAAGCATCGCGGAAAGCCCGGGATGCGCAAGAGGTGAGGAGACGACCCATGCCCGCGGTCCGTCAGGCCCGCTTTCCGATCGGCGCCATCGTTCGTCACCGCATTCTCGGCTATCAGGGCCGGGTGTGCGACGTGGATGCGGAATGTGACGCCGAGATCGCCGGGCTCTCCCGCGGGGGCGATCCGCAGCCCCGGTCGCGGCCGTGGTATCATGTGCTGGTCGAAGGGGTCGATCTGCTCACCTATGTGGCCGAAGATCAGCTTGAAAATCTGGATGGGGAGATTGGCCGGGAGCGCGATCGGCCCGCCATCCCGGATCGCCGGCCGAACCTGCCGCCCGGTGCCATCCGGCGATTGCATTGAGGGGCGCATCCCCTTTCCTTCCGTCATCTTTCGTCTTCCTTTCGTCATCTTTCGCCATTGTCCCGCCGCCCTCCTGCAGCTGACGGCTTGCGTCGGGGCCACGGCCTCGGATAGCTGAGAGAGCAGGCCGCGCGGCGCGGTGTGATGCCGCCGAGATGGGAAGCTGGTGGATGCTCGACCTCAGACGCGCTCAGGAGCCGGCGCTGGTGACGACCGACTGGCTGGCCGCTCATCTTGACGCCCCGGATGTGCGGATCATGGATGCCTCCTGGCATCTGCCGGACAGTGGCCGCGATGCGCTTGCGGAATACGGGGCGGCGCATATTCCCGGTGCGCTGTTCTTCGACATCGAGACCATCGCCGATCAGGACCAGCCGCTGCCCCATATGGCTCCTCCGCCGGAGCTGTTCGCCAGTCGCATGCGGCGGCTGGGCATCGGCGATGGCCACAAGGTGATTCTCTATGATTCCGGCGACCTGCCCTCGGCGCCGCGCGCCTGGTGGACATTCCGGCTGATGGGACATGGCGACGTCGCCGTGCTTGACGGGGGGCTGAAGAAATGGCGCCGCGAGGGACGGCCGCTGACCGATCTCGTCCCCGAATTCGGGGAGCGCCACTTTACCGCCCGCTTTCAGGCACCGCTGGTTGCCGACATGGCGCGCGTGAAGGCCGCCCTTGCCGATCCCGACATCCAGGTCGTGGATGCCCGTCCCGCGGACCGCTTCGAGGGCAAGGCTCCCGAGCCGCGCGCCCAGCTGCCTTCCGGCCACATTCCGGGCAGCCTGAATCTTCCCTACAGCGAACTTTATGCCGCCGACGGAACCCTGCTGCCGGTGGAGCTGCTGCGCGAGCGGGCGGCGGCAAGAGGCATCGATCCTTTGCGGCCGACAATTGCGACCTGCGGTTCGGGAATCACCGCCTGCACGATCGCGCTCGCCTTTCATCTGCTCGGCAACGAGGAGGTGGCGGTTTTTGACGGAGCCTGGTGCGCCTGGGGCTCGGATCCGGACAATCCCGTCGCCACCGGCGATCAGCAGGAAGGGTGAGGAAGCAACCGGCCGATGAAGAAGCGCACCCGACTTCTGGAGGCCGGCCGCCGGCCGGAATGGACGCAGGGACTCGTCAACCCGCCGGTGGCCCGCGCCTCCACCTGTCTGTTCCCCGATTTCGAGACATTCCTGGCGCGGGCCCGTAACCCGGATGGCGGGCTCTACTACGGCCGCCGCGGAACCCCGACGCACTGGGCGCTTCTGGAGGCATTGTGTGCCCTTGAAGGCGGCGAGAACGGCTGGCTGTTTCCCTCGGGCCTCGCCGCAATCACCGGCACCCTGCTCGCCCTCCTGGAGCGGGGAGATCATGCGCTGATCACCGATTCGGTCTATGGGCCGACCCGCACGCTGGCCATGAAACTGCTGCCCCGCTACGGGGTGGACGTCACCTTCTATGACCCCCTGATCGGAAGCGGAATCGCCGAGCTGATGCGGCCGAACACCCGGGTGGTGATGGTCGAATCTCCCGGCTCGCTTACCTTCGAGGTCCAGGACATCCCCGCCATTGCGGCAGCGGCCCATGAACGCGGTGCCATCGTGGTGGCCGACAACACCTGGGCGACGGGGCTCTACTGCCCCGTGCTTGATCTGGGTGCGGACGTCTCGGTGCTGGCCGCGACCAAATATGTCGTCGGCCATTCCGACGTCATGCTGGGAGCGGCGATCGCGCGGGGCGATCTGGCGCGACGGCTCAAGGCCGATTTCCACCTGATGGGCTGGACGGTGGGAGCCGATGACGCGGCGCTTGCCCTGCGCGGGCTGCGGACGCTGGAGGTGCGGCTGGCCCGCCATGATGAAGCGGCCCGCGAGATCGCCCGCTGGCTTGCCGGCCATCCGGAAGTGGCGCGCGTGCTGCATCCGGCCATGTCCAGCTGCCCCGGTCATGCGATCTTCACCCGCGATTTCACGGGGGCAAGCGGCCTGTTCGCCATCGTCCTCAAACGCGGCCGCTTTGCCGATCTTGCGGCCCTCGTGAACGCGCTCACTCTCTTCGGCCTCGGCTATTCCTGGGGGGGATTCGAATCCCTGGTGCTGCCCGCCGATCCCGCGCCGCTGCGCAGTGCCACCCGCTGGCAGGCGCCGGGTCCTCTTGTGCGGCTGCACATCGGGCTTGAGGATCCTGCCGATCTCAAGGCCGATCTCGAACAGGCGCTCGCCCGCTATGCGGCCGCGCTGGATGCCGGCTGAGCTCTCCTGCGGGCACGCCACCCGCAAGCAGGGCGGCCCCTGCGCCCCTGCCCGCCCCTTTCATCGCGCGCACCCGCCCGTCTCATGAGGCGGCGCCGGGCGCATCATCGCGGGTTGAAGCCCCTTCCGGCAGCAGAGGGTGGTTTTCGACGCCTCCCACCAGTCCGGCGGAGATCACGTATTTGATCGCCTCCTCGACCGTCATGTCGAGAAAGATGCAGCTTCTGCGTGGCACGAACAGCAGGAAGCCGGAGGTCGGATTGGGCGTGGTGGGCAGGAAGATGTTGAGCATGTCCGGCTCCACGGCCCGGGCGATCTTGGGGCTTGCTTCGCTCGCGACGAAGGCCAGCGCCCACAGACCGGGCCGCGGATACTCCACCAGTACCACCGAGCGAAAGGTGCCGCTTGCGGGTTTCATCACGGTCTCGGCGATCTGCTTGACGGTGCCGTAGATCCCCCGCACCACCGGCAGACGCTGGAGCATGCGCTCGCCCAGCGCCAATGTCTGGCGACCAATGAAATTGGTGACGAAAGCGCCAAAGGCGGTAATCAGCACGATCGCCATGAGCAGCCCGATTCCCGGCACCGCGACCGGCAGCCAGTCACCCGGATTGTAGGGCGGCGGGATGAGGCGGGAGACGAAGCCGTCCACGGAGCGCACGAACAGCCAGACGAGATAGACGGTCACCCCGATCGGGGCAAAGACCGCCAGTCCCGTAAGGAAATAGTTGCGCAACCGCGCCCACATCGCTCGGTTTTCCCTTCCGCACACGAGCCCCCTTGCGCGCAGGCGTCTCATCCTAGCCTAGACGAGCGGTTTTTCGTAGATCCGATAGGTCTTGGCGATCACGCAGCCGATTTCCTCCAGGATATCGCGCATGCCCTTGTTGTCTTCCAGAATCCAGGACAGTTCGGCCCGCTTGGCGCCGCGCGCGGCATTGGGAATGCGGGTCGCCTCGATCATCATCAGCGCCATCTGGGCTCCGGCCAGCGAGCGCTGATAGGCCTTGCGGACCCCCATCAGCGGCACCCGGAAATGGCGGATCGGCTGCAGATAGAGTCGGGAGAGGAACCGGGCCCAGTTGAAGGGCAGCAATCGCCCGCGGAAATCCTGAATGATGCGGTTGATGTCGGGCAACGTGACCATCATCGCCGCGGGTTCACCCTTGTAGAAGCAGATGAACACGCAGTCGCGGCGGATGAGCGGCCGGATCTCGTGGGCAAGATGACGCCCCTCCTCGAGCGTCAGCGGCACGAAGCCCCAGTTCTCGGACCAGGCATCGTTGTAGATGTCCACGATCAGCGCCAGCTCCTCCTCGTAGCGGCGCGTATCCAGGGGACGCATGAGGATGTCGGGATTGCGGTGGCCGGCTTCGACGATCTTCGTGATCCGCCGCGGCGGACCCTTCGTCACGTCGAGATCATAGGCAAAAAGATCCTTGACCTTGGCATAGCCCTGCTCTTCGAGCAGACGCCCGTAATAGGGCCGGGCGTGTCCCATCATGATGGCCGGCGGCGTGGCAAAGCCGTCCACGAGCAGCCCGCATTCCCCATTGGTGGACAGATTGTAGGGCCCCTGCGCCGCTACGGCGCCCCGGGTGGCGAGCCAGTCTTCGGCCGTGGCGAACAGGGCTGCCGCCACCTGGGGGTCGTCCACGCATTCGAACATGCCGAAATGACCGATTCTGCGCCCGGCGCGCGCAACCGCCAGCTCGTCGATCTGGGCACTGATCCGGCCCACGGGACGCCCCTTGCGCCAGGCGATCCAGAAGGCGGCTTCCGCATGCCGGAAATAGGGATTGCGCCTGCGGTCGAGCAGAGAGAGCCGCTCGAACATCAAAGGCGCCACATAGGCCGGATCCTCGCGATAGAGATCGTCCACGAAGCGCACGAAGCGCTTGAGCTCCCGGCGTGTGCGCACGGGTGTGACGGTGATGTTCTCGCCGCCGTCTGTCATGTTCGTCTGCGCTCCTTTCTCAGGATGCGGCCGAGTCGGCCGAAGGCACCTGCATCCTCCGCCGTCAGGCCATAGCGGACGAGTGCGACAAAGGCCAGCAGAAGGCTCGCCAGAAGGATGACAAAGACGACCGGCGGCGCCAGCCGGTCCTCGAGAAGCCGGTCAAGCGCGAGGATGAGGCCGCCCAGCAGCATCGCGCTGCCAAAAGGGCGCAGCAGCTGCCGGTCCCAGGTTGCCAGTCTCTTCCAGCGATAAAGCTCGCCGGCCGCCAGGCCATGGGTAAGCACGAGCCCCGCGGCCGCACCCACGGCCGCCCCGGGCGGTCCCCAGATCGGCGCAAGCCATGTCACCAGCAGGAGCATGAGCCCCAGTCCCGCCAGCCCGTTGACCAGGACGGGCCGGCTGCCGACCATCGCCCGCAGAACCGCCTGCGACTGTCCGAAGAGAAAGCTTGCAAGCCGGCCGAGGACAAGGATGCTCAGGGTAGGCGCGATCACCGCCGCCGAGCGCCCCATGAGGGCGGCGAGAATGTCGCTGGCCGCAACGAGCCCGGCCGCCAGGAGTGTCCCGGCCGCAAGCATCAGTCGGGTGGAATAGCCATGCAGATCCGCAATCCGGGCATGATCGGCACGGGCAAGGTGATGGGCGGCAAGCGGTGCCATGACATAGTCGAAGGCGTTGAAGACGAGCTGCATGACCGAGGCGATCTTGCGGGCGACCGCATAGTAGCCGGCGGCCACCGCGCCACGGGCGCCGGGCAGAAGGGCATTGAGGATGACAACCGGCAGTTCCGAGAAACCTCTCTGGATCAGCTCGCTCGGCATCAGGGGCAGGGCGTAGTTCCACAGCACCCGCCGCTCGTCGCGGGCAAGCCCTGCCTGCCGCCAGCGCCGGAGATCATAGTTGCGCCGCACCAGGGCGAAGGCCAGCCCCGCCGCCATTGCCGCGGATCCCAGATGGGCGAGAAACAGCCCCGCCCTCGTGAAGCCGCCCATCGCCAGGGCCGCTCCCAGTCCCAGACGCAGAATCTGCTCATAGAAGATGCGCACCCGGATCTCGGGGCCGAACCGTCTGAGAGCCCGGATCGCGCCGGTGAGCACTTCGAGCATCGTCCAGGCCGGCACGATCCAGGCGAAGGCGGCGATCAGCAGCGGTCCTTCGGCACCCAGCGCTCCGCTGCGGTCAACGAGCGGGGCGAGCCATGGTGCCGCCACCGTCACGCCGCCCACCACCACAAGGCTGGCGATGAGCGCTCTTGTCAGAGCGAACCGCAGGATGGCCACGAGCCGGTCGGGATCCTGCTCGCTTGCGGGCACGAATTGCTGGAGCATGAGCACCATGCCCATCTGGGTGATCCCGGCTGCAAGCCGGGCGGCAGCCCAGGCGGTGGCGTAGATCCCGAACAGCACGGGCCCGTAGAGCGCCAGAAAAAGGGGGAAGCTGACGGCCTCGATCACGGCGCCCAGCCGCCCCAGGAAGGCGAGCCCCACACCGCGCATCAGCACCTGCCGCTCTGCGCCCGCCATTGGCGCCTACTCCTCCGTGAAGAACAGCACGGCCAGTCCCACCGCCAGGAACAGGACAAGCGGGGAGAAGGCCGCAAACCAGGCCGGCACGACTCCGAATTCCCCCATGGCCAGCATGAAGTTGTCGATGACGAAATAGGAAAAGCCGAGCGCCGCGCCGATCGCCATGCGGGCCACCAGCTGCCCCCGCCTGTGGACGCCGAACCCGGCCACCGCCGCCAGCAGCGGCATCAGAAGGAAGGAGAGCGAAAGGGAGAAGCGGTGATAGAAGGCCGCCTTGAGATCCGAGACGGGCTCACCGGCTGCCTCGCGGCGGGCGATCGCCCGGGCAAGCGTGGCAAGCGGGGTCTCATCCGCCACAAGGCTGAGGGCGAACAGCCGCTCGGGCGTGGCGGAAAAACGCCAGGGCTGCTCGTCCGCATACTCCAGCGCCAGGCTGGCGGTAACGAACCGTCTGACCTCGAACAGGCGCCAGCGGCCCTTCTCATACCAGGCGAAGCTCGCGCGGGTGATGGCCGCAAGCATGCCGTCCTCGCCGCGCTCATAGATCGTGATGCCATCGAGGACCACACGGCTCCCCGACCTCTCGGCCCGGGCGATGAGCACGAGATCACGCCCATCGACAAGGCGCAAATCGCGCACGGTTTCCGGCCGGGGCGGCAGATCGCGCGCATAACCCGCCTCCTGCCAGTAGGCGAGTGCGGCGCGCCCTGGAACCGTGACCTGCTCGCTCACCCAGAAATGCAGCAATGCCATGGCCAGGGCGGTCAGGGTGAAGGGCAGCAGGATCCGGTGCGGTGAAAGACCACCGGCCTTCAGCACGATGATCTCGCTGTGCTGGTTGAGCTCGGCAAAGGCCACGATCGCCGCGATCAACACGCAAAAGGGGGCAAAGCGGGTAAAAAAGTCGGGAAGTCGATATCCCACATAGCGCAGCAGCTCATGGCCGCCATTGCCCGGCACGGCGAGAATCTCGGCCGAGCGCGAGAGCAGATCCAGCATCTGCAGAACCGCAAGGATGAGCAGCAGCACGAACAGCACCCGCGCAGCAAACAGCCGGGCCAGATAGCGCAGCATCGTGCGCGAAGGCAGAAAATAGCGGCGCAGGAGCCGCCCGGCAGGCAGCAGCGCGGGAGTCGGCTCAGGCATGGCTGGACATCCTCCCCATTCGCCGTTTGACGGTCCGGGTGACCAGATCCGTCACGCGATCAAGATGCCCCAGCATTCCGCGGCCTGGATGATAGGCCACGCTCCAGAACAGCAGACCGGAGAAGGCCGCGAATGCGGCCCAGAGCGCCCACTGCGTCTGCCAGGGGGGATCGCCGGCCTGGACGGCCCGGGTGGCAGCCTCCTCCAGCTCGTTGTAGACGATCAGCAGAGCGGTCGCGATCACGAGCCCGCCGGCCCCCGAGCCACGCTTTCTGACCGTCCCGAAGGCGAGAGCCAGAAAGGGCAGCACCAGCATCGTGAACAGATGAATCACGCGCCAGTGAAAGGCGCCGCGATAGTGGTCCCGGCGGGGTGCGGGCACCGTCGGATCCCGCATGGCGAGCCACAACTCGTCCAGCGTCATTTCCAGCTCCTCGCCGCCCCGCCGCCGGAAGGGTTCGATCTGCGGCAGATCGACCAGCAGATCCTGAACGGCGAACTCCATCACCCGCGGCCGGGCGTGCCTCGGATCGAAATCGAGCATGAGCCCGTCTTCAAGCCGCAGAATGATCTTCTGTTCATCGTCGGTGGCGACAAAGCGGCCGTGGCGGGCGGTGATGCTCATCTCCCGTCCGTTCGCCAGCAGGCGGCGCACGAAAAGATCATCGAGAACCCCGCCATCGGCCCGGGCACTGCCCACACGCAGGGTGAGCCCCTCTCCGAGCCGGGTGAAGGATCCGACCCGGATGCTGGCCCCCAATGCGCCCGAACGCAGTTCGAAGGCCAGCTGGCGGTAGGCATAGCGGCTGATCGGCTCCTGCCAGCCCACGATCGCAAGATCCAGAAGGCCGAGCACGACCGCCACCGCAAGCAGCGGTCGCAGAATCCGGGGCAGCCCCACCCCGCCCGCCTGCAGGGCATCAAGCTCGGAAGCCAGCGACAGCCCGCGCACCACGATCAGGGCCGCAACCAGAAAACCCACCGGCAGCGCCATGCCGAGATAGTGGGGAACAAGATGGAACAGCATGCGCCAGACGACGTCAACCGGACCGTTCTGGTTGACGACGAAATCGAACAGCCTGAGCATGCGCTCAAGCAGCAGCAGGGCCAGCGCGATGGCCACCGTGGCCAGCAGCGGCGCCGCAAGACGGCGCAGGATGTAGCGGTCTATCAGCGCCAGGCTGGACACGGGTTGCGCGTCTTTCCTCGCCGGGCCGGCGGCCGCGCCGGCGCACCTTCGAGCTTTCCGCGCTCCTACATGCCGCCTCCGCAGGGCCGAAGCAAGGCGGTGCAAGGCATCTGGATTTCCCGCACGAGGCTGTGTCATAGAGCGCGGAACAGCGCATCACGACCCCAGGCAAGTCAGCGGGAAGATCGCTCCGTGCATCGGTCCTCTCATGCCCTCACCACGCCCCGGGCCGGCATGTCGGCCGCTTCCCCGCCCGGCAGGCGGGTTGAGCCCGCGCTTGTGGGCCTGCTGACCAACAGGGCGGCCACGCGGGTGGCCCGCAGTCTCTGCGCGCTGCGCACGGCCATCTCCTCCAGCCGGCGCCTTGTGCACGTCGAGGTCACCGGCCCGGCAGAGGTGCGCGATGCCCTGCGCCTGTTTGCCGCGGCGGGGGTGGATGTGCTCGTCATCAATGGCGGCGACGGCACGGTGCAGATGGTGGCCGAAGCGCTCGGCGCCTGCCCCTGGCCCGGCAGGGAGCCGCCGATCGCGGTGCTGGCCGGCGGGCATACCAATCTGATCGCCAAGGATCTGGGCACCGCCGGCGATCCGGTCACCGTCTTCCGCCGGCTCATGGACGCCATCCAGGCGCAGAAGGATGACCGCCTTGCGCCTGTGCGGCGCACACCGATCCGGCTGGCCGGCGGCGGTCTGCCCCGGCCGCAGATCGGATTCTTTGTAGGTCTGGCCGCGGTGCCGCGGGCAACCCTGTGGGTCCGCCGCCGGGTGCAGCATGGCCTCGTGCCGCTGTGGCTGCGGGATGCCGCCTCGCTGGCCTTTCTGGCCGCATCGGCCGCGCTCGGCTGGCGACGTTCCCCGCTTGCTCCCGTGCCACTGGCCTTTACACTGGAAGACGGCCGCCGCATTGCCGGGCGGTTCTCGGTGGTGCTGGCCACGCCTTTGCCCCGTCTGCTCCTGGGCGCCCGCCTGTTCGCCCACCACAATGGCGAGTCCATCCAGTTCGTCGCCTTCACGCGCACCGGACCGCGGCTCGTGCGCGCCCTGCTGGCAGCCCTGCGGGGGCGTCTTCACCTGACGGCCATGCCGGAGCTCATCCTGGAGCGTCTCCACAAGCTGGAGGTGGAAGGAGCCGGCGAGCTGGTCGTCGATGGCGAGCTGTTTTCGCTTGACCCCGCCCGGCCGCTTGCTCTCACCACCGCGCCTGCGCTCACCTTTCTGACTTGGCGGGAAACGCGATCATGACCGGAGAGCCGTCCGGAAGCGCATGCCGCGAGCTGGACCGGATGCTGGCCGAGGCCTTGACCGCCCGGCCGATACCGGAAGCCGTGCGTCATTTTGCCGCCGAACTGGCCGGGCGCCACGAGGCGGCCAGCCGGGCCGTGCTCTACTACGGTTCCTGCCTGAGAACGGGGGTGCTGGAAGACCGCATTCTCGACTTCCATCTGATTGTCGATCGCTACCGGGCCGCCTATCCGGGGCGGCCGCTGCTGGCCGCGGCCAATGCGCTGCTGCCCCCGAATGTCTTCTTTGCGACCAGCAGCAGAGCCCGCGATGGGACCGGTGCGCCGCTCAAGGCCAAATACAATGTGGTCAGCCTTGCCCAGCTGTCCCGGCTCGTCGGCCCGCGCACGCGCCAGGTCTGGTTCTGGGCCCGCTTCGCCCAGCCGATGGCGCTGGTCTTCGCGGTCGGAGAAGAGCTCACCGCGACCCTTGCGCGCCTTCAGCGCCGGGCCCTGCTGACCTTTCTGGCTGCCGCACTGCCGCTGGCCCCCGATGGGGCCGATGCGGCAACGGTGTTTGCACTCGGCTTCACCCGCACCTACGGCTGCGAGCTGCGGGCCGAACCGCCGGAGAAGGGACACGAGCTCTATGCCCTCGACGCCCCCTTCTACGACCGCCTGTTTGCGCCCGCTCTTGCCGTACTCGGCTGGCCGGCCACGGCCGACCCGCAGGCTGCCGGCGGGATGCGAATCCTGGCGGCCGATCCCGACATGGCTGCGGCCGAAGAACGCCGCTGGCGACAGCGGCGGCTCCTGGGCAGGAGTCTGTCGCTCCTTCGGCTGGCCAAGAGCGCCTTCACCTTCTCAGGCGGGGCCGACTACATCGCCTGGAAGATCCGCCGCCATGCGGGCGTGGAGGTGGAACTTTCCGATTTCGACCGCCGTCACCCGCTGCTCGCGGGCCTCAGGCATTACTGGCGGCTGAAGCGGATGGGGGCGTTTCGCTGACGGGCAGCCCGAGCCGCCGCCCCGCACGGGCGAAGGCGGCCAGGATCTCCTCCACCTGCTCGTCCGTGTGCCCGAGCCCCAGCGAGCAGCGCAGCAGGAACAGACCTTTGGGCGTGGCCGGCGGACGGGCGACATTCACATAGACGCCTTCCTCGAGCAGGGCCGCCGACAGGCCGAAAAGCGTCTCCTGGTCCGGCAGGCAGACCGCGACGATCGGGCTTTCCACCGTCTGGGTCCCGAGGGTATAGCCCATGGCCTTCAGCCCCGCATGCAGCCGTGCGACCTTGCGCCAGAGCGCCCGGCGCTCATCATGCATGCGCGCAAGCTTCTCGATCGCGACGGTGGCGGAAGCGACGACGGAAGGCGGCGAGGATGCCGTGAACATGTAGGGCCGGCAGACGAAACGCAGCACCTCGAAGGAGGGGTGGTCGCTCACGCAGAAACCGCCCACCGTGCCCACCGACTTCGAGAAGGTGCCGACGATGAAGTCGACCTCTTTGTCCACGCCCAGTTCTTCGGCGATCCCGCGCCCGTGCTCGCCGCAAAAGCCCATGGAATGGGCCTCGTCCACCAGGATCTGGGCCCCGAATTCCTTCGTGACGGCGACGAGCTCACGAAGCGGCGCCCGGTCACCCAGCATGGAGTAGATGCCCTCCACCACCACCAGCTTGCCGGCATCCTCCGGCAGACGCCTCAGCCTTTTCGCCAGATCCTCCGGATCGTTGTGGCGGAAGCGCACGACATCGGCCTGGCCCATGGCGCAGGCATCATAGATGGAGGCGTGGGAATCCGCGTCGATCACCACATAGTCGCCGCGCCCGGCAAGCGTGGAGATGATCCCGAGATTCGCCTGGTAGCCGGTGGTGAACACCATGGCGTGCCGCCGGTCGTAGAAGCGTGCCAGCGTCTCCTCCAGCCGGCGGTGCAGCACATAGGTGCCGTTCAGGATCCGGCTGCCGGTGGTCCCGGTGCCGAAGCGCTCGAGCGCCTCGCGGGCGGCGGCGATGGCGTCCGGATCGAATGTCATCGCCATGTAGTTGTTGGTGCCGGCGAGAATCGTGCGCCGCCCGTTCACGATCGCCTCGGTGGGCGAGAGCACCTGCTCCATCGTCACCTCAAGCGGATCGGGCTCGAAGGCCTTCAGCTTCTCGCGCTCGGCGATGAGGGGGGCGAATTTCTCCAGCAGGTCCCGGCTCATCGATTCTCTTCCCGGATGCGGTCCACGGCGGCGGCCACTTCGCCCACGGTCTCAAGCTCCGGCAGGATGTTGAGCGGAATGACGATGTCGAACTCGTCCTCGATGGCCGCCACGAGATCCATGACGGCCAGCGAATCGAGGTCGAGATCACCGGCAAATGTCGTCTGCGGTGTGATCGTCACCCCCTTGCTGTTGAAGGGGGCGATCAATGCCGCAATCCGCCGGAATGTCTCGCGATGGGCCTCGATATCGATGGGTTGCGCCATGGCTGCACCTTTCCGCATGGGCCGCATGCTGCGGCCGCCCTGCCGTCTCCTCGCCAAGCCCTTAGCGGAAAGCGCCCGTCCCAGGCAATCACCGCGCCCGCATCCGGACGAAAGCGGCAGGCCTTACGAATCCGTCAGCAGAACCGCGATCCCGGGCAGGGTGCGACCCTCCAGCCATTCGAGAAAGGCGCCGCCCGCCGTCGAGACATGGGTCAGCCGGTCCCGAACTCCGGCATGATTGAGCGCAGCAAGCGTATCGCCTCCGCCCGCAACGCTGACAAGCCCCCGCTCCGCCGTCAGCCGGGCAACCCCTCTGGCGAAGGCTACCGTGCCGCGATCGAAGGGCGGATGCTCGAAGGCGCCAAGCGGGCCATTCCACACGAAGCTCTTCGCCTTGGCGAGAACGGCGAGAAAGACTTCCACGGTTGCGGGGGCGAAGTCGAGGATCATGTCTTCGGCATCCACCTCATCGACGGGCTTGATTCCGGCTTCGTCACCGGCATCCAGCGCCGGTGCCACGACCACTTCTTCCGGCAGATGCACGGCCACCCCCCTTTTCGTCGCCTCGGCGAGGATGCGGCGGGCGGTCTCCAGCTGGTCGTCCTCGACGAGAGAGCGCCCCACCGGCCGGCCCTCCGCCTTCAGGAAGGTGTTGGCCATCGCGCCGCCGATAAGCAGGTGATCGACCTTCCCGAGCAGATTTTCGATCACCGGGATCTTGGTCGAGATCTTCGCTCCGCCGACAAGGGCGGCAAGCGGCCGCTCGGGGGCGCCCAGCACCCGCTCAAGCGCCTCTACCTCGCGCGCAAGCGCCAGCCCCGCCGCCGCCGGCAGCAGCCCGGCCAGCGCATGCACCGAAGCATGGGCGCGATGCGAGACGGAAAAGGCGTCATTGACATAGGAGTCCCCCAGCGCCGCCAGCGCCCGCGCAAAGTCCGGATCGTCGCGCTCCTCGCCGGCATGAAAGCGCAGATTCTCAAGCAGCGTGACACCGGCTCCTTCCGCGATCGCCGCCGCGGCCGGATCCCCGATGCAGTCCTCCCCGAAGACCACCTCCTCACCAAGAAGGCCCGAAAGGACGGGCAGCACGGGACGCAGGCTCATCTCGGGCCGGCGCACGCCTTTCGGCCGCCCGAAATGGCTGAGCAGCACCACCCGTGCCTGAGCGGCCCGCAGGGCGTGAATGGTATCGAGGC
Organism: uncultured Sphingomonadales bacterium; assembly: GCA_964471405.1. Taxonomy (GTDB): domain Bacteria; phylum Pseudomonadota; class Alphaproteobacteria; order Sphingomonadales; family Rhodothalassiaceae; genus J084. The sequence continues at coordinate 6,271 of CAYYGH010000027.1, read as the reverse complement.
TTTCGCGAATGCGGCTGTCGTCCGCCACCGTCCCGTCCGGGTGAAGAGGGACATTGTAGTCCACGCGCATCAGGACGACGCGCCCGGCAAGGGGTTCAAGATCGGCAAGCTCACGCAATCGGGACATGCCATGCCCTTCCAACCGGCTGATCGTGAAGGATGATCCGCCTTGCGCCCGAACCGCTTCGCCTCAACCGACGGAAGCCAGCACCCGGGCCACATCCACCATCCGATTGGCGAAGCCCCACTCATTGTCATACCAGCTCATGACCCGCACGAAGCGCCCGTCGATCACCTGGGTGCCCGAGCAGTCGAAGGTGGAGCTGGCCGGACAATGATTGAAGTCCACCGAGACCAGCGGTGCATCCACGACATCGAGCACACCCTTAAGCGGCCCGGCCGCGGCGGCCCGCATCGCCTCGTGGATCTCGTCCACGGAGGTCTCGCGCAGCGCATCGAAGGTCAGATCCACCAGCGAGACATTCGCCGTCGGCACCCGCACCGCCGAGCCGTCCAGCTTGCCGGCAAGCTCGGGCAGAACCAGCCCCACCGCGCGGGCTGCTCCGGTCGAGGTCGGAATCATCGACAGCGCCGCCGCCCGCGCCCGCCGCAGGTCCTTGTGAAGACTGTCCTGAAGGCGCTGGTCGGCGGTATAGGCATGGACCGTGGTCATGTAGCCGCGCGCGATCCCGACCGTCTCGTGCAGAACCTTGGCCACCGGTGCAAGACAGTTGGTGGTGCAGGAGGCATTCGAGATCACCTTGTGCTCGGCGGTGATCTTGTCGTGATTGACGCCATAGACCACCGTCAGCGGCACATTCTTGGCCGGTGCCGAGATCAGCACCCGCTTCGCCCCGCCCGTCAGATGGGCCGCGGCCTTCTCCCCGTCGGTAAACCGCCCCGTGCATTCGGCCACCACGTCCACGCCCAGATCGCCCCAGGGAATCGTCGCCGGATCGGGATTGGCGAAAACCTGGATGCGCTGACCGTCGACGATGAGCGCATCCTCCTCATGGGCGACCGTGCCGGGGTAGCGCCCGTGCACCGAATCATAGGCGAACAGATGGGCATTGGTGGCCGCATCACCGAGATCGTTGATCGCGACCACGGTGATGTCGTCCGCATGGCGTTCGCGCACGGCGCGCAATACGAGCCGGCCGATCCGCCCGAAACCGTTGATGGCAAGGCGCACAGACATGATCGGTGTTTCCTCCTTGTCACGCGTGTCGTCCTGAAGGGCCTGTCGTCAGGGGGCTTTTAGAGGCGTTGGCGGATGCGGGCAAGGATGTCTTCGGCCGCAAAGCCGAAATGCGCATAAAGATCCGCGGCCGGCGCACTCTCGCCAAAGCGATCGATGCCGATCACCATCCCGTCGCTGCCGACGAAGCGCTCCCAGCCCAGCGGGCTTGCCGCCTCGATCGCCACGCGCAGGATGCCGGAGGCGTCCGCCTCGCCCGTCTTCAGCAGCCGTCTGCGATAGGCCTCGTCCTGGGCAAGGAACAGCCGGTCGCAGGGCATGGAAATCACCCGGGCCGGGACGCCGTCATCCTCCAGCAGGCGCCGCACCCGCGCTGCGATCGCAACCTCCGTGCCGGTGGCGATCAGGATCACCCGCGGGTCGGCGGAAGCCTCCTCCAGCACATAGGCGCCGCGGGCGGAGCGGTTTTCACCGCCCCCGTCCGTGCGCAGAGCCGGCGTTCCCTGGCGCGAGAGCGCAAGCAGACAGGGCCCGTCGCTGCGGGCCAGGGCCAGCTCCCAGCATTCGGCCGTCTCGATCGCATCGGCCGGACGCATCACCCACAGGTTCGGCATCGCCCGCAGGGATGCCAGATGTTCGATCGGCTGATGGGTCGGCCCATCCTCGCCCAGCCCGATCGAATCATGGGTCATGACATAGATGACGGGCTGACCCATGAGAGCCGACAGGCGGATGGCCGGCCGGCAGTAGTCCGAGAAGACGAGGAAGGTGCCCCCGTAGGGCCGGAAGCCGCGATGCAGCGCCATGCCGTTCATGGCGGCGGCCATCGCATGTTCCCGAACGCCATAGTGGATGTAGCGCCCTGCAAAGTCGTCCGGCGCGATCACCTCCATCCCCTTGGCCAGGGTATTGTTCGAGCCGGTGAGATCGGCGGACCCGCCGACAAGCTCGGGCACGACGGAAGCCAGCGCATCAAGCGCAAGTCCCGAGGCCTTGCGGGTCGCCACCTTCGGCCGCTCCGCCGCCAGCTTCTCCTTCAGCTGCTCCAGCGCCCGGCGCCAGCCGGCGGGCAGTTCGCGCTTCTGCCGGCGCAGAAAATCCGCCCGGCGGTCGTCGGGCAGCGCCTCAAGCCGCGCCTTCCAGTCCTCATACAGCGGCGCTCCCCGGGCGCCCGCCTGGCGCCAGGCGGCGAGAACGGGCTCCGGGATCACGAATGGCGGCGCCGTCCAGCCGAGTTGCTCCTTGGCAGCGGCCGCCTCTTCGGGTCCCAGCGGCGCGCCATGACTGGCGGCGGTACCCGCCTTGTGGGGGGCGCCATAGCCGATGACTGTGCGACAGGCCACGAGCACCGGCCGGTCGGCTTGCATGGCTTCGGCCAATGCCGTCTCGATCGCCAGCGGGTCATGGCCGTCAACCATCATCGTCTGCCAGCCATAGGCGGCAAAGCGCGCCGCCACGTCCTCGGAGGTCGCAAGCTTCGTCGACCCGTCAATGGAAATGCCGTTGTCATCGAACAGGACGATCAGGCGATCGAGCTTCAGATGGCCGGCAAGCGCAGCCGCCTCATGGGAAATGCCCTCCATCAGATCCCCGTCGGAGGCCACGACCCAGGTTCTGTGATCGCAGATCTCGGGATTGCGCGCGGCCTCCATGCGCTCGGCGATCGCCATGCCGACGGCGGTGGCAAGACCCTGGCCCAGAGGCCCGGTCGTGGTTTCCACACCCGGCAGGAGGCCGTATTCGGGATGGCCGGCACAGGGGCTGCCGAGCTGGCGAAACCGCCGGATGTCCTCGACGGTGGGCCGCGCGTAGCCGGTCAGATAGAGCAGCGCGTAAAGCAGCATGGAGCCATGACCGGCGGACAGCACGAAGCGGTCCCGGTCCGGCCAGTCGGGGTGATGCGGATCGAAGCGCAGAAACTTCGTCCACAAGACGGTTGCGACATCGGCAAAGCCCATCGGCATGCCGGGATGGCCGGAGCGGGCGGCCTCTACCGCATCGATGGCCAATGCCCGAATGGCGTTTGCCATTTCGCGATGGCTGACGGTGGTGCTGCTCTTGCTGGCGGCAGAAGAAAGACTGTCGGGCGCAGACATGTCCTCAATAAGTCCCTGTTGAATGAGTTCCTGTTGTTCGAGTCGGTCCGTTCCGATCCGGGTCCAGGCGACCCGCGGCCGGCTGTTGCCAGCGGGAAGACGGGCCATCAAGCCGGGGCTTGCCAGCCGCCGCAGGCGCGCCGCACAATGGTCGAGGCCCTGCTCAAGGTCAAGCAGGCAGGTGGATGCTTAACACGGGGCGGAAGAATGGGATCCACAGGGCCGGAAGACTGGCCGGAACCGATTCGCAAGGCCTTGCGCCGGCTGGAAGAGGCGGTTGCGGCCGCCGAGGACGAGCGCCAGCGGCTTGCCGCACGCTGCCGGACTCTCGATGATGCGCTCGCCGAGGCCACGCGCGCCCGGCGCGCGGAACAGGCGGCCGCCCGGCGGCGAATCGGGGCGCTTGAGGCCGAGCTTGCCGGACTGAGACGGCAGTGCCGCCAGGCCCGTGACGAGATCGACCGGCTGATGGGCGAACTTGCCCGCCTGCTGCCCGAGGAGATGGCGTGATGGCCGAGGTGACCGTCGAGATCGTCGATCGCCGCTACCGCATCGCGTGCCGGGACGGGGATGAAGAACGCGTCCTCAAGCTGGCTTCCGACATCGACAGCCGCGCGCGGGGGGTGATGCGGACGCTTGGCCCCCAGGGCGAAGCCAGACTGCTGCTGATCGTCGCCCTGCTGCTTGCCGACGAGCTGGAAGAGGCGCGCAGCGGCTCTCCGGCTGCGGCGGGGATGGATGGTGACGCCGTCCGGGCGCTGGCCGCCCGGTTGACGGATCTTGCCGCCCGCCTTGCATCCGGGGCGCCCGCATCCTAACTGAAGGATCTGCGGCGGCCGCTGGCCGATGCGTGAGCCGATGCGTTGAATCCCCGGGGCGACAGTCACGGATGAAGGGAGCTGTCCCTGACCGGGCTCCTGGGTCCGGTCATCACGGCACCCACCTGGTGCTTCAGGCGCCGGTGGATCAAGAACCGGCCACGGTCGTGCCGGCCCGCCGCGCCGCATGCCGCCGGGTCCACGCCCGGGAGGACCGGGAGAAGAGGCAGGAAGACGACAGGCAGGCCTGGTGCCAACCGAGAATGCCATCGCCACCACCAAGGCCGCATTGAGACGGCAGATGGCCGAACGCTGTCGCCGGCTGGTCGCGGAATCGGGCCGCGCGGCCGCCGTCGCGCTGGCCGGTCATGCCATGGCCGCACTGCCTGATCCCGCCGGCCGGCGGATTGCCGGCTATCTTCCGCTTGCCGACGAAATCGATCCGCGTCCTCTGCTGGCTGCGCTCCAGGCGCGCGGCGCGCTGCTGTTCCTGCCCTGTGTGGAGGAAGGCGATGCCGCCCTCGTCTTCCGGCGCTGGGAGCCGGGCGATCCTCTGCTGCGCGGGGTATGCGGCAACTGGGAGCCGGCCCCCGATGCGCCCACGGGCACGCCGGAGTGGATCTTCCTGCCCTTGCGCGCCTTCGACAGGACGGGCCGGCGCTTGGGCCGGGGCGGCGGCTATTACGATCGGACCATGGCCCGCCTGCGGTCGGAGGGTCGCTGGCTCGTGGGCCTGGCTTTTGCCGACCAGGAGGTGGACAGGGTCCCCGAGGAACCCCATGACGAACGCCTGGATGCGGTGCTGACGGAACGGGGGCTGATCACGGCAGCGCAGGAGTGAAGGCGGCAGGCTGCCGGCCGGAGCGGATTCCGGCGGCCGCCGGCAACGGAAACCGGAGCAGGGAACGGATCGTGCGGATTCTGTTTTTGGGTGACATCGTCGGACGGGCGGCGCGGGAAGCGGTCATCGAGATGGTGCCGCGCTGGCGCCGGAGCTGGCAGCTGGATGCCGTCGTCGCCAATGGCGAGAACGCGGCGGCCGGCTTCGGGATCACCGCCAGGATCGCAGACCGGCTGTTTGCGGCGGGGATCGATGTCATCACCACCGGCAACCATGTCTTCGACCAGAAGGAGGCGCTCCAGTTCATCGAACAGACCCCGCGCCTGCTGCGGCCGCTCAACTATCCGGAAGGCACGCCCGGCCGGGGCGTGGCGCTGGTGGAACTGGGCGGCGGGCGCAGGATCCTGGTGATCAACGCGATGGGACGCGTCTTCATGCCGGCTCTCGACTGCCCCTTCCGCGCGGTCGATGCGGTGCTCAATCGTCATCCGCTCGGCCGGGCGGCGGATGCGATCATCGTCGACATCCACGCGGAGGCGACCAGCGAGAAGATGGCGATGGGCCAGTTCTGCGCGGGCCGGGCGAGCCTGGTCGTCGGCACCCATTCCCATGTTCCCACGGCCGATACCATGATCCTTGCCGACGGCACGGCCTATCAGACCGATGCGGGCATGTGCGGCGATTATGATTCGGTCATCGGCATGGACAAGGCCGAACCCATCCGCCGCTTCCTGCAGGGCTTTCCCATCGGCAGGCGTTTCGAGCCGGCGCTGGGAGAGCCGACATTGTGCGGCGTGGTGATCGAGACCGACGAAACCGGCCGCACCCGGCGGGCGGCACCCCTGCGTGTGGGCGGCCGGCTTTCCCCCGCCATCCCGGACTGGCTTCCTCCCCTGCCTTCGGCCGATGAGCAGCCCGCCTCATAGCGCGCGGCCCGGATCATGATGCACGGGCCGGAGCCCGCTCCTCCCCCGCGCCCTTCTCCTGCCCATGCCCGCCACCGGTGCCCGCGCACGATGACGGACGCATGACATCCGATCACCAGCAGCGAACTCGGCCTTCGCCTTCGCCTCCACCGCCACCGTGCCCGCGCGCCTCCTCCTCTCTTCCCGCCGTCCCTGCCGGCAGGGAAAAGCCCATGCCGCCCGGCGACACCTTGTCCCTTGGCCTCATGCCCCCGACAGGCTGCGGCACGCCGGCCGGTGATGTTCTCCATGGGCCTCCTTCGCCGGCAGCTGCGGGGAGCTCGACCGACAACGCCCCCTCCTCTCGTCGTTCGCCGCCGGCCGTGGTGCGCTCGGCCGGTGATGCCTTCTCC
>CAYYGH010000026.1:26523-33212 GCA_964471405.1 uncultured Sphingomonadales bacterium | reverse complement strand
AAAATCGTCGCCCAAATCCAGCAGGCCGAAGGCCTCGTCCTCGACGCCAAAGCGTGAAGGCCGCAAATCTCCGATCCTTCCCGGCCGGAGCGCCTTCCTGTCCTCCTGCAGGGGATGGCGATGTGGTCCCAGGCCGTCTTCTCCTTTCCTCCCCCCCATTTCCGGCGAGGAGCTTTTCGGAGCTGCCGGTCCCGGCAGGATGCGGATCGTTGACAGCCGACGGCATCTCGTTGCCCTTATGACGGTGGCAGGGGCCAAGATGAGGAGGTGTGGAGGATCATGCTGCCCAGACGCGAAATCTATGAGGAAGAACACGAGATCTTCCGCGATTCCGTGCGCAAGTTCCTGGCTGCCGAATGCCGGCCCTATCGCGACGAATGGCGCCGGGCCGGCACGAGCCCCAGAAGCTTCTGGCGCAAATGCGGTGAGGCAGGGCTGCTGTGCCCCGATCTGCCGGAAGAATACGGTGGCGCGGGCGGCGACTTCCGCTTCAACTGCATCGTCGACGAGGAGATGGCCTATGGCGGCGCGGCGGTCGCCCTGTCCGTGCATTCGGACATCGTCGCGCCCTACATCCTCCACTACGGCTCCGAGGAGATGAAGGAGACCTGGCTGCCGAAGATGGTGACCGGCGAGGCGATCGGGGCGATCGCGATGACGGAGCCGGGCACCGGATCGGACCTGCAGGCGGTGCAGACGACCGCCGTGCGCGACGGCAACCACTATGTGATAACCGGCCAGAAGACCTTCATCTCCAACGGCCAGAATGCGGACATCGTGATAGTCGTGGCAAAGACGGATCCTTCCGCCGGCGCCCACGGCATCAGCCTGATCCTGGTGGAGGCGGACCGGCCCGGCTTCCGACGCGGCCGCAATCTCGAAAAGATGGGCCAGAAGGAGGCCGACACTTCCGAGCTCTTCTTCGACGAGGTGCGGGTGCCCATCACCAACTGCATCGGTGCTGAGAACCAGGGGTTCATCTATCTGATGCAGCAACTGCCCCAGGAGCGCCTCGTGATCGCGGTCGCGGCCGCCGCCGCCGCACGCCGGGCCTTCGACATCACCGTCGATTACGTGAAGGAGCGCAAGGCCTTCGGCCGGCCGATCGCCAAATTCCAGAACACCCGTTTCAAGCTCGCCGAGATGCTGACGGAGATCGAGGTCGGCCAGGCCTTCGTCGACCAGTGCATCAGAAAGCATCTCAAGGGCGGGCTCTCACCTGCGGAAGCCGCGATGGCTAAGCTCTGGCTGACCGAGATGCAGGGCCGGGTCGTGGACGAATGCGTTCAGCTGCACGGCGGCTACGGCTACATGATGGAATACGAGATCGCGCATCACTATACCGGCGCGCGCGTCCAGCGCATCTACGGCGGCACCTCCGAGATCATGAAGGAGCTGATCTCGCGGGCGATCGTCTAGTCCCGGTCATGGCCGTCAGAATCGGAGCCCTCAGCTGAAAGGGGCCGCCCGTCTTCGCTTTCCGGCCGCGGTCCGGTGGCGCCCCCGCCCCCGCCTGCGCGCTCGACCATGCGGGAAGCCGGACGTGCCTGGCCCGGCGGGCGGGAGGTGAGGGGACGCATGCGGATCTGGGTGATCTGATTGCGCCGGCGCCCCACCACCTCGAACTCGAAGCCGTGGAAGACGAAACGCTGGCCGACAATGGGGATCGTTTCCGCTTCATAGATGAGCAGCCCCGCAATGGTGGCCGCTTCATCGTCGGGCAGATTCCAGTCGAAGCGGCGGTTGAGATCGCGGATGGTCACCGTGCCGTCCACGAGCACCCAGCCGTCGTCCTGGATCCGGATACCCTGGTCCGCCACATCGAATTCATCCAGGATATCGCCGACGATCTCCTCCAGAATGTCCTCCAGCGTGACCAGCCCCTGCAGGGCCCCGTATTCATCGACCACCAGGGCAAAATGCGCCCGCCGTCGCAGGAAGGCATTGAGCTGTTCGCGCAGGGTCGTCGTCTCCGGCACGAACCAGGGCTCGTGCATGAGGGCACGGATGTCGATGCGGTCGGGGTCCCCGATCTGCCGCAGGGCGCGCAGGACGTCCTTGGCATGGAGAATGCCGACGATGTTTTCCGGTTCGCCGTCATAGACGGGAATGCGGGTGTGACCGCTTTCGATGACCGTGTCCACGATCCGCCCGGGCGGATCTTCGAGATTGACCATGGTCATGGCGCGGCGATGGATCATGACCTCTTCGACGGTGATTTCGTCGAGATCGAGGATGGAGCCCAGCATGTGGCGGTAGGATTTGCGCAAGACCCCTTCGCGCGCACCGAGATCGATGGCGTCCTTGAGTTCCTCATGCACCGAGAGCACTTCGCGCCGGCTGCTCAGGTCGATGCCGAAGACGGCGAGCGTCATGCGCACGATGCGCTGGATCAGGGCGACAATGGGGGAGAATATCGTCACCACCCAAAGGATGGGGTAGGCGACCTTGAGAGCCGTGCGATTGGGATCCGCGATGGCATAGGATTTCGGCAGCACCTCGGCGAAGATCAGCACGAGCGCCGTCATCACCAGTGTGGCATAGGCCACCCCCGCTTCACCGGTGAGCAGCAGAAAACTGCGCGTGGCGAGTGCGGATGCCAGAATGTTGACGAGATTGTTGCCCAGCAGGATCGCACCGATCAGCCGCTCGCGGTCGGTGATCAGCCGCTCGACGATTTGCGCCCGCCGGTCGCCTTCCCGGGCACGACCATGGATCCAGGCCCGGCTTGCGGCTGTCAGGGCCGTCTCGGAGCCCGAAAAGAAGGCCGAAAGCGCAAGCAACGCCACGATCGTCACCAGAGAGAGCGTGAGATCGAGTTGGGAGAGGGCTCCTGTCATCGCGGACCGTATCATCCTTCAAGAATGTCTCTCATCCCTGACGGGCACCACTTCGCACGAGGATCGCGGCAACCCGCTGGGGATCCACCTCCGCCGTCACGAATGCTCTGCCCGGCCGCTCAAGCAGCACGAAACGCAGCCGGCCCGCCCGGATTTTCTTGTCCTGGCCCATGGCCGCCATCAGACCTGCGGCTGTCGGACGGTCGTCCCCGAAGGCCTGCGCGATCGTGGTCGGCAGGCCAATGGCCGCCAGCGCGCCCGCAACTTCCTCGGCCAGGACGGGTTCCGCATGGCCGAGGGCGGCCGACAGCTCGGCAGCCAGCACCAGACCGACAGCCACCGCTTCGCCATGCAGCAGACGGGCGCTGTCATAGCGAACGGCCTTTTCCAGGGCATGCGCGAAACTGTGACCGAGATTGAGAAGAAAGCGCCGACCGCTTTCCTCGCGCTCATCCGCGGCCACGATGTCGGCCTTGATGCGGCAGGAGGTGGCGATGCCATGGAGCAGCGCCTCTTTCTTGCCGGCATCCATGGCGGCCAGGCCGCCACCGGTCAGCCATGCCCAGAAGGACTCATCCGCGATGAGGCCGTATTTGGCGACTTCTGCAAGTCCCGCCCGACGCTCCCGGGCGGGCAGAGTGGCCAGAAGATCAAGATCGGAGATGACGAGCCGCGGCTGATGAAAACTGCCGACGAGATTCTTGCCGGCGGGCATGTTGATGGCCGTCTTGCCGCCGACGGCACTGTCCACCTGTGCGAGCAGAGTCGTCGGAATCTGGACAAGGCCTACGCCCCGCCGCACCAACGCGGCCGCCAGACCCGCGAGATCACCCACCATGCCCCCGCCGAAGGCCAGCACATGATCGTCGCGCGCGATACCGGCTTCGAGCAGCTGCGAGCAGATCCGCTCCAGCATCCGGAAATTCTTGGAAGCCTCGCCGGGCGGCACCTCAAGATATGTCACGGGGCAGGCAAGACGTGCCAGGGCCTCCCGCAGAATGGGACCGAACAGGCCTGCCACACGCGCATCCGCCACCACGGCCAGCCGACCATGGCGAATGTCTGCAGGCAGCAGCCGGTCAAGGGCCGGGAGCAGGCCATGGCCGATCGCGATCTCATAGCTGCGCGGACCGAGGGATACGGGCACACGGGTGGCCACGGGCGGGCCGGCCTGTTCCTGGCCTTCAGCCGGTTTCATCCCGCAATCCCCTGATATGTGCGCAAGGCGGCGACAATCCGGTCGACGACGGCAGCATGAGGGCCGTTGTCGCTTTTGATGTGGATCGGGGCCTCGGCATAGTGGGGACGACGTTCGGCCAGCAGTCCGGCCAGAATGCTGCGCTTGTCTCCCCGTTCGAGCAGCGGCCGGCTGCGCCGACGCGAGGTGCGTTCCACCAGGATGTCGAGAGGAGCATCCAGCCAGATCGCGATGGCCTTATGCCGGATCGCCTGACGCACCTCCTCGGACTGCAGCGCACCGCCGCCGAGGGCGATGACACGCACGCCCCCTTCAGAAAGCAGGCGCAGGATGACACGCCGCTCACCGTCCCGGAACGCCTCTTCGCCGAAGGTTTCGAAAATGTCGGGAATCGGCATTCCGGCCGCCTTTTCAATCTCCCGGTCGGCATCGACGAAAGGCACTCCCAGCCGCCTGGCGAGCCTGCGACCGATGGTGCTTTTGCCCGCCCCCATCATGCCTACCAGCACGAGCGGGCGGGACAGCCCCATGTGATCGGGCAAGCGACTGTCGGATTCGTCCTGCATCACCTCATTCACCGGCGGACGGGCCCGTTTGCGGCTCTCTTGCGATGGAGGCCCTCGTCTGTTCATGACGAAGTGCCGGCATCCAGGTCAAGACCTCTCGCGGCCCTCATCTTTCCCGGTTGCTGGACGAGTTGCCGTCAGCGTGGCTATAGCAGGCGGGAACGGCCGGGTGGTGGCCTGTCCCGGGAGCGGCGGCATCCTTTGCGTCACAATTCTGCCGCCTCAAGGGAGCAGATCTTGCCCCTCAGGCATCAGGCACGATCCGGGAACGGGATGGAGAACGGCGAAATGCGCAATCGAGGTCTCGCGATCCTGTTGGCGGTGCTGGCGATCCTGCTGGTGGGGGGAGCCATATTCCTCTATTTCTGGGATATTCCGGCGCCGCAGCAGGTGGTGGAAAAGACGATACCTGATGAGCAGCTGCCGCATTGAGAGCGAGAATCCCGGCCGCCTCCGCCCCCGTTCCGCCTGGCGGAACGTCGGGCTGTGCCTTCTCGTCGGGGTGACGGGGCTGGCTGCGGCTTTTGCTCCGGCTCCGCCTGCCCTGGCAGCCCGGCAGCCGCAGACCGCACAGCCCGCCCAGTCGGACCGGCAGCCGGCGGCAGGGAAAGAGCAGCACCCGCAGCAGCCCGCTCAGCCGCAGCCTGCCGCATCGCCATTGGCACCGGCCCGCCCCATTCTGCTCAGTCCTCTCGTGCGGCCGGAATCCATCCCGTTGCCACCGGTTGAATCGCCTGCAGCCGGCAGCCGGCAGCCGGCGGGTGAAGGGCAAAAGGCGGCTGACGTGTCTTCCCGCCCCGAGCAGGAGGAGGCTTCTCTCCCGGCGCAGGAGAAGGGCGGTCGCGTGGCCAGCGAAGGCCTTGGCAAGCCGGATCCCGCCGCTATCGGTGTGTCGTTCGAATCAGGAGCGCTGGCCGGCACCCATGATCTCTGGGCAGGCATGTCCCGTACACGGCTTCAGGCGCTCATTGCCGCTCTCGATCTGGCGGCGCTGCCCGCGCCCCTTGTGGAGCTGGGGCGTCGGCTGCTTCTCGTCGCCGCAACTCCCCCTCCAGCAGGGGAGGGGGAGGATCCTCTGGCTTTGCTGCGGGCCCGGTTTGACGCTCTTGCACGAGCCGGTCTCAGTCACGAGATCGTAACGCTCGGTTCGCTGCGGGATCCGACTCTCGCGGACGGGGACATTCTGTACCATCTTGTCGAGGCGCAGCTTGTGGAGGGTGCCTTTGCGGATGGCTGCGCCCTTGGCCGGGCGGCGGATGCCCGCTCGCATGAGCGCCGATGGCTGCCGATTCTGCTGTTCTGCGCGGCCCATGAGGCGGATCGGGCGCAGCTTGATCTCACGCTCGGCCTGTATGACGAGCTGTTCGGGGAGGATGCGCTTGCGATCCTTGCGCTCAGACTGGCCGATCTGCGCGAGAGCGGCTCATCGGCGATCTCTCCCCCTGAACCGGGCAGCTATGCCCATGTTTCGGATCCGGTCGTGACCGCCGTGGCGGCAACACTGGTGGGGGAGTCGCCGCCCGTGGCGTTTATTACCCGCGCCTCGGGGCTCACACTGGCTGCATTGCTGCGTCATGACCGGCTGGAGCCGGACGCGCGCATCATTGCGGCGATGAAGGGGTATGAGGCGCATCTTCTTGACGCGGCCGGTCTGGCGCAGATTCTCGTTGCCTATCCTTTCCCCCCGGGCAGCCGCCAGGGCCTGCTCGAAAGCCCGCCGCCGCCTCTTTCAGCGCCGCTTCAGCTGCGGCTGCTGACCGAGGCCCGGCGCATGGCCGCGGTCGTCCAGTGGCTGGCCGAAGCCAGCGAGGGGGAAGAGCTGATGGGACGCATCGGCCATCTCAGCACCAGCCTTGCCGGCGACGAGTTTCTGCATCTTGCCCCGCTGATCGCCCTGCCCCTGTCGGCTCTTTCACCGCAGCCGGGTGGCGGGGATCACCTGCCGGCGGTGCTTGATACCTTCATTGCCAGCAACAGGCTGGCCACGGCGCGTCAGTGGTGGAATGCGGCGATCGCATCACTGCCGAGGCCGGAAGAGGAAATCGCCGGATCGCGCGGCCTGTCCGAGGCAGACCTGTCCGAGGC
>CAYYGH010000026.1:0-26423 GCA_964471405.1 uncultured Sphingomonadales bacterium | reverse complement strand
CGGAAGAGGAAATCGCCGGATCGCGCGGCCTGTCCGAGGCAGACCTGTCCGAGGCGGAAAAGTCGGCGGAGGAAGGTGCGGCATCCGAAGGCGGATGCCCGGCCGATCCGGCCGTCACTCTGCGCGGGCTCGCCTTTCTGCTTGCTCCCCTGGAAGATGGGGAAGCCGGTGAGCCGGAAGGGCTGCGTGTCTGCCTTGTCTCCGCCGTTGCGGCCCTGCCGGCCCCGCGGATGGGGGAAATGGCGGATGGGGCGGCCATTCTGCTCGATGCGCTGGGGCGGGGGGAACTGGCCCGTCGCTTCACGGAGCAGGCGATCCAGGCGTTGGCCGACAAGGAGGAGAGCAATGGGGCGACCCGTGTTCTGCGTCCTGCGCCGGCAAGTCTCTGGGCGGTTTTGAGCAAGGCCGTCGCCCATCGGCGCATCGGCGAAGGGCTGCTGTCCGCCCTGCTGCTTGCCGAGCGCAGTGAGGCGCTTGCCCCCCGCAGTGCGGTGATTGCGGCCCTGGAAAGTCTGGGCTTTTCCGAGCAGGCGGAGAGAATGGCCGTGCGCGAATGGCTCCATCGCCTCCATCAGGTGGAAACGGGGGCGGATTCCCTGCCGGCTGACCAGCCGTGAGAAGAGGGCTGAGCCATGGCGAAGGCCGATGACCGGAGGCTGATCGAGCGCTTCCTGGAGGCCTTTGCGGTTGAGCGACGGGCGGCACGCAACAGCCTCCTTGCCTACCGCCGGGATCTGGAGGATTTCCTGACGCATGCGGGTGTCTCCTTCAGGCGGGCCCGGCCGGCAGACCTGCGACGGTATCTGCGGGATCTTGACAGCCGCGGTCTCAAGGCAAGCACGGTGGCCCGCCGGCTGTCGGCGCTGCGGCGCTTCTTTCTCTTTCTGCTGGAAGAGGGCGAGCGCAGCGACAATCCCATGGCAGGGATCGAAACGCCCCGGATCCGCCGGCCGTTGCCGGCAGTGCTTGACGAAGCGGCTGTGGACCGGCTGCTGGAGACCGCGGCCAATCGGTTGAGTCGGCGTGAGGAGAATCGGGCTTCTCTCCCATCACGGCTTGAAGCGGCCCGAGACCTCGCCCTGATCGAGCTCCTCTATGCCACCGGCATGCGAATAAGCGAGGCCCTTTCCCTCAGGTGCACGGCCATTCATCCCGATCGTCCGCTGCTGCTGATCAAGGGTAAAGGCGGGCGGGAGCGGATGATTCCGGTTGGCGAGGCGGCCCGGGCCGCCCTTGGCCATTACCTTGCCTTGCGTCGGGCGAGCGAAAGACAGGGCCGGCCTTCAAGCCCCTGGCTGTTTCCGGGCAGACCGCCCAGTCGGCCTTTGGGGCGGATGCGGGCCCACGAGATCCTCAAGAGCCTGGCCCGCGAAGCCGGGCTCGATCCGCGGGCGGTTTCCGCCCACAAGCTGCGCCATGCCTTTGCGACGCATCTGCTGGCCCGTGGTGCCGATCTGCGGGTGTTGCAGCAGATGCTGGGCCATGCCGATCTGTCCACAACCCAGATCTATACCCATGTTCTGGAGGCGCGGCTGAAAGCCCTCGTGGAGGAAAAGCACCCTCTCGCCCAGGGGCTGCTTGAGAAGAAGGAAGGCTGATCTCCCGCCCTCGGCCCGGGGCTTCGGCGGGAGCCGGGGATCGGGCGGATCAGGACGGCAGCCCGTGCGCCGCTGTCAGCGCATGCCCTCTTTGGCCGGCCGTTCCCTCGGCCCCTTCTCACCGCTCCTTTTTGTCTCTAGAATATGGGCCGGAAAGCGCAGGATGCGCTTGGGATGGGAAAGGGAGACCAGCCATGAATGCAACCAGCAGCACGCTTGGCGCCGAGACGGCGACAGCCGGCCTTGAGGTGCGCAAGATCTCCAGCGAGGACCCCTGGAGCTGGCTGGCCGGTGGCTGGCGCGATCTCTGGCGGGCACCGGCACCGGCACTCGTCATGGGAGGCGTGTTCTGGCTGCTTTCCGTCGCCCTCGTGGTGACCCTGATGAGCCGCGATGCCCTGGCCCTTCTGCTGCCGCTGGCCGGCGGCTTCTTTCTGCTCGGACCATTCCTCGCCATCGGGCTGTATGAACTGGGCCGCCGATTGGAGCGGGGTGAGCCGGTATCCCTTTCTACCGTCTTCCGGCCGCGGATCGCCGCTCCCACGCAGGTAGGCCTGCTGGCGGCCCTGCTCCTGTTCGCTCATTTCGTGTGGATCCGGGTCGCCCTGCTGCTGTTTGCGCTGTTCTTCGGCGTCCACCGCGAACTGCCCCCCCTTGAGACCTTCGTGCATGAGCTCTTCTTTACACCCGAAGGCTGGACATTGCTGATCGTGGGCACGGCCATCGGCGGCCTGTTCGCCCTGGTGACCTATGCCGGAACCGTGATCGCCCTGCCGCTGCTGTTCGATCGCGACGTCGATGCATTTACGGCAATTGCTCTTTCCATCCGGGCGGTGCGCGAAAACCCCGGTCCGATGTTGCTGTGGGCCTGGCTGATCGTGATGCTGACGGCCTTCGGCATGGTGACCGGGTTTCTGGGGTTGATCGTGGTCTTTCCGCTTCTGGGGCTTGCCACCTGGCGGGCCTATCGCGCCCTTGTGGCGCAAGGGTAGGGCGCTGGCGCAACGGCCAATCCTTCTTCCGCAGGAGGACGCACCCGGCCCCGCCGGCAGGAGGGGGCAGGGGGCGTTTGCCTCTTGCGGGCAGGAGCCGGCGCTTCACAAGACGGCCGGCCCGGAAAAGGGAGCGGTGAACAGCCGCACCGGCCCCTTCTCGTAGACCTCATTGTACAGCCACAGCGCCATGACGGCGTAGAAGTTCACATTGCCGCTCTTGAGCGGCAGGGGCCGTCCGTCAGGCTGGCGGAAATTGAAGAATCCGCCATCCGCATCCTGCATGGAGACGATCCAGTCCGCCGTCACCCGCGCCGCCTGGCGGTAGCGGGAATCGTTCAGGCCGCAGTAGGCGATCAGCAGACAGCAGGTCGGCCAGAGGGCGGCCAGCCGGTGATCGTTGATCAGCGGCAGGGGAAAGACCCAGTCTTTCGGTGGCAAGGGGGGTGATTCCGTCAGACTGCCGGGGAAGGGGCCGCCGCAATGACGCGTGACCCAGCCGATGGCCCTCTCCGTCTGCTGCGCAAGCAGCGGGAAGCGGCAGGACCCATCGAGCGTGTCCAGCAGGGCTTCGGCATCCATCATGCTCATCGCATACTGGGGGTGCGGTTCGCCCGTGACGATGGGAAGCATGTGTTCCGCCATTCGCGCCACCAGCCGGCCGCGCATCGGAAGCCGGCGCACGGCCTCGCGCAGCACGGGCCGGATGAGTCTCGCGGGCAGATCCCGGCGATGCGCGGCGGGGTCCACGGGCAGCCAGTAGCCTTCCTCCTCATCGAAATGACGCAGGATATGGCCGAGAATGCTCTCGCCCGCCCGACGGAAGGACTCCTGCCCCGTCGTCTTCCAGGCGAGCAGGGCAAAATGGGCATATTCGCCGATCTCGATGAGATTCGGCAGCAGCAGCCGCCCGTCGTCGTCGATCGTGCCGGCGATCATGCGCCTTGCGGCCCGCAGGAGCACATCGCGAAAGCGGCGGTCGCCCGTGACGCGTTCATAGGTGTTGAACCCCTCGAAGACGCATTGGGCGCCGTCGAGAGTAAATGCCGCATGATGCCGCCAGCCACCCCGTTCGTCCTGACGCTCCGCCAGCCAGGTGAGTGAGGCCAGAGCCGACTCCCGATATCGCTCATCGCCGCTGAGCAGATAGGCATACAGCCGCACGGTCACCGAATGGCCGATGAGCGTTGCATCCCCTTTGAGACCATAGAACTCGTCCCCCTCCACATCGATGAACCCCTCGCGTTGCTGGTGTGCAAGAAACCAGTCGGCATTGCGGATGATGGCGCGTTCATATGCGTTGCGGATGGTCATCGGAAAGAACCGCTTTCCTGAAGCGGCAGGGTGCCATGAGCCCCTGATCCCGGAAGAATGTATCGATGATTTCGCCTGCCCGCAGGCAGGGAATGCCATTGCCTCCCGCTTCGGGGAGGAGGTGCCGTGCCGGCGGCGAAAGCCGGTCCGGTCCACCCGCATTTCCCGGCTTGTTCCCCCGGCCTTGCGGGGCGGAACAGGCCGGCCTAGGCTTCATGGGTGATGAGAGGGATGCTTCGTCAGCGATCCATTGGGCGCAAGGCGGTCTTGTGGGCGATCGCCATGCGGTGGGGGATGGTCCTCCTGCCGGTCTTGATGGCTGTCGCGCTGCCGGCAGGCTGTGCCCGGCTTCAGACGGGCCTTGGTGTGCTGACCCATCTGCCTTCGGGGGATCCGGCCTCCATCCGGCCCGGACACTATGTCACCGATCCTGATCATCGCTTCCTCATGCTGGAGGTTGCCCATCTTGGCTATGCGCGGGTGCTGGCCCGGTTTGAGCGATTTGCGGCCGAAATGGATCTCGATCCCGCGCATCCGGAGCGGTTCCACCTTGTGGCGCGGATCGATGCGGCGAGTTTTTCCACCGGCGTAGCCGGGATTGATGAGGCGGTCCGCCGTCTGCTGAAGGTGGAGGCGCATCCCGTGATCACCTATGAGGCAAGCCGGATCACGCGCACGGGCGACAATACCGCCCGCATGGATGGACGCCTCACCATTGCGGGACGCGCCGCCCCCGTGGCCGTTGACGTGACATTCAATGGCGCTGCTCCCAATCCTCTTACCAGAGCCTTCACGGCCGGCTTTTCGGGAACGGGCAGACTGTCGCGCTCGGCCTTCGGCCTCTCACGCTGGGTGCCGGCGGTGGGTGATGAGGTCGCCTTTCGCATTGAAGCGGAATTCCGCCTGGTGGCTCCTGCCGGCCGTTGACCCTTTTGGCAGGCTGATCCTTCCGCCCCCTTGCCCGATTTCCGGCAAGGGGGTATGAGCAGAGCCCGGTGGTGCCGGCCTGGCCCTTCGGCCAAGGCGGCGAAGAGGGAACGCGGTGAAAATCCGCGGCTGTGCCCGCAACTGTGAGCGGCGAGATCCTCCACCAGCATGCCACTGGAGGCGTCCTGCGCGACCCACGCCTGTCGCGAATCCACGAGGACGGTCCCTCCGGGAAGGCGGTGGCCGGATCGGTGACCCGCAAGCCAGGAGACCTGCCACCCCGTCGCCTGTCTTCGATGCCGGGGCCAGCATCGAAGGGCGGACAGACACCCGTCACGGCGACATCCTGACAACCAGAAGAGTACGGGCCGGCCGCAGCGGTTGGGCCCTGGGTCCGGGCGCCCTTCCGGACCGGGTGGCGACCGCGCGGCGATCCGATGCTCCTGAGCCAGGTAAGCGCGGCTGCAGCCGGCAGGATGCGGCCGATGAAGCATGATCAGGGAGTACCAGTCGTGACCTATCAGAACGTCTCTTTCTTCCGTCAGCCCCCCCGTTGGATGACCAGCTGCGCAATGGCCGTCTGTCTGCTGGCGGGCGGTCCGGCGTGGGCGGAAGGACAGCCGGACCGCGCAAAGACCGACGGCCGGGATCACCAACCGCTGGAGGAAATCCTGGTAACGGGCACCCGCACGCCCTTGACCGCCGATCGGATCGGCGTGACGCTCAGCGTCCTTGATCAGGACTGGATCGAGGCCCGCGACGTGCCGCAGCTGTCCTTCGTGCTGCGGGATCTGCCCGGGCTGGCCGTCAGCCGGACGGGACCTGCGGGCAGTCTGACCCAGGTGCGCATCCGGGGGGCGGAGGCCAACCATACTCTCGTTCTGCTGGATGGCATTGAAATGAATGATCCTGTCAGCGGTTTCGAGCTGGATTTCGCCGATGTTCTGACCGCCGGTCTTGCCCGGGTCGAGCTTGTCCGTGGTGCCACCAGCGCGCTTTATGGGAGCGAGGCGCTGGGCGGGGTGATCCAGCTCGTCTCGCGCCTGCCGGAGGCCCCACGGGAATTTTCGCTGCGCGCGGAAGGGGGCAGTTTCGGGACCGTGCGCAGCGAAGGCTTTGCCGGCTTGCGCACGGACAGAACGGCCGCCGCCCTTACCGCCGCCTTCTATCGCACGGCCGGCGTGTCCGCCTCGCCCACGGGGCCTGAGCGTGATGGCTACCGCAATGTCACGCTGCATGGACGCTTCGAGGCAGCCGCTTCCGACACGCTTACGGTGGGTCTGGTCGGCCGGTTCGTCGATGCCCGTTCCGAATTCGACGATCAGGACTTCTTCACCGGCCAGGTCGTGGACGCCAACAACCGGCGACAGTTTACCGCCTTCTATGGCCGGGCTCATGCACGGCTGTCGCTGTTGGATGGCCGCTGGACGCATCTTGCAGCCGTCGATCTCACGGACACCGCGACCCGCAATTTCGCCGATGACGCCTTCACCGGCCGCTTTGCCGGCACCCGGACGAAGTTCACCTATCAGACGACGGCGCGTTTCTCGACGCACTCCATCGACCACCGGATCACGGGCGTGCTGGAATACGAGCGCTTTCGCTTCCGTGTGCGCGGAGCCACACCGGATGCGCCCCAGAACCAGCGGCAACATGACCGGCAGATCGCGGTGGTCGGAGAGTATCACCTGGGCATCTTTGATCGGCTGTTTCTGGATGCCGCCATCCGGCATGATGACAATCGCCTCTTCCGCAATGCCGATACCTGGCGACTGTCGGGGCTGCTGCGGATCACCGACATGCTCGCGCTCACCGGCAATGTCGGCAATGGAAATGCCGACCCCACCTTCTTTGAGCGCTTCGGTTTCTTTCCCGGCAGCTTCATCGGCAATCCCGATCTGAAGCCCGAGCGTGGACGCGGTTTCGATGCCGGGCTCAGGATCACGCCCGGGGCCGATCTCGTCATCACCCTTGTCGGGTTCCATGGCATTCTGAAGGATGAGATCACCACCACCTTCGATTTTTCCACTTTCACCGCGACGGCCGTCAATCAGCCGGGGCGATCGACCCGCAATGGTTTCGAGATCGAGGTCACCGCTCATCCTGCGGCGAACTGGACGCTGCGCAGCTATTACAGCCTGGTGGATGCCAAGGAGCCTGACGGCGCCCGGGAGGTGCGCCGGCCGAAGCACCGTGCCGGTGCCGGTGCCAGCTGGCGCTTCGGTGCCGATCGTGGGCTTTTCAACCTTGATGTCACCTACAATGGCCGTCAGCGTGACTTCGACTTCTCGCGGTTTCCGGCCGCGCGGGTGCGTCTGGCCAGCTACTGGCTGGCGAGCGCAAGCCTGAACTATCGCCTTGCCGGTCCGCTGTGGCTGACGGCGCGCATCGAAAATCTCTTCGACAGCGATTATCAGGATGTGCTGGGCTTCAACACGCCCGGCATTGGCGGCTTTGCCGGCCTGTCGGCCCGTTTCTAGGGGCGTCGGCCGGGACGGGCCGCAAGAAGGGATGGCGCAGATGGCACGTCCACGGGAGGGGCGTCGATGGCATTTCCGGCAGCGGGCGGCGAGCGGGGCATTCTCGCTGCTCCTGCCGGAAATGCCCCTGTCCCTTCTGCTTCTTGCGGTCCTGCTGGCCGGGCTGGCCAGGGCGGAGGACGCGATTCCCCATCGGGTAATCAGCCTGGACTATTGCGCGGACGCCCATCTCGTGGCCGTGGCTGCTCCGGGCCAGATTGCCGCCCTGTCCGCCGAGGCCGATGCTCCCTATGCCTGGACGGCCGGCCGGTATCAGCAGATTGCGCGTCTTCCCCGACGGGCCGAGGAAATCCTGCGTCTGCATCCCGATCTCGCCGTGACCACGGCAGGAGCGGCGGATGTCGCCCGCCTGCTTGAGAAGATCGGTGTGCCGGTGGTGCGGCTGGGCTACCTGGCGCAGATCCCGGATTCGCTGGATGCCCTGCGCAGGCTTGGCGAGCGGCTGGGACGCCGTGAAGCCGCCGCACGGGTCATCACGCACACCCGCAGGCGCATGGCAGCTCTTGCTGCGCGTGCCGGGCATCCGGATCATCATCTTCCGGCCATTTATCTGACGCCGTCAGGGGTGACGACGGGCAGCGGCACCTATCTCGATGCGCTGATGCGGCTGGCCGGTCTCGAGAACGTCCTGGCCCGCAGGGGAATTGCGGGATGGTATCGCCTCCGCCTTGAAGACTATCCCCGCCTTGAGGATGTCGCGGTCGTGGTGACAAGCTTCTTTGAGACCAGACGAGGGCATCGGGAAGGCTGGCGGGTGAGCACGCATCCCCTGGCCCGTCGCTGGCTTGCGCGCAGGCGGATCGTGAGGGTGCCGGCCAGGCTGTGGGGATGTGCGGGCTTCTATGCGGTCGCTGCTGCCGAGCACATCCGGGCCGCTCTTGAGACCACGGATCGGCCGGGGCGATCCGCTGCTTCTGCCGGAAGGGGGACGGGAGGATGAGGGAGACCGGCGAAATGCGGCTTCTTGCGGGACTGGCGCTGGCCGTCCTGCTTGCTCTCGTGCTGCATCTGGGGTGGGGCCTGTTCGGTGACCTTGGCACCGGCGATCCGGTGGTGCGGGTCATCATCATGGACATCCGCCTGCCGCGCGCCCTGCTTGCGCTCCTTGTCGGTGCGGCATTGGGAGCAAGCGGCGCAGCCCTTCAGGGGTTCCTGCGCAATCCGCTGGCCGAACCCGGCGTTGTCGGGGTTTCCGCGGCCGCCGCACTGGCGGCGGTGGCCGTGCTCTATCTCGGCAGTGTCGGGGTCGCAAGCTGGTCACTGCCGCTGGCAGCCCTGGGCGGCGCCCTGGCGGCGACGACCATTCTGGTCATCCTGGCCCGGCGCGGCGCCCGCTCGCTCACTCTCATTCTTGCCGGCGTGGCGATCAACTCGCTCGCGGCCGCAGGCACTGCGCTCGTGCTCAATCTCTCCCCGTCCCCTTTTGCTCTTGCCGACATGGTCACCTGGATCATGGGCAGTCTGGCAAATCGCAGCATGGATGACGTGCGTCTGGCCGCTCCCTTCATTCTGGCCGGTCTCGGACTGCTGCTCAGCTGCGGCCGGGGACTGGCGGCACTCAGCCTGGGGGAGGAGACGGCGACGAGTCTGGGCATGCCTCCGGCGCGATTGGGCATGCGGATCGTGCTGGGCGCAGGACTGGCTGTCGGCGCGGCGGTGGCCGTAGCCGGCGCAATCGGCTTCGTCGGCCTTGTGGTGCCCCATCTGCTGCGCCCGCGTGTCGCCCATGCTCCGGACCGGCTGCTCATGCCGAGTGCGCTGGGGGGTGCTCTCTTTCTGCTCCTCGGCGATCTCGGCGTGCGCCTGCTGCCGACCGCCCAGCCGCTCAATATCGGCGTCGTCACGGCTCTTGTGGGGGCCCCCGTCTTCCTGCATCTGGTCTGGATGAGCCGCCGCTGGCAGGGAGGCATGGAATGACCATGAGGATCCATCCCCCTGCGGGCCCGGCGCTGCTTGAGGCCCGCATCCGGCAGGCGCATCTCAATGGCCGCCGCGTGCTGCATGACCTCTCGCTGTCTCTGTGGCCCGGTGAAATCGTTGCGCTCATCGGCCCCAACGGGGCCGGCAAATCCACCCTCATGCGCGCTCTTGCCGGGCTTGTCCCCGTGGAGGGCAGCGTTGATCTTGCCGGGCGGCCTCTGGCTTCCTGGGCGGGCGAGGCCCGGGCGCGCCTTCTTGCCTATCTGCCGCAGGAAGCCCGAATCCACTGGCCGATGCCGGTGCGCCGCGTGGTGGCCCTGGGACGCATTCCCTGGCTGGACTGGACGGCGCGTCTGTCACCCGCCGATGAGGAGGCCATCGCCGAAGCCATGCGGCTGACCGCCACCACCAGGCTCGCCGAGCGCAGCGCAGCCAGGCTGTCGGCGGGAGAAAAGGCCCGGGTTCTGCTGGCCCGCGCGCTGGCCGGTCGCCCCCGGGTACTGCTGGCCGATGAGCCGGTGGCCGCCCTCGATCCCTATTACCAGATGGAAATTCTCGGCCTGCTTCAGCACCTTGCACGTGAGCGGGAGATGGCGGTGCTGGTCTCCCTGCATGACCTGACATTGGCAGCCCGCCATGCCGCCCGCGTCCTGCTGCTCGATCGTGGCAAGCTGGTCGCACAAGGCCGGCCCGGTGCGGTTCTCACCCCCGCCCATCTGGCGCGCGTCTATCGGATCGCCGTGGCCGAGACGGCAGCGGGTCCCGTGCCGCTGCGCCCCTTGCATGCGGACGCGCTCGCAGGTGAGGATGGCGGGCAGGGCAAACCGGCATGACAATCCGAGGGCCCGCCATGCTCGCGGACGCGGAGACGGAAAGGGGCCATGTGATGCAAATCGATCTCGCGGAAAGACGCGTCCTGGTGACCGGAGCCTCCCGGGGAATTGGAGCGGCGATCGCACGGGCGCTGCTGGAAGCGGGAGCCCGCGTCGCCCTGCACTGGCATACGGCCCCTCTGGCCGTGGAGGAACTGGTAGCGGCCTTCCCCGATCGCACGGTTGCCCTGCGTGCGGATCTCGCGGATTCCCGGGCCGTCGCCCGGCTGTGGGCGGAGGCGGATGCCTGGGCGGGTGGCCTTGATTCTCTCGTCAACAATGCTGCCGTCATGCCCTACAGTGCCCCGGAGGACGAGCAGGAGCGCTGGCAGGCGGACTGGGAGCTTGCCTGGCGTGTCAATGTCCGGGCGGTTGCCGATCTGTCGCGCCTGGCGATTCTCGCCTTCAAGGAACGCGGTGGCGGGCGGATCGTCACGGTGGCCAGCCGGGCCGCCTTTCGAGGCGATCTGCCGGATGCCATGCATTATGCGGCCAGCAAGGGGGCGGTGGTTGCTCTGACCCGTTCAATCGCCAAGGGGTATGCGAAGGATGGCATCCGGGCCTTTCTGATCGCACCTGGCTGGGTGAAGACGGAACGGGTCCTGCCCCGCATCATGGCTCCCGAGAATGCGCACATGCTCGCGGAAATTCCGATGGGCGACGCTGTTCCCCCAGCCGAGATCGGGCATGTGGCAGCCTTTCTGCTCTCCGGTCTTGTCGATCATGCGACCGGCACGACCTTCGATATAAACGGGGCCAGCTACTTCCATTGACCCCCCGCAAGATGAGGATGTCTGCGGCGGGAAGGCGGGCTGCCGGAAGCGGGCTTCCGTTCTGCCCTCCTTCATCTCCCGTTCAGACTGGAACAGGCTAAATGCCGCCATCGGCAACGGTACAGGCGGCCTTCCTTTGACGGGAAGGCTGTCGGTCACGGTGTTTGGGAGAGGGGGTGCGCAATGAGACGGAAATGGAGGAGCAATCGCAGGCATGGGTGCTGCCCGGCGAACCGGGGAGCGCGGCCCGGAATGAGGCTGGCATGTCTGCTTGCAGCCGTTCTGCTGTCATCGGGGCTGGGGATGTCCGCAGGCAGGGCCGGAGAAGATTACCTCGATGACCGCTATGTGCGGGTGGTCGTGATCTTTTCCCACGGTCTTGCCGAACATGTGGAAGCCATCGACCGCTCGGAACGGAGGATGGAGCGCAAATTACGATCCTGGGGCAGCTATGCGGGTCTGGCATCAATCCACAATCGCGGTCGGCTGGCGGGATCCGGACGCCTGGCACGATGGGCGGGCAAGCGCCTGATTCCCGATCTCGATCGGTACTCCCTCAAAAATCTGATCGCTGCCATGACGCGCTATGAAATCGCCCGTGCCTTCCCGCAGTTTCGCGGCTATGTGCGCTTCGTGATCGAAGAGATGAAGATCGCCCGGCACCCTGTTGCCTATCTGCGCGGCTCGGCCTCCTACATTCGTGGTTCCGTGGAGGTGGTGGACTATGGCGGGCATACGCTCGGCCGCTTTTCAGGGGTGAGTACGCGCCAGGGCCTCGAATATACCGTCGATCCCACCTATGACGGGCCGGGTCTGCTGTTTCCCGAAGAGGACCTTGCCACGCGCGTCGGGCCGACGCTGGCATTGTTCGTCACGCGCGTCATGAAACGGATATGGCCGCATCGCGCGAACCGTTTCGCAGGCCCCGTTCTCTACCGCACAGGTCATGGGCTCACGGCCCGCTTCAACTGAAGCGCTCTTCATCGCCGGTTCAGCTTGCCTGTTGCAGGAGAACAATCATGCGGCGGGATGCGTTCATGGGTTTGCGAGTGGGGGTAGCATGGTCGGGCAAGGGATGGAGGCTCAAGCGGCAGAGGAGAAGGACGATGTGGACGAGAATGAAGAGTTTTGTGGCGGGTGGTGCCGCCATGCTTGCGGCCGCCGGCCTGAGCATGTCACCGGTTGCCGCCCATCCGGACGGAGCAGCCGGCTATCTTGACGATTCGCAGGTCAAGGTTACCGTGACCTTCGCCAAGGCGATCGCGGACAAGCTGCCTCAGATCAATCAGGTGGAACAGGCCCTAGAGAAGCGGTTCCGGGAACACCGCTATTACGCGCGCAGCTATCGCGAGGCCGGGGTGTTCCGGAATACGCGGGTTTCGTTTTCCAAGGTGCGGTGGGCGAACGAGCTGCTGATCCCGAGTGTCGAGCAGTATACCCTGCCCAATCTGATTGCGGCCGTAACCCGCTATGAGTTGAAGCAGGCCGTGCCTGATTTCCGGGGCGAGGTGCGCTATCATATCGACGCTATCAAGGTGGCCAATCATGACGTCGCCTTGCTGCGGGGTGCTTCTTCCTATGTGATCGGATCGGTGGAAGTGCGGGATGCGTCCGGCAAGCTCGTCGGCAAGGCGGACAAGGTGACCGCCAATCTCGTCGTCGATTACACGGTTGACAGCAGCTATCAGGGCCCGCAGCTCGCCTTTGCGGAAACGGACGAGCACAACCGCCTGGGGCCCACGATCACCTATTTCGTCTCCCAGGCATTGGCCAAGATCTGGCCCGAGAAGGCGGACAAGTTCCAGCGCCCGATGATTGTCCGCATTTCCGGGCCGAATGAGCAGGTGATCTTCAATAACAACTAGAATGAGCTGTGCCCTGTCGGCCAGTGCTGACGGGGCTCTCCTGACTGACCTGTTTCAAGGACCGGCGCGGCATCCGTTTGCGGGTGCCGCGTCTTTCTTTGCCCGGCCGGAGCCCGGGGCAGGCCTGATCGGCGGGTCCAGCAAGAGGCGGGGACAGCCCCATATGCGCCGGAGGCCGTCCTACCCGCCGGCTGGATTACCGATCAAACCGGCGAATGGCGAGAGGAGGGGAGACGGTGCCGGACAGCTTCCCCCCCCATCTGCCGGCAGATCACGCGGGAGGGGAGATGGTGCCGGGCAGATTTCCTCTTT
Organism: uncultured Sphingomonadales bacterium; assembly: GCA_964471405.1. Classification (GTDB taxonomy): domain Bacteria; phylum Pseudomonadota; class Alphaproteobacteria; order Sphingomonadales; family Rhodothalassiaceae; genus J084. Next base: position 13,310 of record CAYYGH010000026.1, on the reverse strand, counting down.
CCTCATCTGCCGGCGAATGATGCCAGGGGACAGAGATGTCGTCGGCCGGCTTCTGCCGGGGGTGATGGGGATGGAAGCCGGCCCGCGCAGGGCAGGGAATGCCCGTCTTATGGGAGCGCAGGGCGGGCGGAATGCTTCGTGGCCGTTCTCTCTGTCGCCTTGCCGGCCGCGTCATCCCGCCTCAGGCCCCCTAGCGCAGGGCACGGGTGAGCAGAGTGACCAGCTCGGCGATCTTGGCTTCCCGGTCGGCCTCATCAGCAGACGTCAGACTCGCCCTGATGCAGCTGCGGATATGGTCCTCCAGCACCATCAGCTCGACCTTTGTCAAGGCGGCCTTTACCGCCTGAAGCTGGGTGAGGATGTCGATGCAGTAGCGGTCATCCGCCACCATCTGCTGCAGACCGCGCACCTGCCCCTCGATCCGGCGCAATCGGTTGAGCTTGTCCTTCGTTCTGAGCTGACTGCCCGCCATCGGTCCGATCTCCTTGATTTCAGCCAAAGGGCGTGATACCCTATACCCGTATATGGGAATCAGGATATCCCATGTCTTTGCACACGGGCAAGAGGAGTGCGGGTGATGGAACGGAAGAAGAAAGCTGAATGCCATGAGGCGTCCGCCGTCCCTGGTGCCGATGCGGCCGGCGCCGACCGGTCCGACTCCTGCCACCACGGCAGCCATGGGGGCGGGAAGGGCGGGACCGATGCACCGGCCTGCCATCACGCCCCCTCCGATCACGAGCATCGGCCATGCGGATCCCATCACGGCCACCACGCCCACCATGGCCATGGCGGCCATGGTGGTGGAGCGGCGGCGCCTGCCGATCCGGATGCGATCCATACCTGCCCCATGCATCCGGAGGTCCGGCAGAAGGGCCCGGGCAGCTGCCCGATCTGCGGCATGGCGCTGGAGCCGCTGGCTCCGGCGCTGGTGCAGGCGGATCTCAAGAAAGATGCCGAATACCGGATGATGTGGCGGCGCTTCGTGGTGAGCGCCATTTTCTCCGTTCCTCTTCTTCTGATCGCGATGGGCCCCTATGTGGGGCTGCCCGTTGCCGCCTGGCTGGGACTTGGCGGGCGCGCGCAGCATCTCCTCGAGCTTCTGCTCGCCACTCCCGTGGTGCTCTGGGGCGCCTGGCCCTTCTTTGTGCGCGCCGTTCAGTCGCTGAAGGGCTTCAATCTCAACATGTTCACGCTGATCGGCCTTGGCGTGGCGGTGGCCTATGCCTACAGCCTCATTGCCGCGCTCTGGCCCGACATCTTCCCGCCCGCCTTCCGCGAGGCGGACGGCTCGGTGCCCGTCTATTTCGAGGCGGCGGCCGTGATCACGACCCTGGTCCTGCTCGGCCAGGTTCTGGAGCTCAGGGCCCGCCACCGCACCTCGGGTGCCATCCGTGCGCTGCTGGCACTCGCCCCACCCGAGGCCGTGCGCATCCGCGCGGACGGCAGCGACGAGGTGGTGCCGGTGGCGGATGTGCGGGTGGGGGACCGTCTGCGCGTGCGTGAGGGCGAGAAGATTCCGGTCGACGGGCGGGTCGAGCAGGGCGAGGCCGTGGTAGACGAATCCATGGTCACCGGCGAACCGATCCCGGTGGAGAAGGGTCCCGGTGACGCCGTGACGGGGGCCACCGTCGTCCTGCGCGGCAGCATCGTGATCAAGGCCGAGCGTGTCGGCGCCGACACGGTGCTGGCCCGGATCGTCCAGATGGTGGCCGAGGCCCAGCGCTCGCGCGCCCCCATCCAGGCGCTGGCGGACAGGGTGGCGGCCGTCTTCGTGCCCGCCGTCGTGCTTGTGAGCATCATCACCTTCATCGCCTGGGGGCTGTGGGGGCCGGATCCGCGGCTCGCCCATGCGCTCGTCAATGCCGTGGCGGTGCTGATCATCGCCTGTCCCTGCGCCTTGGGGCTGGCTACGCCGATGTCGATCGTGGTGGCGACCGGCAAGGGCGCGCAGCACGGCGTTCTCATCCGCAACGCCCGGGCCATCGAGCGGCTGGAGAAGGTTACCGCCGTGGTCGTGGACAAGACCGGCACGATCACCGAAGGCCGGCCGAGGCTTGCCGCACTCGGCCTTCTGGACGAGGCGGACGTGGGCGAGGACGAGCTGCTGCGGCTCGTCGCAAGCATCGAGCGGGCGAGCAGCCATCCGCTTTCGCTTGCGCTGGTCGCGGCCGCGCGCGAGCGGGGGCTTGCGCTGGCCGAACCGGAAGAGGTCGAAAATGTCACCGGTGCCGGAATCCGCGGCGTGGTTGACGGCCGGCGGCTGGCGATCGGCAAGCCGGCCTTCATTGTACAGCTCACCGGTGCCGACCTCGATACCCTCATGAGGGGTCTGACGGAGCTGAAGGACCAGCGGGAGGCTGGCGCAACGACCGTCCTTGTCGCACTCGACGGGCGACCTGCGGCCTGGCTTGCCATCGCCGATCCCATCCGCCCCACCAGCGCGACTGCCGTGGCCGCACTCGGGGAGCTGGGCATCACGGTGGTCATGGCCAGCGGCGATCAGGAGGAGACGGCACGGGCCGTCGCCCGGCAGGTGGGAATCGAACGGGTGTTCGCCGGCGCCTCACCGGAAGACAAGGCGCGTATCGTCCAGGATCTCAGGCAGCAGGGGCACCGGGTGGCGATGGCGGGAGACGGCATCAACGACGCCCCGGCGCTGGCCGCGGCCGATGTCGGCATCGCCATGGGCTCGGGCACCGATGTCGCGATCGAGAGCGCCGATGTCACCCTGCTGGCCAATGACCTGATCGGCGTCTGGCGGGCGGTGCGGCTGGCGCGTGCGACCATGCGCAACATCCGCCAAAATCTGTTCTTCGCCTTCGCCTACAATGCGCTCGGCGTGCCGATCGCGGCCGGCGTGCTCTATCCCTGGACGGGGCTGCTGCTGAACCCCATGATCGCGGCAGCCGCCATGAGCTTCTCATCGGTTTCCGTGGTCTCGAATGCCCTCCGCCTCAATCGTGTGCGCCTCGATCTGCCGTTGGGAGAGGCATGAGACGTCAGTGGCCCTCCTGACGGCCCGGAGGGATGCGCAAAAGAATGCGAGCCATGGTGAATGACCACGGCTCGCATCCTGTGGCATGGGACGTCCGGTTCTCCTGTTCGCTCAGGATTCCGCATCCCCCTTCGCTTGTGAAGGAGCCGTCTCACCCTCCTCTTTTACGGCTGCGGCGGCGATGAGCAGCCCGGCTCCGGCAAACAGGATGACCCATCCCCATTGAACCTGTGCAGCCTGGGCGGCCGCCTGCGCCAGCCCCGAGAGGGCACCGCCGCCCGCATCCTGTGCCATCTCGTCACGAAAATCAGAAATCATATTCAAGGCACTGATGAAGCCATAGAGCATGAAGGCAAGACTGCCGAGAGCCGGATACCAGAGCCATTTGTATTTGTCCTTAAGGACGAGGGCGAGCGATATGGCTGCCAGGACGAGAAGAATCACGCCGTCGCCCTTGCCATTCTGGAAATAGTTCTGGCTGCCCACGAGGGGCAGAGTGACGATCGGGGTGAACACCCCGAGCGCCATCAAGGCGGAACCGGCAATTCCCAACATCTTTTTTCTCGGCATGGGCTTTCCTCCCCTTGACCAACGACTGCCGCCTTCCAGACACAGCCGTATCGGCTGCGCCTGCCCTCAAGGGACGGAGCACTCCTCCATGGAACGCACGCCAGGCAAGGTGGCGCAGACCTTTCCTCCCCCGAGGCAGGAAAAGGCTCATGCAATGCGCTCCTCCTGTCAAGCCCATTGGGCCGGGAGGGGCATTGACTTTGGGGCGGCATTTGGTTGCAATTGCATCTATCTGTCTGCCTGTTGCAGGGATGGAGAAAGCAGTGATGGCTCATGTTCCCCCGTTGCGGCGCGAGGATCTGCCCCAGTTCAAGGAGCGTTTCGACCATTACGAACGCACCCGCGGCTTCGTGCCGAACAGCATTCTCACCATGGCGCGCCGACCGCGGATCGCCGAGGCCTTCATGGATCTCAACCAGGCGGTGCTCTATGAAGGCACCGTGCCGGAGGAGCTGAAGATGCTGGTCTCGCTTGTGGCCTCCCAGGCCGCGGGCTGTCGCTACTGCCAGGCGCACATGGCCAATCTGGCCCATATCTACAAGGCAAGCGCCGAGAAGATCGCGGCGGTGTGGGAATACGAGACGAGCCCGCTGTTCACGGACGCCGAGCGCGCGGCACTCAGGCTTGCCCACAAGGCGGCGCTTCAGCCCAATCTGGCGGAAGCCGCGGATTTCGCGGAGCTGCGGCGGCATTTCAGCGACGATGAGATCGTCGAGATCGTCGCGACCATCGCGCTGTTCGGCTATCTCAACCGCTGGAATGACACGATGGCCACCGACCTGGAGGAACGGCCCCGGCAGGTTGCGGAGGAGACGATCGCACCGGTCGGCTGGGAGCCGGGCAAGCATGGACAAAAGGGTGGGCAAGGGTGAGCTGCCGGCTCATCCGGTTCCGCACAGGGCCGGCGCGCTTCCATCCTCGACAATGCTTGTCAATGCCCCGAAACGCGGCCGGAAAACGGCCCGCTCATACAATCTGGTCGGCTGCGTGACACCGGTATTGCCAAGCAGAGGCGTGTAGTCGAAATAGGCCTCGGCCACGACCACCGTGTCGTTGGGAGCCAGCTGAATGTCGCCGGGCAGGGAGACATCGGTCGCTCCCGGTGCACCCAGTCGGCTGCCGACTGGCAGACTGCCCGTGCACCGCTGCCAGACGATCACATTTCCGTCCGTGGAATCGCCGACAAGCAGGGAGACGACCACACGCCCCTCCTCGGTGATGGCGAAGGGACGCGCGATGTCGTCCACGGCAGTGAAGATGTCCCGAATGTCGGATTCGGTGATGGGATCGTCGATCCGGGCGACCAGATCGGCCGCCTGGGCGGCGACGAGGGCCGTCTTCTGATAGGAAAGGATGAAGCGTCCCAGCTCGACGGCCCCATAGAAGATGGCAAGCAGCACCGGCAGGGCGAGGGCGGTCTCGGCCGCCACGGAACCGCGCCGGGCCCGTGCGAGGATGCGCCATCGCCCTGGCGTTTCCGTCACCCTGCTCATGGGCAGACCTCCACACCGTCTCCGGAAGCAACCACAAGATTGTAGGGTTCATTGCGCACGGCCGTGGCCGCGGACAGGGGCATCGTCATGTCCGTGCGGCCGAGAAAGGCCTGGAAAAGAGGTGTGAGCGTGCGCAGGTTGACACGCGCCTCATAGACCACGACATCGCCGGCCCCTCCCAGCCCCTCACGCGCCATGTCGTCATCCCAGACGCCGTTGCCGTTGACATCGGTAAAGCATTCGCCGGCATCGTAGATGCCGTTGCCATTGGCATCCGAGAAGGGCTCCGGCTCACCGATATTGGAAAAGCGGGAATAGACCCGCGTGGTGATCGTGACCCCGCCCTCAAGCGAGAAGCTTTTCATCGCCTCCAGGATGCGGCTGCGCACATACTCGTCGCGGGTCATGTCCGTCGGCACATAGCCGGTGATGCCGCGCCGGGCCGCTTCCCGCACGGCCCCTTCCAGTGTCGCATCCGCAAAGGCGATGTAGGAAAAATCGAGAATGGCGAATGTGAGCGTCATCAGCACCGGCATCACCAGCGCGAATTCGACGAGCGGACCACCGCGGCGATCCCGCCACAGCCGGTGCCAGAACCGCTCCGGCCTGCCATGCTCGCGCCTCATGCTGGGTCGTCGCATTTCCGTCATTTGCGCAGCCAGGGTGGGTGCGGGAACCTGTTCCGTTCTCTTTCCTGCGTGGCTTTCTAGGGGGGTGCACGCCAAGATTCGGTTAGCGCATCGCACAAAATTGAATGGTCTTTTGTCCATTTTGCACGTGATCCGTGACTCGGCGTTAACGGGTGGCGGTCCATGAACAGGGCGGTTTGGACGCTCGCGGCGGGCCTCAAACAGGCAAGGTGGACGGGTCGAAGATGAGGCTGACCGGATCGAGAGCACGTTCCCGGAACACCGCCCGGTCGCAGCTGCGGCAGCAGGCGGGATGGAAGCTTCCGTACCGACAGCTCTTGCGGGATCAGCGGGGCAGTGCGATCACCTGGATCGCCGTTTCCCTCATCCCGCTGCTGCTCGCCTTCGGGGCGGCGACGGATATCGCGCGCGGCTATCTCTTCCGTTCGGAGCTGTCCAGCGCACTCGATGCCGCGGCCCTGGCGGGCGGGCGCGTCTTCAACAGCCCGACCCGTGACGAGGACATCCAGCGCTTCTTCAACGCCAATTTTCCCACCGGCTTCATGAACGCGACCCTCTCGCCTCTCGACATCCAGGTGATTGCCGAGCCCGGCCAGCCGGAGCGCCTGCGGGTGGCCGCTTCGGGCACCGTCCCGACGCTGTTCATGAAACTGGCCGGGATCGACAGCTTTTCGGTCGCCGCGAGCGCCGAGGTCACCCGCGCCAATACGGGTCTGCAGCTGGTGATGGTGCTCGATACCACGGGATCGATGGCCTGGGGCGGGAAGATCGAGGCCTTGCGCCAGGCATCCCAGGACCTGGTGGACATCCTCTTCGGCAACAACACGACCAACGACAAGCTCCAGATCGCCGTCGTGCCCTACTCCCAGGCCGTCAATGTCGGCGATCTGGGCGATGCATTCATCGACTGGAGCAACATTCCGCCGGAAATCCGCTCAGAGGGCAACGACAACCGCCGCTGGGCGGGCTGCGTGCAGGCACGATCCACGCCGGGCGTGCTTTCAGATGATCCGACAATCCTGGAAGAGGACGCCTATGACGCCAATCTTGCGCCCGTGGAAGTGGGCGGCAAATGGAAGCCCTACATCTATCCGCACTGGTACGACAATCCATACCGCCAGCTGCCATTTCCCCTGCCGCAGCAGAATCCGCTCGATCCCGGCCATCCGGCTCCGAGCCCCCTGCCCGGAGTGGCCGATGAGCAGGCCTATCGTGCCGGCAAGGGGCCGAATGGCGAACTGTGGTGGCTGCCGTGGGGCAATCGCGGTCCCAATCGCAACTGTCCGGCCCGGGTGCTGCCGTTTACGAGCGACAAGACCGTCCTCAAGGACTATCTGGCCACCGCTCTGGTGCCGCGCGGCTGGACGATCGGCAATCAGGGGCTGGTGTGGGGATGGCGGATGCTCGACCCCAATCCGCCTTTCCCCAATACCGTGCCCTGGGACGATCCCCTGACCGTGAAGGCGCTGATCCTGATGACCGACGGAGTCAACGAGATCGGCTGGAACGCCTACACGGCATACGGGCGGCTGCCTTGGGGAAGGCTGGGGGTCGACAACCCGGATGATGCGGTGGTCGAGTTCAACAAGCGCATCGCCAAGATCTGCTATGCCATGAAGCAGGGAGGCGTGCGCGATCGCGACCGCGTGGAGGTCTATACCGTGATCTTCGGCTGGGTGGCCACATCGAGCAGCAAGGAGGCCGCCGATCTGCGGGCCTTGTACCGGGACTGCGCCTCCCGCGACGCCAACTTCTTCCTGGCCCCCTCCAATGCCGAGCTGCGCACGGCCTTCCAGACCATCGGCAACGATCTCGCCAACCTCCATCTGAGCCGGTAGGCACCGGTGCGGTCATCCGGCCGCAGAAGGGGCCGCCCTGGAGACCGGAGGGTCCGCGTCCCGGCTTCACCTGTTTCGCCCGTCAAGCCTGTGGACGAGCTGCGCACTTCAGGTTAAGAGCGGAAGCAGCGCATGCTGCGGCGCAGCACGAAGGAGCCGGACCGGGACGGGTGCTGCCCGCCTGCAGGCTTCGGGCAAGACGGGGCGATGATGCCACAAGAGATGACGATGATCGACAAGCGGAAGATCACGCTGGCTCTCCCGAAGGGGCGCATTCTGGAAGAAGCGCTGCCGCTGCTCGCCCGGGCGGGGATTTCGCCCGAGCCGGCCTTCTTTGATGAAAGAAGCCGCAAGCTTCGCTTCACCACCAATCACCCCGTTCTTGAGATCATCCGCGTGCGGGCCTTCGATGTCGCCACCATTGTCGCTTTTGGTGCGGCCGAGATGGGCATTGCCGGCCTCGACGTGATCGCGGAGTTCGACTATCCGGAAGTCTATGCGCCGGTGGATCTCGGGATCGGTCGCTGCCGGCTGTCTCTCGCCCAGCCGCAGGCGGCTTGCGGCCGGGATGAGGAGGTCTCTTCCTCCCATCTGCGGGTGGCCACCAAATATCCGCGCTTGACGGCCGGATATTTCGCCGCCCGGGGCATTCAGGCGGAATGCATTCGCCTCTCCGGTGCGGTCGAGCTGGCCCCATCCCTGGGGCTGACGACACGGATTGTCGATCTCGTCTCCAGTGGCCGGACACTGGCCGCCAACGGCCTTGCGGAGACCGCCGTCATCCTGGAGGTAACGGCCCGCCTCATCGTCAACAGGGCGGCCTTCAAGACCAGAAGCGCGGAACTGCTTCCCTGGATCCGCCGGATTGCAGAGGCGGTGGAGGAAGGACGCCCGGCCCGGGAGGAATGATGCCGCACAGAGTTCACAGCAGCGATCCGGCATTCCCGACGGCTTTGGCCGGCTTCCTGGCACGCCGCCAGGAGGAGGGGGCGGATGTGCGCGCAGCCGTGGGCGCCATTCTCGATCAGGTGGCCCGCGAAGGAGACGCGGCCCTGCTCGCACTTACCGCACGCCTTGACCGCTGGAGCCCGGCGAACATAGCCGATCTCGCCCTCACGCGCGCCCATCTCAGGCAGGCCTGGGAGGAAACCGAACCGGCACTCCAGGAGGCCCTGTGCTGTGCGGCCGAGCGCATCCGTCTCTACCACGAACGCCAGCGGCCGGAGGATGTGCAGTGGACGGATGAAGCCGGCGTGACCCTGGGCTGGCGGTATACGCCGATAGAAGCTGTCGGCCTTTATGTGCCGGGGGGACTTGCGAGCTATCCCTCCTCGGTGCTCATGAATGCGATCCCCGCCCGGGTCGCCGGGGTGAAGCGGCTGGTGATGACGATGCCGACCCCCGAGGGGCGGATCAATCCGCTCGTTCTGGCGGCGGCCCATCTGGCGGGCGTGGACGAGGTCTGGCGGCTGGGCGGAGCTCAGGCGATTGCGGCTCTTGCGCAGGGGACGGCCAGCATCCGGCCTGTCGACAAGATCGTCGGTCCCGGCAACCGCTATGTGGCCGAGGCCAAGCGCCAGGTCTTCGGGCGCGTGGGAATTGATGCGATCGCCGGTCCCTCGGAGGTCGTCGTGGTGGCGGACGCCACGGCGCGTGCCGATTGGGTGGCGGCCGATCTGCTTGCCCAGGCCGAGCATGCTCCGGATGCCATGGCCGTGCTGATCACGCCCGAGGGTGCCCTTGCCGATGCGGTCATCTGCACGGTCGCGGAAATGCTGGCAGCGGCGGCGCCCGACAGTCCCGCCCATGCAAGCTGGCGGGAGTGGGGGCTTGTCATCGAGGTCGGGGATCTGGCCGAGGTGCCGGCCCTCGTCGATCGTCTGGCACCGGAACATCTGGAGCTCATGGTCGCAGACCCTGAGGGTTTTGCCATGCGCGTGCGGCATGCGGGCGCCATCTTCCTCGGCGCCCATGCGCCCGAGGCCTTCGGGGACTATCTGGCCGGTCCCGATCATGTGCTGCCGACGGCCGGCACGGCTCGCTTCTCGGCTGGGCTGTCGGTCTTCGACTTCCTCAAGCGCACGAGTCTGATCGGCGGCAATCCGGCCGGTCTTGCCCGGCTGGGGCCGCATGCCATGCGCCTGGCGGAGGCCGAAGGCCTGCCCTTTCATGCCCGGTCCGTTGCCCTGCGGCTTGGGGAGAAGGAAGAATGAGCGCAGGCGAAGGCACAGGCACCTCCGGCGGCCGGAACACCCCGCCCGCCACCGCCCGGCTGGTAGATGTGACGCTTGACCAGTCGACCATTCTGCGCTGGAGCGAGGACGTCGAGCATGAACGGCGGGTCGCCATCCATGATCTGCTCGAACGCAATCTGTTCTGGCCGAAGGGGCCGCTGCCGAAGGGCTATGAGGGGCCGTTCCGGCTGCATCTGGCCATAGCCGATGGACGGCTCGTCTTCCATGTTCATGATGAACAGGATCGGCCGCTTGAAACCTTCCGCCTTGCGCTGACTCCCTTTCGCCGGATCGTGAAGGACTATTTCGCCATCTGTGAAAGCTACTATCAGGCGATCCGCCATGCGCGCCCGCATGAGATCGAGGCCATCGACATGGGGCGACGCGGCCTGCATGATGAAGGGGCCCGGCTGCTTCAGGAACGGCTGGCCGACAAGGTTCATGTCGATGAGAGCACCGCCCGGCGGCTGTTCACGCTCATTTGCGTGCTCCATATTCGCCAGTAGATGGTTTGGGGCGCTTGCATTTTCCAAACCGGCGACGCATGTAAGGGGCCGAACCGGCCCGGCTCGACCGCCTCGCGCGGCGAGTCCGGCGCATCATGACATTCGGAGGAAACGGCAGGACGGCACATGGCGAAGGAAGAAGTCATCGAGATGCGCGGGACCGTGACCGAGGTGCTGCCGAACGCGATGTTCCGCGTCAAGCTTGAGAACGGTCACGAGATTCTGGGGCATACGGCCGGCAAGATGCGCAAGAACCGGATCCGCGTGCTGGCCGGAGACGAGGTTCTGGTGGAACTGACGCCCTATGATCTCACCCGCGGCCGGATCACCTATCGCTTCAAATAGGGCCGCAGGCCCGTGACGGTCGGCGTGGGGACTGGTGACGAGGCTCCGGCATGGACATTCCGGCACTGATTCTGGCCTCGGCCTCACCGCGGCGCCGGCAGCTGCTTGACCAGGTGCATCTGGCCCCGACCGCAATCCATCCTGCCGCCATCGATGAGACGCCCCGCAAGCGGGAGCTCCCGCGCCCCTATGCCGAACGGCTTGCGCGCGAGAAGCTGGAGGCCGTCGCATCCCGCTTTCCCGACGGCTTCGTGCTCGCCGCCGATACGGTGGTGGCCGCCGGTCGCCGCATCCTGCCCAAGGCGGAAGATGAGGATGTGGCCCGTTCCTGTCTTGCCCTGCTTTCGGGGCGTCGCCATCGCGTGACGACGGCGCTTGCCCTGCGGCGTCCGGATGGGGTGATGCGGGTGCGGCTTGTCGAGACGCGGGTGGCCTTCAAGCGGCTGAGCGAGGAGGAGATCGCGCTTTATCTTGCAAGCGGCGAGTGGCGCGGCAAGGCGGGCGGCTATGCGATCCAGGGGCTGGCTGCCGCCTTCGTGCGGCAGATCATCGGTTCCTACAGCAATGTCGTGGGGCTGCCGCTTTTCGAGACGGTGCAGATGCTGGTTGGAAACGGCTACCCCGTCTTTGCCCGCTGGCGGATGGAAATGGGCAAGAGCGAGGCATAGGTGCCGACCCTCATCTACGAGGAACGTCCCGGCGAAATCCGCACGGCCTGGCTGGTGGACGGCGCGCCGAGAAGCCTTCTGTTCCGCCGGGCGCACTGGCCGGCAGCCGGTGACGTGCATCTGGCGCGCGTCCTCGGGCATGCGCCGGATGGAAGCGGCGCCTTCGTGCTGTTGCGGGCGGATGGCCTGACGGGCTTTCTGAAGCGGCGTGCGCGCATGCCTCTGCCCCCTGAAGGGCAGCAGCTGTGCGTGCGTGTGGAGGCCTTCGATCCCCTTGCCGGAGACAAGGCCGCGCGGGTGCGTGCGGACATGCATCTTTGCGGGCGCTATGTGATGGTAAAAAAGCCGGGCGGCGGTATCGATTGCACCGAGCTTCAGGAAGAAGGGGAGGGAGCGCTTGCGGCCGGTCTGCGGAGCCTGCTGGATCCCCTGGCGGGCGAGTGCGGGATCCGGATCAGGCGGCCGGCCGCCCATGTGGCGCCCGAGGTCGTGCTGGCCGAGGCGCAGCGTCTGACGGCCCGGATCGAGGAGATCACGGAGAAGGCGAAGACCGCGGAGGTCGGCCGGCTTCATCGCCCGTCGGCCCTGCTTGCGGCATTGGCGGAGGGGCCGCCGGGGCCGGTCCGGCTGGCCATGGATGTGGTGGGAGCGGCCGCCCCGGAGGCGGCTTTGCTGCGCAAAGGCTATCCGGATGTGCATGTCGTGGGCAAGGAGGCCGGCCTTTCCTTCACCGCCGCCGGTCTTGACGACTGGCTGGAAACGGTTGCGGCTGGGTCATGCGCATTGCCTGGTGGCGGGGCGCTGCGGTTTGCACCGGCGCCGACGGGACTGGTGGTGGATGTCGATGCCGGCGGGCGTCCCGCCCGGGGAGACCGGACGCGGCTGCTGCAGGCGCTTGGCGAAGAGGCGGCAGACTGCCTGGCGCGGACGGCGGCAGCCTTGCGGATGCAGGGTCTCGTGCTGGTCGATCTGCCGGTGCGGGCAGGCGATTCCGCGATGCGGCACCATCTCGCCCGGCGATGGCGGGCGGCCTTTGCCGCAGCCGGTCTGGGGCGGGATATCGATGGGCCGAACCGGCATGGGGTCATGAGCATCGCCCTCAGGCGGCGGAGCACGCCCATCCTCGCCTTTCTTGACATGGCCGGCCTGCCGGAGCGACTGAGGCGGGAAGCCCGGCTGTTCGCGGCCCTGCGGCCTCTGGCGCAGCATGCCGCCGCGTCGCCGGCTGCCGTCCGCCTCACCCTGCGCCTGCCCGAACCCCTGATTGCGCTGGCAGCCCGGCTGGGACTGGTTTCCGCCTGGGAGCAGGCGCTCCATCGGCCTCTTGTCCTTGAGCCGCTGTGATCCGATGTGAAGGGAAAGGTCATGTTCCTGCAGGGCCGATGAGCTGAAGGCATGCAGGCAGAGACGGAAGGATGCGCGGCATGATGCAACCGGATTCCCCTGACCCCGGCCGGAGGCGGTGCGTGATCTGCGGCCGGCCGCAGGATCCGGCGTGGCGTCCCTTCTGCTCCAAACGCTGCCAGATGGTGGATCTGGGGCGCTGGCTGCAGGGAGACTACCGTCTTCCGGGCGAGGAGCTGCTTGCTCCCGAGGTGGATGAAGACGGTGGCGAAGGCAGGGCGCGCTGAAGGCGAGGCAGCCTGCGTGGTGGCGCGGAGCCGGGCATGTCTTTCGCCCGCAGGGGACGAGGGTGGGCGAAGGTGCACCCCGGCGGCGGCATGGCCGGCCCGCCGGCCGACCGGCAGGCGGCGGCGGATGACGGCTGCCCTGCCTTTGTCGGGATGGCCGGGCTTTGCCCTCTTGCCAAGCCGATATCCTCTCGGCTAAAGCGACATCCGCTCAAGGCCCGTCAGGGCAGGGGCTTCCGGCTCTGGGACGGTTCCGGCCCGGAGCACGCCCAGGTAGCTCAGTTGGTAGAGCAGCGGACTGAAAATCCGCGTGTCGGCGGTTCGATTCCGTCCCTGGGCACCATCCGATTCCCGGTCAGTCCTGGTTTGCAGGAGGTGTG
>CAYYGH010000025.1:0-34385 GCA_964471405.1 uncultured Sphingomonadales bacterium | reverse complement strand
CGGGCCTCATCGACGGGGGAAGGGGTGGAGACGGCCTTCCCCTGGCGTGCGGCACGCTGCTCAAGCAGTTTCTGGAGAACCTCGGGCGGGATGTCCTGAGCATGGACAGGGGGAGCAGATGGCAGAGAAAATGCGGCCAGCATGGTCAGAAATACCAGACCGGTTGCCGCGATCCATTGTGGAAGGCGCAAAGATTTTTCACCGAGATGTAGGCTCATGGTCCTGTCACCACCCCTGTCCTGCCGTGTCTTGTGCGTTTCCCGGGCGTCGGCATGCCGGCCGCCGGAAGGAGTCTTTGGACTTGCAAAAACTGCTCCGTTCCCGGCGCCGGCACCGTGAGATGTCAGACTCCCACCGCTGCGTCCCCTTGCCATGATTGCCGAATCCGCGCAAGCGCTGTCCACCAATCGGGGTGCTCCTGGCGCAGCCGCGTGCGCGCATGCTCGGCCGCCCGGCGGTTGGCAAAAAGGGCAAAGCAGGTGGCGCCGCTGCCACTCATGCGGGCCAGCAGGCAGCCGGGACAGCTGCGCAGGGCTTCCAGGATCGTCACGATGTCCGGCAGCAGGGCGGTCGCGGCCGGTTCAAGATCATTCGTCGTCTCTGTCGCAAGCCAGGAGGTGAAGGCTTGCGGTGAGGCGAGGATGGCATCCCGCGGCTGGGAGATGTGGTGATGAAACGGGCGGCCGCTCTGTGCCCATCGGCGGAAGACGGCAGCGGTTGCGAGGGGCTGGTTCGGGTTGACCAGCACGATCTCCAGATCCGCCCATGAGGAGGGCACGTCCAGGGGCACGAGCCGCTCGCCGATACCCTCCACCCAGCTCGGGCGACAGTACAGCGCAGGGGGCACGTCAGCGCCAAGTGCGAGTGCCAGTTCGGCCAGCTTTTCCGCCTCCGGCACGGGATGGCCGCAGGCGGCCAGGATCCGCTGGCCCAGCCGCACCATCGCGGCCGCATCCGCCGATCCGCCACCAAGGCCCGCCGCCACCGGAACATGCTTTTCGAGGGTGACGGCCAGAGGGGGCAGATTGCCGCCTGCCTCGCGCAGCAGAGCAAGCGCCCTGAGGACAAGATTGTCCGCCCCCGTCTCTTTCCGAAGTGCATCGGCCATGGGGCCGACAATGGTCAGCCGATCCCGGCTGGCGCGTGTGTGCGGCTTGACCGTGAGCCTGTCTGCCAGATCAAGATAGACGAAGAGCGACTGCAGGAGATGGTAGCCATCCGCGCGCCGTCCTGTCACATGCAGGAAAAGGTTGATCTTGGCGGGAGCGGATTCCACCCACAAGGAGGCCCCATCACCTGCCTCCATGACAGTCCTGTCCGCCATCTGCTTCATGAATTCGGCTGCTCCGTGCTGGCCGTTCGGGCAGACCCGCCAACCAGGCCCAGCCGCAGCTTGCGTTCGAGGGCCGTGCGGCGCTCGGGCTCGGGATGGAAGGCGAGAGCATGAGCCCATTGGAAACGCGCCTCACGATACCGGCCGGCCCGCCAGTAGGCGTCTCCCAGATGCTCGTTGATGGTGGGATCATTGGGCATCAACAGCACGGCACGCTCAAGGGTCTCCACGGCTTTGTCGATCTCGCCCCGCACGTAATAGGCCCAACCGAGGCTGTCGACGATGGCACCATCATCCGGTTTGAGAGCGGCCGCCCGTTCAATGAGCGTGATGGCTTCGTCAATGCGCATGCCGCGATCAAGCCAGCTGTAGCCCAGATAGTTGAGAACATCGGCTTCATCCGGCTTCTTCTTGAGGGCGGTCAGGAAATCCGCCTCGGCGTGCGGCCAATCTCCCTTGCGCTCAAAGGCTACGCCGCGGGCGAAGAAGGGATACCAGCCGGGCTGCAGCTGGCGCTCCTGCATCCGGGCGATCGCCCGTGAATAGGCGTTGATCGCCTCCTCGTAGCGTTCGGCAAGACGAAGCAGATCGCCGAAGAGGACCCAGCTGTCGATATCCTCGGGATAGCGGGCAAGATAGCCCTTGAGGGTTGCGATCGCCCCCGCCATGTCGCCTGCGCGTCTTTGCGCAAGCGCGGCGGCTCGCTGCGCCGCACCCCACCAGGGGGAATCATGCGCAACGCGTCGCGCTTCGGTGCGGGCGAGATCGTGGTAGTCGGCCCGTGAAAGCAGGTCCACAAGGCGCACGGTAGCCTCGTCATAGTCGGGCGCCAGCCACTGGGCGAGCCGTGCATAGATGATGGCCGGCCGCAGGAGATCCTCGCGCGCAATTTCTTCGGCCAGCTCAAGCAGGATCACGGCGACCGCCCCGCGCGGTGTCGCCGCCCGGGCAGGCAGAGGCATGCCATTGGCGATCCGGCGGGCGACGTCGGCCAGCACGGCATTGGCGGGAAAGGCCTTGCGCATGTCGGCGAGGACGGTGGTGGCTTCCGTTTCGCGGCCGCTGCGCCGCAGAAGGGCGAGATAGGAGACGAGCGGCTCAAGACTGGGCAGGCCCCGGCGGTAGACGAGCGCCTTGTAGGCGGTTGCCGCCCGCTCCTGCTCTCCCAGAAAGTCGAGCAGCAGCGCCCGCTCCATCTTGGCATAGGCCTTGAGCCCGTACCGGTTCTCCAAGGGACGCAGGGCCTGAAGGGCCGCATCCCGATCACCCGC
Source organism: uncultured Sphingomonadales bacterium (assembly GCA_964471405.1). GTDB lineage: Bacteria > Pseudomonadota > Alphaproteobacteria > Sphingomonadales > Rhodothalassiaceae > J084. Next base: position 31,781 of record CAYYGH010000025.1, on the reverse strand, counting down.
CAGTGCGCGGGCCCAGGCCGTCAGCACAGGCCGGATGACCTGTGAAAAGCCCTTGGGTGCCAGGGTCTCCAGTTCGGCAAGAGCCGCACGGCCATCGCCGCGTCGCAGCTGCTCCAGGGTGGCGATGAGAGCCGGCAGATCCGTTCTGTCCCCGCTCAGGCGCATCTGCCGCGCGACTGTCCGCGCCTTTTCAAGCCGCCCTTCCAGGATCAGCTGAAAGAGAGCGGACTGGCGAACCCGCTCATCCATGACACCGGCTTTGGTGATGGCGTAGAACAGTTCACCCGCACGCGGATCCGCCAGCTTCTCCGCCAGACGGGCCTTGACATAGCTGCTCAGCGGATCCTGCACGGCATGAAGGGACGAGGTGTCATGGGCGCAGGCACCCAGCAGGGCCACCCCCGATGCGACCACCGCCACTCGCCACCCGCCGCATCCTGTCCGCGCATGCCGGCGCCAGCCGGGTCGCTTGCGGCCGGTCTTGCGCCCTGCTGGTGCCGTTATGTGCCTTGCCATCCAGACGATCCGCCTTGAGAGTGAGGTTACATGTTGGGATAATTCGGGCCGCCGCCGCCCTCCGGCACCACCCAGTTGATGTTCTGCGTGACGTCCTTGATGTCGCAGGTCTTGCAGTGGACGCAATTCTGGGCGTTGATCTGAAGGCGCGGCCTGCCTTCCTCCTTGCCGACGATCTCGTAGACGCCGGCCGGACAGTAGCGTTCCTCGGGTGCGGCATATTCCGGCCAGTTCAGCTTGACCGGCCGTTCCGGATCCTTGAGCTGAAGATGGATCGGCTGGTCTTCCTCGTGATTGGTGTTGGACAGGAAGACGCTTGAAAGTTTGTCGAACGTGATCTCGCCGTCCGGTTTGGGGTATGCGATCGGTTCGTAGTCTTCGGCCCGACCGGTATGGGCATGGTCCTCGCCCCGGTGATGGAATGTCCAGGGGACAAGGAAACCCAGCCCCAGCGCATGCAGCCACAGCTCGATACCGGCATAAAGCGTGCCTCCCCAGATGCCGAAGCGTTCAAGCGCAGGACGGGCATTACGCACGGCCTTGAGCTCCTTCCAGACGGATGAGCGCTTGAGTGCTTCGGGATAGGCGACAAGCTCGTCATGGGCGCGATCGGCCACGATCGCATCGAAGGCGGCTTCGGCAGCCAGCATGCCGGTGATGATGGCGTTGTGCGATCCCTTGATGCGCGGGACATTCACGAAGCCGGCCGCACAGCCGATCAAGGCACCGCCCGGGAAGACGAGCTTCGGGATCGACTGGAAACCGCCTTCATTGATCGCGCGGGCTCCATAGGCGATCCGCCGTCCTCCCTCCAGCATGGGGCGCACGCGGGGGTGAGTCTTGAAGCGCTGGAATTCGTCGTAGGGAGACAGATGCGGATTCGCATAGTCGAGCGCCACGACGAATCCGATGGCAAGCTGGTTGTTTTCCTGATGGTAGATGAAGCCGCCGCCTGCGACGTCGTCAAGCGGCCAGCCCTGGGTGTGGATGACAAGACCCTCGCGGTGCTTTTCCGGCGGGATCTCCCACAATTCCTTCAGTCCGATGGCATAGGTCTGGGGGTCGGCACCCTCCCGCAGTCCGAATCGTTTGATGAGCCCTTTCGTCAAAGATCCGCGCACGCCTTCCGCCAGGAAGGTGTAGCGGGCCTTGAGCTCGACACCCGGTTCATATGTCGGCTTTTTCTCGCCCCGGCGGGACAGGCCCATGTCCCCGGTCGCCACGCCGATCACGCGGCCCTCGTCATCATAGAGCACTTCGGCGGCGGCAAAACCGGGATAGACCTCAACCCCCATGGATTCGGCAATGCCCGCCAGCCAGCGGCAGAGATTGCCCAGACTGCCCGTGTAGCATCCCCGGTTGGACATCATGGGCGGCAGCAGGATGTGCGGCATGGAAAATCCACCCCGCGCGCTCAGAAACCAGTGCTCCGTACGGGTGACGGGCACCTTCAGGGGACAGTCCTCCCGTTCCCGCCAGTCGGGGATCAGGCGGTCAAGACCGATGGGATCAACGACCGCTCCCGAGAGAATGTGGGCCCCGACCTCGGAGCCCTTCTCGATCACGCATACACTCAGTTCGCGGCCGGCCTGCTCGGCCAGCTGCTTGAGCCGGATCGCCGCGGCCAGCCCCGCCGGGCCGGCACCGACGATCACGACATCGAATTCCATCGATTCGCGCATTCCCTATCCCTCAATTTCCATTTCGGCAGCATGGAGCCCTTCGCCGGCGGGGAGATCCTTCTCGCCCCTGCCTTGTCCTTTCTTCTGCCATGTCCGCTCCTCCTCCGACAGGATCCCCTTGGCTTTCCATCGCATGATTTCCTCGCTTATGCCCTTGGCGGCATGGGGGGGTCAAATGCTATCACCTCTTCATGGGAGGAGGGTGGGGGGCACATGCCTGGAGAGCTGCACGATGGCGGGACAAGGCGACGAACCGGCAATCCTCTCACCCCTGGACGCGGTGGCGGTGCTGCTCGCCTGGCATCGCGAGCAGGGTGTCGATGCCGCCTGCGCTCCTCAGGCCGGGCAGACGATGGTATTGGCGGGAGGAAGCAGCAGCCATGCCGTCCGTCCCTCGGCTGAAAGGCCGGTCATCCGCCGGCAGGCTGATGGCGATTCTCCTGCCGGCCCATCCCCGCCCGCAAGTTGGCCTGTTGCACCTCCCCAGCCCGCTCTTGCTCTCGGCGCAAGCGAGGCCGAGCGGCTTGCAGCCGCATGCGATGATCTGGATGCGCTGGAGGCGGCCGTGCGGGCATTCGAAGGCTGCGCCTTGAAGCGCACGGCCATCAACACCGTCTTTGCCGATGGTGCCCGGGACGCGCCGATCATGGCGATCGGTGAAGCACCGGGCGCCGAAGAGGATCAGCAGGGCAAGCCGTTCGTGGGCGCCAGCGGACGCCTGCTCGATCGCATGATCGCCTGGGTCGGGCTGGAGCGCGCCCGCAATTTCTACATCACGAACGTTCTCTTCTGGCGGCCGCCCGGCAACCGCAAGCCGACACCGGCGGAAACGCAGGCCTGTCTGCCATTCGTGCGTCGACACATCACCTTGAAACGCCCCCGGATCATCATCACTCTGGGCGGCACGGCCGCGCAACTGCTGCTTCAGCGCAAGGAGGGCGTGATGCGCCTGCGGGGGCGCTGGTTTGCCTATGAGGATCCGGAGCTCGGAAGCATTCCCTTGCTCCCCCTCTTTCATCCGGCCTATCTTCTGCGCCAGCCTCAGGCCAAGGCTCTCTTCTGGCGGGACCTGCTGGTGCTGGCTGATCGCATGGCCGAACTGGGCCTGGTGTAAGCGCGGGAAGGATCGCCGAGCGGGATGGAACGGCTTGCGTGGGGAAAGGCGGGACGGGCAGGCCGCATGCTTGCCCTCATTTGCGCCGGGCTGCTGCCGCTGTCGGCGTGGACCCAGGAAGCCGACACCCTCCTTGCCACTGCAGACGAGACCGGGCCGACCGCCATTCCGTCGGGGGAGGCAGCCACCACCGGAACGCAAACGGCGCATGAGCCGCAGGCGCCATCCGTCTCCCCTGAGGGGGAGGAGATGTCCGTTCCCGTTACGCTGCCCCGGATGCTTTCGGATGCCGATATTGCGCGCTATCGGCGGATCTTCGCGCTCCAGCAGCAAGGGCGCTGGCATGAGGCCGACCGGCTGATCCGGCAGCTCGACAACCGGATTCTGATGGGCCATGTCCTCTACCAGCGTCTCATGCATCCGACCGCCTATCGCTCACGCTATCGGGAGCTCCGGAACTGGCTGCGGCATTATCGCGATCATCCCGGAGCCTGGGCCGTCTACCGTCTGGCCCGCAAGCGTGGAGGGCCGCGGGCCCGGCCGCCGCGCCCCCGCAGGACGGCTCTGCCGATCCCGGCCGCGCGGGCCGAGGCCGCCCCGGCGCCGCTTGAGCTGCAGGCGCATGGCCGCAGCCGGGAAGAACGCCAGCATGTCCAGCGTTTCTTTGCCCGCATCAAGCGCGAGATCCGGCGTCGTCACCTCGAACATGCCGAGCGCTATGGTTGGGCGATGCTGCGCACGGGCCTTCTGACCCCTTCCGAGACGGCGGAGCTTTTCGGCCGGCTCACCAAGGCCTTCTTTTTCGCCGGCCGGGACGAGAAGGCTCTGGCGCTGGCCGACATTGGTCGCGAGGAAGCGGCCGACGGCCTTGCAGGAGAGGCGGCCTACGATCTGAACTGGTATGGAGGGCTGGCGGCCTTTCGGGCAGGGCTGATGCAGGCCTCCGCCACCTTCTTTGCCGCAGCCGCTTCGCTCTCCGGACGCCCGTCTTCAGCCAGAGCGGCCGCCGCCTTCTGGGCTGCGCGGGCCTTCTGGCGCTTGGGGCAGGCGGAGGCGGCTGCCGGGGCGCTGCGGCTGGCAGCCCAAGCCAGGGAAAGCTTCTATGGTCTGCTGGCGCTGCGGTTGCTGGGGGACCCCTTGCACTTTGACTGGCGACAGCCCGCGCTTGACGCGGACAGCCTTGCGCGGCTGATGCAGCGCAAGGCGGTGCGCCGCATTCTGGCGCTTGCCGAGGTCGGAGAAACGCATCGGGCCGATGAGGAAATGCGGCTGCTGCTCGGGCGAAGCGAGGATGAGGACTGGCCGGCTCTTGCCGCTCTTGCGGCTGCGCTCAAGCTGCCGGCAAGCCAGCTGGCGCTTACGCGCCTGCTCTCGGACGAGGCGGTGACGGCCGCCATGCGCTATCCCCTGCCGGACTGGGAGCCCGAGGGCGGATTCGTCATCGATCGCGCCTTGCTGTTCGCCTTCATGCGCCAGGAGTCGAAGTTCCGGGCGCGTGCCGTCTCGCGGGTGGGGGCCTCGGGACTCATGCAGGTGATGCCGGCCACGGCCAGCTATGTGACGGGAGATCGCAGCCTGCGCTGGCGGCGCAGCCGGCTTTATGATCCTGCATTCAACATGGCGGTCGGCCAGCGCTATATCACCCATCTTCTCGATCTCGAACCGGTCGGGCGCAGCCTTGTGCTGCTGGCCGTCGCTTACAATGCGGGCCCCGGCAATCTGTTGCGCTGGCGCCGCCAGTTGAAGACCGGAGAAGATCCCCTTCTATTCATCGAGGCTATCCCCGTGGCGGAAACCCGCGATTATGTCGAGCGCGTGCTGGCCAATCTCTGGCTTTACCGGCTGCAGATGGGACAGGACACCCCCTCTCTCGATGCTCTGGCCGCCGGTGCCTGGCCGATCTATGAGCCTCTTGATGGCGAGCCGGTTCCGGCGCTGGCCGATGCCCGGGGCGAGATGGCCGCCGGCGCCGCCAAGTGAGGGGCAGGAGAAGGGTCGATCATGTGGGAAGAAGTGCAGCCCAAGCTGGATGACGCGCGGCCCTTTCTGCCCCTTGGCATCGCAGTGCTCGCGGTTTCCGATACCCGTGATCTCAAGAGCGACCGTTCGGGCGCCTATCTTGCCGAGGCACTGGCTGAGGCCGGCCATCGCCTCATCGACCGCCGGCTCGTGCGTGACGAGGAGGAGGCGATTGCAGGGGTGCTGGAAGAGTGGCTTGCCCGGGACGACATCCAGGTGATCCTGACCACCGGCGGTACGGGTATCACCCGCCGCGACGTCACGCCCGAGGCCGTGGCGCGGTTTTTCGACAAACCCATTCCCGGCTTTGGCGAGCTGTTCCGGATGCTGTCCTACCACAAGATCGGCCCGGCCACGATCCAGTCGCGGGCGGTTGCCGGGATCGCGAGAGGACGGCTGATTTTTGCCCTGCCGGGCAGTCCCGGAGCCTGTCGGGACGCCTGGGAGGGAATCCTCAAATGGCAGCTCGATAACCGCTGTCGTCCCTGCAACTTCGTGGAACTTCTGCCGCGGCTTGCATGAGCCTTACTCCCTGGAGGCATGCTTCTTGCGCCCTCGAGGGGAGGGGGGAGGATCACGTCCGCCGGAATGCCCGGCCTCTGCTGCCGTCGGGCCGGACGCATGGCCCTTCTCCCGCCGTCTTCATCCTGACGGGTGGCCGGTCGGCGCATGCGCCAGGCACATGGGGGCGCTTGCCCGCCGGAAGCAGGCAATCAGGCAGGGCCCACCACGATGATGGATCGGGCGATGGCAGGATATTTCATGATACACTCCAACACGCCAAGCGGAATAACATGTTCCATCTGTTTCGAGGGGATTGGCACAACACACTGAAAGATAGGATCAATTTTGTCAGATGTTGCAAATATGCCACAAGCACGCAAATTTTGGCTCCTACCGGTATATCTGGCATTTCATATATTGCGCATTTGGGCCAATTTTATGTATGAAGAATCATCCAAGATGGCGGGCCTGTCCGCCTCCTCGCATCAGGGTCCAGAAGAGGGAACGGGTGGTTCGGCCTTTTGGCCATTCTTGATACAGCCTGGAAAGAGGGAGATCAAAATATGTGGCATCAAACGGCTTCCCGTCTTGCCATGGCCGCGGTGTTGATCGCTGCCGTCGGCATGACCGGCGCCCGCGCGCAGGAACAGCAGTCGGCCAAGGATCAGGAGGAAACCACGCGTCAGCTGGAAGAGATCGTGGTGACGGCGCAGCGGCGTGCGGAACGTCTGCAGGAAGTGCCGATGGCGGTGACCGCGCTGGGCGGTGACGAGCTTCATGAAAATGATATCGCCACTCTGGATGAGGTGAGCGGGCGCACTCCCGGTCTCGTCTTTTCGGCCTTCACATTGGGTCAGCCCGAAATCGCCATTCGCGGCATTTCGACAAAGGAGGACGGGCCTGCGGCTTCCGATGCCGTGGTGGTGTCCATTGACGGTGTCTATATCGCGGCGCGTTCAGCCCAGACGCTGGATATCTTCGATCTTGAGCGCATCGAGGTCTCGCGCGGCCCCCAGGGCACATTGGCGGGTAAGAACTCGATCGCCGGATCCATCAATTTCGTGACCCTCCAGCCCGGCCCCGAGACGGTGGTGCGTCTGCGTCAGACGGTGGGCAATTATGACACCTTCGATACGCAAGGGCTTGTCTCCGGCCAGATCGCCAAGGGACTTTATGGCAAGTTTTCGTTCAGCCGGCGCAAGCATGACGGATTTCTGACCAATGTCCTGGAAAGCTACGTCGATCCCGTGTCCCAGGTGGTGATGCCCAATCCCGATTTCGGCAAGGACCAAGGTGAGCTGAACAGCTTCTACTGGCGGGCCTATCTGCGCTGGGAGGCGACGGACCGCCTGGACGTGACGGTCATGTTCGACGGAGCTGACGAACATCACGGTCAGACCAACCGCGAGCCGGTCGGCTCCCAGGGGCCCTTGCATGACTGTGGCTGTGCATCCGATCCCATTGCCGTGAACATCGCCCTCGGCGGCGCAGGTGACCCCTGGTCCACCCTGGCGGATACCGAGGGGTTTGCCAATCGGGACATCTGGGGGCTCGCCATCAAGACGAATTACGCCTTCGATGGCGCGGATCTGTCCGTGATCTATTCGCATCGCGAGGCGGACTTCCGCTTCCTCGAAGACTCGGAAGGTCTGCCCCCCTTCGCACCGCAGATCGACCTGACGGGCAGCTCCGGCAGCCCGCTGCCCTTCCTCCTGGCGCCGCCGGATCAGGGGTTCACCTTTGATGTCAACGATTCGGCCGTGGAGCGCTCGGTCCAGAACACGGTCCAGCTTCAGCTCACCTCCACCACGCCATCGCGCTGGAAATGGATCCTGGGATCGCTGCTCTCGTTTGAGGACATCAACCGCACGGAGCGCTTCTTCTTCCCCACGCTGGGCGGTCCCGCGCTGCCACCGTTTACCGAGCCGAGCTTCCCCTTCGGTCCGTCTGATTCCGAGTCCGTCCAGCGCATGAACGGCACGAGCTTCGCGATCTTCGGCCAGGCATCCTATGATCTGACCGATGCCCTGAAGATGACGGCGGGTCTGCGGTGGTCCACCGAGCGCAAGGAAGTGACCGTCGACAACAACATCCTCTCGGGTCTGCCGCTGTTGCTCAAGGAGTTCGATCCCGTTCACGCCGCGAAATCCTGGGCGGACCTGTCCTGGCGGGTGGCGCTGGACTATCGCGTGAGCGATGACGTGCTCGCCTATGCGCTGGTCTCGACCGGTTTCAAGTCGGGTGGATTTACGGGGTCGCCGTCAACTGCGACCCAGGCGACCACTCCCTTCGGCAAGGAGACGGCGCGCAACTATGAGGCTGGCATCAAGAGCGATCTGTTCAATCGGCGGGCCCGCTTCAACATCAGCGCCTTCTGGACCCAGATTCAGGGGCTGCAGGTGACCCGCTTCTTCCAGCCTCTGGGGGCGACCTTCGGCGAGTTCATCACGGAAAATGCCGGTAAGGCGCGCTCGCGCGGCATCGAGGTCGAGCTGACCGCCCTGGTGACGGACTCGCTGGAGATCGGCGCAACCTACGCCTATCTCGATGCCGAATTCCGCCGCTTTACGGGGCAGCCTTCGGTGGCGCCTGATGGCTCGATCCTCGAACCCGGCCAGTTCAACGGCAACGAACTGCGTGAGTCGCCGCCACATTCGGCCAGTGGCTATGTCAAGTACACCTACCGGGCCGACTGGGGCGAGATCATGGCCCGCATCGATGGCCGCTACCGGGCGCGGATGTTCTTCGATCCCTCGAACAACCCGATCTCCAAGGCCAATGCGCATGATGTGTGGGATGCGCGTCTTGCCTATCGCACCGCAGGCGGCCACTGGGAGATCGCCCTGTGGGGCAAGAACATCTTCAAGGAGAAGTACATTACCCATCTCTTCACCCAGCGTGGCGGCCGCATCGCCTTCGCCCTGTTCGGCGATCCGGCACGTTACGGGGTGAGCCTGGAATACAATTATTAAGGTGCTCCGGCCGGCCCCAAGGGGATTCGGCCCACGGATCACCGGTGAAAGACATGAGGGTGCGGGAGCTGGCGGTCTCCCGCACCCTCCTCTTTCAGGCCGTCACCATGGCCGAACCTGCCGATTTCGGCTGGATCTGCCGAATGAGATTTCCGGATTTTTCACCCTTTGTCCTGTCGGTATTTTCTCCTTTATCTCAATGGCTTGATGATATGCCGCCGGTCGGGGCGGAGGAGCGCGCGCAGGGGCCGGGCGCCGGGCACTCCCGAAACTGTCAAGGGTTCGGTGAGGGCGTGCATGGTAAAATGCGCCCCGTCGGAGGCGAGAGGCGCAGTCTTCAACGCATGAGGCGGTCAGGCCGGCCGCATCGCGCAGGAAGACATCATGCAGACGAGGAACAGCGAGGGAGTTGAGGAAAGAATGCAGCTGAAGGATCTCTACCCCACCGAGGCGCCCGACTTCTGGCCGGTCAAGGAGGAGATCGACGCCGTTTTCGACTGGCGCTTCGACGATGGGCGGCAAAGTCTGATTCAGCTCTATGAGAAGGGCAAGCGCAAGCAGTGGAACGCCACCGAGCGCATCGACTGGTCGCTTGAGCTGGATCCGGAAAATCCGCAGCAGCTGCCCGAGGATACGATGCCTCTGAAGGGCGCGCCCTTCTATGAGCGCATGCCCGAGAAGGACAAGATCGCGCTCAGGCGCGGCCATCAGGCCTGGACGATCTCGCAGTTTCTGCATGGCGAGCAGGGGGCGCTGTTCTGCGCGGCCAAGATCGTCCAGCAGGTGCCCGATCTCGATTCCAAGCTGTATGCCGCAACCCAGGTGGTGGATGAGGCGCGCCATGTGGAAGCCTACAAGCGTCTGCTGGAGAAATTCGGCATTGCCTGGCCGATGACGGGGCCGCTTGCCACTCTGCTGGAGCAGGTGCTTTCGGACAGCCGCTGGGACATGACCTATCTCGGCATGCAGGTGGTGATCGAAGGCCTGGCGCTGGCCGCTTTCGCCACCATTCGCGACCAGGCCCAGAATCCGCTCGCCCAGCAGGTCAACGCCTATGTGATGGAAGATGAGGCGCGCCATGTCGCCTTCGGGCGGCTGTCGCTCAGGGATTACTACCCGCAGCTGACGCAGGCCGAACGGGATGAACGCGAGGAGTTCCTCGTGGAGGCCTGCTATCTGATGCGTGACCGCTTCGAATCGCGGGAAGTTTGGGCCTATTACGGCCTGCCGGTTGACGAATGCGTCGCCTACATGAACGAGAGCGAGGGCATGCGGCTGTTCCGCAATTATCTCTTCAGCCGGATCGTGCCGGTGGTCAAGGACATCGGCCTGTGGGGGCCGAAGGTTCAGGAAGCCTACGCGAAAATGGGCGTGCTCGATTTCGCCAATGTCGATGTCGAGGAACTCAACCGGCGCGATGAGGAGATTGCGGCGGAAATCGAGGCCCGCCAGAAGCATATCGAGGACGTCGCGCGCCTGGCCGGGGAGTGACCGCCTGATCGCCGGCTCCGGCGGGCGGCAGCCGTTTATCGCCCTTCAGCTGCCGGTGAGCCCGGTGGAAAGTGCCCCCCGCCCGCGGAACCGGCGGGTCCAGCCGAAGGTGGAGCCCATCACGGGCCCCGGGGCTGCCATCACCGCCTCATGGGTTCGCCGGTCAAGCCGGCGAACGACGCGGGGGGTGCGCGCCGGCTCGTCTTCCGTGTCTGAAGACTGATGACTGATCACCGATGACCGGCAGGGTTCGCCAGTCAAGCCGGCGAACGACGCAAGAGGGGACACCCGTCGTGCGCGCCTCCAATCGTCACACGCCGGCTTGGCCGGCGGGGCCACCCCTTTCTTCGTCATCCGTCGACTTGATCGGCGGATCCAGCAGGAAGCGGGCCACCACCAGCGTCGGGAACCTCTTCCCTGTCGGCTGGGTTCGCCGGTCAGGCCGGCACGGGATGGGAGTAGGAATGTCGGCCCGCGCCTTCCCGGGCCGCTGTTTTGCTTCCGCCAGTGATCCCCGATCACGGGACGGCGGCGGCCGGAGCAAAGGCCGGATCGTCGGTGCGCCAGGGCAGAAAGCGGGCACCAGTCTCTGCGAAGGCAGCAGGAGCCGCCAGCGGTTCGGACAGGGTCGTGCGCAACAGGACCCGGCCTTGCGTTGTTGACGTCTCATCGTATTCGCGATGGCGGGCAAGGTAGGACACCAGGCTGTCCGCCGCCAGTCGGGGCTGGTCCAGAATGGTCAGCGAGTCCGGCAGCACGGTCCGGAAGACCTCGGCGATCAGCGGGTAATGGGTGCAGGCGAGCGCCGCACGGGTGATCGTCCAGCCGCGTGCGGCTGCCTGCCTTTGCGCCTCGTTCCAAGCATCCCGCACCACTGTCTCCATTACCCGCGCCGGGGCGCCCGCCTCGATCGCCGCGGCCAGACCCGGACAGGCCTGTTCGATGACGGCCAGAGCGGGGTCATGGCGGGCGATTTCGCGGGCAAACGCATGGCTGGCGATGGTGGTGGGCGTGGCGAATATGACGACGGCTTCGCTGCTGCGCGGCAGGGCGCCGGCCCCGTCCACCCGCTCCTCCGGTGGGCGCCAGGCATGGCCGGTGAGCGCCTCGACCAGCGGGATGTGGACGCCGAGAATCCGCCGCTCGGGTGCGACCTGCGGCAGCCATGTCCGCTGCAGCCGGCGCAGCGCCACGGCGGCCGCCGTGTTGCAGGCCAGAATCACCAGGCGGCAGCCGGCGGCAAACAGCTTTTCCACACCGGCACGGGTGAGCGCATGCACCTCTTCGCCATTGCGTTCGCCATAGGGCTGATGGCGATGATCGCCAAGATAGAGGAATGTCCGCTCGGGCAGACGACGCCGCAGCGCGGCAAGCACCGTCAACCCCCCGGAGCCCGAATCGAAAACACCGATCACCGCGTCCACCACTCTGCGCTTCGCGGCCCACAGCCCTGCGCAACCGGCCGCCGATCACCCGCCGTGCCTTCTAGCGGGGAATTGTGCCGGCGAAAAGGCGCAGCGGCGCGGTCAGCCGTCAGGCGGCCCCTTGAGTTCGACGATATTGCCGTCCGGATCCGCAAGATAAAGCGACGGGCCCATTCCCTCCGCCCCATAGCGGCGGGCAACGGCACCGGCCTCTACGCCATGGTGGGCAAGATGGATGCGGATGGCCTGTTCATCGAAGGGCGCAATTCTCAGACAGAGGTGGTCCATGTTGCGGATGCTGGCCCGCCCCTCCGGCGCAACCGCCGCCTTGGACGGGATGGCGAGAATGTCGATGAGGCTTGCCCCTGCACGCAGCTGTATGAGACCGATGCTTGCCACCCGCCGTTCAACCCGCGCTCCCAGCACTCGGGTATAAAATGCCTCCAGCACCGCAGGGCGCGCGGTGCGGATGACCACATGATCAAGCCCGAGCAGGGAGAAGGGCGGTCCCGTCTCTGTCACCGGGTTCTCGGCCATGCGCGGGGCTCTTCCACCACTCTTACAGTCTAGCGTCGCCAGACGGGTCGGACATCGACATGGGCGATCAGCATGTCGATCTCCCGGCCGTCGGATGACAACGGCATCACCAGAGTCGAATAGGTGTCGTAGTCGCGATTGGCCCATCTGAGCGGCAGATCCAGGCACATGTAGGGACGGCGGTGTTCCACCATCCAGCGATACCGCTCGACAAGCGGCGCACCGCCGGGCAGGTCGGCCACCCACATGCCCGTGGGATCATAGCCCAGCACATCGACGAAATCGCTGCCCACCAGCCGAACCCGGAAGCGCGGTTCCTCGGGCACCACATCGTGCAGCGTAATGCCGGCAAGGTAGCGTCCCATCACTTTCGGGTCGAAATCGGCGCGGGCCGGCATTTCCCGTTCACCACGGGCCGCATACCACCAGGCATGGAGCAGACGTCCGCCCTCCCAGGGCACGAGGGTATCCTCCTCCACGGGGCGCAAGGCGCTCAGCCCGGGATCCTGCGGGAATGTGCGATGGTCTTCGGCCACGCGATACCCTCCTGGTCCGCGGTCACATCTTTCATGCGAATCAGATGTCAGGGGACAGCGGACATCTTTTGATACCAGAATTCCGGTTATCAAACAATTTCACTTTGCAAACGACTGCAAGGATCCACGCATTTCTACCGCCCATTCCTGCAGGAGGAATGGGAAACGAAGGTGACCTTGCAAGCAACCGGGGCGGGCAGCGTCCTCAGTGGCCCGTAATGCTGTCGCGCTTGTAGCCGTAGGCTGCGCCCCAGCGGTCCGTCATCTGGGAGCGAATCCGCCACAGCTCGGGGAAGAAGCGGGTCTTGAGGCCCTCGTTGAGCAGTTCCACCGACCGCCCTTTCAGGGATTTTGCTTCCATCCCGATCGAACGGTGGATGAGCTGGATGTGGTGATAGCGGAATTTCTGGAACAGCTCGTCGAACTCGGCAAGGGCCTCGGCCACCACATAGGCTTCGTCATGGCTGTAACCCGTGTCATAGACATCCGCGATGCTGCGCCCTTCGGGCTCGAGATAGGAGGCCACATAAGTCTTCCACAGGTAGGGCGGCATCCTCAGCAGGGTCCGGAAACCCGGTGACTCCTGGCCCGAGCCATTGCCAAGCTGCAGCCGGATTTCCTGATAGTCCTTCGGCGACATCGTCTCGAGCAGGCCGAGCTGTTCGGTCATCAGCCTCAGGATGCGGTGAACGCGATCGAAAAGGGTGAGCACCTTGCAGGTCCGGCGCTCGGCCATGCGTTCGTCAATTTCGAGCAGAGTATAGGCGGCCAGCTTCATCCACAGTTCTTCGATCTGGTGGACGATCTGAAACTGCAGTTCGTCGTGATTGCACAGCTCCTCATAGGGCTTCTGGGCCGACAGGATCTGCTGGGTATTGAGATAGACTTCGTAGTCCAGCGAGCCGTCGCCGGCCATCAGCTTGTAGAAGGCCTGACGATCCATGATCATCTCTCCGTGTCTCTTTCCGTTGCGGCGTCCACCCGGTCAACTGTCCGGGCTGCCTGAAGCGCATGGCGCGATCCTAGCGCAAAAGGCGGCCGCCACGCCAGTTGCTTGAAGCTTCACCTATTTGTGGCGCTGCGTTGGGAGCCGGGTGCGCGATGATGGGCCTCCACCCGCCACATGCGGGCCATGCGGGAAGGCACGGCAAAGGACTCTTCTTGCGCATGCCCGGGGGCACGGCTGGCGGTCTGAAAGGCGTTCAGGAGGATGAGCGCCCGCCAAGGGCCGCAAGCAGCTGCTCCTGCGCCCGGGCGAGCAGACGGGCGGCCTGGGCCGGCTCCAGGCCTTCCAGCAGATTGCCCCCATGGGCCTTGAGAAGCATGCAGAAGTAGCCGATGACGCGCTCTCGCAGGCTTGCCCTGATGTTCTCGACCTCTGTGGGTGCAAAGCGCTGTTCGCGGCAGGCTGCCAGATACAGCTCGTCACATTCGGCCAGCAGGCCGCTGGCGAGGCTTTCAAGGATGCCGGCAAAGCGGGCCAGCCGTTCGGCCGGGCTTACGCCTTCATCCCGAAGAGAGCGGGCCGCACCCGCGCAGTCGGCTGCCGCTTCGAGCCCGGCGAGCATGGTATCAAGCTGGTCATGCAGCTGGCGAGTCAGGAGATCGCGGCGCCGGATCCGGCCCGGCCCCGGCACGACCTTGTCCGGCGCCTCGGCAGCGTCGTGAGAGCGGGCACCGGATGGTGGTGGTGGCTGATCACGCCCTGTCATCGCCTGCGCCTTCACTCATTCCTCGGATTCGGCAGCTGATGGTTCGGTCAAGGGGTTTTCGCGCACAACTCCCTCCTCGTCGAGGAGGGCCTTCCGGTTCCAGGGCAGAATCTTGAAGCGTTCCGCAGCAAACAGGGCCGTCTGATCCGCATAATGGGGAGACGAGGGGCGCATCGTCGCGGCGCCGAACTGATGGACCGTCCGCAATGGCTGGAGCCGGCCGTTCTCATCCCAGTCCACAACCATGATATAGCTGTCGCCACCGACCGCTATCAGATGACCGTCCTTGCTCAGATGATTGCCGGCATAGACGGCCCGCAGGGCGTCCGGGCCGCCGGCCAGCGGCAGGTCCACCTCTCCCCGGCGCAGACGCTGCACCTCCCCCCAGGGGACGTCCAGCCGCCCATAGGCCTCCTTGAGCTCGTGAGCCGCTTCGGCAAGAGCCTCGGCAACCGGGCGTTTCCATCCGGTAAAGCGGAAACCGGACAGGGCCTTGGTTGCCCCCAGCACAACGAGCGCGGTCGCCCGGTCGGCAAGATCGGCACGCCCGCTCCAGCCGGCAACCACCTGCTGGGCCTCCTGCAGCAATGGATCGTCTTTCGTGTCGAGAGCGGCGACTGCCCGCACGAAGCGCCAGAGATTGGAGCGCGGATCGTAGCTCTTGTCGAACTTGTAGGAGACGAATTCATCATCGGTGATCGACTCGTCCGCGCCGTAAAGGGCAAGTGCCCGCATCGCCCGATTGGTGAGGTGCTCCTCGACACCGAGATGGGCGGGAAAGGCCTCCGGCGGCAGATTGTCGGCCGCAGCCGTCACCCGCCGGGGATCGGCATTGGCCGAGATGATGAAACCGGATGCCGGATCTATCAGCTTCGGGACCGCGGAAAAGGGCAGATACCCCTTCCAGAGATAGGCCGGATCATCCCCCGGCAACCACAGACTGCGGTAACTGAGCTTGGGATCGCGCCGCGGGATCTTGGCATTGTAGATGAAGGCGATGTGGCCGGCACGATCCGCATAGACGGTGTTCAGACTGGGGATCGCGTTCATCCGCATGGCGGCCAGCCAGCCGGCAAGGTCGGTCGCCTTGTTCATGCGATACCACTGCTCCACGGCACGGATGTCTTCAGCACCCGCATAGCGGATGGCAACCCAGCCTCTGGGAGTGCGGATCACGGGGCCATGGACGGACCACAGCAGCGGCCGCGTCACTTCCCAGGAGAAGGGGCCAACGAGGCGCACGCGAATCCGGGCTTCGCCTCGCGTGAATGGCCGCCATTCATTGCCGAAGCGATAGCGGGTGGGATTGTCCGGGTCGTCCACCACGAGCAGGTAGCTGTCAATCAGATCCGGCATGTTGACCGTATGCGCCCAGCCCAGATGGGCATTGGTACCGTGCAGCACGACCGGTGAGCCGGGGAAGATCCCGCCTGCCATGTCCCATCCTTCCCGGGAATGCACCCGCACCTCATACCAGGCCACCGGACCGCTATAGGGCTGATGGGAATTGACGAGCAGGCGCGTATGGCCGTCGGCCGACCGGGCCGGCGCCACCGCCACGGCGTTGGATCCGGGCGCAAACCCGCCGAGAAGATGAAGCAGCCGGCGCACTCCGGCCGCGAGTGCCGCCCCATCCCGGCTGGAAGGGATGAGAGGGAAGAGGGTCTGTGCAAGGAAGGGCAGTGCTCTGCCGGCGTGAAAGAGAGGGGGCATCCGCTCCATCACCCGGGATGGCGGAGGAGCCCCCCCGTGCTTTTCGGCCGGCAGGGGCAGTTCCTGTGGCAGAGCGCCCGTGGCGGGATGCTCATCCTTCCCGCCTTTGGCAAGTGCGGTCAGTGTGCCTTCAAGGCCGTAGAAGAAGGGTGTGCGGAACAGAAACCCGGCCACGATATCCTCAGCCGTGACCGGCAGGGCGATGGAGTGCGCCTCGTCGGGATGGCGGGCTGCCCACAGATTGAGCCCGTCCGCATAGGCGGCGAGCACGGCCCGCATCTTGGGGCTGAGCTTGCGTTCATAATCCCGGGCGACGATCTCGCGCACGCGGAACAGGCGCACGAGATAATCGGTGGTCGCCCCCTCAAGACCGTCCCGCAGGGCCATGCGTCCCTTGGCCAGCAGGATCACGCTTTCGATTGTGGGCCAATCGTCTTCGGCGTGGGCATAGGCAAGCCCGAAGGCGACGTCTTCATCACGGTCGCCATAGATGTGCGGCACGCCGTAACCGTCACGCAGGATTTCGACATGATATCCTGCAACCCGCCGTTTGAGATCGCCCCAGTCAAGATCCGGCTTCGGCGTCCAGGCCAGATAGCCGAGGACGGCGAGCGCACCGATCACCAACCCGCCTGCTGCGGCGAGAATCTTTTTCCACATGGCCTGCCCCAGTCCCTTTCCCTGCCTCCGGCCGCCTGTCTGCATGCCTGGGCTCAGGTTAGCCGGTCAGCGATCGGCTGTCACCTGCTCGTATGGGAGCGGATATCGGCAAGGGACGGCGGGAGAAGGCTAGGGACGGGTCTGCCCGTGGAAAGGCAAGAGACTGATGGCCATGCCGTCGGCCCCGGCACCGGCGTGAAAACGCCGAGTGACCTCTCGGCTGGCAAGATCGATTTCGGCGATGATTCCGGGACCGGTCAGCGCGACATACAGCCGCTTTCCATCCGGATGGAACAGCAGACCGACGGGAAAGGGGGCAGGGGCGGTGGTGGAGGCGAATGTCAGGAGGGCGAGGCGCTTGCGTTGCACCCGGTCGATCAGGGCGACGGTCCCGGCCCGGGCATGGCTGATCGCCGCCAGCCGGCCATCGGGTGAAAAGGCGACGCGAATGGGCATGCCGGGGCTGGGAAATCGCGCAAGGGCCGCAAAGTCCGGCAGGCGGAAAACGGTCACCGTGTCTTCGCCCCGGTTGGTGACCCACAGTTCCTGCCCATCGGGCGTGAGCGCAACGCCTTCTGCCTGCCTGCCGGAGGGCACCGTGCGCATGAGACGGCCGGCGGCCACATCGATCACCGAGACAACCCCATCGCCCAGGCTCGTGACATAGGCGTAAGCCCGTTCCGGATCATATGCCAGGAGATGCGAGCCGGTGGCACCCGTCTCGATCGCCGCGGCAATCTGCGCCTCCTTCGTATCAACGACCAGCAGCTTGCGTTCGCGCTCGGCCGTGACCAGCAGATGCCGTCCGTCCGCCAGCCACACGATGCCGTGAGGCGCATGGTAGGGGGCAAGGACGATGCGGGTGACATGCCGGCCGGTGCGCGCATCGAAGATGTCCACGATATCACGCGGGACCTCTTTCGAGGCGCGCCGCCGGCCATAGGCGACCACCGCCACCCGCCTTCCATCCGCAGAGACGGCAACCTCATGAGGGCCTGCTCCAGTGGGAAGGCTGGCCAGTCGTTCACCGGTTGCCAGATCGATGACGACCAGCCGGTCGTCCTCCTTTGCTCCCACAAAGAGCGTTTCGGCCAGCCCCGGGACCAGGCATCCCGGCAACAGCCACGCCAGCAGCAGGAATGCGGCCGTTCGCATTTTCACGCGGCGGCCTGGTTGCTGCCCGTCATATCCGTTCCGTTGCTGGGCCGGTAGAGGAAGGCAAGCAGAATGCCGGCAATCACGAAGATCACGAGATCGCGGGCGAATGCCAGAAAGGCGAGCATGGGCTCAAGCGGCAGGCCGATCGTCCATACGAAATCGACTGCGCCCAGCAGCAGGCCCATCAACAGGCCATAGCGGGCTCCTTCAGCCAGGCCGCGACCCTCCCGGCCATAGGTGAAAATCAGGGCGAAGACGAGCGTCATCACCGCATAGGCCACCATCTGATAGGCCCCGAAGACGCTGCCTTCTATGCCGGGACGCATGACGGACTTCATCTGCTCGCCGAGCTGGCTGAGCACGACTTCGTCCGTGACGGCGTAGAGGCCGAAGAAGACGAGATACAGGACGACGGTTGCCAGCACGAGGCGTGGCCAGTGGATCCGGGACATGATCTTCCTCCCCATGTTCCAAGCAGCGTGCCATGGGTGCGCAGGCGAGGGACGCCATCCATCGACGCG
Organism: uncultured Sphingomonadales bacterium; assembly: GCA_964471405.1. Taxonomy (GTDB): domain Bacteria; phylum Pseudomonadota; class Alphaproteobacteria; order Sphingomonadales; family Rhodothalassiaceae; genus J084. Next base: position 13,222 of record CAYYGH010000025.1, on the reverse strand, counting down.
CACAAAGCTCAATGTAGCATCTTTGGCGCGGAGCCGGCGAATCGTTTTTGGCTGCCGCGATCCGGAGGCGGCGCGAGGTGTGCCCGGGCCGGGTGCGGATTTTGCCCGTGATCGTGAGGCTCCTGCCTCTTCTCCCGATTGACCGGGGCATCGGGACTGCGCGAAAAGGGCGATGAGAGGATGGGCGAATGGACGCGCAATCACTGCAACAAGGAAGGGGAGACCGGGACGGCCTTGCCCGGGCCGTTGACTGGGCCTGCCGACTGATCCGGCATCCTACCATTAGCAGCGAGAGCAATCTCGCCCTGATTGCGGAGGTGGAGGCCGAGCTGACCTCGCTGGGCTTCCGTTGCCGGCGGTTCCCCAACCGGGAAGGCACGAAGGCCAATCTGCTTGCCAGCATTGGACCCGTGCGGCCGGGCGGGATCGTCCTGTCGGGACATACTGATGTCGTGCCGGTTGCCGGGCAGGCCTGGTCCCATGATCCCTTTGATCCTCAGGTGGTGGAGGGACGGCTGTATGGGCGGGGGGCGACGGACATGAAGGGATTTCTGGGCGTCGTAATGGCTCTGGCGCCCGAAATGGCGGCCGCGCCGCTTGCCCGGCCGATCCACCTGGCCTTCAGCTATGACGAGGAGGTGGGCTGTGCCGGTGTCGGGCCACTCGTGCAGCACCTGGCCGAGACGGACGTGCGGGCCGAGCTGGTGCTCATCGGTGAGCCGACCGACATGCGCGTGGTGAGTGCGCACAAGGGGATACGCGTGCTGCGGACCACGGTTACGGGCCGTGCAGCCCATTCCAGCCAGCCGGCCAGTGGCGCCAATGCGATCGCGGCTGTGGCCCGGCTCGCGCTGGCAATCGAAGAGGAGGCGGCACATCTTGCCCGCACGGAACGGGACGAGCGGTTCGACCCTCCGCATACCACCGTCAACCTCGGACAGATTCGCGGAGGCGAGGCGGTCAACATCGTGGCCGAACGGGCTGAACTGCTTTGGGAGTATCGCCCCCTGCCGGGCACGAATGCCGAGGCCATTCTGGAACGGATCCGCCAGTTTGCCGATCGGGAAATCCTGCCGGCGCTTGCAGCCGGAGCAGGACGGGAGGCGGCCATCGTCTTCGAGACGATAGCAGCTGCGCCGGCTCTGGAATCGGGGGGCAACGAGGCGGCCGAGGAGTTCGTGCGGCGGCTGCTTGGCGCCAATCGCGCCCATGCGGTCAGCTTCACCACCGAGGCCGGTCTTTTTCAGCGGATTGCGGGACTGCCGGCCATCGTCTGTGGCCCCGGGGCGATCGCGCAGGCCCATCGTCCTGACGAATGGGTGGCACTTGACCAGCTTGCCCGGGCAATCGGCCTGGTGCGGGCGCTGATCGCCCATGCCTGCGAGACGGCCGCCGCCCGGGAAGCAGGACGATAGGCCGTGGAAGGACGCGCCCGTCTTGCGGCCTTGTGGGTTGTTGCCGTGACCATGCGGGGCACATGTGCCTGCATGGAACGGAGCCCGGCCACCACCCACCCTGCACGGAGGTGAGGAAGACCGCCTTTCGATCTGGGGGCTCCTGCAGGCCGAGGCACAGCCCACCGGCGGCCGGAAAGCGGCGTCATCCACTTCCCGGCCGCGGGCAGGGTGCAATCACGGCAGGAATGGCCCGTTATCAGGCCGATTCCTGATCGGATTTCGCGATGGCCTTGATCAGCTCGAAAATGCGCTTGCGCACCCGGGCGTCCCTGACGCGGTAATAGGCCCGCACAAGCTCGAGCGTTTCGCGCTTGTTGAGCTGGTCAACCTCGAAGGGTTCCGGTGCGATATCGGACAGCCCCCGATTCGCAGATTCCACGTCCTCCGGCAGCTCCTCGTAGAAATAGGAGACGGGGACATTGAGAATCTTGGCGATCTTGTAGAGTCGGCTGGCGCCGATACGGTTCGCACCGCGTTCGTATTTCTGGATCTGCTGGAAGGTGAGGCCAAGAGCATCACCCAGCTTCTCCTGACTCATGCCGAGAAGGGTTCTGCGCAGACGGACGCGCGAACCCACATGGACGTCAATGGGATCAGGCTTCGATGCCACGGGTCGGTTCCCTACTCTCGCTGTTCCTGCCACATCACGCGACCAAGGTCGCAGGCTGCAAACAAACCGGTTGCCGACCCCCGTGAACACCGGTCTGGCATATCCCACAAGCTGTGCATTACCATCTTGTCATGCACACCCCGTATATGGGATATGGCCGCACCTCAATACCGTCGCCGTTCACGAGGGTCAAGCGACGCAAACAACCGTGTGATGCGCCCCCGTTACTCCGATTTCGAGTAACGCACACCCGCCATAATGGCAAGAAGAAAGATCAAAATCAACAATCCCCAAAAAATTCCTTCCCCCAGACGCGCATAAAGGGGGCTGGCTGCCGGCCCTGGCAGGGCGGCATCGCGGGCCGAACGCTGTCCGAGGGGGATGCGGACCCGCACGCGCCCCCAGCCATCGATAACGGCGGAAATCCCGGTCTGCGCCACCCGCACAAGCGGCAGGCCGGTCTCGACACTGCGCATGCGCGCCATGGCAAAATGCTGATGGGGACCGGCTCCAAGCCCAAACCAGGCATCATTCGTGAGGTTGAGCAGGAAGGCCCCGCCCTCCCGCCGGGCCTCGCGTGCCGATTCGGGAAAGATCGCCTCGTAGCAGATGAAGGCGGCAAAGGGCGGAAGGCCGGGCACCGTGAGCACGGCCGGTGTCGTGCCGGGAGAGAAATCCAGCGTGCCTTCCGTGAGCTTTTCCAGGCCGATCGCTGCCAGCAGGGGGCGCGCGGGCAGATACTCGCCGAAAGGAACGAGATGGCGCTTGTCATAGCGGGCGAGAATCTCGCCATGTTCTCCGAGCACCAGGAGGCTGTTGAACAGGCGAATCGTGCCATTTGCTGCTGCCGCCACCCGCGGGCTGCCGGCAATCAGAATCGAATGGGGTGGCAGCATGCGCATGATCAGGGCGCGGCGACCGGGCTGATCGGCGAATCGGTATTCGGGAATCGCGGCCTCCGGCCAGATGATGATGAGGCGTTCCGTCTCGGGGCGCCCCAGAGAGCGACTGAGGTCCACCAGCTGCGCCAGATGTCTGCCGCGGCGGTCGGGATCCCATTTGTGGCGCTGATCCGTATTCGGTTGCACAAGCCGCAGGGTCACATCGGGCAGGGTCGGGGCCTGCCGGCTCGGCAGCCGCCACCAGCCGAAAGCGGCCACTGCCACCGGCAGAGCCACCACGGCCAGCCACAGCCATGCGCGTTTGCCCCGGCCGGCAGGGGATGTCGGCATCAGGGCTTCCACCGGCAGGATGGCCCACAGCACGAGGAGCAGGCCCATGGCATGGGGGCCAATCAGGGCGATCGGCTGGAGGGAAAGGGCGGAAAAGGCAAGGCTGGCCGCCAAGGGGTTCCAGGGAAAACCGGTCAGCAGCGTTCCGCGCAGGTATTCGGCCAGGGCCCAAAGCCCGGCAAAGACCAGGATGTCCACCATTCCGCCTGCCGGTCGATATCGCCGCCAGGCGGCAAAAAGGCCGGTCGCCAGAGCAGGGTAACAGGCCAGATAGAGGGCAAGCGCCAGCACGCTCGGCGGGCCGAGCCAGTCCGGGATGTCCGCGCGCATCCGGTAGGCTTCGGCGATCCAGCTCAGGCCGAAGGCGAAATGTCCAAGGCCGAACCAGAAACCGGCAGCTGCCGCCGCAGCCGGCTGTCGCTGGCGGGCGACGAAATAGAGTCCGCCCCAGCACAGCGGCAGCAGGAAGAGGAGGAAGAAGGGGGCAAAGACCAGATTCGCGAGTCCGCCTGATGCCAGCATGACGATGGCGAGCAGCGGTCCCGATCTCTTGTGCCTCCTGCGCTGCCAGATGCCGGACAATGCCTTCATCTGCCCTGTTCGCCTTTCTTCGTGCCTGGCGGACCGGCCGGACCCGGCATCATGCGCATTTCCGCCATTGCGCATGGGGGTGTTCGATCCTGCCTGCCGTCCTACGATGGCGGAGAGGGGCTGGATGACGTGCCATCGCCGGCCGGGCGTGAATCGCGTGTTCTCAGGCCCCGGGGCACCACCACCCGCACACGCTTGACACGCCGCGGATCGGCATCAAGCACCTCGAACCGCAGCCCGGATTCATGACGGATGCGCGCACCGATCTCCGGCACGCGGCCGGCAAGCGTGACGACGAGGCCACCCAGCGTGTCCACATCCTCTTCCTCCGCCCGCGGCAGGGCGATGCCGATCAGCGATTCGAATTCATCGAGCGCAAGCCGCGCATCCACATCGAAGCGGCCGGCTCCCAGGGCGCGCACCATCTCGCGCGGGGCCACCTCATGCTCATCGACGATTTCGCCGACGATCTGCTCGATCAGGTCCTCGATGGTTACCAGTCCGTCGGTGCCGCCATACTCGTCAACGACGATCGCCATGTGCATGCGTTCCATGCGCATGCGGGCAAGCAGGTCAAGCACCCGCATCGACGGGGCCACAAAAAGGACCGGTCTGATCTTCTCCTGCCAGACGGGTTTGCAGCCATCCTCCATCTGTTGCTGAACAAGGCCGAGGACGTCTTTCACATGGATCATGCCCACCACCTCGTCGAGGTCGCCGCGATAGACGGGCACCCGGGAATGCGCGGCCGCCACCATGCAGCGCACGAGTTCGGGAAACGGGGTCTCCTGCGCGACCGCGACGACATCGACGCGGGGGACCATGACGTCCTCCACCCGCAGGTCCCCATTTTCAAGAATGTTGGCCAGAATCGCGAGCGCCTCTTCGCTCAAGCCGCCACGTGCCGCCGCATCGCCGCGTGCCCGCTCCAGGAGGCGGACCAGCTCGCGCCGGATGTCGCGAGAATGCGCCTTGCGCCAGGGCCACCATTGCGGGCTGCTGCTCACCGCTCGTCTCCTTGGGCCTCTGCGCCATCCTCCGGGAGCTCCGGATAGGGTTCGCCCCAGCCAAGCATGGCCAGGGCCTCACGCTCGCAGGCCTCCATCACTCGTGCCTCCTCCTCCCTTTCATGGTCATGGCCCAGGCAGTGGAGCACGCCATGGATCACCAGATGGGAGAGATGGAAGGCGAGCGGTCGCCCGAGATGGGCGGCATCCCGGGCGCAGCGCTCATAGGCGATGGCGATGTCGCCGATATGCGGGAGGAAATGGTGTGAACCGGTCTCGCCGGGAAAGGACAGCACGTCCGTGGCTCCTCTACGATTGCGAAAGCGCTGATTGAGTTCGGCCAGATGCGCATCATCGGCCAGCAGGACGGCGATCTCCCCCTGCCGGGGGGCATCCTGCTGGACTGAGAGCGCCGCCTTGACGGCCCGAATGACGATCTGCTCGGCCTCCGCCGGCCAGCGGTCGCTTTCCAGGAGAACATGCACCGCCACATCCGATGCCGGCTTGCCGGAAGGAGGGAGCGGGGCAGGCCGGCATACCGTCCTGGCGGCCGATGGCGGGCGAGCGGATGCCGTCATGGGCGGTCTTCCCGCAACTTGCCGGTCTCCCGATTGCGATAGGCGGTGAGGATGCGCTGGACGAGAGGGTGGCGGACGACATCGCTTTCCTCAAACCGCACGGTCGCAATCTCGGGGATGCTTTCCAACAGCGCCAGCGCCTCGATGAGACCCGACTCGCCGGGATCCGGCAGATCGATCTGGGTGGGATCGCCGCAGACCACGACCTTGGCTCCTTCGCCAAAGCGGGTCAGGAACATCTTCATCTGGGCGGGCGTGGTGTTTTGCGCCTCATCCAGAATCACCCAGGCGTCAGAAAGCGTGCGGCCGCGCATGTAGGCCAGCGGGGCGATCTCGATCTCGCCGGAGCCCAGACGCTTTTCCACCTGCTCGGCCGGGAGAGCATCATAGAGAGCGTCATAAAGAGGACGCAGATAGGGATCCACCTTCTCGCGCAGATCGCCCGGCAGGAAGCCGAGGCGCTCGCCGGCTTCCACGGCCGGGCGCGAGAGGATGATGCGGCTGACCTCGCCATGCAGCCAGGCCTCCACCGCGGCCATCACCGCAAGATATGTCTTGCCCGTGCCTGCCGGTCCGACGCCGAATGTCAGATCATGCGCACGCATGGCGGCAATGTAGCGGGCCTGATTGGGAGAGCGTGGTTTGACCACGCGCTTGCGCGTGACGATCTTGAGATCGCTTTTCCCCGCGGGCTCGTTGTCCTGAGGAGATTCGCCACCTGCGGCCAGCGCCAGGCGGGCGGCGCCGGCGATGTCTCCAAACTCCAGCCCTTCGCCGCGCTCCAGACGCCCATACAGCACGGCAAGCGCCCGCTCGGCAGCCGCCATGGCTTCCGGAGATCCCTGGAGGAGCAGGCGGTTTCCGCGATTGACGATGCGCACGGCGATCCAGCGTTCGAGTTCGGCCAGATGGGCGTCATGCGGACCGAAAAGCAGGCTGGCCAGCCGGTTGTCGGGAAAGACGAGCACGCGCCCGTCAGCCGATTCATGGACCTCGATCGAATCGCTGGTGACCAAGCCCGTCACCTCCCGTCCTTCATGCCGCCCGGGAATCGCTCACCGGCGTCAGGGGGCGTCCCGCGACGCTGTGCGGTCCGGCCTCCACGATCTCGACCTCCATCAGCCCGCCCCGCGCATCGGTAAAGGCGTTCTCTCTTCCCAGTGCCACATGGATGGCCTGGTTGTGGGGTGTCCGTCCCAGCCACTGGCCCGGATGGCGTCCCTTCCGATCCAGCAGAACCTCCACCTTGCGCCCCACACTCGCCTGGTTGAAGGCTGCCTGGGATTCCGCGAGCAGGGCCTGGAGGCGGGCAAGGCGCTCGGCCTTGACCGGCTCGGGCACCTGATCTTCCGCCTCGGCCGCCGGTGTGCCAGGGCGCGGCGAATATTTGAAGGAATAGGCTTGTGCGTACCCCACGGCGCGCACCAGCGCCAGGGTGGCGGTGAAATCCTCTTCCGTCTCTCCCGGAAAGCCGACGATGAAATCCCCGGAAATCGCGATGTCGGGACGGGCACGCCGCAGCTGCTCAATGATCGCCAGATACTCCCGGGCCCGATGACGACGGTTCATCGCCTTCAGGATCCGGTCGGAACCCGACTGGATCGGAAGATGCAGATAGGGCATGAGCTTGGGAATCGCACCATGAGCGGCGATCAGCTCAGGAGTCATGTCGCGGGGATGGCTTGTGGTATAGCGGATCCGGCGCAGCGCCGGAATCTCGGCGAGCAGCTGGATGAGCTCGGCAAGCGTCACCTGGCGGCCATCGGCGGCCCGACCGTGGTAGGCGTTGACGTTCTGGCCGATGAGGGTGATTTCCACGGCACCCGCTTCGACCAGCCGGTGCGCTTCCTCCAGCACGGCCGAGACCGGCCGCGAGACTTCCGCCCCGCGCGTATAGGGCACGACACAGAAGCTGCAGAACTTGTCGCAGCCCTCCTGGACGGTCAGAAAGGCCGACAACGGGCCGCGTGCCGGGCGTGAAGGCAGATGGGTGAATTTGTCCTCGGGCGGGAATTCCGTGTCCACAAGACGCAGCCGCTCTCCCTGCCCCCGGGCGCTGATGAGCCGATCGACATGAGCGGCCAGACGGTGGTAGGTCTGCGGTCCGATCACGAGATCGACTGCCGGTGCCCGCCGCAGAATTTCCTCCCCTTCCGCCTGCGCCACGCAGCCCGCCACGGCGATCAGAGGCCGATGCGCCTCCTCCGACCGCGCGCGAGCCGCAGCGGCAATGCGGCCGACCTCGGAATAGACCTTCTCAGCCGCCTTCTCGCGAATGTGGCAGGTATTCAGCACGATAAGATCGGCCTCATCATCGCTTCCGGCCGGCCGATGGCCGGCAGCGGCAAGCAGCTCGCTCATGCGCTCGCTGTCATAGACGTTCATCTGACAGCCGAAGCTGCGCACATGATAGCGCAGACCTTTATGATTCTGCCGCCTTGCGGATTCGGTCATGCTCGGTGCCGTTCCATCTGCCGGCCAGGCCGTGCCTTTCGGGAATCATCCAGCCCGGCCCGGACCATCCGCTCGCAATATTGGGCGAGAGCCTTGCGACTTCCAGCCTCGCGCAGCGTGATCGGCGGATGGAACCGGACCTCAGCCCGGATTCGCCCCAAGCCCATAAGGGAGATGACATGGTCAATCAACTCCATGTCGCCGAACCAGCCGATCTTGGGACGGTCCGCACGGGCAACGGGCACGCCGTTGACATGGGTATAGCACAGGCTGACCGGCTGGACGGGCAGGTCGTCCTTGATCTCCGCCACGGCAAACAGGGCACTCTTGAAGGGCAGAATGCCGGTGCCATCGGTTGATGTGCCTTCGGGAAACAGGATCAGCCGGTCTCCCTGCGCCAGCCGAGCCAGCAGCATGTCACGCTGGCGAGCACTTTCTCCACGACGCGTGCGGTCGATGAAGACGCTGTGTGCCAGTTCGGCGCAGCGGCCGAAGATTCCCCACTCACGCACTTCGCGTTTGGAGATGAAGGCCGCCCTGGGCAGGGCCGAACCCAGCACCAGGATGTCAAGCCAGGAGACGTGATTGGCCACGAAGAGGGCCGGTCCGCTTACCGGCGTGCCGACGAATGCAAGGCGGGTGCCCGTCAGCCAGCAGATGCTGCGATACCAGAAGGGCGGCAGCCACCAGCGGGCCCGCGGGAAAAGGCGCAGCACCAGCGGCTGAACGGTAACGAACACGGCCATCATGGCCACGGCCAGCCCCAGCGTCATCACCGCTCCGATCCGGCGGCGATGCCGGGCCAGCCCCTCAAGTCCCGCGAAATCGCCACCCGAGGGGGAAGAGGCCTGCTCCTGCCGGCCGGGCTGCCTGTCCCCGTCGATGATGCCGGCACCATCCGGGCCCAGGGGCGCATGGCGCTGCCAGCGACGGCGTACGAAGCCGGGAAGGCTGCGCACGGAGGCCAACCGCCGGCGGGAAGCGCGCAGTCCTTCCGCCCGCTGCCGGGCAGGCATGACCGCATCCTCGGCCATCGCCGCCCCCGGAAGATCCGCCCTATCGGATTTCACCGATCTCAATCGCCGGATCCTTCGGAGGCACGGGATTGCCCGTCTGACTGCTCACTGCCGCTGCGCAGCCGCCGGCCGTAGAGTTCCATGCGGTGATCGACAAGCTCATAACCCATCTGGCGCGCCACTTCGACCTGCAGCCGTTCGATTTCCTCATTGCGGAATTCGAGCACCTCCCCGGTCTCGATATCGATCAGATGGTCGTGATGCTCTTCGCTTGCCGGTTCATAGCGGGCCCGACCATCCCGAAAGTCATGGCGCTCCAGGATCCCCGCCTCTTCGAACAGCCGCACGGTGCGATAGACCGTCGCGATCGAGATCCGCGGGTCGATGGCGATTGCGCGCCGGTAGACCTCTTCGACATCCGGATGATCGGTTGCCTCGCTTAAGACCCGGGCGATCACCCGCCGCTGATCGGTCATGCGCATGCCGGCCGCGATGCATTTGGCTTCGATGTCCTGCCGCTCGCTCATCCCCGTCCCATCCGCTTTTCGCACGCCTCATCTCAACTTCTTTTGCGACGGACCCGAGGATCCACCCCATCGTTCCTGCTGCGACACATGAGCCACAATCCAGAAACGGGCACATCCGCATCCGTCTTGTCGGCCTCCTGCCGAACGCCAGACTAGCAGGAAGCGCCCTTGCGGAACAACACCGGCCATGTTGGTCGGGAGAGCCTTCCCCTTCCGTTGCCTGCCGGGCAGGGGAAGAGCATGGTCGAAAAATACGCGGACCGCCGCCCTCAACCCCGCCTGCGGACTTGCATGTGAAACGAGGAGCGGGGAAAATCGGCCGGCAAGGGAGATCAAGAGGGGGTGGCACCGCATGCCGTGGCGGGGGCGCCAGTTTCGTTTCGCAATCGATACGATTGCTCGGGAAGCATCGTGGTCGGGCAGCCGGCTGCTCGCGATTATGCGCCTGCGGGCCTGGGCGGACAGTCTGGCGGCTGATCGCGATCGCCTGCCGCTGTGGATTCCGATCCTGCTTGCCCTCGGAATCGCCGGCTATTTCGCGATGCCGATCGAGCCGCCAGGGGTGCTGCTGCTCGCTCCTGCCCTCATTCTGCTCGTGTGGTGGGGTGGCTGGCCGACCGTCTGGCCCGTGCCGCGTCTGGCCGCAGTGATCGTGTTCGCCGGTTTTGCTCTCGCAAAATGGCAGGTCGTCCGGTTGGACACTCCCGTGCTGCGCGCGCCCTTGACGACAACGGCATGGGGACGGATTGACGCGCTCGCTCCGGCGGGGCGGGGCTGGCGCATCACGCTCGCTTCCTGCCCGGGACACCCGCTGCTGCGTGGCAGCTTCGTCCAGCGCGTGGAGCTTGCCGTGCGGACACCGGCGCCGGCGGATCTTGCACTGGGAGATGCGGTCCGGGTCTTCGCCCATATCACTCCGCTTGCGCGTCCCCGCTATCCGGGCGGTTATGATCCGGGGCGCCGTTACTGGCTGCGGGGCATCGGTGCCACGGGACATGCCCTGGGTCCGGTGCATCGCCTGGCTCCGGAGGCAGGCGGCTGCGGGCCCGATGGCGGGTGGGCGGTCCGGGTGGTCCGTGATCTCAGGCGCAGGATCAGCCGCTTGCGGATCGCGATCGCGACCCGGGTTCGGGCGGTTCTGCCGGTGCGGGAAGCGGGCTTGGCCGTCGCCCTGCTGACGGGTCAGCGCGGCTGGCTGGCGCGCGAAGACGTCTCGGCCATGCGCGATGCCGGCCTTGCACATCTGCTTGCGATTTCGGGGCTGCATCTCGGGCTTGTGGCGGTAACCGTCTTCTGGCTCGTGCGGCTGCTGCTGGCGCTGCTGCCGCGGTATGCGGATGCGCATGATGGCAAGAGACCGGCCGCCCTTGCGGCACTTGCGGCGATTACCGTCTATCTTCTGATCTCGGGAGCATCGATCGCCACCACACGGGCCTTTGTGATGACGGGGCTGGGGCTGCTTGCCGTGATGCTGCGACGCGATCCGTTCTCCTTGCGGCTGCTTGCCTTTGCTGCGACTGTGCTTCTCATCATCCGACCCTCCGATCTTCTGGAGCCCGGATTCCAGATGTCATTTGCAGCGGTCGCGGCATTGATCGGCGTGTATGAGATGCTCGCCCGCCGGCGCAGCCTGCTGCCCGCTACCCTTGCCACCGCGCCCGGCCGGCGGGTCTTTCGCTATCTGGCCGCCGTCATGGTGACGACGATCATTGCCGAGCTCGCCATTGCACCATTTGCAGTCCATCACTTTGGCACGATTGCCCGCTACGGACTGCTCGCCAATCTCATTGCCGTCCCCGTGACGGCCTTCCTCGTCATGCCGGCGGGGCTGGCGGCGCTTCTGCTCATGCCCTTAGGGTGGGAACGGCCAGCCTTGTGGCTGATGGGGGAGGGCACGCGGCTGGTGCTGGCAACAGCCCATGCCGTGGCCGGTCTGCCGGGCGCCGTCTGGCATCTGCCAGGCTTTCCGGCAGCAGCGCTCCTTCTTCTGGTTCTTGCCGGATCGGCCGCTCTGGTCTGGCGCGCACCTGTGCTCAAGAGCACGGCCTTGCTGCCCCTGGCGGCCGCGCTGGTGGTGATTGCGCGCACCCCATGGCCCGATGTTCTGGTGGGCGAGGCCGGCAAGCTCATGGCCATGCGGGATGGTTCGCTTCTGTGGGTGAACAGTCGCCGGGCCGAACGGGGCAGCCGCCTGGCCTGGGAGCGTGCGCTGGGGATGGCGACCTCGTTCCGCTTCGACCGTCCGGCAAGGAACGGCATCTCGGGCATGGCGCCTCTGTCCTGCACGAAGGAGGGGCTGTGCGTGGCGTCCGTGCCCACTGCGGCAGGAGAGCGGCACATTGCCCTCTGGGCGGGCGGGGAGCCCGGCAGTTCCACTTTCCTGCCATGCCGGCGGCTTGACGTGCTCATTCTCGCGCCGCGCGCACGTCTGCCGGAAGGCGCGTGTCGCCCCATGGACAGGCTGATCCTGCCGGAAGAGCTGCGACGCGAGGGCGTGCACGCCTTTTTCGTGGACCGGGCGCAGGGCACCATCCGGTTGCGCACGGCCCGAATGGCGCGCGGCCTGCGTCCCTGGAGCCGATGAAGGGAACGTGGCAGGGCCTACAGCAGCTCCTCGAACACCACCGCCGTGCGCCAGCGATTGGGGCGCTGCCGGGCAAGGCCCTGGCCGAGCACGCCAAGGGCATAGATGCTCTCCTCGGCCGGATCGGCGGCATCATAGTCGGCGCAGAAGACGACCGGTGCGCCACCGGCCATGTAGGGGGCAAGCGCCTTCCACTGGGTCAGCCATTCCGCATCCGTGACGTCTCCGAAGGTCACCTGCCAGCGCCAGCGGGGGCGGTGAGGAGCCGTGAACAGCGACCCGCTGGGGGTGGCCTGGATCTGGGCACTGGTCAGGGAGCGGGTCATGCCCCACTGGTAGGGCCACAGGGGCGCAAACGCCTGGGCCAGCACCAGCCGGCCCAGGCGCCCCCCCGCGGGCAGGGTCAGGCTGACCTGCCACCAGCGGGCGGTGGTGGCGGCAAGGGGATTCCACCAGATCGCCGCCACCCGTTCGCTTGCGGCCGCAATGGACCCGCTGGCGATCACGGGTGCGGTGGCAAGCGCCGTTTCGCTTGCTGCGGCCTTGAGCGACCAGTCCTGGGCGTCGCTGTTGACAAGGGCAAGCGCATCGCCCGTGACAGCGGCACCGAGATCAAGGGTGACGGTGATGCTGCCCCCGGCCGACCACAGAGCGGTTTCCCGCGGCTGGGTGGTGAGGACATTGGTGATGGGTGCACCGGCATCCGATGCCGGGGCGGCGGTCACGGAGGCGACGGGGTGCGGGCGCAGGATGAGGGGACGGGCCATGCTCCTTCTTCCTTTCGGCTTTCAACTGCTTCAGGCAAGCGGTCCACGGGTGACGAGGCGGACCGAATCGGAGGCAAGATCGAGGTTGACCGCCGTTACCAGCACGTCGCGACCGGCCAGTGAACCGGGCGCCTCGCTGCCCAGATGCAGCACGTCTCCGGGGGCGAAGGGTATGGGCGGGGTAAGACCGCGCAGGGTGATAGTGATCTCGGCCAGCCCGTCGGTGATGAGGGGAGCAAGACGCGCAAGCCAGGCATCGGCCCCGGCTTCATCGGCCAGCGCGGTCACGATCGTTTCCTCGTCACCGACCGGCGAGGCGGATGTCCATGTCTTGCGGGAATAGGGCTCCTTGACAAGGGCGGCACGCGCGGGATCGACTGGCATGAGACGGGGTCCTTC
>CAYYGH010000024.1:0-34449 GCA_964471405.1 uncultured Sphingomonadales bacterium | reverse complement strand
ATCTCCCGCTTGCCTCAGGAATAGAGATGACAAGCCTTTCAAACACCAGATCAACCAGCTCACCGAGAAGAGCGGACGCTCTTGCCTGACGCACCTGTTGGATAAAGTCCTCCCTCAAGGCGGCAATCTTGTCGATTTTCTCCATGGCGTCCCGGGCGGACCTTTCAATCGCCCGGGCGAAAAAACACACCCATTCCTCCCATGCTCCCCGTCGGGATACCTCAAGCATCAAATCGTTGTATTCGTCCTTGTGACGCTCAATGAAGGGGCTGATGTAAAGGAGCGGTGCGGGCATCACATCGTGCGCACGCAGAAGCAGTGGCACAAGAAGCCTTCCAAGACGTCCATTACCGTCCGGAAAAGGATGAATCGCCTCGAACTGATAATGCACCAGCGCATTGAACACTACGGGAGGCAAGCGGCAAGCTTCTTGTGAATGGATGAATTTTTCGAGGTCCCCCATCAGCTGTGGCGTCAGATCGGGCGGGGCCGGGATGAACCGGGCATGCGCAATGCTACGAGAAGCGGATCCGATAAAGTTCTGATCTCTCTTGAATTCGCCCGGGGTAATGCTGGCTCCTCGATGTCGCGCCACTCCCTCCAAAAGGATGGCATGCAACTCTCCAATGAAACGCGATGAGATGGGAATCTCATCCATACGCTTAAGGCCATATTCAAGAGCCCGCACATAATTATGCACCTCACGGGTTTCTGCCGTCTGGCGAGTCGCTTTTTCGTGACCTGCATCAAACAGCAGGAGCTGCGAGGGAGTGGTGTAGGTCCCCTCAATGCTCGATGATGACAGTGCTTCACGCTGTTGCAGAGGATTGATCAGATGATAGGGATTGCTGATCCTGTCGCTCTTCCCTTTAAGCTCTCCCATCGCTCTGGATGCCCTGTCCACCTCACTCATGATACGATTCATGTTGAGAGGCGGCGGCAGAGGATGGGGGACGAATGCCCACTGGTCATACACGGTGGGCACAAGGCTGCCGCTGGGAGAGTCCCGAAACTTGTCAGGATTCATCGCGCATCGCCTCCGCCTTCAGAAAAGGTATAATTCAAGCAAGCGAATTATACTTTTCCAGAAAAAAGTATAACTCCCCCTCTCTCCTATACCATACGAGCAGTGCGTCAAGGGCCTTTACCGAGAATTGTGCTCGCAGAATGCATGAAACTGAATCTCTCTGCCTGTTTCTCAAACCGTTCCAGCCTATAGGAGAGTATCCGACCCAAAGGCCTGCCGGGGCAGCTTTTCCGATGGAAGCCATGGTCGCTCACGGAGGCGGCGCATGGGGCGCCGCGCAAGGAAGATACAATCCCGGCAGACCATCCGGTGCCCCTGACCTGCTCTTCCTGCCCTCTTCCGGCCGGGATCCCGGCCCCGTGAATCCGGACTTCCGGAGCCGGCGGCTGCCCTCTTGTGCTTTTGGCCGCTTGCGTCATGATGGGGTCATGAGCAGGGATCCCCGCCTTTCCGAGCTTGAGCGGCGCTTTCTGGCCGCAGCACCCGCCTTCCTGCGGCGCGGGGTGCTGATCGGCGCTCTCGTGAGCCTTGTCGGCGCGGGAGCGGCCGCCATCGTCGGCCGCGTATGGCCGGCGCTTGCCGGTCTCGGAGTCGGCCTTCTTGTCGTGCTGGCCGGGCTGATCTGGGCGAGTGTGCGCACGCATTTCCCCCCGCGCGACTGACCGGGCCGCCCTGCGTCATTCCGCCTCGGCCATTCCCTTCTCTGTGCCCGGCCGCAGCCTCCTCCTTCCCCTCATGGAAATCCGCCTTGCGACAAAACGGATGCCTCCCGCCCTTTTCGGTGCATGCTCCCACCCCTTGATCCTGTAGCGGCTACAGGCCTTAAGGTCACGTCCGGCGCAAGGGGGGGCAGCCGACCAGCCCCGCAACCGATCTGGATCAAGTAAGCGGAAGGAGAGAGAGGAATGGCGGACAAGAAACTCGTGGCAGGGGGCTTGTTGGGAACCGTCCTGGCCGCGATCTGCTGCTTTACGCCTGCCCTGGTTCTGCTGCTCGGCGCGCTGGGCCTGTCAGCCTGGGTCGGCTGGCTTGACTATGTGCTGTTTCCGGCCCTGTTCCTGTTTGCCGGCCTGACCATCTACGGCCTCCTCCGCCGCCCCGGGACCGGCATGGCCGGCTCCTGTGCCGGCAGCGGCGAGCCGGAAAATGGGCGAAGGTGCTGACCCGGCAGGTCACTCGCCGCCAGAAGGGCCGTGGCGGCCGGTCAATGTCATGGCCTCTTCAATGGCATGTCATGTCCAGTCAATGGCACCGGTTTCGGAGGGATGCTGCATGAGCCCCCTGGCGGCCTGTGCCCGTTCTTTGCGCGCCAGCTCATCCGGCGTGATCTCCCCGCGCAGCAGCTGCTCGGCCCGCTTGCGGCGTTCTTCGGCCTCTGCGCGCAGCCGTTCATTCTCCTGACGGCGGCCATAGAGGGCAAACCACATGATCAGGCCGAAGGCCACCAGGTTCCAGAAAGCGAAATAGATCGTCTCAAGCATCCGATTCGTCTCCCGATGGCGGTTCCCAGCGGGGGCCGAAGCCGCCCAGCCTGCTCTGGCGCTGCCGCCATCGCTCATATTTCGGATCGATCTGGCGGACATGCCGCCAGTGGGCGTCCGGCGCAGCCCCCGCCATGGCAAACCGCGCCCAGGCCGGCACGGGACCGGCGGGTTCCTCGGGCTGAGGCCCTGCGTCTGCTGCGGGCGCGCCCGCCTGTCCATGCAGCGGATTTTCCCTGACGAGGGGGGAGCGATCCCGCTCGAACGCGAGCACGGTTTCAACCATCTTCACGACCACGGCCGTGATCGCGATGAGCTGGAAGTAGAGGTCGAACATGGGAAAATGCATCACCAGCCCGACAGCGGCAAAGCCCACAAAGCTCGCCTGCATCGCCAGGGCCAGCTCATGCGCCCATCTAAGTTCGCTGCGTCCTTCGGTAACCCGCACCAGCGAACGGCAGGAGAAGATGGCCATGAACAGGATGCACACGAACAGGAACAGGCCCGGATAGCCGTATTCCCCCAGATTGCCGAAATAGATCGAATGCCATTCCCGCGGCTGTTCGCCCATCGGCACGTATTTGGCCTGGAAATCCGGATTGCGCCATCCATCGGCACCGACGCCGAAGATCGGATGATCGCTGCTTGAGCGTGCGGCCGCCTTCCACATTGTCACACGCCCCATGAAGGAGGCGTCCTTGTTGTATTCGGAGATCGTCTCCATCCGGGCCCGCCAGTTGGGCGGCATGACCTCCCAGACCACCGGCGCGGCCACCAGCACAAGCAGCACCAGCACCATCAGCCGCCGATGCCGCAAAGCCATGAACAGGCTCATCACCCCCAGCGCCACAAGGCCGCCGCGCGACTGGGTTCCGAGAATCGCCACCACCGTCAGCGGCACCGAAACGCGGAACATCCACCGCAACAGCCACCACTCCGCATGCCGCCCCAGCCAGATCATGAGCGGCAGGCTCATCAGCATGACGGTGGCATATTCATTGGTCCCCTCCATGAAGCTGCCCGGTGCGCCAAGAGCCCGGAAGGCACCACCGGTGAGAATGGTGAACAGACCACCCTTGACGCCGTAATAGGCGAAGGAGATCCCGAGGAGAGAAAGCAGCAGATAGAGCCGCTTGCGGCTGCGCAGGGTCACGGCGGTGGCAAAGGCCAGGGCCGTCACCTTGAGAAGCTCGGTCCAGGCCTCGAACGCAAGACGGGGCTCAAGCGCAAAGATCGTGCAAATTCCCGCCCAGCCCACATACAGAGCCACCAGCACCACCAGAGGATGCCGCGGCAGGTATTTGATCTCATTGCGAAAGATGATGACGGCCAGGGTCACCAGCGCAATGGCGTAGACGATGGGAGCATCATAAAGAAACCCGTAGGTCAGGCGATGCGGTGTCATGGAGGAAATCCACGTCCACAGCATCACCCCGACGAAGGGGCTGAAAGGAATGTAGATCGCGGGCACCGCGATCAGGACCAGGAGAAAGAGACTGCGCAGCATCTGTCGGCTCTGCCACCCTGCGGGACGGCGCCTGACGGCCTGCCCGGCCTCCCGGGCCTGCCACCGTGATCACCCTGTCGTCCTGCTCGTCGTCCTGAAGCTATACCGCCGGGCATCTTAACCGGGCCTTACGTCCTTGGCCAGCGCGGCAGCGCATCTCTCCGGCGACCGCAGATCCGGCGGCACGGAAAAGCCCGTGCTGCGGCTTTCATTCGCCTGTCGCCAGCTTCCGGCGCAGGGACAGGAGCCGGGCCCGCTGTTCAGCATCGAGCGCCGCCGCATCGATCGCTTCCACAAGCCGGGCAGCCCGCGCGGCGGCTGCCGCATCGCCCCGGCTGGCGAGAGCCCAGTTCGCTTCCGCCGCCAGCAGACGCAGAGCCGCCGAGTCCGGTGCCTGACGCAGCGCCTTTTCCGCGGCCCGGACGGCCCGTTTCGGGTCCCGGGATTGCAGTTTCGCGGCCATTTCCGCCAGCTTTGTCGCATCGGCAAGCCGTGCAATGAGCCGGTCATAGAGCCGGCGGGCCTGATCCTGCGCTTCGCCTGCGGGCTCATCCATCAGGAGATCGGCCAGCAGTATGGCGGCATCCGGATCGTCCGGATCCTCCTCATGGGCCCGGCGGGCCATCGTGAGCGCCGCCTCGTGATCACCCGAGCGGGCCAGCAGACGGGCCAGCCGGAAGCGGGCGCCTTTCGTATCCGGGAACAGCCGCACCAGCTCGCGCGCATAGCCCAGGGCCGCCGCCTCCTCGCCGGCCTCTTCCTCCACTTCGACAAGGGTCATCAGCAGGTCACGCCGGGCCGGATCGGTGGGCTCGCTGAAAAGCTTGTCCGCCTGGAGCAGGATCTGGCGGGCACCCTCGATATCGCCGCGCGCATACAGGGCGCGGGCCAGACCGAGGCGGTGCCGCGGTTCATCCGGCTCGGCCGCCACGAGCCGCCGATAGGCCGCCTCGGCCATGCTGGCGCGGCCGGTGGCCAGGGCCAGTCGCGCCACCGCCATCACGATCTCACGCCGGTTGGGCAGCAACAGATCCGCCGCCACCGCACTCTTGAAGGCCCCTTCAAGGTCGCCGGCCTTTTCCTTTAGTGCAATCAGGCGCAGGCGCAGCCGTGGCTCGCGCGGCGCAAGGGCGATGGCTGCCGACAGACGCCGCTCGGCTTCCGCCCACCGGCCTTCCCGCTCCGCGATTTCGGCAAGAGCGACCAGCGCGATTCCATCCTTCGGCTCGACGGCGAGGATGCGGGTGAATTCGGCACGGGCCCGCTCATCCTCGCCCATGCGCATCAGCAGGCGGGCAAGATTGCGGCGGGCCGGCAGAAAATCGGGATCACGGGCAAGCGCCTGCTCGAAATGCCGGCGGGCCTGCTTCACATCGCCGGCGGTCAAAGCCACAAGCCCTTTCAGATTGGGGCCGATCGCCGAGCGCGGGGCCAGCCGCTCCACCTGCTCGGCAGCCGCCATCGCGGCATCCGTGCGCCCGAGGCGGCGCTCGATCAATGTCAGCATCACGGCCGCCCGGAAGGCATCGGCACCATTGCGGGCGAGCTCGGCAAGCTGCTTGCGGGCCGTGTCCACCTCCCCAAGGGCGAACTTGGCCAGCGCATACTGGGTCTTGAGCTCGGGCAGCTTCTGGAAACGGGCCATCGCGCGTTCGTAGAGGCGGACCGCCGCATCGAACCGTCCCGAACGCATGTAGGCGCTGGCCAGCAGAATGCGGCCGCGATCGTCGATACGGCCACTGCGGTCGAGACGCTCCAGGATCCGCCGGGCCGGTTCCACCGTCCCGAGTCTGAGCAGGGCGGCCGCCTTGAGCTCGGCGGCCACGATATCGTTCGGATCGGCGACGATGACCTGGTTCGCAAGAGCCACGGCCTCCTCCAGCCGCCCCTCGAAAAAGGCCAGCCACGCACGCAGCCGGACAAGCGGCAGATAGCGCGGCATCAGGCGGGCCGCCTTTTCCGCATGCTCACGCGCATCCGCGATACGCCCCTGGCGCACCAGATAGAGCGCTTCGAGAAAGTCGCTGATCGGCGCATCGGGCAGGCGGTCGCGAATGGCGGCGATATCGGCTCCGGCCTCCTCCACGCGCCCCAGTGCCAGCAGCAGCCCGGCGCGCAGAATGCGGGCGGTCACATCCTCGGGAGCCAGGGCAAGCGCGCGATTGACATCATCGAGCGCTTCCTCCAGCCGCCCGGCCCGCTTGGCGATCTCAGCCGCCAGCACCAGCGCCCGCGGATCGGGGGCGGGGCCTTCCAGATAGGAAGCGATGCGTTCGCGGCAGCCTTCAAGATCTCCTCTCGCCAGTGCCAGACGGGCAAGCGCAAGGTCGGCCTCGCGCGGATCCCCGGCCAGCTGCCGGGCGCGGGCGTAAGCGGCATAGGCCTTGCCATAGGCCCCCTTGAGCAACTGGGCATCTCCCTCCACCAGCGCAGCCTGGACGGCAGCCTCGCCCGTCACCTTCAGGCCCTTGAGGCGCGCCAGCGCCTCATCCGGACGTCTGAGGCCGACAAGCGCCCGCGCTGCGATCAGGCGCGCGGCAAGCGTGGCCTCCGCCGTGCCGATCCGCTCGAGTTTCGTGGCGATATCAAGAGCCTCGGCAAAGTAGCCGAGCTTGATGTAGCGCTCACCAAGCCGCACGAGGATGTCGGGATTGCGGGGATCGGCCTCCAGGGCCGCCCGCAAAGCGCTCAGACTGCGCTGCTGCTCACCGGCCCCGGCAGGCGCCTGTTGCGCGACGGCCGTGCCCGCCCAGAAGGCCAGCAGCAGAATCTGCGCCCACCATGGCCCGGCACGGATCATGCGGCCGCACTGGCGAAGGACGGTGATGAGAAAATCCATGTTCCGTTCAGCGTGCCCCATCAGCAAAAAGAATGACCCGCAGGGTCTGGACGATGATCAGCATATCCAAGAATAGCGTATAATTCTTGATGTAATAAAGGTCATATTCAAGCTTGACGCGGGCATCCTCGACGGAGGCGCCATAAGGGTAATTGAGCTGCGCCCATCCGGTGATGCCGGGCTTCATGGCATGGCGTTCGCGATAGAAGGGGATCTGGCGAGCGAGCTCCTCGACAAACACGGGACGCTCCGGCCGTGGCCCCACGACGCTCATCTCGCCCTTGAGGACGTTTACGAGCTGGGGCAGTTCATCAAGCCGTGTCAGCCGCAAAAACCGGCCCACCGGTGTTACGCGCGGATCCTTCTTGGCGGCCCAGCGCGCCCCGTCGCGCTCGGCATCGGGAACCATGGTGCGGAATTTGAGCAGCCTGAAGGGCCGGCCGCCACGGCCCACCCGCTCCTGCGCATAGAATACGGGACCGGGGCTCGTGAGCAGAATCGCAAGCGCAATGAGGACTTGCAGCGGCAGGGTGATCACCAGCAGCACAAAGGCGACAAGAATGTCGAAACCGCGCTTGAGCAGCCGTTCATAGAACCGCCCCCCCACGAAGCCTTCGGCAAAGACCAGCGTGGCCGGATCGATGAGATCAAGATCCACCCGCCCCGTCTCGCGCTCGACGAAATCGGCCGCCTGCGTCACGGGATAGCCCGCCAGCCGGCAGGCCAGAAGATGCTCAACAAGCACCGGATCCCGAGGCGTGGTGGATACCACCACCTCGTCAGCCGCCGTCTCGCGGAGACGGGCCAGCACGGGATTGTCTTCCCTCTTGCGCTCCCTGTCCGCCGGTGGCGGCCAGCACAGCTGGCCGGCGAGCGCAAATCGTGCCTCGCGCCGGGCGGCCAGCGCCCGCAGCTTGTCCACCAGCCCACCATTGCCGATGAGCAGCACCCGATGCCGAAGCCGCGACCAGTCCACCATGCGGGCGAAGACAAAGCGCACCGCGGGAATGGCCACCAGAACCTCCGCCGTCACCACAAGCAGCACGGAGCGCCAGACCGGCGTCTCGCGAATGACGAAGCCGATCACCGCCAGCGCGACGATGCTGATGAACAGGCCCACGAACAGCTTGAGCAGGGTTTCCCGAAAGTCGAGCGCGGTATGGCGCTGATACAGCCCCACCGAAACGAAGGCCAGATAGGTGACCAGCGCATAAAGCACCGCCTCGGAGGTGGCGCTGGCCTGGGGCGCAGGAACCAGCCCCGCCAGCTTCAAACGCAGACTCTCCCCCAGAAGATAGGCCAGATAGAGGATGCCGATTTCCAGTATGGAAAGCAGAACCAGCGAGCCCGGCACGTAATGGCGAAACACACGGATCATCGCTATTCCCGTCGCTTGCCCGCAGGCAGACACGTCCTTTGCGGGAGCATCCGCAGCCCCTGCCCCCCCATCTTCCGTCATCCTGGTGCGAAGCGTGGTTCAAGAAGGCCCGCCCCGTCTTGCGCAGGGCTTATCCGTCAGCTCGACGACGACCTCCCCGGCCGCCCCATATGCGCCGAAAATTTTGCCGAATGTTTAATGCAATTCATCTCCGTCACCAAGCCGGCCAATAACGGATGCCGGTCCGGCATGTGGTCAAGCGGCAAAATCATCTCCGCGGCCCGGCCCATTTCTCCGTGATTCGTCTTTCAAAGAAACCGGCATCCTGTTGTCCTGCTCCCAATTCTTTCCCTTCCTGACGCTTCATGCGGACGGGGCGAGAGCCTGATCAAGACGGTCGAAAAGGGCCAGAAAGACGCTTTCTTCCTGCGCGCCCTGGAGCAGGAACGAGCCGGCGAAGAGAAAAGAGGGCACGCCGGTAATCCCCATCGCTTGGGCTGCCCGAATGTCCTGGCGGATCAGGTCGCAATCCCGACCGCCGGCCAGCAGTTCGGCCACGAGCTCGGCGTCCATTCCCGCCTCGCGGGCAATCGCGGTCAGGACCGCCTGATCCCCGATGAAGCGGCCTTCCAGGAAATGAGCCCGAAAGAGCGCCTCCACAACCCGGTCCTGGCAGCCGGCCGATCCCGCCCACCGGATCAGCCGATGGGCGTCGAGAGTATTGGGCAGGCGCGTGATCTTCTCGAAGGCGAAATCGATCCCCACCTGCCCGCCTTCGCGAACGAGCATGGCGAAAAGCGCCTTTCTGCGCTCCGGATCGGGGAATTTGCGGGCATAGTATTCCTGTGGATCCAGACCCTCCTCGGGCATGTCGGGAGCAAGCTGGAAAGGCCGCCAGCGGATGACAAGCCGCTCGCGCCACAAGGGACGGCGATCAAGCGCCCGCTCCAGCCGGCGTTTGCCCACGAAGCACCAGGGGCAGACGACATCCGAGACGATGTCCAGCCTCACACGCATGCAGGAACCCTCCACCCATTCTCACGCGCGCAAGATTCGGCCACGAATGTCACCGCCTCGGCAAGCGGCAGAGGACGGGCGTAGTAAAACCCTTGCGCAGCGGGGCAGCCGAGGGCCACCAGCAGCTGGTGCTGGGCGGCGTTCTCCACGCCTTCGGCCACGACATCGACCCCGAGCGCCCGGGCCATTTCGAGGATGGCCGTGAGAATCGCCGCACTTTCCGGATCGGTGTCGCGGACCAGCATGCGATCGATCTTGATCTCATCGAGCTGCAAGCGCTTGACGACACCGAAGGAGGCATAGCCGCTGCCGAAATCGTCGATCGCCACCCGCACCCCTGCCGCCTTCAGACGCCTGAGATTGCGCAGGCTGCGCCGCCAGGCCGAGATCGGGCTGCGTTCGGTCACCTCGACGACAAGATGCGTGCCACCGGGCAGCAGCTCCCGGGCCATGGCTGCCGCGCGTTCGGCATATTCCTCCTCTCCGGCACCCCGCGGTGAGGCATTGACCGCGATGATCAGCTCCTCCGGCATTCTCGCCCCCAACCGATGCAGGAAGACGGCTGCCTGATCCAGCGCGAAAAGATCGAGATCGGCGGCCGCGGCGCAGCGCTCGGCCAGGCGGATGAACCGCTGGGGGCGCAGCAGTCCGAAACGCGGGTGGCGCCAGCGCACCAGCACCTCGAATCCCCGAAGACGCCGTTCCGGCAATCGGACCTGGGGCTGGAACATGGCGATCATCTCGCCATTGGCCAGGGCGCTCCGCAGCGCCGATTCCAGCTCCTCGGGCCGCAGTTCGAGGCGGGCAAGATCGCGCATCGCGATCGGGTCCCACCGCATCTCATCGTGTTCCTGCACCATTGCCTCCCGCGACTGGCTCCTGCGCTGCGGCCTTGGATGATCCCGAGCAATTGTTTCCATCATTTTACCGCATGCTAACGGCTTTGGCTGCAAGCTCAAGGCGCAAAGCGCATATGTCATCCAGGCGGCACGAAGAATGCGGATTCTGGCGATAGCCCTTGGGGGTCTGACCGCCGCTCGCGAGCGGCTTGCCGTGGCGGCGGAGAACACCGTGCACATGCTCGACCGCGGCCCGAAGGATCGGGTGTTCCATGCCCGCACAGCCGTCACCACGGCCACCCCGGATGGAGGCGTGCGCGTGCGTGTCACCGAAAGACGGCCGGCCGTCCTGCCCGTTGCGGAGCCGGCGGATTCGGGTGCGGAGCCGCTGTTCGCGCCCAATGTGGAGCCGGTTCATGAGGCTGTCGAGATGATCCGGGCCCGGGCCGCCTTCGCTGCCGCCGCCCGGCTGATCTCGGCAGAGTCCGAGCGCGGTGACCGTCTGCTGGACATCCTGGACGACGGACGGGCCGATCGCCGCGGCTGATCTTCCCTTACCTGCCACGACGCCATCTGCCGGCAAGCGGAGCTGCGGCCACTACCGGCTGACGGCACCTGTTTCCCTCACACCAGCCGGCTTTGCGTAAGCGCAGCCTTGATGAAACTGGCGAACAGCGGATGCGGGTCGAAGGGCTTGGATTTGAGCTCGGGATGGAACTGCACGCCGATGAACCAGGGATGGCCTTCAAGTTCCACGATCTCGGGCAGACGGCCATCCGGCGACATGCCGGAAAAGATCAGCCCGGCCTTTTCCAGCACCTCACGGTAGGCCAGATTCACTTCATAGCGGTGGCGATGGCGTTCGCTGATCTGCGTCGTTCCATAGATGCGTGCCACCCGCGAGCCGGGCTTGAGAACGGCGGGATAGGCCCCGAGCCGCATGGTGCCGCCGAGATCACCTCCCGCCTCGCGCCGCTCCTTCTCGCCGGTCTCCTTCGTCCATTCGGTCAGCAGACCCACGACCGGATGCTCCGGCTCGCCGAACTCGCTCGACCCCGCCCCCGCAAGACCGGCCAGATGGCGGGCGGCCTCCACCACCGCCATCTGCATGCCAAGGCAGATGCCGAAGAACGGAATGCCGTGCTCGCGCGCAAAGCGGGCGGCGGCAATCTTGCCCTCGACACCGCGCGAGCCGAAGCCGCCGGGCACGAGAATGCCGTGCACGTCCTCAAGCCGATAGATGGCATCCGGCTGCTCGAAGATCTCGGACTCGATCCACTCGACCTCGACCTTCACGCCGTTCGCGATCCCGCCGTGCACAAGGGCTTCCGAGAGGGATTTGTAGGCGTCTTTCAGCCCCGTGTACTTGCCGACCACCGCGATCCGCACCACGCCTTCCGGTCGCCGCAGACGGTCCACGATCGTGTGCCAGCGCACGAGATCCGGCTCGCCTTCAACCGCCACGCCCATGGCCGACAGCACGGCGCGGTCAAGCCCCGCCCTGTGATAGGCGATCGGCACCGCATAGATGAAATCGACATCGCGTGCCTCGATCACCCGCGATTCGGCGACATTGCAGAACAGGGCGATCTTCTTGCGCTCACCCTCGGGCAGGGGATGCTCGGTGCGACAGACCAGCACGTCCGGCGCAATGCCGATCGAGCGCAGCTCCTTGACCGAATGCTGGGTCGGTTTCGTCTTCAGCTCTCCCGCCGCCCGGATGTAGGGCACGAGCGTCAGATGCACGAAGGCGGCCCGCTCGCGCCCCAGCTCCAGACCGAGCTGGCGGATCGCTTCAAGAAAGGGAAGGCTTTCGATATCGCCCACCGTCCCGCCGATCTCGCACAGACAGAAGTCCACATCCCCGAGATCCGCGGTGATGAATTCCTTGATGGCGTTGGTGACATGGGGAATCACCTGGACCGTGCCACCCAGATAGTCGCCCCTGCGCTCCTTGCGGATGATTTCCTGATAGATGCGGCCCGATGTCACATTGTCGCTACGCCGCGCCGGAACGCCGGTGAAGCGCTCGTAATGGCCGAGATCCAGGTCGGTTTCCGCCCCATCGTCGGTAACGTAGACTTCCCCGTGCTGATAGGGGCTCATGGTGCCGGGATCGACATTGAGGTAGGGGTCCAGCTTGCGCAGCCGTACACTGTAGCCTCGTGCCTGCAGAAGCGCCCCCAGCGCTGCCGACATCAGCCCCTTGCCGAGAGAGGAAACGACGCCGCCGGTAATGAAGACGAATCGTGTCATTGCGCTTGCGAACCGCATTCACCCCATTCGCACGCACCGGTCTTATCGGCTCATGCCATGCCGGACCGGCCCGCCGCTTGCCTCCTGACCGATGCCGCTTCCATCACTGGGGAACCGGCACTTCGGGCTCGCCTTCCTCCTTTTTCTCCGTCGGTGGCGTCTGGGGCGCCTTCTGCTGAGTCGCCGGAGCCCCGGCCGGGGCCTCGTCCAGAACGGAACGGCCCTCGCTCCGGTTCTTGGCAAGGATCGCCAGGGCCAGCGAGGTGGCCAGGAAAAGAGCCGCCAGAATGGCCGTCGTGCGGGTCAGAAAGTTCGCGGCCCCTCTGGCCGTGAACAGACCGCCGCCACCGCCGCCAATGCCCAGCGCGCCGCCTTCCGACTGCTGCAGGAGGATGACCCCGACCAGCGCCAGCGCCAGGAAGATGTGAATGATCAGCAAAACGAGTTCCATTGCATCCGCCCTTCAAAGGCTTGCTCTTCTGCCGGCACCGACATGCTCTGCCGGCATGCCGTCCCGGCTGCGACCGGCCGGACGGGCCCGTGGCGCTTGCTAGCGCGATGCGCCCGCTTTCACAAGCCCCGCACCTGCCGTCACCCCCGGCGGCGCGCCACCCATGCATCGATAATGGCCGTGAAGCTTTCCGCCTTGAGACTGGCGCCGCCCACCAGCGCCCCGTCCACATGCTCGCAGGCAAAGATCGCGGCCGCATTGTCCGGCTTGACCGAGCCGCCATACAGCACGGCCATCGCCTCCCGCTCCGGCCCCATTCCAGCCAAGGCCTCGCGAATCGCGGCATGCATGGCGGCAATATCGGCCGGGCTGGCGCTGTGGCCGGTACCGATGGCCCAGACCGGCTCGTAGGCGATGACGGTGTTGCGGGCATCGGCACCCGCGGCAAGCGATTCGGCAAGCTGCCTGAGGACCACCCGCTCAGCACCACCGGCCTCGCGTTCGGCCCAGGTCTCCCCCACGCAGACGATGCACTGCAACCCGGCAGCCAGAGCCGCCTCCTGCTTGGCACGCACCAGCGCGCTCGTCTCCCCGTGATCCCGGCGGCGTTCGGAATGGCCCAAAATGACGAGATCGGCTCCCGCATCCTTGACCATGACGGCCGATACGTCACCAGTATGGGCCCCCTGCGGCTGCGTGTGGCAATCCTGCCCGCCCAGCAGGATCGCGGGCTTCTCGCCCAGTCTCTCCGCAGCCGGCGCAATCAGCGTAAAGGGCAGACACAGGCCCACCCGGTCATCCCCCAGTCGAGAAGCTTGGGAAGCCGCATGCGCAGCGATGGCCTCCACCTCCCCAAGATCCGACCGCAGGCCATGCATCTTCCAGTTGCCGAGTATCCAGCCTGTGCGCTTGCCTTCCGCCATGATCCGTTCCTCCGGTTGCGCCATCCCTCGCGGCGCGCGTGCCAGCGTCCGGGAAGCATTCCTCGCGTGGCGTGATTGTCCATTGACGGATTTGCCCGCCTCTGACAAGAGGCCAGAAGGCTCTGCTGTCCGCTTGCGCGGGCCTGCCTTGAAGGAGTGCGGGAAAAGCCCCGGGCGGTGTCTCTGGCGTGTCCCGGGCGCAGGGGGCGACCGTTCGGATCGGCAGGAAGGGATGGACCGGATTCATGGCTCTGCTGACCAGCATACGGCGATCGCTGACATCGATCGCGGCAATGTTCGTGATGGGCCTGCTGCTTGCCAGCTTCGCCCTGTGGGGCATTCCGGACGTCTTCGTCTCGGGGGCGAAGAATACCCTGGTCGAGATCGGCAAGGACGAGATCACGGCTCAGGACTTTCTGCGCCGGTATGATCAGCGCCTCAAGCAGATCGAACGGCAGTTCGGCCAGCCGCTCGACCGCACGCAGGCGGCGGCGCTCGGCCTGCCCGGCCAGACATTGCAGGAGATGATCAGCGAGCGGGTTCTTGATCACTATGCGCATGATCTGGGCTTTCGGGCTTCACGTGCGCTCATGATCGAGGCGCTGCACCAGATGGACGCCTTCAAGGGCTTCGACGGCCAGTTCGACCGCAATGCCTACGAGATGCAGCTCAGAAATGCGGGCTTCACGCCGGCCCAGTTCGAGGAGGAGCTCAGGCGCGAGATGGCGCGGGTGCAGATGCTTTCGCTCTTCGTGGACTGGCGGCCCGCCCCGGAGGTGCTCGCCGAGCCGCTCTTCGCCTACGCCTACGAGCGCCGCAAGGGCACGGTGGTCACCGTTCCCCTGCCGCCGGAGGACGCCGTGGAACCGCCCAGCGAAGAAGACATCGCCAAGGCCTATGAATTCGACAAGGAGCAGTTCAAGACGCCCGAATACCGCCATGCCCTCGTCGCCGAGATCTCGCCCGACACCCTCGCCGATCCGGAGAGCATCACCGAAGAGGAGCTCAAGGCCGCCTATGAGGAACGCAAGGCGGACTATCAGTCCCCCGAACTGCGGGATGTCACTGTCGTCACCTTCCCCAAGGATCAGAAGGAAAAGGCGGCCGAATTCGCCAGACGGCTGGCTGCCGGGGAGGATCTTGCGACCCTGCTGGCCAGGCTGACGGACAAGAAGCCCGAGGACACGGCGCTTGGCGACGTCACCGAAAGCGATCTCGTCAAGGACTACAACAAGCAGATCGCCGAGGCCGTATTCTCTGCGGCGAAGGGTGCGGTCGTGGGGCCGATGGCCAGCGTCTTCGGCTGGCACGTCTTCCGGGTCAACGACATCACGCCCCCGGTCGAGCGCAGCTTTGAGCAGGTCAAGGACGAACTGCGCCGGCAGCTCGCCCGCGAACGGGCCGAGGAAAAGGCCTACGAGCTGTCCACCAAGGTGGAGGATGCCATTGCCCGTGGCGCCGGCCTCCAGGAGCTGGCCGAGCGTTTCGGGCTCAAGCTTGAGGACGTGTGGGTCTCGCGCGACGGCATGCTGCGGGAAGGCGGCCTGGCGCCGGAGGCCGTGCGCCGTCAGATCCAGACGATCTTCTCGCTTGCACCAGGCGATCCGGTCGAATTCGTCACCGAGGACAATGGCGGCTTTGCCCTTGTTGAGGTGGTGGAGATCGCTGAACCGAAAGTCCGTCCCCTTGCGGAGGTCAAGGACCGCATTCGCGCCAATCTGATTGCCGAGCGGCGGCTCGCCAAGGCCGGCGAGAAGGCCAATCAGCTGCTTGATGCGCTCAAAGCCGGACTGGCACCCGAAGAGGCCGCCAAGCGCGCCGGGGGCACGGTGATCACCACTCCCGCAATCGCCCGGATCGAGATGGGGCGCGGCGACAAGCTGGCTCCCAATATCGCGCGCCTGCTGTTCGACCTCAAGCCGCATGAATGGGCCGAGGAACGCGCGGCCGACGGCAATGGCTATGTCCTGGTCCGGCTGGACGAGGTGCATCAGGGGGATCCCCACAAGGCCGAGGAAAAGCAGGCCTACGCGGACCTCAAGGCCAGGCTGGCGGATGCGCGCGCCAATGATGTCATCATGATGCTGGAGCGGAACCTGCGGGAACGCTACGGCATCAAGGTCAATACCGCCCTCTGGCAGCAGATCGCCAAGCCGCAGGGGGCCTCATGATGGCGCGTGTCGATGGGCAGAGGCCATAGGAGGGGCGAGAGGCTGCATCGTGGCGGATCGGGAGCAGGACAGGCTCGTCGAGGAGCTCGCCGCCGGACGCAGTGTCGTGCTCACGCGCCGGCTGCCCGGTGATCTGGAGACTCCGGTTTCCGCCTATCTCAAACTGGCCGATCAGCCCTGGAGCGTGCTTCTGGAATCGGTCGAGGGGGGGCGCGTGCGCGGGCGCTACTCGATCATCGGTTTCGCCCCCGATCGGCTGTTCCGGATCCGAGATGCAGGACCGGAGGTCGCCATTGTCGGTGACCCGGCTTCCGATCCCTCATGGCAGCCGCTATCCAGGCCGCCGCTGGCAGCCCTGCGGGCATTCATCGATGAAGGGCGCATGCCGCCTGCCTCCGGACTGCCGCCGATGCTGGGCGCCGTCATCGGATATCTGGGCTATGATATGGTGCGCGAGATCGAGCGTCTCGGCACGCCACCGCCCGATCCCTACGGGGTGCCCGGTGCGCTTTTCATGCGGCCGACAAGGATGGCGATCTTCGATGCCGTCAAGGACGAGATCCTGCTCGCCGTGATCCTGCGGCCTGAAGACGGCCGGGC
Organism: uncultured Sphingomonadales bacterium; assembly: GCA_964471405.1. GTDB lineage: Bacteria > Pseudomonadota > Alphaproteobacteria > Sphingomonadales > Rhodothalassiaceae > J084. The sequence continues at coordinate 17,960 of CAYYGH010000024.1, read as the reverse complement.
GGGCGCCTCCACCCGGCTCGATGAGGCCCGGGCTGCTCTCGATGCCATGGAGGCTGCACTTGCCCGTCCCGTGCCGGCGGCAGCCCGCTGGACCGCGGTTCCCGATGCGGGGCAGTCCGTGCCGCAGGGGGTGCAGGCGGCCCTTCCGCCGGAACGCTATGCCGAGATGGTCCGGCGCGCCAAGGATCACATCTTCGCCGGCGACATCTTTCAGGTCGTGCTGGCCCAGCGCTTCTCGCGCCCCTTCACGCTGCCGGCCTTTGCCCTCTACCGGGCGCTCCGGCGTCTCAACCCGGCGCCCTTCCTGTTCTTCCTGCGTTTTGGCGCCTTTGCCCTGGCCGGCTCCAGCCCCGAGATTCTGGTGCGGGTTCAGGGTGGCGAGGTCACCATTCGCCCCATCGCCGGCACCCGTCCGCGCGGCGAAAGTCCGGATGAGGATGCGCGGCTTGCGGCCGAGCTGCTCGCCGACCCCAAGGAGCGGGCCGAGCATCTGATGCTGCTCGATCTCGGACGCAATGACGTCGGCCGTGTGGCAATGCCGGGAACGGTGCGCGTGGCCGAGTCCTTCGTCATCGAGCGCTATTCCCATGTCATGCACATCGTCTCGGAGGTGCGCGGACGGCTCGATACGGAACGCGCGGATGTCATCGATGCCTTGATGGCGGGGTTCCCGGCCGGCACGGTCTCGGGAGCGCCGAAGGTTCGCGCGATGGAAATCATCGACTCGCTCGAACCGGAAGGCCGAGGGCCCTATGCCGGTGCGGTGGGCTATTTCGCCCCATCAGGCGACATGGACAGCTGCATCGTCCTGCGCACGGCCCTGATCAAGGACGGCTGGATGCATGTCCATGCCGGTGCCGGGATCGTCGCCGACAGCCTGCCTGAGCGCGAGCAGGCCGAATGCGAAAACAAGGCCCGGGCGCTCTTCCGTGCGGCCGAAATTGCCGAAGCTGCCGCCGGGAAGATGGCACGCTGATCCAATCGATTCGAAAACCTCCCGTGAGGGGTAAGGCCCGCTTCTTTCCTTTCCGCAGCCGCCTGGGCTAGAAGATCCGGCGAGACGGCCTGCGGCGGAAAATGCCGCCCGCATGGAAAAGACGGCATGGCGCGAACCTGCGCGTGAACAGATCAAGGAGGAAATGGCGATGGCTGCTGTCGACTATGAGCTGAACGGCGATGTCGCGATCCTGTGGGTGGACAATCCGCCCGTCAACGCCCTCTCCCATGCGGTGCGTGAGGGGCTTGTGCAGGGTATCGAGCGGGCGGAAGCCGATGCAGCGGCGAAAGCGGTGGTGATCGCGGCACGCGGCCGGACCTTCATGGCCGGTGCCGACATCCGCGAATTCGGCAAGCCGCCGAAGGAGCCCTTCCTCCCCGATGTCGTCGAGCGGATCGAGGCCTGCCCCAAGCCGGTGATTGCCGCCATCCACGGCACGGCACTGGGCGGCGGGCTGGAGATCGCGATGGGCTGTCACTATCGCGTGGCCGTCTCGTCCGCACGCCTCGGCCTGCCGGAGGTGACGCTGGGGCTCATCCCGGGTGCCGAGGGCACCCAGCGGCTGCCGCGGCTCGTCGGGGTCGAAGCCGCGCTGGAGATGATCGTCACCGGCCAGCCGATCCCGGCGGCGAAGGCGCAGGAGCTCGGTCTCGTCGATCGCGTGGTGGAAGACGGGCTGACGGAGGCGGCCGTCGCCTTCGCCCGCGAACTGGTGGCCGCCGGCAAGGGGCCGCGCCGCACCCGGGATCTGGCCGTCAAGGCCGATCATCTGCCGCCCGACTTCTTCGACCAGTTCCGCGCGCGCATGATGAAGCGCATCCGCGGCCAGTTCGCTCCCGAGCAGGCGATCGCAGCGGTGAAGGCGGCGATCGAGCTGCCCTTCGAGGAGGGCGTCAAGCGCGAGCGCGAGCTCTTCCTGCAGTGCATGGCGCATCCCCAGTCGGCGGCGCTGCGCTACGCCTTCTTCGCCGAGCGCGAGGTGGCGAAGATTCCGGATCTGCCGGCGGATGTGACGCCGCGCGAGATTGCGCGGGTCGGCGTCGTCGGCGGCGGGACGATGGGTTCAGGAATCGCCACCGCCTGCATCAAGGCGGGGCTGCCGGTCGTCATGGTCGAGCGCAACGAGGAGGCGGCCGCCGCCGGCAAGGCACGGGTCCACGGCTTTCTTGAACACGACTTCAAGAAAGGCCGCATCGACGAGGCGGAGCTTGCCGCACGCAAGGAGCGATTCGCCGTTACCACGGAGTATGCGGATCTGGGCGAGGCCGATCTCATCATCGAGGCCGTCTTCGAGAACATGGAGGTGAAGAAGGAGGTCTTCCGCCGGCTGGACGAGGTGGCGAAATCCGGCGCGATCCTCGCGACCAACACCTCCTATCTCAACATCGACGAGATCGCCTCGGTCACCGGCCGGCCGGAGGACGTGCTGGGCCTGCACTTCTTCTCGCCTGCGCACATCATGCGTCTGCTCGAGATCGTGCGTGCGGCGAAGACCGCCGACGACGTGCTGGCCACGGCGCTTGCCTTCGCGAAGAGGATCCGGAAGGTCGGCGTGGTGGCGCGCGTGTGCCACGGCTTCATCGGCAACCGGATGCTGTCCGGCTACATCCGCCAGGCGGGCTTCCTGCTGCTCGAAGGCGTGCCGCATGAGCGCATTGACAAGGTGATCTACGACTTCGGCTTTCCGATGGGCCCCTTCCAGATGGGCGATCTCGCCGGGCTTGATATCGGCTATCTGCTGCGCCAGCAGATGAAGCCGGACCCGGAGGAGGCGGCCGCCTTCCGCGTCCACGACCGGCTGGTGGAGGCCGGCGCGAAGGGCCAGAAGACCGGCAAGGGCTTCTACATCTACGGCGAGGGCGCACCGAAGCCCAATCCCATGGTGGCGGAATTCGTGCGCGAGGAGGCGGCGAAAGCCGGGATCGCCCCGCGCGAGGTGAGCGACGAGGAGATCGTCGAGCGCTGCGTGCTGCCGCTCATCAATGAAGGCGCGCGGATTCTCGAAGAGGGCATCGCCATCCGGGCGAGCGACATCGACGTCGTCTGGCTCTACGGCTACGGCTTCCCGCGCTGGCGCGGCGGGCCGATGTATTATGCGGACAGCCTGGGTCTTGCCCATGTGCTGGAACGCATCCGCCATTATGGCACGCTCCTGGGTGCGCGCTTCTGGACACCGGCACCGCTCATCGAGCAGCTGGCGGCAGCCGGCGAAGGCTTTCAGGACTTCGACCGGCACAAGAAAGGCGGCTGAGCAGCCGGCGGCGGTCGTCTTCCACCCGGGCGTAGAGCCCCCGGGGCGGAGGCGCGGCATGCGGGAATGCCGGCGGCAGAGCCGGCAGCCGCGTCCGCCTGTCTGCCCCGAGGCCAGGGGTGATGGGGGCACCGCCGTCTGCCGCAGCCGCAGCTCCGGCTTTTTCAAGACCCGCAGCACCGGCACATGATGGGCGCAGGCGGGACGCGCCTTACCGATGAAGGACCGGGTCCCACGTCTTCTTCGTCACCCGCCGGGCCCTGAGCCCGCATGGCCCCGGCCTGCCGGTTGCCGCCGGCGGAGATGCCGGCGGCCGGCAAAGTGGCGCGAGCGGCCGCCTCAAGAGGAGCGGTCGGTGTCTTTTTGCTCCTCGGCCAGCGGCGAGTAGCCGGCTTTCACCGGTGCCCAGATCTTGCGGTAGGAGAGGTAGAAGAGCACCGTCAGGAAGAAGAGATAGATCAGCACCCGCCAGCCCCATTCCTTGCGCTCTTCCATGTTGGGCTCGGCCGCCCAGGCAAGGAAGGTCGCCACATCATGCGCCATCTGGTCCACGGTGGCGGGCGTGCCGTCCGCAAAGGTCACGATGCCATCGCTCAAGGGCGGCGGCATCGCGATCTTGTGACCGGGGAAATATTCGTTCCAGTACTGGCCGGGACGCAATGTCTCGCCGGCCGGTGCCTCGCCATAGCCGGTGAGCACCGAATAGACGTAATCCGCGCCGCCCTTGCGCGCTTCGACGATGAGCGAAAGATCCGGCGGCAGCGCGCCCCCGTTTGCCGCACGGGCCGCCTGCTCGTTGGGGAAGGGCGGCGGGAAGCGGTCCGACAGCTTGCCCGGACGCTGGAACATCTCGCCGCTCTCATCCGGACCATCCGTAATCTGGTATTCCCGGGCGATCGCCTTGGCCTCGGCCTCGCTGTAGCCCAGGCCCATCAGATCGCGGAAGGCGACATATTTGAGGCTGTGACAGGCCGAGCATACCTCGCGGTAGACCTGCAGCCCCCGCTGGGCGGCGGCACGATCAAACGTCCCGAAGGGGCCTTCGAAGGAAAACGGCACATCCTTCGGCGGCTTGGCCTCTCCTGCCGCCCAGGCCGAAGCCGTCACCAGCATGGCCGCCGCGAGGCTGATCACGAAAGACCGGATGTGCATCGCCTTGTCTCCCTTTTGTCCCGTCATGGCCTGCATCCTCACGCCGTCTTCGGCAGGACCGCCTCGGCGATGCTGGCGGGCAGCGGCGGCGTCTTCTCGATGCGGCTGACAACCGGCAGGATCACGAGGAAGTGCAGGAAATAGTAGGCGGTCGCGATCCGGCCGATCAGGATCCAGTGGCCTTCGGGCGGATGGGCGCCCACGACGCCCAGGGTGATGGCATCAGCAACCAGCAGCCAGAAGAAGATCCGGTAGACGGGGCGGAAGGTCGCAGACCGCACCTTCGATGCATCAAGCCAGGGCAGGAAGAACAGCAGGAAGATCGAGCCGAACATCAGCAGCACGCCGCCCAGCTTGTCCGGCACCGCGCGCAGGATCGCATAAAACGGCAGGAAATACCATTCGGGCACGATATGCGCGGGTGTCGAGAGCGGGTTGGCGGGGATGTAGTTGTCCGGATGCCCCAGATAGTTCGGCAGATAGAAGACGAAGACGCTGAAGACGATGAGAAACACGCCCAGCCCGAACAGATCCTTGATGGTATAGTATGGATGGAAGGGCACCAGATCCTGCGGCCCCTTCACGTCGATGCCGAGCGGATTGTTCGAGCCCGGAATGTGCAGCGCCCAGATGTGCAGGATCACGACGCCCACGATCACGAAGGGCAGCAGATAGTGCAGCGCGAAGAAGCGCTGGAGCGTCGGCTCGCCGACCGCAAAGCCGCCCCACAGCCACTGGACGATATGCTCCCCCACCAGCGGGATCGCCGAGAACAGATTGGTGATCACGGTGGCGGCCCAGAAGCTCATCTGCCCCCAGGGCAGCACATAGCCCATGAAGGCGGTGGCCATCATCAGCAGGAGGATGACGACACCCAGCATCCACAGCACCTCGCGCGGCGCCTTGTAGGAGCCATAGTAGAGGCCGCGGAAGATGTGGACGTAGACGACGAGGAAGAAGAAGGACGCGCCATTCGCATGCATGTAGCGGATGAGCCAGCCCCAGTTCACATCCCGCATGATGTGCTCGATGGAATCGAAGGCCCCATCCGCCGTCGGCGTGTAATGCATGGCGAGCACGACGCCGGTCAGAATCTGGATGACGAGCGCAATGCCCGCAAGCGAGCCGAAATTCCACCAGTAGTTCAGATTGCGTGGTGCCGGATAGGAGACCAGCGTTCCATGCAGCAGGGAAAGAATGGGCAGCCGCTCGTCAAACCAGCGGACCAGCCGGGATTTCGGCTGAAATGGCGCTCCCTTCATGGGAATCCTCCCTTAACCGATCAGGATCTGGGTATCGGTGACGAATTTGTAGGGCGGCAGGTGCAGGTTCTTCGGCGCCGGCCCCTTGCGAATGCGCCCGGCCGTATCATAGTGCGAGCCGTGACAGGGGCAGAACCAGCCATCATAGTCGCCCTCATGGGGCCCGATCGGCACGCAACCCAGATGCGTGCACACCCCGATCATCACCAGCCACTTCTCGTGACCGGGCTTCACGCGGTCCTCATCGCGGGCCGGATCACGCAGGCGCGTAATGTCGACGGCGCGCGCCTCCTCGATCATCTTCTCGGTGCGGTGCACCACGAAGACGGGCTTGCCCTGCCATTTGATGACGATCTGCTGGCCGGGCTCGATGGGCGTCAGATCCACCTCCGTGGTCGCCAGCGCCAGCACATCGGCGGAAGGGTTCATCTGGTCGATGAAGGGCCAGGCCGCCAGCGCCGCACCCAGGCCGGCCGCCGATGCCGTCGCCACATACAGGAAATCCCGTCGCGTCACCCCATCTCCGGCAGCATGGGCAGATGCCGGGGCGGTCGCCTCGCTGATGTTGCTCATCTGCGTTTCCACCTCTTGAACGACACGGAAGGTCCGCTTGCCCGCATCATCCGCCGACCTCTCGCCCCGATGGCCGAAAAGCCGGCAGTCTCTGTACAAAGGGGGCCTTTTCAGCCCGCCTTGCATGCCATGCCGCCCTCATATGCCGACACCCGGGGCAGCTTGCGGCCTGCGCCGGCTGGTTTAGCGAGCGAAGCCACACATTGCAATGGGTTTTCCCATCCTGCCGGCGGCGCTTTCTTCCCGTTTTTCGGAGGCTGGCGAACGGATCGGCGCTCGTCTAGGATTCTTATGCTCGGATCATCCTTGGCGGGAAAGAATCATGGCAGATCGAAAGACGTCCCCTTCCGCAGCCGGCGCCCCTCTCTTGCCTTGGCGCAGAATCGGTGCCGGACTGGGAGCAGGGCTCGCGCTGGTTCTGGTGTTCTGGCTCGGGCTGCTGGCCTGGCGCGGCGGACTGTTCGTGGACACCTCCCCGCTCTCGCCGGGCGGCTGCGAGGCAGTGCCCGGTTTCCTGGGACCGGAGGACATCGCCATCGATTCCCGCCATCAGCTGGCCTATGTGACAGGGGCGGACCGCTATGCGGTCTTCGAGAAGGGGGGCAGCCCGGATGGCCATCTGATCCTCCTTAAGCGGCTCGCGCACGGGTGGGAGGCAAGGCGCCTGCAGCCGCTTGCGGCCGACCGTTTCTTCCCGCACGGGCTGGACTTCCTGCCCACGAGTGACGGAGGACGGCTGTTCGTCATCGATCATGGTGCGGACGGCCACACCCATGCCATCCGCATATTCCGGCCGCAGGCGGATGGCGGCCTTGCTCTCGTGGCCAGCCATCAGGGCTCGGCACTCATCGATCCTGACGATATCGCCGCCGTCGACAAGACGCGCTTTTACGTCACCAATCTTTACGGCTCACGCGGTGCGCTGGGCCGGACGATGGAGAACTACTTCTTCCTGCCCCGTGCCAATGTGGTCTTCTTTGACGGCCGGCGCTTTCGCGTGGTCGCCCGCGGGCTGCTGCTGGCCAATGGCATCCTTTATGACCGTGCCCATGACCGGCTCTATGTGACCGAGGTGACAGGACGCCGCATCCGGGTCTATCGCGTCAATCCCTTCTCCGGCGATCTGGTGGAGGAGCGGCGCATCCCCCTTCCCTTCGGCCCCGACAATCTGGCCCTGGATGCGACGGGACGCCTGTGGGTTGCCGGCCATCCCAATCTGCTTGCCACGGCCCGGATGATGCGGGACATCACCAAGCCCGCCCCTTCGGCCGTGGCCGTCATCGATGCGCCGGCATCACCGAATCCGCACGTCACGCTGGTCTACCGGGATCCGGGCAAGGAGATTCCGGCAGCCTCCGTAGCGGTTCCCTTCCAGGGCAGCCTGCTCATCGGCGCCGTCTATGGCGACCATCTGCTCGCCTGCCCCCTGCCGCCACCACCGGAGGAAGGCGGCACGGCCGGGCGCTAGCCGCAGCACAGGCCGAGGCCGGAGCCGATCAGCAGGAAGCCAGGCGCGCAAGATGCCGCCGGGCGACATGCCGGATGCGATCGTCGGGGCCGATGGTGGCCAGCGTCGGCGGTTGTCCCAGCAGAACATCGCGCAAGGCTGCGATCGCCTGCGCATCCACGGCATCGATACGGGCGACGAGCTCGGCTCCGGTCAGCACGCGGCCATGCATCAGCCACTGCCGGGCCCGCTGCTCGGCTCTGAGCGCCACGCTCTCCCGCGCCATCAGCAGGCCGGCCTTCAGCTGGGCCTGGGCACGCGCGATCTCCTCCGCGCGCGGATGGGTGAGCGCATCGGAAAGCTCGCCGCAGATGACCGCCAGCACCTCCTCGCCCGCCTCGGGCGCCGTCGGCGCAACGAGGGCAAGCAGGCCGCTGTCCTGCCAGGAAGCCGGTGCGGCATAGACCGAATAGGCAAGCCCCCGCTCCTCGCGCACGGCCTGGAACAGGCGTGAAGACATGCCGCCTCCCAGCAGGGTCGCGAACACCTGCCAGGCGGGCAGGGCCGGATCGGTTGCGGGCAGTCCGGGCAGGGCGAGAGCGAGATGGAGCTGCTCGCAGTCCTTGACCACGATGCTCTCGCCGCCGCGGTAGGCCGCCGGGGCAAAGGCCTGCCGGGGGCGCGGGGCAAAGGCGGCGAAATGCCGGGCAAGCAGGGCTGCAAACGCCTCCGGCTCCAAGGCACCGGCAAAGGCCAGAACGGCACCGTTCGCGTGATAGTGATGCTGGTGGAAGCGGCAGACGGCCCTCCGATCGAAACGCGAGACGGTCGAGGCCCGCCCCAGAATCGGCCGCCCCAGGGGCTGGTCCGGGAAGGCCGTCTGCTGGAGGTGATCGTGGAGGCTTTCCTCTTCGTCATCCTCCACTTCCGCAATCTCCTGCAGCACCACCGTGCGCTCGCGCTCCACCTCGGCTTCCGGGAAAAGCGGGCGGATCACGATATCGGCGATCAGTTCCACGAGCAGCGGCGCATCCGCCGCCAGCACCCGGCCGTAGATGGCCGTATGATCGCGCGCGGTATGGGCATCGAGATGGCCACCCACATCCTCGATGGCGCTGGCAATGGCCCTTGCGTCGCGGCTGGGCGTGCCCTTGAAGAGCATGTGTTCGAGAAAATGCGCAATCCCGTTCTCGGCCGCCTCTTCATGCCGGGCGCCGACAGGAAGCCAGATGCCGCCGGCGATGCTGACCGCCTCGGGCACCGGCTCAAGCAGGATGGTCAGTCCCGTTGCGAGACGGAAAAGATGCACGCCATCCACCACCCCCAGGGCTTCTGGAAGCGGATCGGAAGACCGTCCCGCATGCCCTCCCGAATGCCGCCTCACCGGCTTTCCTCCCTTGCCCGCATCAGCCCATGGCGGACATAGATCACCAGCAGCGCGACCGCCAGGGCAAACCAGGTCAGCGCATAGCCGAGATGGGGATTGCGGGGAAGAGCGGGAAGGGCGGCCCGTTCCAGCCCCTCGCCCACGGGCTGCCGCGCCACGAAGATTGCGGGAACAGGCTCGGGAATGGCAAGCCAGGCTGCGATCTCATGGGGATCCTCGTCATAGCGGATGCGACGGCTGCGATCATTGTCCGGTGTCAGGAGACCGCGCCGGCGCGGCGGACGCAGGACCGCCTCCACCACGACCCGCCCCCACAAGGCGGGATCCTCCGGCCGCGGCCGGAATCCGGCAAGATCGCGCAGATGACCGCGGATCACGAGAAGCGGCGGCAGACCGGGGCGCAGCAGCGGCGTCAGCACGTCGTAGCCCCGTCCATGCGGAAGATAGATCGTCTTGTCATAGGCGAAGATGCCGGCCACCCGCACCGGGCGATACAGCCATTCGTCCAGGGGAGAAAAATCGCCCGCCTGCCCGGCCTCGGCCGGAGGGAGCGCCATGCGCTCCCGCATGTCGCGGATCAGCGCGGTCTTCCAGTCCAGACGCTGGAGCTGCCATACGCCCAGCCCCACGAGAACCAGCAGTCCAAGCGCGCAGGTGAGCGTGGCGATCCGGGAGGGGCGGAACCGGTGTCCCCCCCTTGCGTCCCGAGCGGCCGTCATTCCCTCTCGTCCCCGGCGGCGGCCGCCTCGCGCGCACCGTGACGATACTGGAGGCCCACAAGAACCGCCTTGAACGGCGGCAGCAGCCACAGGGACAGCCCCAGGATCATCGGTCCCCAGAGCACGGCGTGGACCCAGTAGGGCGGCCGGAAGAGCACCTCGGTGCCGAGCGCCAGAAAGGTCACGATGAAGCCGACGACAAAGATCACGAACACGGCCGGCCCGTCACCGCTGTCCACGGCCGCATAATCGAGACCGCAGACGGGACAGCGTTCGGCCACCTTCAGATAGCCGGAAAACAGCGGCCCCTTGCCACAGCGCGGGCAGCGCCGCCGCAGCCCCCGCTCCAGAACGACAGACAGCGGCAGACGCCGGGCGGTCTTCCAGTCCCCCTCCTGTCCGGCAGGATCATGTCCGGTGTCTATGGCCATCTCGGACGCCGGTCCTCAGTGCCCGGCCGTCGGACCCGCACCCCAGACATAGATGCAGGCGAACAGGAACAGCCAGACGACGTCGACGAAATGCCAATACCACGCCGCCGCTTCGAGGCCGAAATGCTTCTCCGGCGTGAAATGGCCCTTGATCGCACGCACGAGGCACACGGCCAGGAAGATCGTACCGATGATCACGTGAAAGCCGTGAAAGCCCGTGGCGAGAAAGAAGGTGGACCCGTAGATCCCCGATCCCAGCGAGAAGGGCGCATGGATGTATTCATAGGCCTGCAGGCTCGTAAAGCTCAGCCCCAGCAGCACCGTCAGCAGCAGACCCTGGACGAGTCCCTTGCGGTTGCCTTCGAGCAGGGAATGATGGGCATAGGTGACGGTGGTGCCCGACAGCAGCAGGATCATGGTATTGATGAAGGGGATGTGCCAGGGATCGAATGTCTGGATCCCCTTCGGCGGCCAGACCCCGCCGATGGACTCGGGGGGAAACAGGGCGGCGTTGAAATAGGCCCAGAACCAGGAGACGAAGAACATCACCTCGGAGGCGATGAACAGGATCATGCCATAGCGCAGCCCCAGCTGAACGACCGGGGTATGATAGCCTGAAAGCGACTCGCGCACGACATCGCCCCACCAGCGATACATCGTGAACAGCAGCCCGGCGAGACCGGCGAAGAAGACATATTCGAAATGCGCCCAGTCGTGCATCCAGCCCACCGCTCCGATCGCCATGACCAGCACCGACATGGAGCCGACGAGCGGCCAGGGGCTGGGCTCGACCAGATGATATGGATGCTTCATGCCTTCTTCGACCTTCGCCATGTTTCCATCCCTCTTTGTCATGGTGCCCTGGTCAGAGCGGCTGCCGCCGCCGAACGCCCGTTTCTTACAGAGGCAGACCCGCCCTTCGCAAGACCATCCTGCCCTTGGGAAGGCTGATCGGGCGCCTTGAAGAAGGTGTAGGAGAGCGTAATCTCGCTCACATCGTCCGCATCCCGGTCATTCGCCATTTCAGGATCGACATAGAAGATCACCGGCATCTCCACCCGCTGATGGGGCTTGAGCGTTTGCTCATCGAAGCAGAAGCACTGGGTCTTCACGAAATAGGGACCGGCCTTGAACGGCGTGACATTGAAGACCGCCCGCCCGGTGATCGCCCGATCGGCCAGATTCTCCGCCTCGAATGATACTTTCGTCTTCTCGCCCACATGCACATCCACATAGGGCACCATCGGACGGAAGCGCCAGGGCAGGGCGGGATCGACCGTCGCATCGAAGCGCACCCGGACCATGCGGTCCAGCACGCGCGCAGGGGCCGCACTGCCGGTCGCCCGCTGGGTCGTTCCCCCAAAGCCGGTGACCTGACAGAACAGCCGATAGAGCGGCACCGCATAGACGACAAGCAGGCTGGAGGCTCCCACCAGCAGCAGGCCCAGCAGCACCGGCCACAGACGCATCCGCTTCATGGCAGCCCTTCCGTTCCGTTTCCTATCCGGCCGGCAGCAGATATTTCAGCTTCGCCATGGTGGCAAAGAAGACGATCGCGACGAATCCGGCCAGCGCCAGGGCGATCACGACATTGCGCCGGCGACGACGGCGGGCGAATTCCGCATGCGGCTCCCGGCCGGGCCCTCCGTCCAGGTTCGGGCGCTCGGCCGTCATGCTCCGCCTCCTGCCAGTTCACCGGCCATGACGGCAAGAAAAAGCCCGAACAGATAGAGGATCGAGAAGGCGAACAGCCGCATCTCTCCACCTTTTTCGCGGCGATGCAGGGCCAGTGCATGATAGACGAAGACCAGCCCCATGCCGGCGGCCAGCAGCGCATAGATCACACGCCAGGGACCCGCCATCCACCAGGCGGGCAGCATTCCCACCGGCAGCAGCACGAGCGTGTAGAGCAGAATCTGCCGCGTCGTGGCCCGGCGGCCGGCGGTATTGGGCAGCATCGGAATGCCGGCGGCCGCATAGTCATCCGCATATTTGAGCGCCAGCGCCCAGAAATGCGGCGGCGTCCACAGGAATATGATCAGGAAGAGGACGAGCGCCTCGGGCGTGACGCCTCCCTGGGCGGCCGTATAGCCGACCACCGGCGGCAGAGCCCCGGCCGCGCCGCCGATGACGATGTTCTGCGGCGTGCGACGCTTCAGCCACATGCTGTAGATCACGACATAAAAGGCGATTGTCACGGCCAGCAGTCCCGCGGCGGCCCAGTCCACGAACAGGCCGAGCATGGTGACCGCCGCCACCGCCAGCGCAAGGCCGAAGCCCAGCGCCTCCCCGGGAGCGATCCGCCCGGCCGGGATGGGACGCGAACGGGTGCGGGCCATGCGGCGGTCGATGTCGGCATCGAACCACATGTTGAGCGCCCCCGCCGCACCGGCGCCCAGCGCGATCGCCAGCACGCTGACCGCTGCCAGCACCGGATCAAGCGACTGCGGTGCGGCCACCAGCCCCACAACGGCCGTAAACAGGGACAGCCACATTACGCGGGGCTTGAGCAGCTCCCAATAGTCCCGCCAGTCGGCGATCGCAGAGCCGGCACCGGTCATATCCGCGAAGGCTTCCCCTGACGCGCAGCTGACGCTTGTGCGTGGCACGGACATGATGCTCGTTTTCCGTCTCTTTCAAGGCCCAAGGGGGCGGCGCCATGCCCCGCCCCCTGTATGGTTTCCCGTGCGGCGCCAGCCGAACTAGCGGATGATCGGCAGCCGCTCGAACTGATGGAAGGGCGGCGGGCTGGGCAGCGTCCACTCCAGCGTCGTTGCCCCCTCACCCCAGGGATTGGCTTCCGCCCTGCGGCCGGCCAGCAGCGTATAGGCCACGATCCCCAGGAACAGCACCACGCCAACCGCAGTAATATAGGCTCCCCAGCTTGAGATCTGGTTCCAGAAGGTGAATCCGTCCGGATAGTCCACATACCGGCGCGGCATGCCCGAATGACCCAGGAAATGCTGGGGGAAGAAGATCATGTTCACGCCGATGAAGGTGATCCAGAAATGGAGCTTGCCCGCCCACTCGGGATACTGGCGACCGCTCATCTTGCCGATCCAGTAGTAGAAGCCGGCAAAGATCGCGAACACCGCGCCCATGGACAGCACATAGTGGAAATGCGCCACCACGTAATAGGTGTCATGCATGTAGGTGTCGATGCCGGAATTGGCGAGCACCACGCCGGTCACCCCGCCCATGGTGAACAGCGCAACGAAACCGATCGCCCAGAGCATCGGCGTGCGGAACTCGATCGAGCCGCCCCACATCGTCGCGATCCAGGAGAACACCTTGATGCCCGTCGGCACCGCGATCACCATGGTCGCGGCCGTGAAATAGGCCTTGGTGTCGACGTCAAGCCCCACCGTGAACATGTGGTGCGCCCAGACGATGAAGCCGATGAAACCGATCGCCACCATCGCATAGGCCATGCCGAGATAGCCGAAGATCGGCTTCTTCGAGAAGGTCGAGACGATGTGGCTGATGATGCCGAAGGCCGGCAGGATCAGAATGTAGACCTCCGGATGACCGAAGAACCAGAACAGATGCTGGAACAGCACCGGGTCACCCCCGCCGGCCGGATCGAAGAAGTGGGTGCCGAAATTGCGGTCGAACAGCAGCATGGTCAGCGCGCCCGCCAGCACAGGCAGCGACAGCAGCAGCAGGAACGCCGTCACCAGCACCGCCCAAGCGAACAGCGGCATCTTATGCATCGTCATGCCCGGGGCGCGCATGTTGATGATGGTGGTGATGAAGTTGATCGCGCCCATGATCGAGGATGCCCCCGCAATGTGCAGCGAGAGGATGCCGAGATCCATCGCGGGCCCCGGATGCCCCAGGCTTGACGAGAGGGGCGGATAGATCGTCCAGCCGGCGCCCACGCCATTGGCCCCCGGAGCCCCTTCCACGAACATGGACAGAATCAGCAGACAGATCGAGGGCACCAGCAGCCAGAAGCTGATGTTGTTCATGCGCGGAAAGGCCATGTCCGGCGCGCCGATCATGATGGGAATGAAGAAGTTCCCGAAACCGCCGATGAGCACCGGCATCACGAAAAAGAAGATCATGATCAGGCCATGGCCCGTAATCAGCACGTTGTAGAGGCTGTGCGCGGCCGCCACGTCCCCGCCCGTGAACAGCGGCAGGAACTGCGTGCCGGGCTCGGCCAGCTCGATGCGGATGGCCAGCGAAAACAGGAAGCCCACAAGCCCCATGATCGCGCCATACCACAGATACAGGATGCCGATGTCCTTGTGATTGGTGGACATCAGCCAGCGCCGCCACCCTTTCGGTGTGTGATGATCCGCATGTGCCTGTGCTGCATCAGCCATGATTTGCCGTCCCTGACCTCTCACCTGCCATCTTGTTTCCGACCACGACGATCGTCACAACCTCATATTCGCCGCGCGCGATATAAAAGGCAAGAGCGACGTAAGAAGAAGTGCATGCTTCCCCTTAGCGCGCCGCCAGCCGCAGCGGCCGGGCCGCCTCATCGGCCGCAGCCATGCCGTATTCGGCCTTGGCCTTCTTCACCCAGCGATCGAACTCCTCCTGGCTGACCACCTCGATCGCGATCGGCATGAAGGCATGCCGCTGGCCGCACAGCTCCGAGCACTGGCCGTAGAAGGTGCCGGTCTTTTCCGCCTTGAACCAGGATTCGTTGAGCCGCCCCGGGATTGCATCGATCTTCACGCCGAAGGCCGGAACCGCCCAGGAATGGATCACATCCGTCGATGTCACCTGCACCTTGACCACCTTGCCCACCGGCACGACGAGACGGGTGTCGGTATCGAGCAGGCGGTGCAGCTTCACCGGCTTGTCCCGCCCCAGGAAGGCCGCCACCTGACGCGCGGCCTCCTCCCGCTCGGAGGCGGCCGCCGGATCGTCGAACAGACGCTCCGGGATCATGATCGCATCGAAGGTGATGCCGTCGAGGTCCGGATATTCATAGGTCCAGTACCACTGATGCCCGGTGACCTTGACCACGAGATCGGCCGGCGGCACGACATCCTCCGCATACAGCAGGCGGAAGCTCGGCACCGCGATCAGCACCAGGATGATGACCGGAATCGTCGTCCACACGACTTCCAGCAGCGTATTGTGGGTGACCTTGGACGGTGTCGGATTCGCCTTCCTGTTGTAGCGGATGATGACCCACAACAGCAGCAGCCCGACGACCGCCACGACCGAAAGAATGATCACCAGCAGCAGATCATAGAAGCCGTGGATCTGGTGGGCAATCGGCGAGGCCGCCGGTTGCAGACCGATTTCCCCGTCACGGGGAGCGCCGACCATCTCCTGGGCCAGCGCCGCTGCCGTCATTGCCCACAGTGCAAAAGGGACTGCCACGACCGAAAGAACCCGCTTGATCGCCATGGGAGCGTTCCGCCTTGTTGACTGCCTTGCCGTTCTGCCGGATCCGGAACCGGGCTCAGCGGCCCATGTGGTTCCGTTCCTGTCTGTCGTCGGCCATGCCATGCCGGCAAGCACAGACCGCGTTGAAAGGCATCGGCCGATCTTTTGCGCATCTTTAGACGAAGCCCTTCGCCCATCGCAAGCCGCTTTTTCGCACCCGGCCGCTAGGCACGGACCCGATCGTTTCCTATCTGTGCTTCGGGCCCGTTCGTGCTGCGGGCATGAGGCCCGGGGTGCCTCGGTCCGCGCTCTTGCGTGCTCACCTGCAGGTCGCAACGGGCAGAAGGCAGAAATGAGGGAAAGCTGACCCACCATGACATCACGGATGGCTTCCCGCGCAGCAGCGGCGGAGATGGACATCGACACCCTCCTCTATGGCGAGGGCGATCTTGACGGCGATCGGCTGCCCGCTCTTGTGGGCGAGGCGCTGCACGGTCTGGAGGACGGCGAGCTGTTTGCGGAATATGCCCGCTCCGAGTCGCTGGTCTTCGAGGACGGCCGGATCACCAGCGCCCATTATGACGAAAACCGCGGCTTCGGCCTGCGCGGGCTCCTGGGTGAGCGGGCGGCTTTCGCCCATTCCCCTTTGCTGACCCGTCGGGCCTTCGCCCGGGCGGCTGCCGTGCTTGACGGCCTGCGCAAGGGCGAGCCGGTCGAGATGGCGCCGCCGCCCGTGGGCACCAACCGGCGTCTTTATGACGAGGAGGATGTGCTGGCCCATCCCGCCTTTGCGGACAAGGTCGCTCTGCTGGCGGATATCGACCGCTATCTGCGCGAGCGCGACCCCCGCGTCTGCCAGGTGACCGCCTCTCTTGCGGCAAGCTGGCGGGTCGTCGAGATCGTGCGGGGAGACGGGTTCCGGGCCCGCGACATCAGACCGCTGGTGCGGCTGACGATTTCCGTGGTGCTGGAAGGTCATGGGCGACGCGAGCGCGGCTCGGCCTCCGCCGGCGGGCGGCTCGCCTTCGAGGCGGTCCTGGACCGGGCGGGCGGGTGGCGGAGCCTGGCGGAAGAAGCCCTGCGTCAGGCCGATGTCAATCTTGCGGCAGAGGCCATGCCGGCCGGCGAGATGCCGGTGGTGCTGGGCCCGGGCTGGCCGGGCGTGCTGCTGCATGAGGCCGTCGGCCACGGGCTGGAGGGCGACTTCAACCGCAAGAAGCTGTCGGTCTTCTCGGGACGCATCGGTGAACGCGTGGCCGCCCCCGGCGTGACGGTGGTCGATGACGGAACGCTGCCCTGCCGGCGCGGCTCGCTGACCATCGATGATGAAGGCACGCCGACCGGCGAGACCGTGCTGATCGAGGACGGCATCCTCAAGGGCTATCTCTTCGATCGGCTGAACGCCCGCCTGATGGGCTGCCGGTCCACCGGCAACGGCCGACGGGAATCCTATGCCTGCCAGCCCATGCCCCGGATGACCAACACCTTCATGCGTGCCGGCGATGCCCGGCTGGAAGACATGATCGCCGAAGTCGAGGACGGCATCTATGCGGTCGACTTCGGTGGCGGCCAGGTGGACATCACCTCCGGCAAATTCGTCTTCAGCTGCACGGAGGCCTACCGCATCCGCGCCGGCCGGATCGCCGAGCCCGTCAAGGGGGCGACCCTCATCGGATCCGGCTCCGAGGTCCTCAAACGGGTGCGGGCGATCGGCAATGAGCTGAAGCTCGATCCCGGCATCGGCACCTGCGGCAAGGACGGCCAGAGCGTCCCGGTCGGCGTCGGCCAGCCGGCGCTGCTCGTCTCCTCGCTCATCGTCGGCGGCACGGAGGCCGCCTGAGGCCGGTCATCAGTCATCGGTCCTCAGTCCTCAGGAATCGGTAATCGGTCCTCAGTGATCGGTCAT
Source organism: uncultured Sphingomonadales bacterium (assembly GCA_964471405.1). Classification (GTDB taxonomy): domain Bacteria; phylum Pseudomonadota; class Alphaproteobacteria; order Sphingomonadales; family Rhodothalassiaceae; genus J084. The sequence continues at coordinate 480 of CAYYGH010000024.1, read as the reverse complement.
CAGTCGTCGGGGATCGGTCATCGGTGATCGGGCGGGGAGTGATCAGCCATCGGCAATCGGCAGTCGATGCTGGGAGACGGCCTCTTTTGCATGCGCCGGCCATGGTGATACCCCGCGCCCAGGTGACCGCCGCACTCGGCCGGCGATGCTCCTGTTGCGTCATTCACCGCCGGTCGCGGGGAGCTGAGCCGGAGATGCCTTCCCCCTTGGCGTCATTCGCCGGCGCGATCGTTGCTCCCTTCAGCGACATCCCTCCTCTCTCGGCATGCGCCTACAGATGCAACCAATCTCTCCGACGATGTCCCCCGCGTCATTCACCGGCGGCCGTGGTGCGCTCGGCCGGTGATGCACTTCCCTTGGCGTCATTCGCCGGTTCAGCCGGCGAATCCAGCTGACAGATGTGGCAGTCTCCAATGCATGAGGCTGGTTCCACTTTCTGCCGGACCCTGCCGGACAGGGCATCCCCGGCGGCGGGTGCTG